>SBGD01000075.1 GCA_006226775.1 Paracoccaceae bacterium | reverse complement strand
CGGGCCTGCCGATCCTGCGGCTGGAGCGGCCGCCCTGGCGGCCCACCCGGCGCGACCGCTGGGTGGCGCTGCGCGACGAACGGGCGGCGCGCGCGCATGTTGTCCCCGGCGAGCGGGTCTTTCTGGCCACCGGGCGCGCGACCCTGATGCGCTTTGCCTGCCTGAACGGGGTCTACGTCATTGCCCGCCAGATCAGCGATCACCATGCGCCCTTTCCCTTGCCCCGCGGCCGGTTCCTTCGGGGGCAGGCGCCGTTTTCGGTGGCAGGCGAGCAGGCGCTCTTGCGGCGGCTGCGGATCGACTGGCTGATCCTGCGCAATGCCGGCGGGCCGGGCGGCTGGCCCAAGCTGGCGGCGGCGCGGCGGCTCGGGCTGCGGGTCGGCATGATCGACCGGCCCGTCCTGCCGCCGGTGCCGGTGGTGCGCGATGTTGCGGCGGCGCTGGCACGGATCGACGCATGGCTGGCATAGGCCGGATCATAACGACCGAGGCCTGCGTGGCCGAGGGCGCGGCCTGGCTGCGCCGCGCCGATCCGCGCTTCGGGCCGGCGCTCGATGCCTGCGGCCCCCTGCCGCTGCGGCGCAGGCCCGACGGGTTCGCCCAATTGCTGAGCGCCATGGTCAGCCAGCAGGTCTCGGTGGCCTCGGCCGCGGCGATCTGGGGGCGGTTGCAGGACGCGGGCATGGTCACCCCCGAGGCCCTGCGCGCCAGCGACGAGGACAGCCTGCGCGCGCTGGGCCTCAGTCGCCAGAAGGCCACCTATGCCCGCGCGCTGGCCGAGGCCGGGATCGACTTCGACCGGCTGAGGGGGGTGGAGACCGCCCAGGTCGTCGCCACGCTGGTCTCGGTCAAGGGAATCGGCACCTGGACGGCGGAGATCTACGCCATGTTCTCGCTCGGACGGGCGGATGTCTTTGCGCCCGGCGATCTCGCTTTGCAGGAATCCGCCCGCCTGCTGTTCGACCTGCCCGAGCGGCCGAAGGAAAAGGCGCTGGGGCAGATGGCCGAGGCCTGGTCGCCCTGGCGATCGGTTGCGGCCCGCGCGCTCTGGGCCTACTACAGGGTGGCGAAAGACAGGGAAGGGATCCGATGACCCGCGTATTGACATCCGGCCGCAAGGCGCCGGTCTCGGGCGAGACACGCTCGGTGGTAATCTTCTTGCACGGCTACGGGGCCAATGGCGCCGATCTTCTGGGGCTGGCCGATCCGCTGGCCGAACACCTGCCCGACACGCTGTTCCTGGCGCCCGATGCGCCCGAGGCCTGCGCCGGGTCGCCGATGGGGTTCCAGTGGTTCCCGATCCCCTGGATCGACGGGTCCAGCGAAGAGGAAGCCGAGGCCGGGATGGGCCGCGCGATCAACGACCTCAACGCCTATCTCGACAGCGTCATGGTGGACGAGGACGTGCTGCCCGAGCAGGTGGCGCTCTTGGGGTTTTCGCAAGGCACGATGATGAGCTTGCACGTGGCCCCCCGCCGCGAGGATGCGGTGGCCGGCGTGGTGGGCTTTTCCGGCCGGTTGCTGGCGCCGGAGTCGCTGGTGGACGAGGCGGTGAGCTTCCCGCCGATCCTGCTGGTGCATGGCGATCAGGACGACGTGGTGCCGGTGCAGAGCCTGCCCGAAGCGGCGGAGGCGCTGCAGAAGGCCGGGTTCAAGGAGGTCTTCGCCCATATCATGAAGGGCACCGCGCATGGCATCGCGCCCGACGGCTTGGGCGTGGCCCTGGCCTTCCTGCGCGACAAGTGCGGGTTCTGAGGACGCTGGCGAGGGCGGCATTGGGCGGGTCACTGGTGCCACCGTCATCCCGGGCTTGACCCGGGATCTCCCGGAGCCATGAGATCCCGGGTCAAGCCCGGGATGACGGCGTGCGTCGGGGGCCGCGACAGCGCGCATCCGCGCCGTTCCCCCGCTCAGAACCAGAGCCGGCGCTCGGCGAACTCCACCGAATTGCCCGCCGGATCGCGGACATAGAGCGAGCGCGCGCCATTGGGCCAGTCGAACTCCGCGTCCAGCGCGACCCCGGCGTCGCGGAACACCTGGCGCCAGGCGGCAATCTCGTCGCGGGTGGCGGCGAAACAGACATGCCCCGGCCCCCGCGCGCCATGCGCGGGCACCGGCAGGTCGGGATTGCCCGAGGGTCTGGCGGTCTCGCACGGGTTGAACACCAGCAGCACCGTCTGCCCGGCGCGAAAGAAGACATGGCGCGGCAGCAGGCGCAGCACCACCTTCATGCCCATCAGCCCGCCGTAAAACGACTCGGCCGCCGCGAGATCCTCGGCATAAAGCGCGGCTTCCAGCACGCCGCCGATCTGGGGAGGGCAGGTCATGGCGCCAGCCTAGCAAAGCCGCGGGCCCTGCGCCAGCGCCCGGCTTTGCCGCCGCCCGGGTGCCAGACAGGCACAAAAGATCTCTCGATTTCCCGCCTTGCCCCGCTATTTTTCCACTCAGAGCCCCACCCCGGCGCCCTCGGGACATGCGACCGTCGCGTAACGGTTACCCGCCCGTGACAGACGGCCAAACCCTTGAGGGTTGTCTGAGCGCGAACGCGAGATATAGTCGCGGTGACAACAGGCGGTCCGGCGACGCCGGATCCGGGGCATGACGGAGCGAACAAGAGGATTAGACGAACCATGCACGGTGACTTCAGGACGGAGTTCGTCCGCGCCCCCTCGGCGCTGAAACAGTTCCCCGCACTGGTGCTGAACGCGGATTACCGGCCCTTGTCCTATTATCCGCTGTCGCTCTGGCCCTGGCAGGACGCGATCAAGGCGGCCTGGCTGGACCGGGTGGATATCGTCGCCGAATACGACACCCTGGTCCGCAGCCCCTCGACCACCATCCGGATACCCAGCGTGGTGGTGCTGAAAGACTACGTCAAACCTCAAAAGCGCGTGGCCTTCACGCGCTTTAATCTTTTTCTGCGGGACGAATTCCGCTGCCAGTACTGCGGCAACCGGCGCGAGCTGACCTTCGACCACGTTGTGCCGCGGGCATCGGGGGGCGTGACCTCGTGGCAGAACGTGGTGGCCGCCTGCGCGCCCTGCAACCTGAGGAAAGGGTCAAAGTCGCTGACCCGCGCCGGCATGTCCCTGCGCAAACCGCCGCGCCAGCCAGGGGCGGAGGAATTGCGCAACATGGGGCGGAAGTTTCCGCCGAACTACCTGCACGAGAGCTGGGTGGATTTCCTGTATTGGGATGCGGAACTGGAGGCTTGAGGGCAGGATTCTTGCTGCCTTCCGCATCGTCACAAGCATTGGCTGGTCTCAGCCCGAAGCGGACGCACATGCTCGGGTTTGGCTGCTGACAAATTGTCTCGCAAAAGATAGCCATGGAGCCATGTAGGAACAGGGGGGCAAGCCAAAGCATGTTAATTGATATTGAACGGGAAATACTGATATCTGAAAACTTGTCTTTCTTTGAAAGCCACCTTACAGGCATGGCTTCGCGGCACTTCTTTGTCGAAGCCGTGCGATGTTCGAAGCCACAGCCTGCGTTTTTTCTAGCGGGAGTAACCTGCCTGCTGCACGGAATAGAGGGAGCACTAAGCCAAGCCACTTATGAAGTCGGTGAACAGGCGAAACTGTCAGAAGATCACGCAATGGATAGGGGGGAGCACAAAAATCTTAGCAATCAAACCCTAAGGCGCGCATTGAGCTTGGGGTTCGATATAGAGACTTTGGCGTTTACCGAAGAGCAGGGACACATGAGAAAACGCGTCAAACAGAATGACCCTGTTGGCATAGTTCAGCTAAGAAACGAATTTTCACACGGCAAAGCCTTCCGAGCCACAGAAACAATCGGCCACGAATTGATTAGTGATACATTTTTGCTTGCAGAGGATTTCAAAGCGCTTCTGACGCTCTCTTATGGGTTTGTGGTCGAGGTCGAGCGGTTCATGGGTCGCGATTGTGGAGTATCAATGCCAGTAAACCCATTTGACTACTAAAAATACTCAGTGCGTTGAGGTTTTGCAAAGGTCGCTATCTGCGCATAGCTGCCATTTTTAGGTGTGCGCCGCATTCTACAAATAGGATTGAATCGAACCCTCAAAAGGCGAAAAAAAGCCCCGCACGAAGCGGGGCCCTTTACGATGCGATGAGGTCTTATCTCAGGCCTGACCGGCCGGACGCGGCGGCTGGCCGCCGGGGGCGTTCTTGGCCTTGCCGTTGAGCGGATCGTCCTGGCGCTGGACGGAGCCCTCGAAATGGGCGCCGCTCTCGATGGCGATGGTCTTGTGGATGATGTCGCCCTCGACCCGCGCGGTCGCGGTCAGGCGGACTTTCAACCCACGGACGCGGCCCACGATGCGACCGTTGATCACCACGTCGTCGGCAATGCACTCGCCCTTGATGGTGGCGCTCTCGCCGATGGTCAGAAGATGCGCGCGGATGTCGCCCTCGATGGTGCCTTCGACCTGGACGTCACCGGTGGTCTTCATGTTGCCGACAACGTGCAGATCCGCCGAGAGAACCGATGCGGGCGGCTTGGCCTTGGGGCTGGCTGCGGGCTTGTAGTCCGGTTGGGACGGCATGATCGGCTTCTTGGCTTCTTGTGCCACAGGTGCGCCTCCTTCTTCGGCTTTCGGGCCGGGCTCGTTGATCTTGCTCTTAGAAAACATCTTTCGCAGCCTTCAGATATATCATTGGATTGACGGCTTTGCCGCCGACACGGACTTCGTAGTGCAGATGCGTGCCGGTGGAACGTCCTGTGTTCCCCATATCACCGATGCGTTCACCGCGCGAGACCCTTTGGCCCTTGGTCACGCGGATTTTCGACATATGCGCATAGCGGGTCTCGATGCCGAACTCGTGCTGGATCTTGACCAGCTTGCCGTATCCGGACTGCCAGCCGGCATGGACCACGACGCCATCGGCGGTGGAATAGATCGGCGTGCCGTGCGGTCCGGCGAAGTCGGTGCCCGCGTGCAGGCGGCCCCAGCGATAGCCGAACCCGGAGGTGAAGCGATAGGCGTCTTTCAGCGGCGAGGCGAAAGGCGCGCGCGAGGCGGCGATGCGGTAGAGGTTGAGCCGGTCCATCTGGTTGAGGATGCGGTTGGCGCGCTTGGTCTCGTCGGTCAGCTCGCCGCTGCGGGTCGAGAAGCTCAGCGGCATCAGCGGGCCGCCCTGGCCGGAATAGCCGGCGCGCACCTTGTCGAGGATATTGTCGGGGTTCATGCCCGCCGCCTTGAACATCTTGTCCAGCGGGGTGACGGAAATGGTCATCGCCTCTTCGAGCTGGCGGAAGATGGCGTCGTTCTTCTCTTCCATCAGGCGCAGCTCGGTGGCCATCTCGTCGGCGGCGACCAGCGCCTGCTGGGCATCGGCCACCACCTTGTCGCGTTCCTGGGCGGTGCGTTCCAGTGCCGAGGCCAGAAGATCGACGGTCTCGTTGTCGGCCATGCCCGACTGGCCGGGCAGGGAACCACCAGTCTCGATCGCCTCTTTCAACTCAGCATATTCGGCTTCGACGGTCTTCTTGGTCTTCATCACGTTGCGCAGCGTGGTCTGGATCACCTCGATCCCGGTTTCCAGCTCGCGGGCGCGGATCTCGGAGCCGAGCAGTTCCGACTGCATGACCGAGATGCGTTCCAGCGCCGAGTTGAACCGTTCCTGCGCGGCCAGGGCGTCGGAGGCGCGGGCGTCGCGCTCCATGCTCAGGGCGTTCAGCCGGGCCATGTAGGTCTGCTGTTCGCGCTTGGCCTGTTCGCGGAAGTTGCCGGCGCCGATGGAATCCATCAGCAGGATGGCGGTGGCGATGATCGTCCAGGCGATGACCAGGGCGCTGCCGGTGAAGGCGATGAACTGGGTTTCGGATTTCAGCCGGATGAAGCGGGTGTCGGTCTCGGACCGCAGAAACAGCCGCCGTTCGGGGAATACCCGCCCCAGGATCGCATGAGCCTTGATCGCAAGCCGTGTCCGCACCGCAGCTGCCCCCGTGTTGTTCCAGTCTTTTGGCGCAGCTCTGCTCGCACCGGTCCCCGGAACTTCCTTAACCAGAGCTTTACAGACGCGCAAGTTTGCATCCGGCGCCGATTCGGCGAACCTTTGCCGAAACCGGCAAATGGGCGAAAAATCGCCGATCTAGAATGGGTTGTCCCGGGGGTCGGGGGTGTTGGGGTGACGTTGCGTCAGGCGGTGCTGTCTTCCACCAGCGGCCAGTAGAAATCAGGGGGCAGGCCCGCTTCGGCGCGTTTTTCCTCGTTGAAGGGCGGTTTCAGCGGGCCTTTGAAATATTTTGTGACCAGCGCGTGAAACACGTCCTTGGGGTCGAGATCGTGGCGCCCGCAGAGGAAATGGAACCATTTCGAGCCATAGGCGACATGGGCCACCTCCTCGGCATAGATCACCTCGAGCGCGTCGACCGCGCCGGGGAGATCGGCCTTGCGAAACAGCGCGATCATGCCCGGCGTCACGTCAAGCCCGCGTGCCTCCAGCACCATGGGCACCACCGCCAGCCGGCCAAGCAGATCCTCGGCGGTATCCTCGGCGGCGCGCCACATGCCGGCATGGGCAGGCAGGGCGCCGTAATGGCTGCCCAGCGCTTCAAGACAGTCGCAGACAAGATTGAAATGCCTGGATTCCTCGTCGGCGGCCTTGACCCAGTCGTCGTAGAAGCCGGGCGGCATTTTCACATCGGTGAAGCGCGCGATGATGTCCCAGTGCAGGTCGACCGCGTTCAACTCGATATGCGCCACCGCGTGCAGCAGGGCGAGGCGCCCCGCCGGGCTGCCGGGTTTGCGTTTCGGCACCTCGCGCGGCGACAGCAGTTCGGGTTTCTCGGGCCGGGCGGGCCGCAGCGGTGGCGTGGCCTGGCCGATCTCCAGCGGCGTTCCGGCCTTGCGCGCGGCGAACCAGGCGGCCGCATGTCGGTGCGACAGGCGGGTCTTTTCGCGGCCATCGGCGGTGGTCAGCACTTCGGTGGCCATCCCGGCCAGCGTGCGGGTCACAGCCCGCGCACCGCGTCCAGCACCTCCTCGGCATGGCCGTCGACCTTAACCTTGTGCCATTCGCGCACCAGGCGCCCTTCGCCATCGATCAGGAAGGTCGAGCGCACGATGCCCCAGAAGGTCTTGCCGTACATCTTCTTTTCCTGCCAGACGCCGAATTGCTCGGCGATATCCGTGGCTTCGTCGGACAGAAGCGGTACAGTCAGATCATGTTTCGCAACGAACTTGTCGTGACTTTTCACCGAATCCTTGGAAATGCCGAAGACATGGGCCCCGGCGGCGTCAAACTCGGGCTTCAGCCCGGAAAAGGCGATCGCCTCCCTGGTGCAGCCCGAGGTGAGGTCGCGCGGATAGAAGAACAGCACCACCGGCGCCGGGCGCAGGGCGCTCAGCGCGACGGTCTCGCCGCCATCGCGGGGCAGGGTGATGTCCGGTACTTTGTCGCCGGTTTGAATGACAGCTTTCGACATGTGATTTGCAATCCCTTGGTTGGCGCGGTTTCACCACATATTAAGCAAGGGCAGGCCAGAGGAAAGCGGGCTTGTCGAACCATGGGAGGCATTGGCCCTCAGTGAGCGTCGAATCCGCAGAGACGGGGCCTTCTGACGGGGGCGCCGCCGGGCTGCCAGACCGGACCCGCCGCCGCCGCGGCCGAGGTGCGCGGCTGGCCAGGGCCGGATTCTGGGTGGTGCTCAGCATGAGCCTGCTGTTGGGCGGGCTGGCGGTGATCGGCTGGTCGCTGCTGGGCAAGCCGCTCAGCGCGCCGGACTGGATGCGCGCCGAGATCGAGGCGCGGCTGGCGCAGCAACTGCCGGGCTACGAGTTGCAGTTCTCGGACATGACGCTGTTCGTGCAGCGCGACCTGCGCCCCGAGATCTCGCTGTCGAATGTCGAACTGCGCGAGGCCGCCAGCGGGCGGGTGCTGCTGACGCTCAGCCAGGCCGAGATCACCATCGCCCGGCGCACCCTGCTGGAAGGCCAGGTGCAGCCGAGGACCATCTCGGTCGCCGGCGTCTTTCTGCAATTGCACCGCAATGCGCAGGGCGATTTCGACATTGCCTTCGGCGGCGGGCTTGGCGCCAGCGGGATCGGGCTGAACGGGCTGATCTCGCGGATCGACGATTTCATCTACCAGCCGCGCTTCGCCGCGCTGCAGGAGGTCGACATCAGCGCCGTGACCCTGGGCTACCAGGATGCCCGCGCCGGGCGGACCTGGACGGTGGACGGCGGGCGGCTGAACCTGACGCGTGAGGGCGATCTGTTGCAGATGCGCGGCGATTTCGCGCTGCTCAGCGGGCGCTCCTATGCCGCCACGCTGGAGCTTTTCGGCGAGAGCACCATCGGCTCGAACGCGGTCAGCCTCGGGCTCAGCGTCGACGAGGTCTCGTCGGGCGATATCGCCAGCCAGAGCGCCGCGCTGGCCTGGCTGGGGGTGCTGCGGGCGCCGATCTCGGGCAGCCTGCGGACCTCGTTCAACGAGGACGGCAAGCTGGGCCTGCTCAACGCGACGCTGCGGATCGGCGAAGGCGTGCTGCAACCCAGCGATGCCACCCGCCCGATCCCGTTTTCCGAGGCGCGCACCTATTTCAGCTATGAGCCGCGCGACAACCTGCTGCGGTTCGGCGAATTTGCCGTGGCCAGCGACTGGGGCAGTGCGACGGGCGAGGCGACGGCGATCCTCGAGGAAGGTGCGCGCGGGTTGCCCAAGGGCCTGCAGGGACAGGTGAAACTGGCCGGGATCTCGGCCAATCCCAACGCGATCTTCGATGCGCCCCGGTCGCTGACCTCGGCCGACCTGGATTTCCACCTGGCGCTCGATCCCTTTGCCCTGCGGATCGGGCGGCTGGCGCTGGTCGACGAAGGCACGCGGATGCGGCTGAACGGTCGGGTCAGTGCGGCGCCCGAAGGCTGGGACATCTCGCTGATGGGCGGGATCGACGAGATCGGGCCGGAGCGGATTCTGAGTTTCTGGCCTGCCGACATCAAGACCAAGACCCGCACCTGGATTGCCGACAATGTGCTGGCCGGCAGCCTGCGCAATATCGCGGTCAGCCTGCAGGCACGCCCCGACGGCAGCAAGCCGGAGGTCTATTTCAGCGCCGAGGTGGCCGACGCCAGCGTGCGCTTCATGCGCAACATGCCGCCGGTGACCGGCGCCGCGGGGCTGGTGCAGATCGAGGACAACCGGCTGGTGGTCAGCGTCGACCGCGGCACCGTCACGGCGGAGGAAGGCGGCGCGCTGGAGGCCGCGGGCACGGTGTTCACCATCCCCGACCTGGCGGTCAAGCCGGCGCCGGCGCATGTGGCGCTGAATGCCACGGGGCCGATTCCCGCCGCACTCTGGCTGCTCAACCGCGAACCCCTGAGCGCGCTCGACAAGGCGGGCCGGGGCATCGACATTGCCGATGGGGCCTTGCGGGTGACGGGCGACATCAATTTCCCGCTGAAGCCGAAACCGGCGCCGACCGAGGTGCTCTGGGCGGTCGAGGGGCAGGGCTTCGATGTGCGCTCGACCTCGCTGGTGCCGAACAAGGTGCTGGCGGCCGAGACCCTGCGTTTTGCGGCGGAGAATGCCAGCCTGCGGATCGAAGGCCAGGGCACGCTGGAAGGGGTGGCCTTCGACGGTTTCTGGCAGACGCCGCTGGGGCCCGGCGCGCTGGAACAGGGCGCGCGGGTCGAGGCGGATGTGGCGCTGTCGAATGCCTTTCTCGACGCATTTTCCATCGAGTTGCCGCCGGGCACGGTCTCGGGGCGCGGCACGGGGCGGCTGGAGATGGACCTGAAACGCGGGGTGGCGCCGTCGTTTTCGCTGAGTTCGAACCTTGCGGGGCTGGGGTTGCGGCTGGAGGCGATCGGCTGGTCCATGGGCCGCGAGGCCACCGGGCAGTTGCAGATCGACGGCACCCTGTCGACGCCGGCGCGGATCGACCGGCTGTCGCTCTCGGCGCCGGGGCTGAGCCTGGCGGGGCGGCTGGATCTGAGCCCGGGCGGCGGGCTGCGGGCGCTCACCCTCGACCGGCTGCGCGCCGGGTCCTGGCTGGATGCGCCGGTCCTTTTGACCGGGCGGGGCAAGGGCGTGCCGCCCGCGGTGACGATCGCGGGCGGGCGGATCGACATGCGCGCTGCGCCGTTTGCCACCACCGGCGGCGGCGCGCGGGGCGGGGCCGCCCGCGCCTCGGGCCCGCTGACGCTTGCGCCCGACCGGTTGCAGATCACCGACGGCATCGTCCTGACCGGGTTTCGCGGCCAATTCTCCACCCAGGGGGGGCTGGGCGGCGCCTTCCAGGCCAAGCTGAACGGCGGCACGCCGCTGCGCGGATCGGTGACCCCGACCGAGCGCGGCCAGCGCTTCGTGGTCAAGGCCGACGATGCGGGCGGGGTGCTGCGCGATGCGGGGCTGCTGAAGAATGTCCATGGCGGCAGTTTCCACCTCAAGCTGGTGCCCACCGGCGCGCCCGGCACCTTCGATGGCGAGCTGGACATCGTCAGCACGCGCATCCGCAATGCGCCGGTGATGGCGGAACTGCTGAGCGCGATCTCGGTGATCGGGCTGCTCGAGCAACTGGGCGGGCAGGGCATCTCGTTCCAGGAGGTCGAGGCGCGGTTCCGCCTGACGCCCAGACAGGTGATCCTGACCCGGTCGTCGGCGGTGGGCCCCTCGATGGGCATCACGCTGGACGGCTATTACGACCTGGCCAGCAAGACGATGGACATGCAGGGCGTGCTCTCGCCGATCTACGTGGTGAACTTCGTCGGCCAGTTGTTCTCGCGCAAGGGCGAGGGGCTGTTCGGGTTCAACTTCACCCTCAAGGGCCGGTCGGACAATCCGCGGATCTCGGTCAACCCGCTGTCGGCGCTGACGCCGGGGATGTTCCGCGAGATCTTTCGCCGGCCGCCGCCGACGGTGCAGCGCTAGGTGTTGCCGTTTCTTTTTTGGGGGGCTTTGCCCCCGTCGCCTTTGGCGACTCCCCCAGGATATTTTGAAACCAGAGAAGGACCGGTGTGGGGAGAGGAGGCTTGGTCGCGCCTTCGGGGTGGCGGGATATTGTGCTGGGCGGTGCGGTTGGGTAGAGGGCGGCATGCAGCTTTCGGATTTCGACTTTCACCTGCCGCAAGAGCGGATTGCCACCAGACCCGCGCGGCCCCGGTCCTCGGCGCGCCTGCTGGTGGCCGAGGGCGATGCGATCCGCGATGGCCATGTCTTCGACCTGCCGGACTGGCTGCGCCCCGGGGATCGGCTGGTGCTCAACGACACCAGGGTCATTCCGGCGCGGCTCTCGGGTGTCCGGCATCGCATCGGCGCGCAGGGGGCGACGCAGGCGAAGATCGGCGTGACCCTGCTGGAGCCGCAGGCCGACGGTACCTGGAGCGCGCTGGTCAAACCCTTGAAGAAGGTGGCCGATGGCGAGGTGATCCGCTTTTCCGAGGCGCTGTCGGCGACCCTGGAGGGCCGCGCCGAGGGGCAGGGGCGGTTGCGCTTCAACCTCGCGGGCGAGGATTTCGACGCCGCGCTGGCCGAGGCCGGGGCGATGCCGCTGCCGCCCTATATCGAGGCGCTGCGCCCGGCGGATGCGCGCGACAAGGACGACTACCAGACCGTCTGGGCCGACCGGAAGGGGGCGGTCGCCGCGCCCACCGCCTCGCTGCATTTCGATGCGCCGCTCTTGGCAGCGCTGGAGGCGCGCGGGGTGGCGTTTACCAAGGTGACCCTGCATGTCGGCGCCGGCACCTTCCTGCCGGTCAAGGTCGAGGATGTGACCACCCACCGGATGCACGCCGAATGGGGCGAGGTCAGCGAAGCGGCCGCCGCCGAGATCGCCGCCACCCGGGCCGCGGGGCACCGGGTGATCCCGGTCGGCACCACCGCGCTGCGCCTGATCGAGACCGCCGCGCGCGCGACCGGCGCGATCCGGCCCTGGCAGGGCGAGACCGACATCTTCATCTATCCCGGCTTCGAGTTCAAAGTCACCGATGCGCTGATGACCAATTTCCACCTGCCGCGCTCGACCCTGCTGATGCTGGTCTCGGCGCTGATGGGGCGCGTGCGGATCGGCCGGATCTACGATCATGCCGTCGAAAACGGCTACCGGTTTTTCTCTTATGGCGATGCCTCGCTCTTGATCCCGAAGGGTTAATCTGAGAGGCGTCAGAACCAGCCCCTCTTGAGTCGCTATTGGGCCAGCACTGCCACCGATCCGGCATCAACCTGTCGGAAAACAAGGGATTTTTCGCATGTTGGTCGTCATTCAGAATGCCTGGGCGCTGCTTTTGGGCATATTGCTCCTGATGGTCGGAAACGGGTTGCAGGGCACGCTGCTGGGCGTCCGGGGCGAGATCGAGGGGTTTTCCACCCTCGAGATGTCGGTCGTCATGTCGGCCTACTTCGTGGGCTTTCTCGGCGGCTCGCGCCTTGCGCCCGAGATGATCCGGCGGGTCGGCCATGTGCGGGTCTTCGCGGCGCTGGGCTCGTTCATCTCGGCGGTGCTGATCCTTTACCCGACGCTGACCGATCCGGTCTCCTGGACCATCGGGCGGGTGATCATCGGCTTCTGCTTCTCGGGCGTCTACGTGACCGCGGAAAGCTGGCTCAACAATGCCGCCACCAACGAGACCCGCGGCCAGACCCTTTCGGCCTACATGATCGTCCAGATGGCCGGCATCGTCACCGCGCAGGGGTTGCTGCTGGTGGCCGATCCCTCGGGCTATACGCTGTTTGTCATCATCTCGGTGCTGGTCTCGGTCTCCTTTGCGCCGATCCTGCTGTCGATCTCGCCGACGCCGGCCTTCGACACCACCAAGCCGCTGTCGCTGCGCGCGCTTTACGGCATCTCGCCGCTGGGCTGTGTCGGCATGTTCATGCTGGGCGGGGTGTTCTCGGCACAGTTCGGCATGGCGGCGGTTTACGGGTCGGAGGCCGGGTTGTCGCTGGGCCAGATCTCGATGTTCGTCTCGGCCTTCTATATCGGCGCGTTGCTGGTGCAATACCCGCTGGGCTGGCTGTCGGACCGCATGGACCGGCGGATGCTGATCCTCATCGTGGCGGTGGTCTGCGGCTTCGGCGCGGCGCTTGGCGCGGTGATGGGCGCGGTCTTTCCGGTGCTGCTGCTGGCAGCTTTCACCGTGGGCGGCATGTCGAACCCGCTCTATTCGCTGCTGCTGGCCTATACCAACGACTACCTCGAGGTCGAGGATATGGCCGCGGCCTCCGGCGGGATGATCTTCATCAACGGTGTCGGCGCAATCTCCGGTCCGCTGATCACCGGCTGGGCGATGGGCTACTTCGGCCCGATGGGCTATTTCCTCTATATCGGCCTGCTGATGTTCTCGCTGGCCGCCTATGCCGCCTATCGCGCCACGGTGCGGCCCTCGATCCAGATCGAGGATACCACCAGCTATGCGCCGGTCCTGCCGACGGCTTCTCTCGTCACGGTTGAAGCGGCCCAGGAAGTTGCAGCCTATGAGGAGGAAGAGCCCGAAAACCCCTCCTGATTTGTTAACTTTGAAGTAATTCGTGAAGTTCAATCTTGTTAATTATTTCGTAACATCCATGTGCCGGGGGTGAATGTGAGGAGACCAGTTATGGTAACACCCGAGGAAATCCTGGCCTATTGGCTGGATGAGATAGGCCCCAAGGGCTGGTATCAGGGCAGCGATGCGCTGGATGCGGAGATCCGCGACACATACGAGGACGCCTGGCAGGGCGCGATGGAAGGACGCCACGCGCAGTGGCTGACCTCTCCCGAGGGGACCCTGGCCTACCTGATCCTGCTGGATCAGTTTCCGCGCAACATGTTCCGCGACACGGCCAAGGCCTTTGCCTCGGACGCGATCGCCCTGGCGGCGGCGAAAAGCGCGATCCGCAAGGGCTTTGACATGAAGATCGACCCGCCTGCGCGGCAGTTCTTCTACCTGCCGCTGATGCATTCCGAGAACCTCTGCGACCAGGACCGCTGCGTGCGGCTGATGGCCGAGCGGATGCCCGAAGGGGGCAGCAACCTGCTGCACGCCCAGGTCCACCGCGAGATCATCCGCAAGTTCGGCCGTTTCCCCTATCGCAACGAGGCGCTGGCGCGCCGCGATACCGCCCCGGAACGCGAATTCCTGTCCGGCGGCGGCTATGGCGAGACCATGCAGGAGATGCGCAAGGCCAGCTGAGCCATTCGGATTGATGCGGCCCGCGCCATGGGCTAGCCTTCCCGGCAAAGGTCAGGGAGGAAATCGATGGCGGATCAGGGCTTTGACATGATCGTGATCGGCGCGGGGCCAGGCGGCTATGTCGCCGCCATCCGCGGCGCGCAACTGGGCCTGAAGGTGGCCATCGTCGAACGCGAGCATATGGGCGGCATCTGCCTGAACTGGGGCTGCATCCCCACCAAGGCGCTGCTCCGGTCGTCCGAGGTGTTCCACCTGATGGGCCGCGCCGGCGACTTCGGTCTGAAGGCCGGTGCGGTGTCCTTCGATCTCGACGCGGTGGTCAAACGCTCGCGCGGGGTGGCCAAACAGCTCAACTCCGGCATCGGCCACCTGATGAAGAAGAACAGGATCACCACCTTCATGGGCGAGGCGACCCTGCCCGCCCAGGGCAAGGTGGCGGTCAGGACCGACAAGGGCACCGAGACGCTTGCGGCAAAAAACATCGTGCTGGCCACCGGCGCGCGGGCGCGCGAATTGCCGGGGCTCGAGGCCGATGGCGAGCTGGTCTGGACCTACAAGCACGCGCTCTTGCCGCCGCACATGCCGAAAAAGCTGCTGGTGATCGGATCGGGCGCCATCGGCATCGAATTCGCCAGCTTCTACAATACGCTCGGTGCGAAAACCACGGTGGTCGAGGTGATGGACCGCATCCTGCCGGTGGAAGACGCCGAGATCTCGGCTTTCGCGAAAAAGGCCTTTGAAAAACAGGGCATGACGATCCGCGAAAAGGCGATGGTCAAGCAACTGGACCGCGCCAAGGGCCAGGTCACCGCCCATATCGAGCAGGGCGGCAAAGTCACGAAGGAAACCTTCGACACGGTGATTTCCGCCGTCGGCATCGTCGGCAATACCGAGGGGTTGGGGCTGGAGGATCTGGGCGTGACGGTCGAGAAGACCCATGTGAAGACCGATGCGCAATGCCGCACCGGCGTCCCCGGGCTCTATGCCATCGGCGATCTGGCCGGCGCGCCCTGGCTGGCGCACAAGGCCAGCCACGAAGGCGTCATGGTGGCGGAACGCATCGCCGGCGGCGATCCGCATCCGGTCGACCCCGATGCCATCGCGGGCTGCACCTATTGTCAGCCGCAGATCGCCAGCGTCGGCCTGACCGAGGCCCAGGCGAAAGCGGCCGGGTACGAGCTGAAAATCGGCCGCTTCCCCTTCATCGGCAATGGCAAGGCCATCGCGCTCGGCGAACCCGAGGGCCTGGTCAAGACGATCTTCGACGCGAAAACCGGCGCGCTGCTGGGCGCGCATATGGTCGGCGCCGAGGTGACCGAACTGATCCAGGGCTACGTTGTCGCCCGCCAGCTCGAGACCACCGAGGAAGACCTGATGCACACCGTCTTCCCGCATCCGACCCTGAGCGAGATGATGCACGAAAGCGTGCTCGACGCCTTCGACCGGGTCATTCACATGTAAACCGGTCCGGGATGCGCCGCCCGGGGGTCCGGACGATCCGCTGCCCTCCCAGGCGGACCCCATGCTTCATCTTGCCGGAAAAACTCCCGCCGGAGGCTCCCGCACGCGCCACCGGGCAGGCCCCCGAAAGCAAAGCGCCCCCGCTGGACAGGGGCGCTTTTCAATCTTTGGTCGCGCAGGCTTCAGCGCTTTTCGATATCCACGTAGTCGCGCTGCGTCTCGCCGAGGTAGAGCTGGCGCGGACGGCCGATCTTGTTCTGCGGATCGTTCAGCATTTCCTTCCACTGGCTCACCCAGCCCACGGTGCGCGACACCGCGAAGATCGGGGTGAACATCGAGGTCGGGAAACCCATCGCCTCGAGGATGATGCCGGAATAGAAATCCACGTTGGGGAACAGCTTCTTCTCGGCGAAGTAAGGGTCTTCCAGCGCCTGCTTTTCCAGCTCCTTGGCGGTGGCGAGCACGGCATTGTTCTCGATGCCCAGCAGGTCAAGCACCTCGTCGGCGCTCTGCTTCATCACCTTGGCGCGCGGGTCGAAGTTCTTGTAGACCCGGTGGCCGAAGCCCATCAGGCGGAAGGGATCGTCCTTGTCCTTGGCGCGGCGGATGTACTCGGGGATGTTCTCGGGCGAGCCGATCTCCTTGAGCATCTCGAGACAGGCCTGGTTGGCACCGCCATGCGCCGGCCCCCAGAGACAGGCGATGCCCGCGGCAATGCAGGCAAAGGGGTTGGCGCCGGACGACGAGGCCAGACGCACCGTCGAGGTCGAGGCGTTCTGCTCGTGATCGGCGTGCAGGGTGAAGATCCGGTCCATCGCGCGGCTGAGGATCGGGTTGACCTCGTAATCCTCGCAGGGCACCGAGAAACACATGCGCAGGAAGTTCGAGGCATAGTCGAGATCGTTGCGCGGATAGACGATCGGCTGGCCGACGTGGTACTTGTAGGCCCAGGCGGCAATCGTCGGCATCTTGGCGATCAGCCGGATCGAGGCGACCTCGCGCTGCCAGGGATCGCTGATGTCGGTGCTGTCGTGATAGAAGGCCGACATCGCGCCGACCACGCCCACCATGATCGCCATCGGATGGGCATCGCGGCGGAAACCGCGGAAGAAATACTGCATCTGCTCGTGCAGCATGGTGTGGTTGGTCACGCGGGACTCGAAATCCTCCAGCTCGCTGGCGGTCGGCAGGTAGCCGTAGAGCAGCAGGAAACAGACCTCGAGATAATGCGACTGCGAGGCCAGCTGGTCGATCGGGTAGCCGCGGTGCAGCAGAACGCCCTCTTCGCCATCGATGTAGGTGATCGTCGAGTCGCAGGCCGCGGTCGAGGTAAAGCCCGGATCATAGGTGAAGATCCCGACCTGCCCGTAGAGCTTGCGGATGTCGACGACATCGGGCCCCACGGTCGGGCTGAGTACCGGAAGATCATAGCTCTGATCGCCAATCGTTAGCTTCGCATTCTTCTTGCTGTCTGCCATGGTAATCCCTTCGTCTCTCGGGCCGGGGCGAGATTGCCGCGGCGATCGGTCTGTCTATCGCGTGACGCCATATGGTTGATTATTCGTCAACCGGCGCCGTGTCGGCGGCATGGGCCAGCCGTGAAATCGTCTCGTCGCGGCCCAGCACCAACATCATGTCGAACACGCTCGGGGTCACGGCACGCCCGGCAAGCGCGGCCCGCAGGGGCCCGGCCATCTTGCCGAATTTCATGCCCAGGCTCTCTGCTACCCGGGTCGCGGTCGCCTCGAGTTCGTCTCGCGTCCAGCTAGCATTTTGCAACTGCGGCGTCAATCTCGCCAGTATACCACGGGATACTGAGTCGAGGCTCCGCGCCGCTTTCTCGTCCGGGCGCACAGGCGTATCGGTCAGAATAAAATGCGCCTTGTCAAGAAGTTCCGGGAATGTCTTGGCGCGTTCCTTGAGGCAGTACATTCCGCGCAGCATGGCATCGCGCTGCGCCTCGGTCAGGGGGCTGTTGCCGCTAACATCGAGGTAGGCCTCCAGTTCGTGCAGCAGCGCAGCATCCTCCGAGACGGCAATATGCTGGCCGCAGAGATTCTCCAGCTTCTTGAAATCGAACCGCGCCGGCGACTTGCCGATGCCGGCCAGATCGAACCAGGCCTGCGCCTGCGTATCGGTAAAGAATTCGGCGTCGCCGTGGCTCCAGCCCAGCCGCGCAAGATAATTGCGCATCCCGGCGGCCGGATAGCCCTTCGCCTGGTAGTCCTCGACCCCCAGCGCGCCATGGCGTTTCGACAGTTTCTTGCCGTCCGGCCCGTGGATCAGCGGGATATGCGCCCAGACCGGCACCTGCCAGCCCATCGCCTGGTAGATCATCATCTGCCGCGCGGCATTGTTGAGGTGATCGTCGCCGCGGATCGCATGGGTCACGCCCATGTCGTGATCGTCGACCACCACCGCCAGCATGTAGACCGGCGAGCCGTCCGAACGCAGCAGGACCATGTCGTCAAGCTGGTCGTTGCGGATCGTCACCTCGCCCTGCACCGCGTCGCGGATCACCGTCGCACCCGCCTGCGGCGCCTTGATGCGGATGACGAAGGGCGCGTCGGGATGGGTCGCGGGGTCGGCGTCGCGCCAGGGCGAGCGGAACAGCGTGGAGCTGCCCGCCTCCTTGGCGGCCTCGCGGAAGGCGGCAATTTCTTCCTGTGTCGAGAAGCACTTGTAGGCCTTGCCCTCGGCCAGCAGGTGGTGCGCCACCTCGGCATGACGGTCGGCGCGCGCGGCCTGGCTGATCACCTCGCCATCATGGTCGAGCCCCAGCCAGGCAAGGCCCTTGAGGATCGCCTCGGTCGCCTCGGGGGTCGAGCGCGCGCGGTCGGTATCCTCGATCCGAAGCAGGAACCTGCCTCCGCGCCCGCGGGCATAAAGCCAGTTGAACAGCGCGGTGCGGGCGCCGCCGATGTGAAGAAATCCGGTGGGCGACGGGGCGAAGCGGGTCACCACCTGGGTGTCTGCGGTCATGAGGGCCGTTTACCTTTTGATAACCTGAAGTGTCGTAGCTTGACCGCCTGATTACCCTCCGCAGAACGCGGGAACAAGCATGAGGATCATGAATGGCCTGAGCGCCGCGCTCCTGGCGCAGCGCGGCGGATGGATGCCCTGGTCACCGGTCTTGCTGGCAACCGGGATCGGCCTCTATTTCGCGCTGGACCAGGAGCCGCCGATCTGGGCGCTTTCGGCGCTCGCGGTCCTGTCGCTTGGCTTGTTTCTGGCCGCGTGGCGGGCCGGGCCTCTGCTCGGGCCCGGCCTTGTCGCGCTGGCACTCCTGGCGGCGGGGCTGTCGCTGGCCGGGGCGCGGGCGCATTGGCTTGCGGCGCCGGTGCTCGATTTCCGCTACTACGGCCCGATCGAGGGCCGGGTGGTGGGCATCGATCGTTCGGCCAGCGGCGCCTTGCGGCTGACGCTCGACCGGGTGCGGCTGGACCGGGTGCGCGGCACTCCGGACCGGGTGCGCATATCCCTGCACGGGCCCGAGGCGGGGGTCGCGCCTGTGCCGGGGCTGCGGGTGATGACCACCGGCCACCTCTCGCCTCCGCAGGGACCGGTGGAACCCGGCGGCTTCGATTTCCGCCGCCACGCCTGGTTCCTGCGGATCGGGGCGGTGGGCTATACCCGTGTGCCGGTGACGGTCAGCGCCTGGCCCGACGGTGCGCAGCCGGTCTTCGCGCTGCGGATGCGCCTGTCGCGCGCGGTGCAGGACGCCTTGCCCGGCGAAGTCGGCGCCTTTGCCGCGGCGATCACCACCGGCGACCGCTCCGGCATGGGGCTGGAGACGCAGGTGGCGCTTCGCAACACCAACCTCGCGCATCTTCTGGCCATTTCCGGTCTGCACATGGGGCTCCT
Organism: Paracoccaceae bacterium; assembly: GCA_006226775.1. Lineage (GTDB taxonomy): Bacteria > Pseudomonadota > Alphaproteobacteria > Rhodobacterales > Rhodobacteraceae > Marinovum. The sequence continues at coordinate 7,279 of SBGD01000075.1, read as the reverse complement.
GGCCGGCTTCGTCTTCGCGACCCTGCGCCTGGGACTTGCCGCGATACCGGCACTCGCGTTGCGGGTGCCCGGGCGCAAGATCGCCGCCGGGTTTGCCCTGGCGGCGGCGGCCTTCTACCTCGCCCTGTCCGGCGGCAATGTCGCGACCGAACGCGCCTTCGTCATGGTCGCCGTGGCCCTGGCCGCGATCCTCTTTGATCGCCGGGCAATCAGCCTGCGCGCGGTGGCGCTGGCGGCGCTGATCGTGCTGATCCTGCGCCCCGAGGCCTTGCTGGGCCCGGGGTTCCAGATGTCCTTTGCCGCGACCACGGCGCTTGTGGCGGTCTTCAACCGGCTGCGCCGCGCGCCGGAGCACGTGCCGCGCTGGCTCTGGCCGGTGTTGATGGTGATGCTGTCCTCGGCCGTGGCGGGGTTCGCCACGGCCCCGGTGGCGGCGGCGCATTTCAACCGGATCGCGCAATACGGCCTGCTGGCGAACCTTCTGACCGTGCCGCTGATGGGCGTGCTGGTGATGCCGGCGGCCGTCGTCGCCGCCTGTCTCGCGCCCTTGGGCCTGGAGGCCCCGGCGCTTTGGGTCCTGGGCAAAGGCCTCGCCTGGGTGCTGGCCGTCGCGCATGAGATCGGCTCCTGGAGCGGCGCGCTGACCCATGTGGTCGCACCCGGGCCGGCAGTCCTGCCGCTGCTGTGCTTCGGCGCGCTGATCGTGATCCTCTGGCGCGGGCGGGTGGCGACGCTGGGGCTGATGCCGATTGCCCTCGGTCTCTTTCTCTGGGCCGGGACCGAGCGGCCCGCGATCCTGATTGCCGATACCGGCGGTCTGGTCGGCATCCTGACGCCCGAGGCCCGCGCGCTCAGCCGCGCCCGGGGATCGGGGTTCGTGGCGCGGGTCTGGCTGGAAAACGATGGCGATGGCGCAGATCAGAGCGCCGCCGCGGCGCGTTGGTCCGAGGCGGACAAGGGGCTGGCGCGCATGGCCTTGCCGGGCGGAGGAACCCTCTGGCACGTCTCCGGCAAACGGGCGCGGGCGGCCTTCGCAGGCTGTGGCCCCGGCGATATCGTCGTCTTCAACACCGAGGGCAATCTACCCGCGGCCTGCCGCGCCTTCGGGCCGGACACCCTGCGCCGGACCGGCGCCCTGGCCATCGAGGCCGGAACCGACAAAATCGACTCCGCCGTCGCCCGCAGTGGCGCCCGGCTCTGGACGCCCGAGGTTCAGTAGGTGCGGATCAGACCGACCAGCCGCCCCTGCACCTGCACCTTGTCCTCGGGCACGACGCGGGTCTCATAGGCCGGGTTGGCCGCTTCCAGCGCAATGGCGCCACCGGCCCGGCGGAACCGTTTCAGGGTGGCCTCCTGGCCTTCGATCAGCGCCACCACGATATCGCCATTGTCGGCGGTATCGGTTTCGCGGATCACCACCACGTCGCCATCGTTGATGCCGGCGTCGATCATGGAATCCCCTTTGACTTCAAGGGCATAATGGTCGCCTCCCTGGCGCAGCATCTGGCCCGGAACGGCCATCCTGTGCGAGACATGGCTGATCGCCTCGATCGGCACGCCCGCCGCAATCCGGCCCATGACCGGCACTTCCACCACATGCATCGGAGCGCCATCGGTGTCGCGCGGGGCATTGCTTCCACCGTCGATCACCCGCGGATGAAAGGCATTGGTCGCGGTCGGCGCCCCGCCCAGGGATTCCGGCAGCTTGACGATTTCCAGCGCCCGCGCCTTGTGCGCCAGCCGGCGAATGAAGCCCCGTTCCTCCAACGCCGTGATCAGCCGGTGAATGCCGGATTTCGACCGCAGGTCCAGCGCCTGCTTCATCTCGTCAAACGAAGGCGGCACCCCGTCGCGGGATATGCGCGTGTTGATGAAATCGAGCAAATCGAGTTGCTTCTTGGTCAGCATGTCGGCGGCCCTCGCGGTCAGTCATTTGTCTTTTGTTCTACGCATGTTCCCGTTTTGTGTCAACGGTTCTGTGGATAAGCAGCAGAACGCGACGACACAGACCGTAGATTGGCCCGCAATTGATAAGAATGTCTTAACTTTCCAGCGCTATGTATTCGACAGGGTCACCTGTGGCGCGCGGCGGGTCCTGCGACGGGCGGATCAACAGGGCATTGGCCCGGGAAAGGAGGCTGAGAAGCGAGGAATCCTGGCGGTCGAAGGGGGCGATTCCTTCGTCGGTGAGCGTTGCGCGCATGTAGTGTTCGCGCGGGCCATTGGCCGGCACGGCAGCGGCAAGCGTGGCGATCTTGCGCGGTGCGGCGGCATGGCCTTGCCCGGTCATGGCGCGGATGATCGGCGCCAGGAAGACATGGCCGCAGACCATTGCCGAGACCGGATTGCCGGGCAGGCCGAGCATCATTGCGCCGTCCAGGCGCCCGGCCATCAGCGGTTTGCCCGGACGCATGGCGACCTTGTAGAAGGCGCGCTCCATGCCCCGGTCTGCGGCGACCGAGGCGACAAGATCGTGATCGCCGACGCTGGCCCCGCCAATGGTGACGATCAGGTCGGCTCCTTCGGCCAGGTCCAGCACCAGGCCGAGCGAGGATCGGGTGTCGCGGGCAATCGGCAAAAGCCGCGGTTCCGCGCCGAGCGCGTTCAAAAGGGCGTGCAGGCCGAAGGTATTTGAGGCGATGATCTGGTCGGGCCCGGGGGTTTCGCCCGGCATGACCAATTCGTCGCCGGTGGAAATCAAGGCCACTTTCGGCCGTTTCGCCACGGTGACCCGCGCGATGTTCATCGCGGCCAGAAGGGCCACGTCCTGGGGGCCGAGGCGGCGGGGGGCCGTCACGGTTGCACCGGCGCGGAAATCGCCTCCCGCGGGGCGGATGTGGTCACCCCGGTCCAGAGCTGCCCCCAGCGTGATCATCGCGCCATCGCGGGTGACGTCTTCCTGGATCACGACGCGCGTCGCGCCTTCGGGCAGAGGCGCGCCGGTAAAGATGCGCACCGCCTGGCCGGGAAGGACCGCCCCCTGAAACCGGTGTCCGGCCGCGGATTCGCCGATCACCTTGAACTGGGCACCGGGCGAGGCGTCGCTGCCGATCACCGCGTATCCGTCCATGGCCGATGCGGCAAAGGGCGGCTGATCGCGTTGCGAGACCGCGTCCTGCGCCAGTACGCGACCGGAGGCCTCGATCAGCGGCACGGTCTCGGTTCCGACCGGGTTGGCCAGCGAAAACAGCTGCTCCAGCGCTTGCGAAACCGATATCATGCCGCCTCGTAACGGCCTGATTTGCCACCGTCTTTCAAGGTCACGCGGATGCCGCCGATCTCCATCGCCTTGTCCACCGCCTTGGCCATGTCATAGACGGTCAGCGCCGTCACCGACACCGCCGTCAACGCCTCCATCTCGACGCCGGTCTGGCCGGTGGTCTTGACCGTGGCCGTAAGCCGCAGGCCGGGAAGATCGGGATCGGGTGTCAGATCGACGGCGACCTTGGTGATCGGCAGGGGGTGGCACAGGGGAATCAACCCGGAGGTCTGCTTGGCGCCTATGATCCCGGCGAGGCGCGCGACCGAGATGACGTCACCCTTCTTGGCGCGACCTTCTGTAATGATATCAAAGGTTTCTCTCGCCATCCTGATGTAGCCTTCGGCGGTGGCGAGTCGCGCGGTCACGGGCTTGTCCGAGACATCCACCATATGCGCATCGCCCTTGGCGTCGAAATGCGTGAGGTCAGCCATCGGCGGCCACCGGGTTGGCCAGAAGTTTGCGCGTCGCCGTCTCGACATCCGCCTGCCGCATCAGGCTTTCGCCGATCAGAAAGCAGCGCGCGCCAAAGGCGGCCATGTCGGCCAGGTCGGCAGGAGTGTTCAGCCCGCTTTCGGACACCAGGACCTTGCCCGCGGGCACCCGTTTCGACAGGTCGCGTGTCGTGTCAAGAGTGGTCTCGAACGTCTTGAGATTGCGGTTGTTTATCCCCAGAAGAGGCGACTTCAACGCCAGCGCGCGGTCCAGTTCGGCGCCGTCATGCACCTCGACCAGCACATCCATGTGCCAGGCCCGCGCGCAATCCTCCAGCTCCTGTGCCTGGGCGTCGGAGACGGAGGCCATGATGATCAGGATGCAATCGGCGCCCAACGCGCGGGCCTCGGCCACCTGGTAGGTGTCGTACATGAAATCTTTACGAAGTGCCGGCAGGCTGGTGGCATTGCGGGCCTCGGTGAGAAAGGATTTGGCCCCTTGGAACGAAGGTGTATCGGTCAGCACCGAGAGGCAGGTCGCGCCACCCGCCTCGTAGGCGCGGGCCAGCGATGCGGGATCGAAATCGGCGCGGATCAACCCCTTGGAAGGAGATGCTTTCTTGACCTCGGCAATCAATGCGTAGCCGTCTTTCGAGGCCGCCATGAGCGCGGCGCCGAAGGCGCGCACCGGCCCGGCGGCGCGGGCGGCTTCCTCCACGGCGGAGCGCGGGGTCGCGGCCTTGTCGGCGGCGATTTCCTCCAGCTTGTAGGCCTTGATCTTGTCGAGAACGGTCTGGGTCATCTGCCTGTCCAGTCAATCGCGGGTTGCCCTTGTGTCTTAAGCCAGTCGTTGACGCGACTGAAGGGGCGGGAGCCGAAAAATCCGCGCCGGGCCGATAGCGGCGAGGGATGGGCGGTCTCGATGCGCAGGTGATCGGGATTGGTCATCCGCGCGCCCAGCTTCTGCGCGGGCCGGCCCCAGAGCAGGAGCGCGCGGGGGCTGCGGTCAAGCTCGGCCAGGATCTCGGCGGTCAGGGCGCTCCAGCCGAGCTTCATGTGCCCGCCGGCCTCGCCCGAAGGGACGGTCAGCGCGGTGTTGAGCAGCAGCACGCCCTGGGCCGCCCAGGGCCGCAGGTCGCCGGTGGCGGGGCAAGCGCCGAGATCCGCGGTCATCTCGGCAAAGATGTTGCGCAGCGAACGGGGCAGCGGCGTGACAGGGGGCGCGACGGAAAAGGCCAGCCCATGGGCATGACCGGGGGTCGGATAGGGGTCCTGGCCGAGGATCAGAACGCGGACCGCCTCCGGCGGACAGGCCTTGAGCGCGGCAAAGGTGTCGGGTGCGGGGGGCAGGATGTCCCGGGGCTCGGCGGCAAGCGCCGCGACCATCCCGGGCCAATGGGTGGAAAAGAAGGGCAGATGCGCCCAGGCGGGCGGTACCGGCCTGTCGCTCATGCGGACCGGGTCGCCTGGGCCAGCGCGGTGATCTTGCCCCGGGCGGCGCCGCTGTCGATCGACTGGGCGGCGAGCTCGACGCCGGCCTTCAGGTCGCCTACCTTTTCCGCCACCACCAGCGCCGCGGCGGCATTCAGCAGCACCGCGTCGCGATAGGCGGAAGGGGCCCCGTCGAGCAGCGCGGCGAAGGCGCGGCCATTGTCCTCGGGCGTGCCGCCGAGGATGGCCTCGAAGGGATGCTCGGGCAGGCCCGCGTCCTCGGGGTGCAACTCGCGGTCGGTGATGGTGCCGTTTTCCAGCGCCGAGACCCAGCTGACCCCGGCGATGGACAACTCGTCGGTGCCGTCTGAGCCATGCACCAGCCAGGCGCGTTCCGAGCCCAGCGCCTGGAGCGTTTCGGCCATGGGCCGGATCAGGTCGCGCGAAAACACGCCGGTCAGCTGGTGCTTGACGCCCGCCGGATTGGTCAGCGGGCCGAGGATGTTGAAGATCGTGCGGGTGCCCAGCTCCTGCCGGGTGGGCATGACATGGGCGATCGCCGGGTGGTGCATCGGCGCCATCATGAAGCAGATGCCGGTCTGTTCCAGCGCGCGTTCGGCCACATCGGCGCCGACCATCACGTTGATGCCCATCTGGGTCAGCGCATCGGCGGCGCCGGATTTCGAGCTGAGGTTGCGGTTGCCATGCTTGGCCACCGGCACCCCGGCGCCTGCCACCACAAAGGCGGTGGCGGTCGAGATGTTCAGCGTTCCCTTGCCGTCGCCCCCGGTGCCGACGATGTCCATCGTCCCCGCCGGAGCCTTGACTGGGTGGCACTTGGACCGCATGACGGCGGCGGCGGCGGCATATTCCTCGACCGTCTCGCCGCGGGTGCGCAGCGCCATCAGCAAGCCGCCGATCTGGCTGGGGGTCGCCTCGCCCTCGAAGAGGATGTCGAAGGCGGTCTCGGCCTCGGCCCGGGTCAGCGGACGTTCCGCGGCGGCGCCGATCAGCGGCTTCAGACGGTCGCTCATGCCGGCACCTTCAGCATCCGGGTGAAATTCCGCAGCATCGCGTGGCCGTGTTCCGAGCGAATCGATTCCGGGTGGAACTGCACCCCCTGGATCGGCAGGCTGCGGTGCTGCAGGCCCATGATCGTGCCATCCTCGAGCTCGGCGGTGATCTCGAGGCAATCCGGCAGGCTCTCGCGCGCGACGATCAGCGAGTGATAGCGCGTCGCCTGGAACGGCGAGGGCAGGCCGGCAAAGACCCCCTTGCCGCCGTGATGCATGGTGCCCATCTTGCCGTGCACGATCTCGTGGCAGCGCACCACCTTGCCGCCGAAGGCCTGGCCGATCGCCTGGTGCCCGAGGCAGACGCCCATCAGCGGTGTGCGGGTTTCCGCCGCCGCCTGGGTCAGCGCAAGGCAGATCCCGGCCTGGTCGGGGTCGCAAGGCCCGGGCGAGAGCAGAATTCCGGCGGGATTCAACGCCATGGCCTCTTGCACATTCAGCGCATCGTTGCGATGGACCTGCACATCCGCGCCAAGTTCGCCCAGGTAATGCACGAGATTGTAGGTAAAACTGTCGTAGTTATCGATGAGCAGCAGCATGGGATGAACTTTGCCGTTAAGGGCTGGAGGCCGGGGCCTTCACCGGAGTATAGAGATCGGGCTATACATGTTCAGGCTTGGCCGCCAGCGTCAAGGGGCGGCAGCCGGAGATTGAGGCATCCGCGCCCGGCAAACAAGAGGCGCGGCGGCACAGACGAGGAGTGAGCAGGCATGGCACGTGGATATCTCGCGGGGGCGTTTTGGGGGGCCATTGTGGCCGGTGTCGGGGCCGGGACGATCTCGGTCGCGACCGGGCCGGTGCTGTCGCCGAAACCCCAGGTCGCCGAGGCGGTGACCGGCGCGCCGGGCGCGCCGCCTGCGGCCGAACCCGATGGATTGCCGCGCACCAGCGCGGGCGACGGCGCCTCGCCCCAGACCGCCTCGCCCGGCATTCCCGAACCCGACAGCGGCGCCGAGGCTGAAGCGGGGCTGGCCGATACCGCGTCCCCCGCACGCCCCGAAACCGGCGAGGCCAGCGCGCTGGCCGAGGCGCCCGAGGCGGGCCGCGAGACCGCGCTGGCCGCGGCGCCCGACGCGCCGGTG
>SBGD01000011.1 GCA_006226775.1 Paracoccaceae bacterium | reverse complement strand
GGCTATATCGAGGAGACCGGCGTATCGCAGTTCGTCCGCGACGCCAGGATCGCGATGATCTACGAGGGCGCCAATGGCGTGCAGGCGCTTGACCTGGTGGGCCGCAAGCTGGCCCAGGACGGCGGCAAGCACGTCATGGGGTTCTTCGAGCTGGTCAAGGACTTCTGCAAGGACAACGCCGAGGTCGAGGGCATGGCCGAGTTCACCGATCCGCTGAAAGCCGCGTCCAAGGACCTGCAGGCGGCGGGCATGTTCTTCATGCAGAACGGCATGAAAAACCCCGATGCGGCGCTGGCGGGCTCGCATGACTTCCTGCACCTTTTCGGCCATGTCTGCCTCGGGCTGATGTGGGGCCGGATGGCGCGAGCCTCGCTCGATGCGCTGGCGGCTGGCACCTCCGACCCGGCGTTCCACGAGACCAAACTGGCCACCGGGCGCTACTACATGGCGCGGCAATTGCCGATGACCAGGACTCACCTCGCCCGGATCGAAAGCGGCGCGGATCCGGTAATGGGGCTGGCGGCGGATCGGTTCTGAAAATACGGTGGGGTGAAACCCCACCCGACCCTGCCTGCGAGGTCCGCCCGATGCCCAAACGCTTCCGCCTGACCCGACGCTTCAACGCGGCCATGACCGAAGACGGCTACCGCCGCCTGCGCCGCTTTTCCGAGGCGGCGGGGCTGGACGAGGGCGAGGCGCTGTCCTTCGTCTTCGAGCATTTCGACAGCATCACCGACGACGAGGCGCTGACCCACCGGCTGCGGCTGTTCAATTCGGAACTGGACGCGAGGAAACGATGACCGAATGCCTGCCCGATCCGGTTGCCGCCGTGGCGCATGATCCCGTCACCCTCGTCCCCTGGCAGGCTTCGGGAGCCTCCGGCGGGAGTTTATTTGGCAAGATGAAGATCAGGGTCGCGCGGTCCACCCCACCGCCGCGCCCGACTGCCAGGCAGAACGCAGGCACCGCGGTGGAGCTTCACCTTGCACGCCGCGCAACTCTCCAGTCTGCGACGCATCCCGATCCTAACCGCAGCGATCTTAACGCGAGGTTAAGCGCTTCATTGTCAACTTCATCTTGCCCGTAAACTCCACGGGGGTGTGGGGGTGTGAAACCCCCACTCCGCCGGTCGAGGCCGGGCCCGGCGTCAGGAAGGAAACGCGATGACCATGCAACTCTACTGCTTCGGCGAATCCGGCAATGCCTACAAGGCCGCCCTGGCGCTGGAGCTTTCCGGGCTGGCCTGGGAGCCGGTGCATGTCGATTTCTTCGGCGGCGCCGCCCGCACACCTGAATACCGTCGCGACGTCAACGAGATGGGCGAGGTTCCGGTGCTGGTGGACGGCGATCTCAGGATCTCGCAATCCGGCGTGATCCAGATGCATGTCAGCGAAAAGTCCGGCAGGTTCGGCGGTGCCACGCCCGACGAGGCGCGAGAGGTGCTGCGCTGGGTGTTCTGGGACAATCACAAGCTTTCCAGCCAGGCCGGCTCCACGCGCTTCCTGATGAACTTCCTGCCCGAGGACCGCCGCCCCGCGCCGGTCATCGCCTTCCAGCAGGGCCGGCTGCGCGCCGCCTACGAGATCCTCGATGCCCACCTGGCGGAGCGCGACTGGATCGTCGGCGAGGCGATGACCAATGCCGACCTGTCGTGCTGCGGCTACCTCTATTACCCCGAGCCTTTCGGCTTCGACCGGGCCGACTGGCCCCATATCGACGCCTGGCTGACGCGGATTTCCCAGACACCGGGTTGGAAACACCCCTATGACCTGATGCCCGGCTCGCCCGCCGACCGGACCTGACCCAGGAGGACGCCATGACCGACGCCTATATCTACGACGCCCTGCGAAGCCCCCGCGGCAAGGGCCGCAAGGACGGAGCGCTGCACGAGGTGACCTCGCTGCGCCTATCCGCGCAGATCCTCAATGCCGTCAAGGACCGCAACGGGCTGGAAGGCCCTGTCGTCGAGGACGTGATCTGGGGCAATGTCACCCAGGTGGGCGAACAGGGCGGCTGTCTTGCGCGCTCGGCCGTGCTGGCCTCGGACCTCGACGAAGCCATTCCGGGTCTCTCGATCAACCGTTTCTGCGCCTCGGGCATGGAGGCCGTCAACCTCGCTGCCAACCAGGTGAAGGGCGGCGCCGGCCGGGCCTATATCGCCGGCGGGGTCGAGATGATGGGCCGGGTGCCCATGGGCAGCGACGGGGCGGCGATCGCCGTTGATCCCAGCCTCGCGATGGAGAGCTATTTCGTGCCCCAGGGCATTTCCGCCGACATCATCGCCACCGAATACGGCTTTTCGCGCGACGACGCGGACGCGCTGGCCGTGCGCAGCCAGCAGCGCGCCGCACAGGCCTGGGAAGACAACCGGTTCGCCAAGTCCATCGTCACCGTGCGCGACCAGAACGGGCTGGCCATCCTGGACCGCGACGAATACATGCGCCCCGCCACCGACATGCAGAGCCTCGGCGCGCTGAAACCCGCCTTCAAGGACATGGGCGAGGTCATGCCCGGGTTCGACGTCGTGGCGCTGATGAAATACCCGCATCTCGAGCGGATCGAGCATATCCACCACGCCGGCAATTCCAGCGGCATCGTCGACGGCGCCGCGGCGCTGCTGATCGGCAACCGCGCGTTCGGCGAGGCCCATGGGCTGACACCCCGCGCGAAGATCCGCGCCACCGCCAAGATCGGCACCGATCCCACCATCATGCTGACCGGCCCGGTGCCGGTGACCGAGAAGATCCTGCGCGACAGCGGCATGGCGATCTCCGACATCGACCTCTTCGAGGTCAACGAGGCCTTTGCCAGCGTCGTGCTGCGCTTCATGCAGGCCTTCGACGTCGATGACAGCCGGGTCAACGTCAATGGCGGCGCCATTGCCATGGGCCATCCGCTGGGCGCCACCGGGGCGATCATCATCGGCACCCTGCTGGACGAGCTCGAGCGCACCGGCAAGGGCACCGGCCTGGCCACGCTCTGCATTGCCTCGGGGATGGGGGCCGCGACGATCATCGAAAGGGTGTGACCGGCATGACCTCGGCCATGGAGATCTACCAGGACCTGACCGACCGCGCCACCAACGCGCTCTGGGCCCGCGACTACGACACCGTGCTGGGCCTGCTGGCCCTGCCCTACCGGATCGCCACGCAGGATTTCGACCTGCTGCACGAGAGTGAGGCGGACCTGCGCGATGCCCTGGTCCATTATCGCGATTTCCTCGAACACTCCGGCGCGCAGGATTTCCACAGGATCGCGACCCGGGCCGCCTTTGCCCCGGAAACCCCCGACCGGATCGAGGGCGAACACGAATCCTACGTGTTGCGGGGCGGGCAATACGTGGTGGATCGCTATGTCAGCACCCAGGTCCTCCTGCGCGACAAGGGCGTCTGGCGCGGCGTCGAGAACCGGTCCCGGGTGCGCAACGCCAATTGCACCCTGCTGAGCCCGGACATCCTGCGCCGACTTGCAGAGCGGGAGCATCGGGAAAAGGCGGCAGGATAAGACATGGATGTGAATTTCGCCAAGCTGAGCGAGCGGCTCACCGACGGGTTGATCGGCAACGATTTCGACCTCTACCGCAGCGTCTTCTGCCTGCCGGTGCGGGTCGAGCCACGCGATGGCGCGCCCTATACGCTCGAAACCGAGCAGGCCCTGCGCCAGGACATGGCGCTCTACGTCTCGGCCATGCAGATCCACCGGATCACCGCGATCAGCCGCGACGTCATCTCGGTGCTCGAACTCGACAGCGACTGGGTCGAGGTGACCGCGGTGAACACCTTCTTCAGCCACGGCGCGCTGGCGGTCGAGCCGTTTCGCGCGCAGTTCATCCTGCGCAGCACCGAGGCAGGCTGGCGCATCGGCGGGATCCGCTCGTCGCTGGGCCATATCAACTGGACGCTCGGACGGGCGACCATCGAACACCAGGCCTTTCGCTCGCAGGAGCCGGGCAAGAACTCACACTGACAGGAGACCCGCGATGACCGATTTCACATTGCACAAGGACGACGACGGCGTGGCCCTGATCACATGGGATGTTCAGGGCAAGAGCATGAACGTGCTCTCGCTCGAGGGGCTGGCCGAACTCGAGACCCATATCGAAGCCGCTTTGGCCGATGACGCGGTCAAGGGCGTGGTGATCACCTCGGCCAAGAAGGATTTCGCCGGCGGCATGGATCTCAACATCATCGCCAGGATGAAGGACTCCGCCGGGGACGATCCGGCGCGGGGCCTGTTCGACGGGATCATGCAGATGCATGCCCTGCTGCGCAAGATCGAGCGCGCCGGCATGGACGACCGCAACAAGGGCGGCAAGCCGATTGCCGCGGCGCTTCCCGGCACGGCGCTGGGCATCGGGCTGGAGATCCCGCTGGCCTGCCACCGGATCTTTGCCGCCGACAACCCCAAGGCCAGGATCGGCCTGCCCGAGATCATGGTCGGCATCTTCCCAGGTGCCGGCGGCACCACCCGTCTGGTGCGCAAGATGGGCGCCATGGCGGCCTCGCCCTTCCTGCTGGAAGGCAAGCTCTCCGATCCGAAGAAGGCCAAGATGGCCGGGCTGATCGACGAGGTGGTCGACGATCCGCTCGCCGCGGCGCGCGCCTGGGTGCTTTCGGGCCCCTCGATCGTCAAGCCCTGGGACGAGAAGGGCTACAAGATGCCCGGCGGCGCGCCCTATCATCCGGCGGGTTTCATGACCTTCGTGGGTGCTTCGGCCATGGTCAACGGCAAGACCAAGGGCGCCTTCCCGGCGGCCAAGGCGCTGCTCTCGGCGGTCTACGAGGGCGCGCTGGTGCCCTTTGACACCGCGCTGAAGATCGAGGCGCGCTGGTTCACCAATATCCTGATGAACCCTTCGTCCTCGGCCATGATCCGCTCGCTCTTCATCAACAAGGAAGCGCTGGAGAAAGGCGCCAACCGCCCCGAGGCGCCCGACCAGCGGGTGAAGAAACTCGGCGTGCTGGGCGCGGGCATGATGGGCGCGGGCATCACCCTGGTCTCGGCCATGGCCGGGATCGAGGTGGTGCTGATCGACCAGAGCCAGGAGGCCGCCGACCGCGGCCGCGCCCATACCGCCGACTACATGGACAAGGGCATCAAGCGCAGGAAGGCCACCGAGGAAACGAAGGAGGCCACCCTGTCGCTGATCACCGCGACGACGGATTACGCCGCCCTCAAGGGCTGCGACCTGATCATCGAGGCGGTCTTCGAGGACCCCAAGATCAAGGCCGAGGTCACCGCCCGGGTGGAAGAGGTCATCGGCGAGGAGGCGATCTTCGCCTCCAACACCTCGACCCTGCCGATCACCCAGCTTGCCAAGGCATCCAAGCGCCCCGAGCAGTTCATCGGCATCCATTTCTTCTCGCCGGTGGAAAAGATGCTGCTGGTCGAGATCATCAAGGGCAAGGCCACCGGCGACCGGGCCGTCGCCAAGGCGCTGGATTTCGTGCGCCAGATCCGCAAGACGCCGATCGTGGTCAATGACGCGCGCTTCTTCTACGCCAACCGCTGCATCATTCCCTATATCAACGAGGGCCTGCGCATGGTGGCCGAAGGCGTGGCGCCGGCGCTGATCGAGAATGCCGCAAAGCTGGTGGGCATGCCGCTGGGGCCGCTGCAACTGGTGGACGAGACCTCCATCGACCTCGGCGCCCGCATCGCGCGGGCCACCAGACAGGCGATGGGCGCGGCCTATCCCGATGGCGCGGTGGACGAGGTGATCTTCTGGATGGAAGACCAGGGCCGTCTCGGGCGCAAGGCCGGCGCCGGGTTCTACGACTACGACGAGGCCGGCAAGCGCCAGGGCCTCTCGGCGGCGGTCAAGGCGCAATATCCCCAGGCCGAAGACCAGCCCGATCTGACCCAGGTCCAGCACCGCCTGCTCTTTGCCCAGGTGCTGGAGGCGGTGCGCGCGCTGGAGGAAGGCGTGCTCGAAGACATCCGCGAAGGCGATGTCGGCGCCATCCTCGGCTGGGGTTTCGCGCCCTGGTCGGGCGGGCCGTTCTCCTGGCTCGACATGATCGGCGCGCCCTATGCCGCCGAGCGCTGCGATCAGTTGACCGAGGCGCATGGGCCGCGCTTCACCTGCCCGGACCTGCTGCGCGAGATGGCAAAGAAGGATCAGAGCTTCTACGCCCGCTTCGGTCCCGACGCCAGGGCTGCCTGACATCCGTCCCGCCGGAAGAACTTTTGTGCCTCCGGCGGGGATATTTACAGAACCAGAGAAGACAAGGGACCTGCCCGGGGTCCACCCCCTGATCCTTGCGGAAACAGGGGGCTTCTCCGGTTGCGGTCATCGGCGTCCCCGCCTGTACCGCATGTCCTTGTTGACACATCAACCTTAACGGTCCGTTACTTCTCTGGTTTGTAAATATCCCGGGGTCTGGGGCAGAGCCCCAGCGCCTGCGCGTCGCAGGCGTAGCGCCCGGATCACCGCTTGTAGAGCCGCATCTGCTTTTTCATCTCGTCGTGCACCGCGCCGAAGGTGGCAAAGCCCTGCCCCTTCAGCATTTCCAGCAGTTTGACAAAGACCGTCCCGGTGGCCAGCGTGTCGCCCATCGCGGTGTGCCGGTCGGCCTCGGGGATCTCGACGCCCAGCCGGGCGCAGAGCGCATCCAGCGTATGCTCTTCGGTGATCCCGAACAGCACCGCCGAGAGCAGCACCGTGTCCAGCACCGGGTTGTCGAACTCGCGCCCGATCACATCCGCATGCTTGTGAAAGAAGGCCATATCGAAGGGCGCGTTATGCGCCACAAGCACCGCGCCCTTGGCGAAATCATGCAGGTCGCGGCCTGCCACGTCGATGCCCGGCGCGCCCTGCACCATGGCCTCGGTGATGCCATGCACCCGGGTCGAGGTCTCGGGGATCCGGCGGCCGGGATCGACCAGCATGTCCAGGCGCTCGGCCCGCAAGAGCTTGCCGCCGACCACCCGCAGGGCCGCGATCTGCACGATCTCGTCGCCTTGGGTGGGCAGCAGACCGGTGGTCTCGGTGTCGAAGACCACATAGGTCAGGTCGTCCAGCAAGGTGTCGGTCAAGGGCGCCACCCGCGACCGCTCGAACAGCGAGAAATCGTAGACCGCGCCGCGCAGGTCGTGGTCGCCGGTTTCCTCGACCCGCGGCAGCGGCAGGCAGAGCCGCGCCCGGCCGGTGGCAAGGGTTTCCGGCCAAATGTCGGTGCCGTGGCGGGCCAGCACGAAGCGCCCGGTCAGCTCCGCCTGGCCGATGTCCAGCGGATCGGCCAGCCAGCGCTCGAGGTCGGCCAGCGCCACCGGCGGCCCGGCCCATTCCAGCGTCACCAGCGCCTCGTCGGCGCTGTCACCCGGCCCGATCGCCAGGGCGATCTCGTCGCCGTGGCCGGCATCGCGCAGGCGCACCGCGACCTGCGCCAGCAGCGACACCATCATGAAGCCGTCGCAGACCACCGACAGCGGCTGATGCGAGGCCGAAAAGGCGACGCCCTCGCTGCGCAACCGCGCGCGCAGGCTGTCCATCAGGTCGCGGGCCGCGATCTCGGCGCGGGGCCACCAGACATCGGCGGTCTCGTTGTAGCGCGCGCCGAAGCGGTCGACCGCCAGCGCCAGGTTGCGGGTTTCCTGCAGCAGCGCCTGTTCGATCGGATCCTCGCCCGTCTCGCGCATCCGGCTGAGCGTGTCGAGGTTGGCGGCCTTGCGGCGCATGTCCTCGATCATCTCCGACAGCAGCGATTCGCGCGCCACGTGCAGCCCGATGTCCTCGGTCACGTCGCGCAGGGTCAGCGCATAGCCGCCGCCGCGCTCGTTGCCCTGGGGCACCAGCCGCATGGTGACGGTGAACATCGCGGTGCCGTCAGGGGTCGAGCAGAGAAACTGGGTCTCGGAATGCGACGCCCCCTCCTGGGTCAGCCGTTCATAGGCGTGCAGCACCGGCCCCTCGCGCAGGCAGCCGGTCACCGGCTGGTTGAGCCGCGGCGCATTGCTGTCCTGCAGAAGGTTGCGGGCGACGGAATTGTAGAACACCACGTTGTGCTCGCGCGAGCAGAGCAGGATGCCGGCGTTCACATCCGCCAGCAGCGTCTCCAGCCGTTCCTTTTCCTCGGCAAGCCGCGTGGTCTCGCGCTCGACCGCAAGCGCCAGGTCGCCCCGGGTGGCGGCCAGCCGGGTGGCGATGGCATGGGCCGCGGGCGCCAGATCGCCGAGGTATTGCGCCTGGCGGGCATTGAGGGGCTTGGCGTCCTCGGCATGGGCCAGCACCCGCATCTGTGCGGCCAGCGCCTGCATCGGCCGGGCCAGGTTCTCGTCGAACAGCCGCCAGACCCAGGTGACCAGCGCCAGCACCGCAAAGCCCCCCGCCGCGCCGCCCAGGATGAAGGGCGCGGGGTCGGGCGCCGGATTGGCGCGCGACCAGCCCAGCCAGAGCCCGCCGCCGATCAGCAGCAGGCTGGCCAGCCCGAGCAGCGCGAAGAACAGAAACACCCGCAGGCGCAGGCTCCATTGGGCGAACATGGCTCAGACCTCCCGCGGCTGGGCGAGCAGCGCGCTCACCCGGGTCTGCAACTCCGCCATCTCGAAGGGTTTCGACATGAACCCGTCCGCCCCCAGCGCCAGCGCCTTGCGCCGCTCGATTTCCGCCCCGCGCGCGGTCAGCACCAGCACCCGGGTCGCATCCAGCGCCCGGCAGGCGCGGATATGCTGGCAGATCTCGTAGCCCGAGGCCCCCGGCAAGGTCACGTCCAGCAGCACCAGATCCGGCGCCAGCCCCTCGATCTGTTCCAAAGCCGCGGCGCCATCGTCGATATGGGTCACCACATGGCCCATCCGCTCCATCAGGAATTTCAGCGCCAGCGCGATATTCACCTCATCCTCCACGAGAAGGATATTGGCGCCCGCCGCGCCCTTGTCGGTCTCCTCGGTCATGTCAGCCCCTCCTCCCGAGGCTGCCGCCCTAGTTGCAGGCGGCGGTCAGCAGTGGGTCCGTGGCGTCCAGCGCCTCCCACCTGTCACTCTCCATTTCGCCGGTTTCGGCGTAGGTCACGGTCTCCAGCCGGGCCTGCACCTGCGCCTGGCAATCCACGGCAATCTTCAGCCCGACAGCGCTCCTCCAGCGCTCCATCAGGTAGAGATCGGCAATCCGCTGGTGCGGCACATCCGCGTTGCGCTGCACCGACCCGGTGTCGAGTGCGGCAAAGCGGTTGACCAGCGGCACGACGTAGGTCCAGGGCCGGAACCAGGACCGGGTCTCACTGGCGGCCACGACAACGACGCCTTCGGGCAATTGCGCCTCGGAGCGGGGGAACCAGTTGTACTCGTTCCAGATCGAGAAGGCGATCATCGCCAGCGCGCCGACGCCGACGGTCCAGCGGCGGGGAAACCGCCCGCCGGTGATCCGGCTCAGCAGGAAGGCCATCCCGCCGGCGGCGAAACCGGCAATGACGGTGGCAAGAAGCTCGAAGAACATGGCGGCTTATCCCAGGGCGCCGCGGCCGTGGCCGATGGCGGATTGCATGGTGCGCACGACGACAAAGGCATCGCGCAGATGGCCGCGCTCGAAATCCGACAGGCTGGACGGGGCCATGAAGTTGTCCGGGCTGCGGCCGGTCTTGATCTGGTGGGCCTGGTGTTCCAGCCGGGTCTGGGCGATCAGGTCATAGGCATCGATCAGATCGCGCGCGCCGGTGGCCGAGATCACCTTGCGCTCCTTGGCGGCCAGCAGGCGGGCGCGGGTATTGGTCGGCTGCAGCCGCCCCTGCAACGCATAGATCCGGCCGAGGTCGACCACCGGCACGACGCCGTTGTGCTTGAGGTCGATGGTGTCCTTGTTCTCGCCCGAGCGGATGGTGGCAAAGCCGCGCAGCAGGCCCAGCGGCGGGACGTGTTTGAGCGAATTGACCACCATGTGCGACACGAAGATCGAATTCTGCGACGCCAGCTTCAGGGTCTCGACATCGAGTTCGGCAAACAGCGTGTCATCGCCGGCAATCGGCCGCAGGTCGAACATCACCGAGGCCAGCATCTGCGCCGTCGGATCGGGCGTCGCCACCCAGCCGCGGAAGTACGACCGCCAGACCGAGACCGGCTGGCGCCAGCGCGGGTTGGTCGCCATCATGTCGCCGGGGCAATAGAAATAGCCCGCCGCATCCAGCCCGTCGCTGACGAAGGTCGCCAGCTGCTCGAAGTAGGGCGCGTGTTCGGGCCGGTAATCGTCGTGCAGAAACAGGCAGTTGTCCTGGTCGCTGACGCCGGTCTGCTCGCGCCTCCCCTGGCTGCCGCAGGCCAGCCACAGGTAGGGCACCGGCGGCGGGCCGAGCCTGGCC
Source organism: Paracoccaceae bacterium (assembly GCA_006226775.1). Classification (GTDB taxonomy): domain Bacteria; phylum Pseudomonadota; class Alphaproteobacteria; order Rhodobacterales; family Rhodobacteraceae; genus Marinovum. The sequence continues at coordinate 178,424 of SBGD01000011.1, read as the reverse complement.
TCGGCCATCTTCAGCAGCCGCCGGGTCACCGCATCGGCAATGTCGGTGATCAGCCGGGTCACCACGTCATGCGGCTTGCCGGTGGCCACCAGCTGCGCCAGCACCTGCGGGATCAGCCGGGTGAACCCGGCCAGATCCGACACCGCCTCGGCATGGGCGATGTCGCTGATCACGAAGGCCGAGCCCAGCGCCTGGTGGCGGGTCAGGTCGGTCTGGGTGATGATGCCGCGAAACTGGCCGCTTTCGGTCACCGGCACATGGCCGATCTTGCGCTCGAGCATCAGTTGCAGCACGTCCGAGCCCAGATCGTTGACCCCCAGCGCATGCGGATCGCGGGTCATCACCTGCGAAACGGGGGTATCGGCGGCAAGGCCCTCGGCCAGCACCTTGGTGGTGAAATCGCGGGTCGTCAGGATACCGGCCAGCCGCCCGTCCTCGACCACGCCGATCGACGAGACCCGCGCCTCGCGCAGCATGGCGGCGGCCTGCTGGACCGTGGTCTCGGGCGCGCAGGACAGCGGCTCGCGCGCCATCAGGTCGGACACCCGCAACTCGGCCAGGTCAAGGCCCGTGGCGCGCTGCGGGCGGGCGCGGTCGAAATAGCGCGCAAAGGCGCGTTCGTCGCGCATCAGGCGCTCGAAAATGGCAAGGGGCAGCATCAGCAGATGCGTCTCGCGGCTGGCGCGGGCCGAGGTCACCGACCGGCCCTCGCGCAGCAGCCCGCGTTCGCCGAAGGAATTGCGCGGCCCCAGCACCGAGACCTGGATGCCGTTGGGGTCCGAGACCGTCACCTCGCCCGACACGATCAGGAACAGCCCCGGCAGCGCCTCGTCCAGCCCGTAGATCTCGGCGCCGGTGGCCAGGACCCGGGTCTCGACCGCATCGGCCACCCAGGCCAGCCGCTCGGGCGCCAGCGCATCGTAGGGATGCACCGATTGCAGGAACTCGCGGGTGCTGGGCATGTCGGGGGCCATGGGCGCCTCATCTTTGTTCTTGTGTCCGCCTGTCATGGCGAAAAGCAAAGCCCGGCGCCTTGCTTTGAATCAAGCCTGCGCCGGAAAAGCGACGGCGCGCCGGGACTGTCCTGACGCGCCGCCATCGCCGGCCCGGTGCAGAGGGGCACCGGGCCGGAGAACTCTCTTAGTGGCCTTCGACAGCCGCACCTGCGCCACGCGGCACACGCACGCTTTCGACCAGCTCCTGGATGTGCTTCGGCGGTTCCGCCGTCATCCGCGAGACGATGATCGCCGAGGCAAAGTTCAGCACCGCACCGACCGCACCGAAGGAGGTCGACTGGATCGTGCCAAGCAGCGGATCGGCATCGGTGAAGCTGTTGGTGTCGGGGATGAAGAACCAGCCCTTGTGCAGGAAGATGTAGATGATCGTCACGCCGAGGCCGACCAGCATCCCGACAACCGCACCGGTGTTGTTCACCCGCTTGGAGAAGATCCCCATCATCAGCGCCGGGAAGATCGAGGCCGCCGCAAGTCCGAAGGCCAGCGCCACCGTCTGCGCCGCAAAGCCCGGCGGGTTGAGGCCCAGGTAGGTTGCCACCGCGATGGCCACCGCCATGGCGATCCGCGCCGAGAGCAGTTCCGACTTCTCCGACATGTTCGGCGTCAGCTGGCCTTTCAGAAGGTCATGGCTCACCGCCGAGGAGATCGCCAGCAGAAGGCCCGCCGCCGTCGACAGTGCCGCCGCAAGGCCGCCCGCCGCCACCAGACCGATCACCCAGGACGGCAGGTTCGCGATCTCGGGGTTGGCCAGAACCAGGATGTCGCGGTTGAAGTTGGTCAGCTCGTTGCCTTCCCAGCCATTGGCCGCCGCTTTTTCCTGCATCTCGGCATTGGCGTCGTTGTAGTACTGGATCTTGCCGTCGCCGTTCTTGTCTTCCCAGCCCAGCAGGCCGGTTTTCTGCCAGGTCTGCATCCAGAGGTACTTTTCGTCGGTCTCGATGGTCTCGACGGAAACCGCCTCGCCCGAGGTGCCGTTCGGCCAGAACTGCTCGGTGATGTTCAGACGCGCCATGGCACCGACAGCCGGAGCCGTGAGATAGAGCAGCGCGATGAAGACCAGCGACCAGCCGGCGGACCAGCGCGCATCGGCCACTTTCGGCACGGTGAAAAAGCGCATGATCACGTGCGGCAGACCGGCGGTGCCGATCATCAGCGACAGGGTGAAGAGCACCATGTTCAGGGTGTCGGAATGGTGGGCGGTATACTCGTTGAAGCCCAGTTCCCGCACGATCTGGTCGAGCTTCTGCAGCAGCGGCTCGCCGGAAGCGGCGTGATCGCCAAAGAGGCCCAGCGCCGGGATCGGGTTGCCGGTCAGCTGCAGCGAGATGAAGATCGCCGGGATGGTATAGGCCATGATCAGCACGACGTATTGCGCCACCTGGGTATAGGTCACGCCTTTCATGCCGCCGAAGACCGCATAGGCAAAGACCACGCAGGCGCCGATCAGCAGGCCCGCGGTGTTCGACACCTCGAGAAAGCGGCCGAAGGCGACGCCGACACCGGTCATCTGGCCGATCACGTAGGTGACCGAGGCCACGATCAGGCAGATCACCGCCACCATGCGCGCGGTGCGCGAATAGAACCGGTCGCCGATGAATTCCGGCACGGTGTACTTGCCGAACTTGCGCAGGTAGGGCGCAAGCAGCAGCGCCAGAAGCACGTAGCCGCCGGTCCAGCCCATCAGGTAGGTCGAGTTGTCATAGCCGATGAAGGCGATGAGGCCGGCCATCGAGATGAACGAGGCCGCCGACATCCAGTCGGCCGCGGTGGCCATGCCGTTGACGACAGGGTGAACGCCGCGGCCCGCGGCATAGAATTCCGACGTGGACCCGGCGCGGGCCCAGATCGCGATGCCGATGTAGAGCGCGAAGGACGCCCCGACAAACAGCAGGTTGATTGTAAACTGATCCATTGATTTCAGCTCCTTACTGTTCGTCCACGCCGTGTTCGGCATCGAGCTTGTTCATCCGCCAGGCATAGAAGAAGATCAGTGCCAGAAAGACGAGAATTGACCCTTGCTGGGCAAACCAGAAGCCCAGGTCGGAACCGCCGACGGAAATGCCGGACAGCATCGGGCGCAGCAGGATGCCGAACCCGAAGGACACGATGGCCCAGATCACGAGACAGATCTGGACGAGTCGGATATTCGCCGCCCAGTAGCTGTTATTGTTGTCAGAGTTTTCCGACATGTCGGTTCTCCCTCATTCACTCCTCAGTCGTCCGGGCCCTCATGGCCCGGACGCACTTTCCCTGTTCGCGGGCAGCAACCGGTCTGCCCGCGGCGATCTCCAACGCAGGTTTTGCGCAGGGTCTCGTACCGACGCCGGGGCCTAGCAGGCCTCGGCGACAATCTCTCCGAGCGCGCCGGCGATCTCGCCGATGTCGCCCATGGCATCGACGCGCCTGAGCACGCCCTGCCCGTCGTAATAGGCGATCAGCGGCGCGGTCTGCGCGTGGTAGGCCTGAAGCCGCTGTGCCACCGTTTCGGCATTGTCATCGGCACGGCGCTTGAACTCCGTGCCCTGGCATTTGTCGCAATGGCCCTCCGTGGCGGGTTGCTTGAACGTGTCGTGATAGCCCTCGCCGCAGTCGCCACAGGTGTAGCGCCCCGAGATCCTTGTCACCATCGCCGCATCCTCGACCTCGAGCGCGACCGCGGCGCCGATCTTCTGGCCGGTCTCGGCCAGCAGGGTATCGAGCGCCTCGGCCTGCACCGTGGTGCGCGGAAAACCGTCGAGGATCACGCCGCGGGCGGTATCCTCCTCGCCCAGCCGGTCGCGCAGGATGGCGATGACGATGTCGTCGGACACCAGTTCGCCGGCCTCCATCACCGCCCTGGCCTGCTTGCCGGCCTCCGTTCCGGCCGCCACCGCCGCGCGCAGCAGATCCCCGGTGGAAAGCTGCACGAGGCCGAATTTCTCTTCCAGCATGCGGGCCTGTGTGCCCTTGCCGGCGCCCGGAGGCCCGAGAAGGATGAGGACGGCGGGTGTGGTCATTGTGGGTGCTCCGTCCATCGGGTCAGTCCCGGTTCATCCGGTTGTTGATCAGGTCGTCGACCACCGAAGGATCGGCCAGCGTCGAGGTATCGCCCAGCGCGCCATAGTCGTTCTCGGCGATCTTGCGCAGGATGCGGCGCATGATCTTGCCCGAGCGCGTCTTGGGCAGGCCCGGCGACCACTGGATCAGGTCCGGGCTGGCGATCGGCCCGATGTCCTGGCGCACCCAGTTGCGCAGCTCCTTGCGCAGCTCGTCGGTGGGCTCGATGCCGTTCATCAGGGTGACATAGCAATAGATGCCCTGCCCCTTGATCGCATGCGGATAGCCCACCACCGCGGCCTCGGCCACCTTGGGATGGGCGACCAGCGCCGACTCGACCTCGGCCGTGCCCATGCGGTGGCCCGAGACGTTGATCACGTCGTCGACCCGGCCGGTGATCCAGTAATCGCCGTCCGCGTCGCGGCGGCAGCCGTCGCCCGAGAAGTAATAGCCCTTGTAGTCGCCAAAATAGGTCTTCTCGAAACGCTCGTGATCCTCCCAGATGGTGCGCATCTGGCCCGGCCAGCTGTCGGCGATGACCAGCACGCCCTCGACGCCGTTGCCTTCGATCACCTCGCCGGTCTGCGGGTCGAGCACCTTGGGCAGAACCCCGAAGAAGGGCTTTTGCGCCGCGCCGGGCTTGAGCTCATGCGCGCCGGGCAGCGGGGTCATCATGTGGCCGCCGGTCTCGGTCTGCCACCAGGTGTCGACGATCGGGCATTTGCCCTTGCCGACCACGTCGTTGTACCAGTTCCAGGCTTCCGGGTTGATCGGCTCGCCCACGGTGCCGAGGATGCGCAGGCTCGACAGGTCGCATTTCTCGACGAACTCGGTGCCCTGCCCGATCAGCGCGCGAATGGCGGTGGGCGCGGTGTAGAACTGCGTCACCTTGTGCTTTTCGCAGACCTGCCAGAAGCGGCTGGCATCGGGATAGGTCGGCACGCCCTCGAACATCACCGTGGTGCCGCCATTGGCCAGCGGACCATAGACGATATAGCTGTGCCCGGTGACCCAGCCCACGTCGGCGGTGCACCAGTAGACGTCGCCCTGGTGGTAATCGAAGGTGATCTCATGGGTCATCGCCGCAAAGACCAGGTAGCCGCCGGAGCTGTGGACCACGCCCTTGGGCTGGCCGGTGGAGCCCGAGGTATAGAGGATGAAGAGCGGATCCTCGGCGTTCATCTCGATCGGCTTGCTGTAATCGTCGGCCTCGAGCATCATCTCGTTGTAGTCGAAATCGCGCCCCGAGATCCAGGTGGTCTGACCGCCGGTGCGCTTGACCACCAGGCATTTGACCGTGTCCTTGCAATGCAGCAGCGCCGCGTCGCAGTTGGACTTCAGCGCTGTCTTGCGCCCGCCGCGCGGAGCCTCGTCGGCGGTGATGACGAGCTTGGCGTCGCAGCCATTGACCCGCGAGGCCAGCGCATCGGGCGAGAAGCCGGCAAAGACGATCGAGTGAATGGCGCCGATCCGCGCGCAGGCCAGCATGGCATAGGCGGCCTCGGGGATCATCGGCAGGTAGATCACCACCCGGTCGCCCTTGCGCACGCCCAGCTCTTCCAGGACGTTGGCCATCTTGCAGACGCTGGAATGCAGCTGGCGATAGGTGATGTGCTTGGCCGCGTCCTCGGGATCGTCCGGTTCCCAGATGATCGCGGTCTGGTCGCCGCGGGTCTCGAGATGCCGGTCGATGCAATTGGCCGCCACGTTCAGCGTGCCGTCGTGAAACCACTTGATGCGGATGTCGCCGGGGGCAAAGCTGACGTCCTTGACCTGGGTATAGGGCTTGATCCAGTCGACGCGCTTGCCGTGCTCGGCCCAGAACGCCTCGGGATTCTCGATCGAGGCCGCGTACATCTCGTCGTACTTGGCGGCATCGACATGAAACTGGCGTGCAGATTGGTCGTTGGGCATGTGCTCCCCCTTTGCTTCGTTTCCGGGACGGGTTGTCTCCCCAACTCGTCCCTCAAGATCAACGTTGCGTCAAGTTTACAGGGGAATGACCAAAAGGGATCCGGAACCCGCAGGACAAAGGCTTTTTCTGTAAAGAAATCGACAATCATGGCTGAAAATCTGTAAACTATCTGCGAAACGCCCGGGAAATCCGTTCCATTTCAGACGTTTAAAAATGACGCCTGCTTTCCGCCCTGGCGGCGGAGCGGGCAAATCGCGAAACTGTCAGGCGCTAACAACCGGGCAGAAAACCTGCGACAATTTCGCAGGCCAAGGTTGTGCGCCACCTCCGGCCGCGATTTCGCCCTCAAACGACCGGCAAAATCCGCCGCTGATTCACTTTTGTGATCACATTTTCGAATCCCCGGGAAACATTGAGGCTTTCCATGCCCTGCCCGCCCCGATGCCCTGGTGCCGTGTCCCCGGCCCCGACCGGGCGGGCCTTGTGATCACATCTTTCGCTCCTGGCGCAGCGCCCGGCGCACCGCCTCGGCATGGCTGGCGCTGACCGGAAGGTCGCGGCCATCCGACAGACGCACCCGCAGCCGCGCGCCGTCGCGGTGCAGTTTGCGCAGATGCGCCGTCATTGCGTAGTGCGACCGGTGCAATTGCAGCCCCGGCGCGCCCTCGAGCTCGCGCATCGCGTCGCTCATCCGCATCAGCAGCAGATGGGTGCCCTGGGTCGTGGTCACCTCGGCGTAATGGTCCTGCATCGAGATCGAGATGATGTCCTGCCCCAGCTCGGGCGGCAGGCGCTTGCAGAAGGCGGCGCGGCGCGGCGCCTCCGGGGCGGGGGCGCGTTTGCCGAAGTCGTGAAACTCGACGATGCCCAGCACCCAGCCGACCAGCGCCACCTGCAGCCAGATCACCGGCAGCGCCCCGGCCGAGTCCAGCGGCGGCCGGAACACCCCGTCGACAAAGATCACCACCGCCGCCCCCGGCAGCGCCGCCAGCCCCGCCCCGAGCCCCAGGCGCAGCACCGGCGGCACGCGCCCCAGGTACGGCGTGCCCAGCGCCGTCACCAAGCAGACATGCATGAAAAAGCCGACCCCGGTAAAGACGATCAGCCAGAACACCAGCCGCTCGGCAAAGCCCATCTCGGCATAGGTGCCAAACGGCCCGGTCAGCGCCAGCACCAGCACACCGCCAAAGAACGCCACGATCTTGCGCTCCCAGCCGATGCCGGCCCAGATATCGGCCAGAGTTTGGCGCATCGTGAAATCCTGACCTTACGTAATCCACGAATATATGCCGAAATTCACGAACATCAGTTTGAACGCGGCCGGGATCAGGTGTCAAGTTGTCGCACCTGCCGCGATAGCCGCGATATTAGGGGGGAAGTTATTTACAGGTTGCTTGCAGCCCCATGACGTAAGCGCCCCGTATCGGTCTGACCGATGCGTGTTGAAGATCAGGCCGGCCAGGATGGCGCCCGTGCTCCACCATTGGCCGGCCTTTCTTTTGCTGCCCCTCCCCCTCTTTCACCTGTGACCGGCCCCGCCCGACGCGCTTGCCGGGGCCACTGGACGCTCGTCCGCGCTGGTCCTATAAGCGGGCGCAGATGACACGGTATTCGATCACCCTTCGAATTACATGCCCGGCGCTCTGACAGCACGAGCCGCCGGGACAAGGCGTATGGACCCCGCGCCGCCCCCACCCCGAAGATGACAGCAAACCGACAAGGACGCCCGAGATGTGCGCCGATACGCCCGAGTACAAAGACACGCTGAACCTGCCCAAGACCGATTTCCCCATGCGCGCGGGCCTGCCCAAGCGCGAGCCCGCCTGGCTGGAGCGCTGGGAGCGCATCGGCGTCTACGACCGCCTGCGCGAGAGCGCCGGAGCGCGCGCGCCCTTCATCCTGCATGACGGCCCGCCCTATGCCAACGGCAACCTGCACATCGGCCATGCGCTCAACAAGATCCTCAAGGATTTCATCGTCCGCTCGCAACAGATGCTGGGCCGCGACGCGCGTTACGTGCCCGGCTGGGACTGTCACGGTCTGCCCATCGAATGGAAGATCGAGGAACAATACCGCAAGAAGGGTCGCAACAAGGACGAGGTCGACGTGATCGACTTCCGCCAGGAATGCCGCCGCTTCGCCGACGGCTGGATCGACATCCAGCGCGAGGAATTCAAGCGTCTCGGCGTCACCGGCAACTGGCCTGACCCGTACCTGACGATGGATTTTCACGCCGAGCGCGTGATCGCCGAGGAATTCCAGAAATTTCTGATGAACGGCACGCTCTACCAGGGCTCGAAGCCCGTCATGTGGTCGCCGGTGGAAAAGACCGCGCTGGCCGAGGCCGAGGTGGAATACCATGACAAGGAGAGCTTCACCGTCTGGGTGAAGTTCCGCGTCTCCGACATCGATTTCCCCGACCTGACGCTGGCGGGCGAGGAAACCGGCGCCGAGGAAGGCACCGCCATCATGGCCGCCGAGGAAGCCGTGGCCCGCGACCTGATCGGCGCGCATGTGGTGATCTGGACGACGACGCCCTGGACCCTCCCGTCCAACAAGGCCGTCGTCTATGGCTCCGACATCTCGTATGGCCTCTACGAGGTCACCGACGCGCCCGAGGAGTGCTGGGCCGCGAAAGGCGACCGGTTCCTCTTGGCCGACAATCTGGCCGCAGACGTGCTGAAACGCGCCCGCCTCACCGAAGACCAGTACCGGCGCGTCCGCGACGTCTCTGCGCGACTGCTCTCGCGCATGTCGCTGCAACACCCGCTTGCCGGCGCCGAGGGCGCGAATGGCGAATGGGACGATCTACGCGATTTCCGCGCCGCCGATTTCGTCACCGACGAGGAAGGCACCGGCTTCGTGCACTGCGCGCCCTCGCACGGCATGGAGGAATACGAGCTCTACCGCGACCTGAACATGCTCGACCAGGTCATCACCTACAACGTGCTCGACGATGGCTCCTTCCGCCCTGACCTGCCCTTCTTCGGCGGCACCTACATCCTGAACCGCAAGGGCGGCGAAGGCGATGCCAACAAGGCGGTGATCGACAAGCTGGTCGAGGTCGGCGGCCTGCTGGCCCGCGGCAAGATCAAGCACTCCTACCCGCATTCCTGGCGCTCCAAGGCCCCGGTGATCTATCGCAACACGCCGCAATGGTTCGCCGCCATCGACCGCGAGGTCGGCGACGGGCAGGACACCTATGGCAAGACCATCCGCCAACGCGCCCTGCGCTCCATCGACGAGTTGGTCAAGTGGACGCCCAAGACCGGCCGCAACCGGCTCTATTCGATGATCGAGGCCCGCCCCGACTGGGTGCTCTCGCGCCAGCGCGCCTGGGGCGTGCCGCTGACCTGTTTCGTGAAGAAAGGCGCCCTGCCCACCGACGCGGGCTTCCTGCTGCGCGACGAGGCCGTCAATGCCCGCATCCTCGAGGCCTTCGAGGCCGAAGGCGCCGACGCCTGGTACAAGGACGGCGCGAAAGAGCGGTTCCTTGGGCCGGACTACAATGCCGACGACTGGGAGCAGGTCTTCGACATCCTCGACGTCTGGTTCGATTCAGGCTCCACCCACGCCTTCGTCCTGCGCGACCGCCCCGACGGCGCGCCTGACGGCATCGCCGACCTCTACCTGGAGGGCACCGACCAGCACCGCGGCTGGTTCCATTCGTCGATGCTTCAGGCCTGCGGCACCAAGGGCCGCGCGCCCTATCGTGGCGTTCTGACCCACGGCTTCACGCTCGACGAAAAGGGCATCAAGATGTCCAAGTCGCTGGGCAACACCATCGTCCCCGACGAGGTGGTCAAGCAATACGGCGCCGACATCCTGCGCCTCTGGGTCGCCCAGACCGACTACACCGCCGACCAGCGCATCGGGCCCGAGATCCTCAAGGGTGTCGCCGACGGCTATCGCAGGCTCAGGAACACCATGCGCTTCCTCTTGGGCGGGTTGTCGCATTTCAGCGAATCCGACCGGGTGAAGCCCGAGGACATGCCCGAACTTGAACGCTACATCCTGCACCGGCTGGCCGAACTCGACCACGTCGTGCGCAAGGGCTATGCCGAGTACGATTTCCAGGGCGTCTTCCAGCAACTCTTCAACTTCGCCACGGTGGAGCTCAGCGCCTTCTACTTCGACATCCGCAAGGACGCGCTCTATTGCGACGGCGACACCCAGCGCCGCCGCGCCGCGCGCACCGTCATGGATATCCTCTTCCACCGGCTCACCACCTGGCTCGCCCCGGTGCTGGTCTTCACCATGGAGGAGGTCTGGCTCGAACGCTTCCCCGGCGAGGACAGCTCGGTCCACCTGACCGACATCCCCGACACCCCCGCCGACTGGCTCGATGAACCCTTGGCGGCGAAATGGGCCATGGTCCGCCGCGCCCGCCGCGCGGTGACGGCGGCCCTGGAGGTCCAGCGCAGCGACAAGGTGATCGGCGCCTCGCTGGAGGCGGCCCCGGTGGTGCATGTGCGCGACGCAAAGATGCTGGCGGCGCTGAAAACCGTCAGCTTCGACGACATCTGCATCACCTCCGCCATCACCCTGACCGGCGATCCCCTGCCGGGCGAGGCCTTCCGCCTGCCCGAGGTGGAAGGCGTCGGCGTGGTCTTCGAAAAGGCCGAGGGCGCGAAATGCCAGCGCTGCTGGAAGATCCTGCCCGACGTGGGCCACCACACCCACCCCGCCACCTGCGCCCGCTGCGACGCGGCGCTGGCCTGACAAAGCTGGCCTGACAAAGCTGGACTCACAAATCTGCCCCCAGGGTCTTCTTCGGTTTGACAAATATCCTGGGGGGAGGCCGCAGGCCGGGGGGCAAAGCCCCCCACACCGCACATCCGCCGCAGGCCTGGGGGCAAAGCCCCCCATCCGACGCACATCCCCTGTGCACCCCTTGGGTTCCGGCCCGATCCGCCCTAGCTCGCATGGGGGAACAACAAGGAAGACGAGATGACCGTGAACTACACGCCCCCCGAGGTCTGGACCTGGGACAAGGAGAACGGCGGCGCATTCGCCTCGACCAACCGCCCCATCGCCGGGCCGACCCATGACAAGGTGCTGCCGGTGGGCCAGCATCCCTTCCAGCTCTATTCCATGGCCACGCCCAACGGCGTCAAGGCCACCATCATGTTCGAGGAGCTTCTGGAAGCCGGACATGACGCCGAGTACGACGCCTGGCTGATCCGCATCGGCGAAGGCGACCAGTTCGGCTCGGGCTTTGTCGAGATCAACCCGAACTCGAAGATCCCCGCGCTGATGGACCGCTCGGGCGAGGCCCCGGTCCGGGTCTTCGAATCCGCGGCGATCCTGATGCACCTGTCGGAGAAGTTCGGCAACGCCTTCCAGGGCGCGCCGGAGCACCGGGCCGAGATGCTGTCCTGGCTGTTCTGGCAGATGGGCAGCGCGCCCTTCCTCGGCGGCGGCTTCGGGCATTTCTACGCCTATGCGCCGGAGAAATACGAATACCCGATCAACCGCTACGCCATGGAGGCCAAGCGCCAGCTCGACGTGCTCGACCGGCACCTGGCCACCCGCGACTGGATGGCCTGCGACACCTACACCATTGCCGACATGGCGATCTGGCCCTGGTACGGCCAGCTGGTGCTGGGCCGGATCTACGATGCGGCGAAATTCCTCGATGTCGAAAGCTACACCCATGTGCTCGACTGGGCCCGGCGGATCGACGCCCGCCCGGCGGTCCAGCGTGGCCGCATGGTCAACCGCACCTTCGGCGCGCCGGAGACGCAACTGCATGAACGCCATTCTGCCGCAGATTTCGACACCCGCACCCAGGACAAGCTGGAAGAGGCCTGAGCTTGGGCGGCAAGCAGGAGTGCGCAGCCGCAAGGCACCGCCGGCCCGCCTGACCCCATGCCCGAACGCAGCCTGACCACCGCGCTTGGCCCCGTCACCGTCGAAGCCCGCGACGGGGCCATCACCGCGCTGCACTGGCGCGCCGGGCGGCGCGATGCCTCGGACCTGCTCGCGGCGGCAGAGGCGCAACTGCGGCAGTATTTCGCCGGCACGCGCGAGGCGTTCGACCTGCCGCTGGCGCCGGAGGGCAGCGATCTGGTGCGGCGGGTCTGTCGCGCCATTTCGGACATCCCCTTCGGGCAAACGCGGACCTATGGCGATCTGGCGAAATCCCTCGGCGTTCCGGCCCAGGCCATCGGGCAGGCCTGCGGCGCCAATCCGATCCCGGTGCTGATCCCCTGCCACCGCATTCTCGGCGCCGCGGGGCTGGGCGGGTTTTCGGCCAGGGGCGGGGTGGAGACCAAGGTCTGGCTGCTGCGCCACGAGGGGGCGGCGGGCCTTCTGATCTGAGCGGGGGCGGATTTGTCGACAAATCCGGCACAAATCCATCGATGGATTTGGTCAAAATCCATCAATGGATTTTGCCGCTCAGTCCCGGCGCGGATCGCGGGGATAGGTGCCGAGGATCTCCAGCACATCGGTGAAATAATCCAGCTCCTCCAGCGCCCGCTTGACCGCCGGATCCTCCGGGTGGCCCTCGATATCGGCATAGAACTGCGTCGCGGTGAAGGACCCGCCCACCATGTAGCTTTCCAGCTTGGTCATGTTGACGCCATTGGTGGCAAACCCGCCCATCGCCTTGTAAAGCGCCGCCGGGATGTTGCGCACCTGGAAGACGAAAGTGGTCAGCATGCCGTGCTCGCCGCGCCGGCTCATGTCGGGCTTGCGGCCCATCAGCAGAAACCGCGTGGTGTTATGGGCATGGTCCTCGATATGGCGCGCCAGAATGTGCAGCCCGTGGATCTCGGCTGCCAGATCCGAGGCCAGCACGCCGGTGCGCCGGTCGCCGCTGGCGGCCAGTTCCGCCGCCGCTCCGGCGCTGTCGGCCGCGGCCTCGCCCCTGATGCCATAGGTCTTCAGGAAATCGGCGCATTGCGGCAGCAGGACCAGGTGCGCGCGCACCTTCTCGATCTCCTCGATCTGCACGCCGTGATGCGCCATCAGGCTGACATGCACCCGCACGAAGGATTCGCCGACGATGCGCAGCCCGCTTTCGGGCAGCAGCCGGTGAATGTCGGCCACCCGGCCATAGGTGGTGTTCTCCACCGGCAGCATCGCCATTTCCGCCGCGCCCGAGCGGACCGCCTCGATCACCGCCTCGAAGGTGGCGCAGGGCAAGGGCTCCATCTCGGGGCGGGCATTGCGGCAGGCTTCATGGCTGTAGGCGCCGGGCTCTCCCTGGAAAGCGATACGTGCTGTCATGGCTGAAATTTCCGTTATCAGGCCCGGCCCGGGCGTTTCGTCGCGCTATCTATACCTTGCCTAAGCGAAGGGGAAGACGTAAGACCCGCACCAAAACCAAGCTTAAGGACCTGCGCATTATGGACACAATGACCTCGACCAAGATCCTGGGCGGCTTCTGCGGAGCGTTTTTGATCTTCCTGCTCGGCAAATGGGCGGCGGAGGTGATCTATGACACCAGCGGCGGCCACGGCGCCACCGAACAGGCCTATGTGATCGACACCGGCGAAGAAGACAGCGGCGGCGAGGTCGAGGAAGGCCCGGATTTCGCGGAACTGCTGGCCTCGGCCGATCCCGCCAAGGGCGAAAAGGTCTATGGCAAGTGCCGCGCCTGCCACAAGGTCGAACCCGATGCAAACGGCACCGGCCCGACGCTTTACGGCGTGGTCGGACGCGAGGTCGATGCCGTCGACGGCTTCAGCTATTCCGGCGCGCTGGAGGCGGTGGTCGACGTCTGGACCCCCGAGCACCTCGACGGCTTTCTCGAGAACCCCAAGGGCTATGCGCCGGGCACCAAGATGTCCTTTGCCGGCCTGAAGAAGGCCGAGGACCGCGCAAACCTGATCGCCTGGCTCGACACGCTCGACGACTGACCGGCCAGGGCTTTGACAGCGCTTTCGACCGCCGTTTCCCCGGAAGCGGCGGTTTTCGTCTGCGGCGCCGCCAGTGCCCGGGCCCGCGATCCCGGGGATGACCGCGATCTTCACCCGGCATCACGGAATATCGACTTGAATGATCCCGGCCCCCCGCTCTAGCCTAGAGAGCCGAGAGCGCTGTTTGCCCTTCGTCTTTCGGCCAAGAGGAGCGACCGTATGACCGACACCTATCTCCCCCGTACCGGGTTCACCTTCTCGCGCCGCTCGGCGCTGGGCCTGATCGGCGCCACCGCCCTGGGCGCCGCGCTGCCGCCGTCGCGGGTGATCGCCCAGAGCGATGCGGGCGAAGAGATCATCGTCAGCCACGGCTATTCCTATTACGGCGACCTGAAATACCCCAAGGGCTTTGCCCATTGGGATTACGTCAACCCCGAGGCCCCCAGGGGCGGCGAGATCGTGCTGTCCTCGCGCGGGACATTCGACGGCTTCAACCGCTGGGCCTGGCGCGGCAATGCCGAGACCAATTCCGGCGTGGTGGCCGAGTCGATGTTCGGCGAGATGCCCTGGGGCGGCGGCTTGCCGGCCGATACCCTCACCGACAGCTACTGCCTGATCGCGCGCGAGGTGGAATACCCCAAAGCCAAGACCTGGTGCGTGTTCCACATGCGCGACGATGTCACCTTCCGCGACGGCTCGCCGCTGCGGGCGCAGGATGCGGCCTTCACCCACAACCTGTTTCTCGAACAGGGCATCCGCTCCTATGCCCGCGCGGTCAAGGAACGCATCACCGGGGTCGAGGTGATCGACGATCTGACCATCCGTTTCACCTTCGCCGACGAGATCTCGCGCCGGTCGCTGATCGACCAGGTTGGCGGCACGCCGATCTTTTCCGAGGAGTGGTACAAGCAGACCGGCGAGCGGCTGGACGAGCCTTCGGTCAAGTCGCCCATGGCCTCGGGCCCCTACCAGGTGGGCGATTACGAGTTCAACCGCTACGTCGTCTACGAGCGCAACCCCGACTACTGGGGCTGGGATCACCCGGCCAACAAGGGGCGGTTCAACTTCGACCGGGTGCGGTTCGAGTATTTCGCCGATGACGCCGCCGAGTTCGAGGCCTTCAAGGCCGGGGTCTACAATTTCCGCTCGGAAGGCTCGACCAAGCGCTGGGCCACCGGCTACGACTTCCCGGCGCTCCAGCGCGGCGAGGTGGTCAAGGAGGCGATCCCCGACGGCACCGCGCCCAACAACTCGGGCATCATCTTCAACACCCTGCGCCCGCCGCTGGACAATCGCAACGTGCGCCACGCGCTGTCGCTGGCCTTCAACTTCGAGTGGGTGCGCGAGTCGCTGCAATTCGGGTTGACCACCCAGCGGGTGTCCTTTGCCCAGGGCCAGGCGTGGCAGGCCGAGGGCGTGCCCGAGGGCGCCGAGCTCGAGCTTCTGCAATCGCTGGGCGATGTCATCCCGCCCGAGATGCTGACCGAGGCGGCGGTGCTGCCGCATACCTCGAACCCCGCCGACCCCAGCGACCGGCGCAACCAGCGCGCCGCCCTGCGCCTGCTGACCGAGGAAGGCTACAGCGTCGATGACCGCGGCCGGATGGTCGGCCCCGACGGCAAGCAGCTTTCCCTCGATTTCCTGGTGCTGTCGAGCTGGGACGACACCCGCAAGGCGATCGTCGAGACCTATGCCCAGACGCTGCAGAAATGGGGAATCGCGGTGAAATCCGACGCGGTGGACAGCGCCCAGGGCCAGCAGCGCTTTCTCGACAAGGATTACGACCTGATCCACACCCGCTACCTGACCTTCTCGGCCGCCGGGACC
Organism: Paracoccaceae bacterium; assembly: GCA_006226775.1. Classification (GTDB taxonomy): domain Bacteria; phylum Pseudomonadota; class Alphaproteobacteria; order Rhodobacterales; family Rhodobacteraceae; genus Marinovum. The sequence continues at coordinate 162,762 of SBGD01000011.1, read as the reverse complement.
GGTCTGCGCCAGATGTTCGGGTCCGAGACGGCGGAGGTCTCGTCCTACAACGGCGCCGCCCTGCGCAGCCCGATGGTCGACGCCATCATCGACGCCGCCCTGGCCACCGAGACCCGCGAACAGGAGGTCGCCGCACTCACCGCGCTGGACCGCGCGCTGCGCTATGAGCGTATCGTGGCGCCCGACGGCTATGTGCCGAAATACTGGGTCGCCTATTACGACATGTTCGAGCGTCCCGATCCCCTGCCGCCGCTGGCGCTGGGGGTGCTGGATTTCTGGTGGTACAACGCGGACAAGCACGCCGCCCTGAAGGCGAAAGGCGCACTGAAGTAACCTATGGGCGCCTATATTCTCCGCAGATTCCTGCTCATCATCCCCACCCTGCTGGGGATCATGATCATCAACTTCGCGCTGGTCCAGTTCGTGCCCGGCGGGCCGGTGGAACAGATGCTGGCGCGCATCCAGGGCGAGGGCGATGTCTTTGGCGGCATCTCCGGCGCCGGCGAGGACGTGGGCGAAGAGACCTTCGGCTCGGACAGCGAATACATCGGCGCGCGCGGGCTCGACAAGGAATTCATCGAGCAGCTCGAGGTCGATTTCGGCTTTTCGCGCATCGTCTGTGAAGAGGGTTACGAAGGCGCGCCCGACCTCGACGACCCGGCCTGCGTCAAGGAAGACATCGGCATGGGCGAGCGCTTCCTGATCATGATGGGCAACTACCTGCGGCTGGATTTCGGCGAGAGCTATTTCCGCTCGATCGGGGTGCTGGAACTGGTGATGGAGAAGCTGCCGGTCTCGATCACCCTGGGCCTGTGGTCGACGCTGATCGCCTATGCGGTCTCGATCCCGCTGGGCATCCGCAAGGCGGTGCATGACGGTTCGACCTTCGACACCTGGACCTCCGGCGTGATCATCGTGGCCTATGCCATCCCCGGCTTTCTCTTTGCCATCCTGCTGCTGGTGCTTTTCGCCGGGGGCTCCTATTGGCAGATTTTCCCACTTCGAGGGCTGACCTCGGACAATTTCGAGGATCTCAGCCTTCTGGGCAAGATCGGCGACTACTTCTGGCACATCGCGCTGCCGGTGATCGCCTCGACCATCTCCGCCTTCGCGACCCTGACGCTGCTGACCAAGAACAGCTTCATGGACGAGATCAAGAAGCAATACGTCATGACCGCCCGCGCCAAGGGCCTGTCCGAACGCCGCGTCCTTTACGGCCACATCTTCCGCAACGCCATGCTGATCGTGATCGCGGGCTTCCCGGCGGTCTTCATCAGCGTCTTCTTCGGCGGCTCGATCATCATCGAGACGATCTTCTCGCTGGACGGGTTGGGCCGGCTGGGCTTCGAGGCCGCGGTGGCCCGCGACTACCCGGTGATCTTCGGCACGCTCTTCGTCTTCGGCCTGCTGGGGCTGGTGGTCGGCATCCTGTCGGACCTGATGTATGTCTTCGTCGACCCGCGCATCGACTTCGAGAAGCGGGAGGGCTGAGCGATGACCGCCCTAACCCACGCAGACACAAGCCCGCATGCGCCATGCCCGACCTCGGGGTGGCGCCGGTCGGGCTGGAGACGGAGACGCGCATCGACGGGCCGCGGTGCGGCGATCCGGCCGCCGAGCCTCTTGATTCATGGCAGCCAAATCCGAAGAAGCTCGACACTTGGCCCTGGCGGCAGCCAAATCGCCGTGCCGTGGGGCGGCCCGGCGATGCGCGGCGGGCTGCGCCCGCTGTTAACGCGCCGGGTGCGCTGCGCGCAGGATTGCAATCGTCCGGACGCCGGCAGTCCGGGCAATACACATCCTCCGATCAAGGCGCACCAGCCAAACGTTGAAGGAGCGCGCTGATATGGCCCTCTCCCCCATCAACCAGCGCCGCTGGCGCAATTTCAAGGCCAACCGCCGCGCGCTCTGGTCGCTGATCGTCTTCGCCATCCTCTTCGGCCTCACCCTCTGCGCCGAGTTCCTGGCCAACGACAAGCCGATCCTCGTCAAGTACCGCGGCGAATACTTCACCCCGGTGTTCAACTTCTACCCCGAGACCGCCTTCGGCGGCGACTTCCGCACCGAGGCGATCTACCGCGATATCGAGGTCAAATGCCTGATCCGTTCCGGCGGGCTGGAAGAATGCTGGGACGACCCCGAAGGCCTGATCACCCGCATCGACGCGGGCGAAACCCCCTCGGGCGATTTCGAGAAAGGCTGGGCCCTCTGGCCCCCCATCCCCTACAGCTATGACACGCCGGTCGATCGCCCCGGCGCCGCCCCCCTGCCGCCCAATGCCCAGAACTGGCTGGGCACCGACGACACCAAGCGCGACGTGCTGGCGCGCATCATCTACGGCTTCCGCCTGTCGATCCTCTTCACCCTGATGGTCACCACCCTGGCCTCGGTGATCGGCATCATGGCCGGCGCGGTGCAGGGCTATTTCGGCGGCTGGCTCGACCTCGTGTTCCAGCGCGTGGTCGAGATCTGGGGCTTCACCCCCAGCCTCTACATCATCATCATCCTCTTCGCCATTCTGGGCCGCAGCTTCTGGCTCTTGGTCTTCCTGATGGTCCTCTTCGGCTGGACGGCACTGGTCGGCGTCGTTCGCGCCGAGTTCCTGCGCGCGCGCAACCTCGAATACGTCCGCGCCGCCAAGGCCCTGGGCGTGCCCAATATCACCATCATGTTCCGCCACATGCTGCCCAATGCCATGGTCGCCACCGTCACCTTCCTGCCCTTCATCGTCACCGGCACGATCAGCCAGCTGGCGGGCCTCGACTTCCTCGGCTTCGGCCTGCCCTCCTCCTCGCCCAGCCTTGGCGAGCTGACCCTGCAGGCCAAGCAGAACCTCCAGGCCCCCTGGCTCGGCTTCACCGCCTTCACCGTCTTTGCCGTCATGCTCTCGCTGCTCGTTTTCATCTTCGAGGGCGTGCGCGATGCCTTCGACCCCAGAAAGACCTTCCAATGACCGCCTTGCTCAAGGTCCGGGACCTCTCGGTCTCCTTCCGCCAGGACGGCGAGACCACCCGCGCCGTCCGCGGCGTCAGCTTCGACGTCGCCCGCGGCGAGACCGTCGCACTGGTGGGCGAGTCCGGCTCCGGCAAATCCGTCACCGCGCTTTCCACCGTCTCGCTGCTGGGCGGCGCGGCGCGCGTCGAGGGCTCGGTCACCTACAACGGCACCGAGATGATCGGCGCGTCGGACAAGCTCCTGCGCGAGGTGCGCGGCAACGACATCTCGTTCATCTTCCAGGAGCCGATGACCTCGCTCAACCCCTTGCACACGCTGGAAAAACAGCTGCGCGAATCGGTGGAACTGCACCAGAGCGTCAGCGGAGACGAGGCCCGCGGGCGCATCATCGCCCTGCTCGACAAGGTCGGCATCCGCGACCCCGAAGAGCGGCTCTCCGCCTATCCTCACCAACTCTCCGGCGGGCAAAGACAGCGCGTGATGATCGCCATGGCGCTGGCCAACGGCCCGGAACTGCTGATCGCCGATGAGCCCACAACGGCCCTCGACGTCACCATCCAGGCCCAGATCCTCGACCTCCTGGCCGACCTCAAGCAAGAGGAAAACCTCAGCCTTCTCTTCATCACCCACGACCTCGGCATCGTGCGCCGCATCGCCGACAGGGTCTGCGTGATGAAGGACGGCGAGATCGTCGAGACCGGCCCCACGGCCGAGATCTTCGCCAACCCGCAGCACCCCTATACCCGCACCCTGCTGGCCGCCGAAAGCACCGGCAGGCCCGACCCGGTCACCCCCGATGCCCCGGTGATCGCCCGGACCCAGAACCTCAAGGTCTGGTTCCCGATCCAGCGCGGGCTGCTCAAGCGCACGGTGGGCCACGTCAAGGCGGTCAACGACGCCACCCTCCAGGTCCGCGCCGGCGAGACCATCGGCATTGTCGGCGAAAGCGGCTCCGGCAAGACCACCCTGGCGCTGGCCATCATGCGGCTGATTTCCTCCGAGGGCGCGATCACCTTCGACGGCGAGGACCTGCGCCACTATTCCACCCGCAACCTGCGCCGGCTGCGCGCCGAGATGCAGATCGTCTTCCAGGACCCCTACGGCTCGCTCTCGCCGCGCATGTCCTGCGCCGAGATCATCGCCGAGGGGCTGGGCGTCCATGGCGACGGCGGCGACAGGCGCCCGAAACGCGAAAAGGTGGCCGAAGTCATGCAGGAGGTCGGCCTCGATCCGGCGCTGATGGACCGCTACCCGCATGAATTCTCCGGCGGCCAGCGCCAGCGCATCGCCATTGCCCGCGCCATGATCCTGCGCCCCAAGCTGGTGGTGCTGGACGAGCCGACCTCGGCGCTCGACATGACGGTGCAGGTGCAGATCGTCGAACTGCTGCGCGCGCTGCAACGCAAGTACGGGCTGGCCTATCTCTTCATCAGCCACGACCTCAAGGTGGTCCGCGCCATGTCGCATCATGTCATGGTGATGAAACAGGGCGACGTGGTCGAAGCCGGCCCCGCCGAACAGGTCTTCACCGCCCCGAAAACCGACTACGCCCGCACCCTGCTCGCCGCCGTGGCCTGAGGCGCGCGCCGGTCCTTCTCTGGTTCGGAAATATCCCGGGGGGGTCCGGGGGGACAGCGTCCCCCCGGCTTCGCCTGCGCAGCAGGCTCGAACCTGCGCGCGGCACGCGCTCCTTGAAAACAACCCCCCGGCCTTCAGATCGCCGAGGAATGCCCCGCCTTGCTCAGGTCATAGGCATCCAGCGCCCGCGCCATCATCCGCGTCAGCGGGCGCGACTCGAGCGGCACGAACAGCCCCAGCTCGGTCAGTTGCACCAGGTCGCCGAACTCGGCCAGCAGCGGCGCCATCAGCCGCCCGAAAGCCGCCCGGTCCAGCCCGAACCGGTCCTGCATCTCCTGCGCATCGATGCGGAAATCGCACATCAGCGCCTCGATCAGCCGCGAGCGCAGCTTGTCCTCGCTGGAAAACGCATGGCCCTTGGCGGTCGAGAACCGCCCCTCGCGGATCGCCCCGGTATGTTTGCCGGTGCTGGGCGCGTTCTGGGCGTAGCCCTGCGGAAAGCGCGAGATCGACGAGGCCCCGACCCCGATCAGCACCTGCGCCGTGTCATCGGTATAGCCCTGGAAGTTCCGCCGCAGCCGCCCCTCGCGCAGCGCCTGCGCCAACCCGTCGTGCTTGGCCGCGAAGTGGTCGATGCCGACCTCGTCATAGCCGTCCCAGAGAAACAGCTTGCGCGCCGTCTCGAAGAGATCCAGCCGCTCCTCGGGCGAAGGCAGCGCATCGGAGGGGATCATCCCCTGCCGCCGCGCCATCCAGGGCACATGGGCATAGCCGTAAAGCGCCACCCGGTCGGGGTTCAGCGACAAGAGTTTCTGCACCGACGAGGTGATCCGCTCCTGCGTCTGGTGCGGCAGCCCGTAGAGGATATCGGCGTTGAGGCTGGCCACGCCGCGCGCGCGGATCATCTCGACCGCGTCGCGGGTCAGCTCGAAGCTCTGCATCCGTCCGATGGTCTCCTGCACCAGCGGATCGAAATCCTGCACCCCGATCGAGGCGCGGTTCATGCCCATGGCCGCCAGCGCATCCAGCCTGCCTTCGTCGATCTCGTTGGGGTCGATCTCGACCGAGAACTCGCCATGTTCGGCCATTGGTGCGACGTCGAAGACCGCCCGCGCCAGTTCCTCCATCATGTCCGGCGCCAGAAGCGTCGGCGTGCCCCCGCCCCAATGCAGCCGCGACAGGCGCACGCCCGCGGGCAGATGCGCCTTGACCAGGCGCAACTCGGCCAGCAGCGTCTTGAGATAGGCGCGCACCGGCTCGTCGCTCTGGGTGCCCTGGGTGCGGCAGGCGCAGAACCAGCAGAGCCTGCGGCAGAAGGGCACATGCACGTAGAGCGAGATCTCCGCCCCCTCCGGCACCGCGCCGATCCATCCGGCAAAGGTTTCGGCCCCCACCTTGTCCGAAAAGTGCGGCGCAGTGGGATATGAGGTGTACCGGGGCACCCTCGCGTCAAAAAGCCCTAGTCTGGCAAGTTGTGTTCTCGTAACCATGGCACTACCTGTATGGCGTGATTTCAAGGCGCTCCTTGACCCAGATCAATCTCGCGTAGTGAGGCGCTTATGCTCGGCAATTCCCACCCCGATCTTTCCCTGCAATGCGGCGATTGCCCGATCCGCCACCGGGCCGTCTGTGCCCGCTGCGACGAGGACGAACTCGACCAGCTGGAAGAGATCAAGTACTACCGCAGCTTCGAGGCCGGCCAGACCATCGTCTGGAGCGGCGACCGGATGGATTTCGTGGGCTCGGTCGTCACCGGCATCGCCACGCTGACGCAGACCATGGAGGACGGGCGCACCCAGATGGTGGGCCTGCTGCTGCCCAGCGATTTCGTCGGCCGTCCGGGGCGCGCGATGGCGGCCTATGACGTGGTGGCGACCACCGACCTGGTGATGTGCTGTTTCCGCAAGAAACCCTTTGAAGACATGATGCTGCACACCCCGCGCATTGCCCAGCGCCTGCTCGAGATGACGCTGGACGAACTGGATGCCGCGCGCGAATGGATGCTGGTGCTCGGGCGCAAGACCGCGCGCGAGAAGATCGCCTCGCTGCTGGCCATCATCGGCCGCCGCGATGCCTCGCTCAAGGTTTCGGCCGGCGCCGGGCAGATGGTCTTCGACCTGCCGCTGACGCGCGAGGCGATGGCCGATTACCTCGGGCTGACGCTCGAGACCGTGAGCCGGCAGATCTCGTCGCTCAAGCGCGACGGGGTGATCGAACTGGCCGGCAAGCGGCACGTGACGATCCCCGACTTCGACCGCCTGCTGGAAGAGGCCGGCGACGACAACGACGGCGGCCTCGTGGCCTGACCGCGGCGCCGGGCCGCTCAGACCCGCGCCGCGCCCTCCCCCAGCACCTCGCGCACCACCGCCATGAAGCGCTTCATGCGCGGCGATCCGGCCAAGTCCCTGTGACACAGCACCCAGACCGGCACCCGCATCTCGGGCATCCCCCGCTCCACCGCCCGCAGGTCGGCGCAATCCGCCACCAGCAGGTCGGGCAGCACCGCGATGCCCTGTCCGCAGCGGGCCATTTCGCGCAAGGCCAAGAAACTGTCGGCGCTGGCGACGATCTGGCCGCGCGGCACATGCTCGGCCATCCACTGCGCCGGAGCGGCCCGCAGCAGCGGCCCCGCCAGCCCGAGCCAGCGGGTCTCGTCCGCCGCGCGCGCGAATGTGGCAAAGCGCAGATCCGCCGCCACCTCGCCGGCCATGCCCTCGGGGCGCGCCGGCGCCGGGCGCACCGCCAGATCGGCCTGCAGCCGTGCCATGTCGAGATGCGCATTGCTCGACACCAGGGTGATGCGATGCGGCGCCATGACCTCGGAAATCCGCGCCATGCCGCGCGCCAGCAGGCTGGTGCAGAGCGTGTCGGTCGAGGTCAGCCGCAGCACATCGCCCTCGCCCGCCCCCTCGGCACGCAGAAGATGGCTGACCCGGCCCAGCGCCAGGGCCGCCGCGCGCGCCGCTTCGATCACATCTGCGCGATCCGGGCGCAGCCGATAGCCCTGTTGCGCGCGCTCGAAGACCTCGGCGCCATGCGCCACTTCAAAGGCGGCGATCCGGCGCAGCACCGTTGCATGGTTGACCCCGAGCCCGCGCGCCGCGGCGCTGACCGACCCGGTTTCAGCCACCGCCAGCACGTATCTCAGGTCGTCCCAATTGCCGTTGTGCATCGATCCGCACCCTCTTTGCAGGGTTGAAGAATGTGTTTGTGTTCCGCTGCGTGCATACTAGGGTTCGTCTCAGGCACCAACGTCCGGAAGGTACTCATGAAAAAATTCGTAGCCATTGTCGCCGCCACCGCAATTCTCGGCGGCAGTTCCGCGATTGCACAGGAATACAAGAACCAGATCAAGGCCCGCCAGGGCGTGATGTGGACCATTTCGCTCAACCTCGGCACCCTGGGTGCGATGGCCAAGGGCGAGATGGAATACGATGCCGACAAGGCCGCCGCGGCGGGCCGGTCGATCCACGGGGTGTCGATGGTGCATCTTGCCACGCTCTTTCCCGAAGGGTCGGACGGCGGCATGAACGACGGCACCACCGCCAAGGACACGATCTTCAGCGACCGCGCCGGCTTTGACGAGAAATGGGCCGCGCTGGGCACCGCCGCCGAAAAGGCCGCCGCCGAGGCCGGCACCGGCAAGGAGGCGCTGGGCCCGGTGATGGGCGCGCTTGGCGGCACCTGCAAGGCCTGCCACGAAACCTATCGCATTCCGCAATAATCCTCGATGTCCGGAATGCTCAAGGTCCTTGTTCCGGCGGTCCTCGTGGCCGCCGGTATCGCGTGGGTGGTCACCGCGCCGAAATCGGTGGCCGAGGATGAGTTCGTCGCCATCAGCGGCGCCGAGGCCGACCGCGGCGAGGTGATCTTCACCGCCGCCGGCTGCGCCTCGTGCCACCACGCGCCCGGCGCCGAGGGCGAGGCGCGGCTGGTGCTTGCGGGCGGCCAGGCCTTCCCCTCGCCCTTCGGCACGTTTAAGGCGCCCAATATCTCGCCCGATCCCGAACACGGCATCGGCGGCTGGGAGGTGCGCGACCTCGCCAATGCGCTCTTGCACGGCGTCTCGCCCGGGGGCGGGCATTACTACCCGGCCTTCCCCTATACCTCCTACACCCACATGGCCGACCGCGACATCGTCGACCTCTGGGCCTACCTGCAGACCCTGCCGGCGTCGTCCGAGCCTTCGGTCGGCCATGACGTGGGCTTTCCGTTCAACATCCGCCGCAGCCTTGGCGGCTGGAAATTCCTGTTTCTCAAGGACGACTGGGTGATGGACGGCAACGATCTGGGCGCCGAGCTGACCCGCGGGCGCTATCTTGTCGAGGCGCTGGGCCATTGCGCCGAATGCCACACGCCGCGCAATGCGCTGGGCGGGCTCGACCGCGGCCGCTGGATGGCAGGGGCCCCCGATCCTTCCGGCAAGGGCACGATCCCGGCGCTGACGCCCGACAAGCTGACCTGGTCGGAAACCGACATCGCCTATTACCTGGAAACCGGCTTCACCCCGGAGTTCGACAGCGCCGGCGGCCACATGGCCAAGGTGGTGACCAATACCGCGAAGCTCGAGGCCGAGGACCGTGCCGCAATTGCCGCATATCTCAAGGCATTGCCCGTCCCGGGGAGCCCGAGTACCGGCTACTGAGGCAGAATCGGTGTAGGCTTACCCGGTTGAGGCATCGCCGGGGGGACAGATGCATATCGTGATTGCCGGGGCCGGACCGACCGGGCTCACCGCTGCCGTGGAACTGGCGCGCCGGGGCGCGCGGGTGACGATAGTCGAAAAGCGGCCCGGGCCGTCGCACCTGTCGCGCGCGGTGGGGCTCATGCCGGCCTCGCTTGCCATCCTGCGCCCCTCGGGGGTGGCCGAGGCGATCCTTGCCGAGGCAATCGCCTTCACCGGCGCCAGCTTCCACCTGCGCGCGAAGGAATTTGCCTGCCTGCCACTGGGCTTCGACGACAAAGCGCGCATCTGGGGCCTGTCGCAGGACCGCACCGAGGCGCACCTGGAAACCGCCCTGACCCATTACGGCGAGATCGTCCGCTACGGCGTCGAGGTGCTGAGCTTCGAACAGAACCCGCACGGCGTCGAGGTCGAGACCTCGGATGGCACGTTGGAGGCCGATTACCTGATCGGTGCCGACGGCGTGCAAAGCGCGGTGCGCGCCGGGCTGGGCTTCGACTTTCCGGGATTCGACCTGCCGGGGCCATGGTCGATCGCCGATGTGGATGCCGACGACTGGCGCGATCCGACGTGCTTCCAGGCCTTCCTGCTCGATGGCGGCGACGTCTGCGTCGTGGTGCCGCTGGAGGCAGCGCGGTTCCGTATCATCGCCTCGCGCGAGGATGCGCTGGCCGCCCTGCCGGTGCCGATGGATGTGCGCCGCACAAGGCGCCGGGGCACCTTCACCATCTCGGTGCGGCAGGTGAAGCGCTACCAGCAGGGCCGGGTCTTCCTGGCCGGCGATGCGGCGCATTGCCATTCGCCGGTGGGCGGGCGCGGCATGAACCTGGGGATTGCCGATGCCGCCGACCTGGCCCGCCGCATCATGGAAGACGAGACCGAAGGCTACCACGCCGCCCGCCACGCCGAAGGCGCGCGGGTGATGCGCCTGTCCGAACGCGGGCGCAGGATGCTCAATACCGAAAGCGCCCTGAAACGCGGCCTGGCCATCCGCGCGCTGAAACTCGGCGCCGCACTGCCGCCGCTGGGCCGCGCGATGATGCGCCGCCTGGCCACCGGGTGAGACCGCCGCGACCCGGCCGCCCCGACAATGGCTCTGCGCCCGCCGCGTCCCGGACCTGATCCGGGACCTCCCCCCCCTTCCCTCCCGCACGAGTGATCGCCCGGCGTCACGCCGCGGGGGCCCGGCGTGAGCGGAGGCCCCGGATCAGGTCCGGGGCGTGGGCGTCCGTCTCACCGGATCACGCGCGGAGCGCAGGGCTGTCGTGACTGGGATCCTGTCCACCGAATCAGGCCCCGCGCAGGTCAGACCCGCCGTCACAGCATCGGCCCGCGCAGCGCATCCGGATCGCGCAGCGCCTGCAACCTTCGGGCGGCCTGTGTGGCGAAGACCTGGATCAGTTTCTTGCGTCGCGCCGGGGCAAGCCGCGCCTCCTCGCCCATGCGCAAAAGCTCCGCGTCATAGGCATCGGCAAGGATCAACCCGCTTCCCTCGGGCAGCAGATCGGTGGGAAAGGCCGCATCCACCGCCCAGAAGAAGCGGTCGCACCAGGCAAGATAACCCTGCCACTTGTGGTCCGAGACGAAATCCATCCGCGAGGACTTGCACTCCACCACCCATAACTCGCCCTTCGGCCCCAACGCCAGCACGTCGACCCGAAGACCGCGTGTCACCGTGACCTCCTCGACCGTGACGAATCCGAGGCTGGCCAGGTGGCGACAGACACCCCGCGCCAGAAGCTGGCCGGGTTGCATTGCAAGGGGGGCGGGATCGCTCATGCCGCCAAATCTGGAACATTTCACGAACGTTGGCAATCCCCCGCTGCCTGCCGTTGTCAATCCCGCCGGGGCGCATATCTTTGCCGCATTCACTTTTGAGGTTTTCATGGATCACGAGACCCGTTTGACCGAAACCCAGGCCCGCGGCGTGCGCTATGCGCGCGAGTTGCAGGGCCACCTGACCTGGCTCGACAGTTTCTCCGGCACGGCACTTGGCGTGCTGGCGGTGGCCTCCGGCATCTATACCTATCTCGGCGTTTCCTCGCTTCTGGACGAGAACGGCGCCATGTCGGTCTTTGCCGCGATTGCCTATTCGGTGGCGGTCTCGGTGGGGATCTTCGTCTTCTGGTCCTACATGATGCGGCTCTTTCCCGCCGTGCGCTCGGCCCAGGCAAGGCTCGGGCTGCTGGCGGCGATGGGACTGGGCTCGCTGGCCATCGTGGCGATGTCGTCCTGGCTCAATGCCGCCGCGCTGGCCGGCTCGGCGGCGGTCGAGCAGCACCTGGCCGAAACCGTCACCCGCTACCAGACCTCGCTGGAGCGCGCGCATGAGGTGGCGCTGACCGGGCAGGCGCTGGAGCGCGACGTGGCGCGGGTGCGCCAGAGCTTCGAGGATCTCTCGGAACAGGAGGCCGATGGCTCGCTCTCGGGCCTTGCGGGCCGCGGCGCGGTGTTCCGGGTGCTGCGGCAGAAGGCCGAGGAGCTGTCGTCGCTGGAGGCCCAGATCGCCGCCCAGTCGCCGCGGGTCGATACCGCCTTTTCCGAGGGCAACGCCCTGCTCAGCCGGATGCGCGCCCTGACGGTCGAGCCCGGCGCGGTCGAGCCGCGCTCGGTCGAGTTTTCCGAACTGGCGGTGCAGTTGCAGGGGCTGATCACCCAGCTCCGGCAGCTTTCCGTCGCGCAACTGGTCGAGCGGGCGGCGCAGGATCTGGCGGCCTCGGTGGTGCTGCCCGAGCTTGACGGGTCGACCGCCGCCAGCCGCGGCGACCAGGCCGCCACCATCACCTCGGTGCTCGAGGTGCTGGCCAGCCGCGCCGCCACGCTGGAAGGCGCGGCGCGCGATGTCCAGGCGCTGAGCCCGCCGCCCGAGGTCAGCTATGCGCCGATCTCGACGGCGGATGCGGTGATCCTCTATGCCGGCAATTTCGTGCCCTCCTGGGCCGGGGCGATCGCCATCGACCTGCTTCCGGCGGTGCTGGTCTTCATCCTCGCCATCACCCATGCCGCGATCCGCGGCGGGCGCGAAGGCGCCGGGGTCGAGGACACCATGACCCTAGCCGAATTGCGCGCCGCCCTGGCCGCGGTGCGCGATGTCGAGATCGCCATGCACCAGATGCCACGGCAGGACGAGGCGGAGGACCCGGTGGCCGAGAAGGCCCCCCCCGGGCCGGAGGACGGCAAGATCCACCCGCTGACGGGCAAGAGCTCATGACCGGGAAATCCTCGGTCGGCCGCATCCTGACGGCGATCCTGATGTTCCAGGTCGGCATCGGCGGGCTGCTGGTCTTCGGCGATATCCAGAGCGGCGGATGGCGCCTGCCCAGGCTCTGGACCACCACGCCGCGGCTGTCCGAACCGGTGCGCCCGGGCGACCAGCGCCGGGTCTTCGACCCCGCCCGCGACCGCCCCGCCGTGCAACCGGCGCGCGACCCCGGCGACTTGCCCGACCGGTTGGTGCTGAGCCCGCAGAGCGGCACGACCTGGCGGCTGGAAGGCGCGATTGCCGAGGGCGACGGCGCGCGCATCGTGGCGCAGCTGGACAAGGCCCGCCCGGCGCCGGAGCGGCTGATCCTGCAATCGCCGGGCGGCTCGGTGCGCGATGCGCTGGAGCTTGGCCGCTACCTGCGGACGGCGGGCATCGCTACGGGCATGCTGGCGGGCGAGTTCTGTTACTCGGCCTGCCCGTACCTTCTGGCCGGAGGCGAGACCCGCGACATCGACCCGGCCGCCTCGGTCGGGGTGCATCAGCATTATTTCGGCGAGAACGCCCTGCTGCCCGCCTTTGTCGCGGTGGAGAATATCCAGCGCGGGCAGAGCGAGGTGATGACCTATCTCGACGCCATGGGGATCGATCCCTTGGTCATGCAGCACGCGCTGGCGACGCCGCCGGACGAGATTTACCTGCTCTTGCCGGAGGAATTGGAGCGCTACGGGTTTGTTGGGGCGGTTGACGGGTAAGACCAGCGTCACCACTGAGCCCCAGCGCGGAATCAAGGCGAAGCCGCCGCGCGTCGTCGATGCGCGGCTTGCACGAAGCACGAACGGGCGACTGCTCCGAACCGAATCCGATCCTCATCACTTTCCTCCACGATTGCCCCTTGTCGGATGCCCACCGACATCCTATCTCGATGGCAGGCGGGTGCTGCCCTTCACGTGAACGGTTGCATTCCGGTGGCCTTAAACAATTCCGAGGGAGCTGGCTCTGTCCTGGCCCTGGCCTGGTTACCTGGCGCCCACCTGTACATACAGGTCCTCGGGAATGAGATAACCCCACGGTCGCGCTTGCGGGCCCGCCACTTCATTCCAGACGAAACTCCACGGGTGCGCAGCAACTGCGCACCCGAGGTGTCTCTACGGATGAAGCACCCCGATACCCCCCGAAAAAGACAACAAAAAAAGGCGCGCAGACCCTGCGCACCTCCGTGTCGGCCGATCGGCTGGTCTCAGATCTTGCGGCGCGGGGCCGTCACCGGGACCCGGACCGGCACATATTCCGTGACCGGTGCCCGCAGCCCGCCCCCGGGGCCTTCGTCGTCGTCATCGCCCATGCGCATGATCGAGATGCCGAACTGCACCCCGGCAAAGACGATGCCGTTGAAGATCCAGAGCATCAGCACCGCCAGAAGCCCCACCGGCGAGGTCGAGATCAGATGCCAGAGGTTGCCGATATTGAAGCCCAGCAGCATCCCGACAAAGACCGCCGAGGCGAAAAAGCCGATCAGGACGTGCTTGATGTAATGCCGCACCAGTTTCGGAAGTCCGGTTTCCTGCATGGTCTTCCCCTGTCTCCTGCGTGTTTGCTCTCTCTCGATATAGTGTAGGATCACGCGAGGGCAAATGGCAGGATTTCCTCTGCGTCACCGTGCCACCGGGCAGGTTTCCGCTCAGAAGGCCTCGGGCCGGGCCTCGCGCGCCATGTGATCGAGCACCGCGTTGACGAAGCGCGGCTCGCGGCCTTCGGGAAAGAAGGCGCCGGCGACATCGACGAATTCCTTGATCACCACCCGCGGCGGCGCCTCGCCCTCGGTCAACTCGGCCCCGGCGGCGCGAAACAGCGCCCTGAGCGTCGGGTCGATCCGCGCGATCGGCCATTTCGCCACCAGCGCGCGGTCGGTCATCTGGTCGATCCGGGCCTGGTTGTTGACTGCATCGGCGACCAGCGCGCCGAACAGTTCGACATCGCCCTCGGCCATCTCGTCGCCCTCGTAGATCGCGCCGAAGCGGTGATCGACGAATTCGCGCGTCACCGAGGGCACGGTCTGGCCGCTGTGCTCCATCTGGAACAGCGCCTGCACGGCATAGAGCCGGGCGGCGGATTTCATCTTGCGTTTCTGGTTGCCCGACAGCGGTTTCGGCGCGCTGTCCTCGATCTCGTCACTCATGCGGTCGGATTGCCCTTGGTTGCGCCAGCGATCTGGTATTCCTCGGTGGCGGGGCGAAAGCCCACGCCTTTCCGCGAAGCGCCCCACTTACGGCCCAGCGCGATCAGATGCAAGGCCGCAGCCGCCGCCCCGCCGCCCTTGTTGGCCTGTTCGGGATCGGCGCGCACCTCGGCCTGGGCCCGGTTTTCGACCGTCAGGATGCCATTGCCGATGCACAGCCCCTGCAATCCCAGCAGGGTGATCCCGCGCGAGCTGTCGTTGCAGACCGTGTCGTAATGCGTCGTCTCGCCGCGGATCACGCAGCCCAGGGCGACGTAGCCGTCGAAATTGCTCAGCCGCTCGGCAATGCCGATGGCGCCGGGCAGTTCCAGCGCGCCGGGCACCTCGACCATCTCCCAGGTGCCGCCGGCGGCCTCGATCTCGGCCTTGGCCCCGGCGACGAGGTTGTCGGCAATGTCCTTGTAATAGGGCGCCACCACGATCAGCAGTTTGACCGGCTTGTCGAATTCCGGGCGCGGCAGGATGTAATGGGCTTCGGCTTCGGCCATGTCGGTTACTCCGTGATCGGGCGGGTGCCCACAATTTCAAGACCATAGGCATCGAGGCCGACGTATTTCGTCGCCTCGTGGTCGCTCAGCAGGATCAGTCTCGACAGGCCCAGGGTCGACAGGATCTGGCTGCCCAGCCCGATCTCGCGCACCGTCTTGGGGCCGTCGTCTTCTTCCTCGTGCAGGATCCGCGCCTGCGGGTTGCGGAACAGGCAGACGACGCCGCGGCCCTCGCGCCCGACGATCTCCATCGCGGTCTGCAACTCGTTCGACCCGCCGATGCCGAGAATGTCCTCGAGCGCGCTGAGCGCATGGGTCCGCACCAGCACCGGCTCGGGGGTGGTGACGTCGCCCTTGGTCAGCACCACGTGCTCGGTGCCCTCGGTCAGATCGGTGAACACCCGCAGCGTCCAGTCGCCGCCAAAGCGCGAGGTCACCTGGCGGGTGGCGGTTTCCTTGACCAGGTTGTCGTGGCGGCGGCGATAGGCGATCAGGTCCGAGATCGTGCCGATCTTGAGCCCGTGTTTCTGGGCAAAGCCCACCAGTTCGGGCAGCCGCGCCATGGTGCCGTCCTCGTTCATGATCTCGCAGATCACGCCCGAGGGGTTGAGCCCGGCGAGGCGGCTGACATCCACCGCTGCCTCGGTATGGCCGGCGCGCATCAGCACGCCGCCGTCGCGGGCGCGCAGCGGGAAGATATGGCCGGGAGTGGCGATATCGGTCTCGGTCGAGCGCGAGTCGATGGCCACCGCGACGGTGCGCGCGCGGTCATGGGCGGAAATGCCGGTGCTGACGCCCTCGCGCGCCTCGATCGAGACGGTGAAGGGGGTTTCGGTGCGCGAGGAATTGTTGCTCGCCATCGGCGGCAGGCCCAGCGCATCGACCCGCTCGCCGGTCAGCGTCAGGCAGATCAGCCCGCGGCCATGGGTGGCCATGAAGTTGATCGCATCCGGCGTCGCCATCTGGGCCGGGATCACCAGGTCGCCCTCGTTCTCGCGGTCCTCGTGATCGACCAGGATGAACATCCGCCCGTTGCGCGCTTCGTTGATGATTTCCTCGACCGGGGAAATCGCTTCGCTCCAGTCGCCCTCGACCGGACCCGGGGTGTCGTATTTCATCGCAGGCCTCCTGATGATTGCGGTCGAGATAGTGGATGCGGCGGGGATTTGGAAGAGGATGCGAGTTTCGCACGCCGCTGCGGCCCCGGCGCGTTGCTGCGGCCCCCGCGCGGTGCTCAGGCTCCCCGCGCCGCGCTCGGGCCCCCCCGCTCACACCGCTCAGCGCCCCGCACACCGCTCAGGCCACCCGCACACCGCAGCCCCGGACTTGATCCGGGGCCTCACGTCCCCCCTGCGCGCGCCATCCGCCACCCTGGCCGGGCATCACGGGCTGCGCGATCCGCGCCCCGGACCCGATCCGGGGCCTCGCGTCCCGCCTGCGCGCGCCATCCGCCACCCTGGCCCGACATCATGGGCTGCGCGATCCGCGCCCCGGACCTGATCCGGGGCCTCGCGGCCAACCATGAGGTCCCGGATCAAGTCCGGGACTGCGGCGGTGCGGGCGGCAAGGGTCGGTCTCGTCCCCCGCCGCGCGCCATCACAGCGGGTCGGCCTTGAACCCCGCCGCCTTGTGACTGCCATCGCAGTAGGGCTTGTTCGCCGAATGGCCGCAGCGGCAGAGAAAGAGCTTGCCCGCCTGCCGGACCCGGCGCCCGGTGCCCGAGACCACCTCCGCCGGGCCCGAGAGCACCAGGCAGCCGTCCTCGTTGGCGCTGATCTCCAGCGGGCCGGTGTCCTGCGCCTTGCCCTCGGTCTCTGCCGGCTCGCCGGTGGCTTTGAACCCGGCGGCGACATGGCTGTAGTCGCAATAGGGTTTGGACTTCGACTGCCCGCAGCGGCAGAGCGTCAGCCGCGTCTCGGACGCCTCGCCCAGCTTCAGATCGCCGGCCAGCGCCAGCGGCCCGTTTTCCAGCACCGCCACCCGGTTGATCCGCGGCGGGCGTTCGTCCAGCCCGCCATCCTTGCGCGCATAGCTCAGCGCGCCCGAGGGGCAGGTGCGGATCATCGCCGCGATCTCTTCCGCCGGGGCGCCGTCCGGATCGACCCAGGGCCTGCGCCCGGGATCGAAGACCTCGCTCAGCTTGAGGTAACAGTTGCGCGCGTGAATGCAGCGCCCCATGTCGAAGGAAATGGCAATACCCTTGCCCTCGTACGTCTTGACCCTGCCCATGTGCAGCCTCCCTGTCAGTCGAAAATATCCTCGATGGCGTCAAAGGCTTCGTCGAGAAACCAGCTGACCCCGCGTTTGCTCTTTTTCTTCTTCTTTTTCTTGCGCCGCCCGTCGCCGGGCTGCATCTCCCACAGCGGATCGGGCGTCGCGCCCTTGCGCTTGCCCGGTTTGCCCGGCTTTTTCGGCAGGCTGCGGGCGCGCGGCGTTTCGTAACCTCCCAGCTTCGCCGTGGGCATCAGCTTCATGTCGTGCAGGGGCGCGCCGCAGGAGGCGCAGGACAACTCGTGACGCCGCTCGCCCCGCAGGACAAGTGCTGCGCGGGTGCCGCAGTAACAACATGTGGCGATCTTGGTGCCCTGCGGCATCTGGCTCTCCCGATGGTTTCGCTCCAAGGTAGGCGCGGATCGCCGGAATGGAACCCCTCAGCCGCGCCCCAGGCTGGCATAAAGCGCCACGGCGGCGGCATTCGAGACATTGAGCGAGCCGAAATTGCCGGCAAAGTCGATTCGCACCAGCGCATCGCAGGTCTCGCGCGTGCGCGGCCGCAGCCCCGGCCCCTCGGCCCCCAGCACCAGCGCCACCGCCCGGTCGGCCTGCCCCGCCAGCGCCGCCTCGATGGTCTGCTCGGCTGCGCCGTCGAGGCCCAGCACGAGGTAGCCCATGGCCTGCAATTCGCCGATCGCCTCGGCCAGGTTGCGGATGCGCAGATAGGGCTGGCGCTCCAGCGCGCCGCTGGCGGTCTTGGCCAGCGCGCCGGTCTCGGGCGCCGAATGGTGGCGCGGGGCAATCACCGCGCGCGCGCCAAAGACCTCGGCCGAGCGCAGGATGGCGCCGACGTTGTGCGGATCGGTCACCCGGTCCAGCAGGATCAGCCGCTGCGGGCCCGGGCCCTCCGCCAGCGCCACGTCGGCCAGCGTGCCCCAGCCCAGCGGCTTGACCTCGAGCGCGGCCCCCTGGTGCACCGACTGCGGATCGAGCGGCGCGGAAAACCTGCGCGGCTCGGCGATCTCGGGCGTCATGCCGCTGGCGGCCACGGCCTCGGAGAGCTTGGCCTCGGCATTCGGCGTGAGGATCAGGCGCAGCTTCTCGCGCGCCGGGTTTTCCAGCGCATCGCGCACCGCGTGCAGCCCGAACAGCCAGACGGTTTCCGCCGCTGCCGCGCGCTTGCCCTGTTCCTTCTCGACCACCCATTTGGGTTTTTTCATCTCGGTCCCTCTCTGAACGGCGCGACAATGGCCCCGGCGCGAATGCGGCGCAAGCGGTTGCGCCAAAGGCGCCGGAAATTTCCCGATTTTTCGCCTTGACCTTGCCCGGGGCCAGCTTTAATCAGCCCGTCACAGTGGGCGACAGGCCGCAAGGTGTGGCAGGGGACTGTAACTCCCTCGCGGAGACGCACGCCTGGTTCGATTCCAGGGTCGCCCACCATTTACCTCCTTCCAATACCCCGCCGACCGCGCCGCCAAACCCGCAGCACCCCCGGCAACCGATCGATCCCCCGGATCGATCCTGCGCACCGCCCGATGTGGCAGGGGCCACCTGCGGTTCCCTCGCGGAGACGCACGCCTGGTTCGATTCCAGGGTCGCCCACCATTTTTCCATTCCGTTGCGGCACCGCGTCCCTGATACTCTCGGGATACTTCCAGGACGGGACGGAGGATTTCGGATGAAGATCGCAGTCATGGGCGCGGGCGCGCTGGGCGGCTATTTCGGCGGGCGGCTGGCGCAGGCGGGCCATGAGGTGACGCTGATCGCCCGCGGCGCGCACCTGGCGGCCCTCAAGGCCAATGGCCTGACCATCCGCAGCCCCAAGGGCGATGCCCACCTGCGCGACATCCGCGCCACCGGCGATCCGGCCGAGGTCGGGCCGGTCGACCTGGTGCTCTTCATGGTCAAGAACGCCGATGTCGAGACCGCGGGCGCGGCCATCCGCCCGATGCTGACGCCCCGGACCACCGTCGTCACCTGCCAGAACGGCATCACCGCCTGGGAGCGGCTGGCAGCGGTGATCGGCCGGCACCATGTCCTGCCCGGCGTGGCGCGCATTCCCGGCGCGATCACCGCCCCGGGCGAGATCACCCACCACGCGCCCTTCGACATGCTGAGCTTCGGCGAACCCGAGGGCGGCCCCAGCCCGCGCTGCGACGCCCTGCGCGCGGCGCTGGCCGAGGCCGGCACGACCCCGGCGGTGCAGGACCACATCCTGCACGACCTCTGGACCAAGTTCTGCGGCCAGAGCACGCTGGCCTCGATGACCACGCTGACCCGGCTTGACATCGGGCCGCTGCGCGCCAACCCGGCCTCGCGCGCGCTGTTCCGCGCCGCCATCGAGGAAGGCTATGCCGTGGCCCGCGCCGTCCTGCCCGACATGCCCGCCGACACGGTGGCCCGGGTCTGGGACTTCATCATGAACCTGCCCGACCAGATGCACGCCTCGATGCTCGACGACCTGCGCAACGGCAAGCCGCTCGAGCATGAATACCTCAGCGGCGACCTGGTGCGCCTGGGCGCGGAACGCGGCGTGCCGACACCGATCCACGCGGTGCTCTACGCGGCGCTGAAACCGATCGCCGACCCGCTGTCGCCCGGGGTCTGAGCGTCGGTTTCCCCCTCGACCCACCCCCGGGTCCTTTCACACAGAAGCGCGCGAAGGCCGCGATCCGGGGGTGCCGCTCAGGCGAGGACTGCCCGCAAGGGCTGGACGAGCGCCGCGCTGCCGATGTCCAGCAGCACCGAACCGCGCCGGTGCCGCCCCTCCACATGGGCATAGGCGGCGCGGATCGCGCGGAAGGCAAACCGCCGGTCCACCACCGGGCGCAGCCGGCCCTGCGTGACCCAATCGGCCAGCACCGCCAGGTCGGCCCTGGTGTCGCCGCTCACCCCGATCCGGACCCGCGGGCCGCCCAGAGCTCGCGTCCAGAGCGCCTGGCCGATCTCGCGCAGCCCGAAGTTCAGCGGCACGAAAACCCCTGTCTTGCCAAGCAGATGCCGCACGTCCTTGAAGCGCGCCGCCCCCACCGTGTCGATCACCGCGTCAAAGCGTCCCTCCAGGTCGCGCAGCTTGGTGGTTCGGTAATCGATGAACCCCGACGCCCCCAGCCCGCGCACCAGCGCCTCGTTGCCGCCCGAGGCCATGCCGGTCACCTCGGCGCCCAGCGCCCGCGCGATCTGCACCGCATAGACGCCGACCCCGCCCGAGGCGCCGATCACCAGCACCCGCTGGCCCGGCTGCACCTGGGCGAAGTCGCGCAGAAAGACCAGCGCCGAAAGCCCGCCGAAGGGCAGCGCCGCCGCATCGGCCAGCGCCAGCGCCTCGGGCACCGCCAAGACCGCCCCCTCGGCCCGCACCACGAGGTATTCCGCATGCGCGCCCTGCATCACGAAGCCGAAGACCGGCTGGCCCGGCGCGAAGCCCGTGACCCCTGGCCCCAGCGCCGCGACCTCGCCGGCGAACTCGCTGCCCAGCACCTCCCGGCGCGGGCGGCGCAGCCCGAACATCAGCCGCCCGGGAATGGCCAGCACCCCCGGAAAGGCCGCCGCGCGCAGCCGCCAGTCGGCGGTGGTCACGCTGCCATGCGCCACTTTCACCAATATCTCCCCCGGCCCCGGCACCGGGCGCGCCCTGTCTTCGATCCGTACCACGTCCGCCGTGCCGTATTCGCTGTAGACCGCCGCTTGCATCGCTTGCTCCCTTGTCCAACCTTGCGCCAGACTACCCCATGCGGAACCGTCCGGGGAATTGACCAGAGCGGCAGGTCTGTTATGCGTTTTCGCATGGATTGGCGCAGCGTCACCTTCGACTGGAACCGGGCAAGGGCCTTTCTCGTCACCGCCGAGGAAGGCTCGCTTTCCGCCGCCGCCCGCGCGCTGGGGCTGGCCCAGCCCACCCTCGGCCGCCAGGTCAGCGCGCTGGAGGCGGAGCTGGGCGTCGCGCTGTTCGAGCGCAGCGGGCGCGGGCTGGATCTCACGCCCTCGGGGCTGGAGCTGATCGACCATGTGCGCGCCATGGGCGAGGCCGCGACCCAGGTGTCGCTGGCCGCCTCGGGCCAGAGCCAGGAGATCGCCGGGCGGGTCTGCATCACCGCGTCGGAGATCTACGCCGCCTACCTCTTGCCGCCGGTGATTGCCGAGTTGCGCGAGACCGCGCCGGGGCTGGAGATCGAGGTCGTCGCCTCCAATGCCATCACCGACCTGCGCCGCCGCGAGGCCGATATTGCCATCCGCAATACCGAGCCCGAGGACCAGGCGCTGATCGGCCAGCGCATCGCCACCGACCGCGGCTGGTTCTATGCCGCCGAAAGCTACCTTGCGCGGCGGGGCACGCCGCGGGGGCTCGACGACCTCCAGGGGCACGACATCATCGCCATGGACAGCGCCGAGCAGATGATCGGCGCCTTTGCCGGTTTCGGCATCACGCTGAGCCGCGAGATGCTGGCCATCCGCTCGGACAACCACCTGGTGCATTGGGAATTGGCGCGCCAGGGCGTGGCCATCGGCATGGCGCCGGATTTCCTTGGCCAGGCGACGCCGGGGATGGTGCGGCTTCTGCCCGATCACGGGCCGATCCGCTATCCGGTCTGGCTGGTGGCGCATCGCGAGGTCAAATCCTCGCGCCGCATCCGGCTGGTCTGGGACACGCTGCTGCGCCATCTGCGCGCCCGCCTGACAGGAGGCTGACCATGCATGCCCGCCACGCGCTCTACTACACGCTGCCGCCCGGCCCGCTGGCCGAATGGCTGGCGGCATGGCTGGGCTGGGATCCGCTGTCCGGCCAGAGCCGCGCGCATCCCGTCCTGCCCGGCCTGCCGCGCCCGGTGGCGGAGCTGACCGAGCGGCCGCGCAAATACGGCGCCCATGGCACGCTGAAACCGCCCTTCGCCCTCGCGCCCGGCCAAAGCGCCGAAGCGCTTGCCGCGGCGCTTGCGCGTTTTGCCGGTGAAACCGCGCCGGTGGTGCTGGAGGGCCTGGAGATCACCCGCCTCGGGTCTTTCCTCGCGCTGACGCCGCGCGGCGCGACCGACGCGCTGGCGGCGCTGGCCGCCGAGGTGGTGCGCCGGTTCGATCCCTTCCGCGCGCCCCCCCCCCCGCAGGAATTGGAGCGCCGCCGCAAGGCGCGGCTCAGCCCGCGGCAGGAGGCCAACCTGGCCAGATGGGGCTATCCGCATGTGATGGAGGATTTCCGCTTCCACATCACCCTCACCGGCCCGCTGAAGCCCGACGAGATCGGCCCGACGCAGGCCGCGCTGGAACGGCATCTTGCACCGCTGCTGCCCGCGCCCTTCGTGCTGGATGCCGTCTCGCATCTCGGGTCCGACCCGGCGACCGGGCGCTTTCACCTGATCCGCCGCCATGGGTTTGGTGCCGAACGCGCGTGAACCTGTGCCGGGGCAATAAGGCCATAGAAGAACAGGTTGAAGCAGACGCTTCTGGTCAGGAGCCGACGCCCGGCGCTCCGCACCGGCGCGGAACAAAGGCGAAGCCGCCGCGCATCGCCGGGCCGCCCCAACGGCAGGGCGATGCGCGGCTCGGTGACGAGCGGGGCCGAAGGTCTGCTTCACGCCATTGCGTCCCGACGAGTCACCCTGAAGGCATTCAGCCCGAAGGCACCGGCCGTCAGGGGATCAGCACCGCCCGCCGTTCGAACCCGGCCTGATCGGTGCCCAGATCGTCATAGGTGAGACGCACCTCGAGCGATTGCACCGACCCCAGCGCAAAGCCCAGGTAGGGCGCGCCGTCGCCCTCGAGCAACGCATTGGGCGTGGGCAGGTCTTCGTGACAGGCGGGCAGCGGAAAAGAGGTCAGCGCGCCGCCGTTGATCGCATAGTCCAGTTGCACCAGCCCGCAGCGCCAACTGAGAAGATGGGTGAAATAGACCAGGTCGCGCCCGCCGTATTCGCGCACCGCGACCCAGTTGCCGCGGGTGGCCTGTAGGATCGGGCGCACCTCGGTGGCGGTGGTGAACCGGCCCGTGGGCGCCTGCGGCTCGGCCACAAGCCCGGCCGAGGAGGCGCCGGAGGCGCTGTCTTCCGGCGTGGCGGCCTCGCCTCCGCCGCTCAGCAATGCAACCAGAATGAGAATGAAATGCACGGGCCTTCCCCCTGAAATACTTCCGAAAATCACCGGCCCGCCGCCGGTGGATTTCCCGCATATCCGGCTTTTGGCCCGCGCTGTTCCGCTCTATAGTCGGTGACAAAAGACCCAAAGGCAACCGGGGGCAGCACCGTGGCAGAACCCATCGGCGAGACGCCGTTCAATATCGTGATCGTCGGCCAGGCCGGGCGGCTGCAATGGGAGGCGCTGCTCTTTGCCGCCTCGTTCCGCCATGTCATCCGCGGCTTTCGCGGCAAGCTGTTCCTGGCCGAGCCGCAGCCCGGCCCGCTCTGGCCCAATGATCCGCGCATCAAGAACGAGGACCTGCGCAACCTGCTGCTCGATCTCGGGGTCGACTTCCTGCCCTTCGAGAACCGCCACTTCGGCCATGCCTACCCCTACGGCAACAAGATCGAGGCGCTTGGCGCCCTGCCCGAGGGCGAGCCTTTCGTGTTCTTCGACACCGACACGCTGATCACCGGCGACCTGCGCGAGGTGCCTTTCGACTTCGACCGTCCCAGTGCCTCGCTGCGGCGCGAGGGGACCTGGCCGCAGCTCGAGCTTTACGGCCCGGGCTATACCACGATCTGGAAATCGCTCTACGACAAGTTCGGGCTGGATTTCGAGAGCTCGCTCGACCCTGCCCAGCCGGACGAATACTGGCAGCGCTATCTCTATTTCAACGCCGGGTTCTTTTTCTACAAGTGCCCCAGGGTCTTCGGCGCGCGTTTCCTTGAATATGCGCTGGCCATCCGCCACGACCCGCCCCCCGAACTGGTGTGCCAGGTGATGGAGCCCTGGCTCGACCAGGTGGCCCTGCCGCTGGTGATCCATTCGCTGGGCGGCGGGCGCAACACCCTGCCGGCGGGGATGCTGGACGGCTCGCATACCTGTCACTACCGGGTGCTGCCGCTGCTTTACGCGCGCGAGGCGCAGCACGTGGTGGACACGCTCGAGATCGTCTGTGCGCCCAACAAGATCAAGAAGCGGCTGAAGGAATACGAACCGGCGCTGCGGATGATCTACCAGGGCCGGGGTCACAAGGTGCGCGACATGTTCGACCAGGGCAACCTGCCCCCCCGCGAACAGGCGATCCGCAACAAGATCAAGCGCGAAGGGTTCTGGATGCGGTAGGGGGCGGGTCGGATGACCGGCGTGGTACCCTGTCGGACCCCGAGGAACGCGGCTGGCGGCGCCCGAATGGTCCGCTCGGAAAGCAACGCGATCCGCGCGCCTCTCATCCTGCCAGGCGTTCTCATCCCGCCAGGCCGCAGATCACGGCCATTGGACCGGCCCGGCGCCTCCGGCTTTCATCAAGGCTCTTGACAGTTCCGGAGACCGCGGCGCTACCGCCTTCGTGGCATCAGGCGCTCAGAGCGCTTTCGGAACTCCCGACCTGCTCACCAATCCCGAAGCGCGCCTTGATTGCATCCGGCACAAGGCGCCGCGAACTGATCCGCAGGTGGTCCATTTCGGGAATGATGCGCTCGGCGCCGTAAAGATCCGCATATTCGGCGTAATTGTCGAACGCCTGTCTGCCGGCATAATCGACGAAGGTCTCTGCCGGAATGCCGTTGGCGAGGATCACATCGTGGTTCTCGGTCTCGACATGGTAATAGGTGACCCGGTTGTCCAATTCGTCCATCGGCACCCAATCTATGCTCGACCCGTTCACCAGCGCCGAGGCGTTGATCACAAATCCGTCGATCACCATCCCATGATCGGCGGTGACGATGAGGTCGCTGCAGGGTTGCCCATCCCCCCAGGCCCCGGCGCGGAATCGCACCGGCTCCATCCTCGGTCCGGCCCGGAGCTTGTGAACGGTCTGCAGACCGATCCACTTGACCGGCACGCTGCGGCCATCCGACGTCAGGATCGGGTCCCCGATTGCCAGGGATTCGACCGTGACGTCACCCCCAGGCGTGGCAATCAGCGTCCCCTTGCCGAAACAGAAGGCGCCGAGCGTGTTGTTGGACGACCCGTTGATGACCGTGAAGAGCGCCAGGTTGTTGGTGTCTATGTCCGGGTCCGGCGCACGATCGAAGTCCGGCGTCTCGAGAACGGTATCCGGGGGGATCGCTGTGGTGCTGCCATTCGATCCGACGTGATCGTTCGTGGTGGGATTGCTGTTCCACATGACAAACGACAGGTTGGCAAGCACGAAATCCGCGTCATTCGGAGAGAATTGCACCCCGTCTATCTCGCTGTGGCCAATGGTGATGAAGCCGCCTGCGGGAATGACTGTTGCGCCACCGAGCCCCAGATTCAGGTTGGTGGTGTTGTTTCCAAGCACCATTCCGGTGCCGGTAATCGTGAAATCCTCGGTGCCATTGTTGTGGAATTCCACCGCAATCTTGTTGTCGGCGGTATAGACGACCTCGCTGATAATGATCGCCATGGCGTTTTATCTCCTTGATAAATACTTCAATCCTGTCAGATTCGATCTTGGTTCACAACAGACATCCCATTCCCGGAGCGCGTTGCAATCAGACCGGGTGGTCCTGCCCGAAGGCTCGCCGCCGCGGCCGTCACCAGGGCGACGGGTCAGCGAACCATGCGGCGCATTCAATGCTCTTTTGGTCGGCCCCGCGCGCGCATTTGCTCTGTCGCGGAATGGATCCGCTCACTGGCGCGGCGCGAAGGCGTGCCCCGCCGTGACCCCCGGGGTTCCCCGCGAGGCTCCCCCGTCCCCCGACCCATATCAGGGCTGGCAAACCGGGCGAAGCCTGCATAGTCTCCGGCCGAATTTCATCAGGAGACCATCCATGACCGATGCCCCGAGCTACGGCTTCGACACCCTGCAGATCCACGCCGGCGCCCGCCCCGATCCGGCCACCGGCGCGCGGCAGGTGCCGATCTACCAGACCACCGCCTATGTGTTCCGCGACGCAGAACATGCCGCGGCG
Organism: Paracoccaceae bacterium; assembly: GCA_006226775.1. Taxonomy (GTDB): domain Bacteria; phylum Pseudomonadota; class Alphaproteobacteria; order Rhodobacterales; family Rhodobacteraceae; genus Marinovum. The sequence goes on along the minus strand of SBGD01000011.1, from coordinate 136,394 downwards.
CTCTTCAACCTTCAGGAAGTGGGCTATATCTATTCGCGGCTGACCAACCCCACCGTCGCCGCATTGCAGGAACGGGTCGCCACGCTCGAGGGCGGCGTCGGCGCGGTCTGCTGTTCGTCGGGACACGCGGCACAGATCATGGCGCTGTTTCCGCTGATGGGGCCGGGGCTGAACGTGGTGGTCTCGACCCGGCTCTACGGCGGCTCGGTCACCCAGTTCAGCCAGACCATCAAGCGTTTCGGCTGGACCGCGAAGTTCGTCGACATCGACGACACCGATGCCGTCAAGGCCGCCATCGACGACGACACCCGCGCGATCTTCTGCGAATCGATTGCCAACCCCGGGGGCCATATCGCCGATCTGGACGCGCTTTCGGCGATTGCCGACGCCGCCGGGCTGCCGCTGATCGTCGACAATACCTCGGCCACGCCCTACCTCTGCAAGCCCATCGAGCATGGCGCGACGCTGGTGGTGCATTCGATGACCAAGTACCTGACCGGCAACGGCACCGTCACCGGCGGCTGCGTGGTGGATTCGGGCAAGTTCGACTGGGCCGCCTCGGGCAAGTTCCCCTCGCTGTCCGAACCCGAACCCGCCTACCACGGCTTGAAATTCGCCGAGACCTTCGGGCCGCTGGCCTTCACCTTCCATGGCATCGCCATCGGCCTGCGCGACCTCGGCATGACGCTGAACCCGCAGGCGGCGCATTACACGCTGATGGGCATCGAGACCCTGTCCTTGCGCATGGAGCGGCACGTCCAGAACGCCGAGAAGATCGCCGCCTGGCTCGAGACCCATGACGCGGTGGAAGCGGTGACCTATGCCGGGCTCGACAGTTCGCCCTACAAGGAGCGCAAGGCGCGGCTCTGCCCCAAGGGCGGCGGCGGGCTGTTCACCATCGCGCTCAAGGGCGGCTATGACGCCTGCGTCAGGTTCGTCGACGCGCTGGAGCTGTTCAGCCATGTCGCCAACCTCGGCGACACCCGCAGCCTGGTGATTCACTCGGCCTCGACCACCCACCGGCAATTGACGCCGGAACAGCAGAAAGCGGCGGGGGCCAGCCCCAACGTCGTCCGGCTGTCGATCGGGATCGAGGATGCCAGGGACCTGATCGCCGATCTCGACCAGGCGCTGGCCAAGGCCTCGGCCTGACGCGAAATCCCCTGGTCCGGGCCGTCATGGCCCGGACCCTGCAGCACCTAGCGGGTCAGCGCGTAGACGATGGTGACCTGGGCGTCGAAATTCAGCTCGCCCCCCGCGACCGGCATGTCGGACGACACCGCCTCGGCCCGCGCATAGGAGGCCATCGGCGAGGGCGCCGACCCCGGCTCGGAGATCTCCAGCACATCGCCCAGCGTGACACCGGCGGCCCCGGCATAGATCTCGGCCTTGCGCCGGGCATCGCCGACCGCCAGTTTCCGGGCCTCGTCGAGCAGCGGCGCGGGATCGGTGACGCCGAAGCTGATGCCCGAGAAGCGGTTGGCCCCATCCTCCAGCAGCACCTCGAGCGCGGCGCCCAGCCGATCCATGTCGCGCAGGCGAATCGTCAGCTCGTTGCGCGCCACGAAGCCCACCATCGACGGGCCCTCGCGCGGTGTGGTGCGGCTGTCGTCGCGCCACACCGGATCAAGCCGGAGCGTGGTGGTCTGCACGTCGCGCGGCTCCACCCCCAGCGCGGTCAGCCGCTCGAAAAGCTTGGCGACATCGGCGCTGACGCGGTTCATTGCCTCGCGCGCCTCGCGCGCCTCATGCGCCACGCCCAGGGTGACGGTGGCGATGTCCGGGCTGGCCTGGACCTGCCCCGTGCCGGTCACCACCACATGGCCGCGCCCGGGCGACTCCTGCGCTGCCGCGGGAATCACCCACAGGCAGATGACAAAAACGTTTACTATCAGTCCTCTCAACATTGGCCCGCCCTTTATGCTATTATTGCCTCAGTTCACCCTGAAGATGCGCGCCCCGCGAGGCCGGCACAACCATCGGCAGGTAACAATCCGGCGCAATGTCTTTTTCTCGGCAGGAAGCTGCTCTAAGTTACGGGTATGAGAGGGGCTGACTTGTATGGCTCACCAAGGAGTGCGAAAGCCGGACCGATGAAACCAGATTTTGCACTGTTGCTGTCCTTCGACGGGATCGCCCTGCTGCGGCGCGCCTCCGCCTATGGCGAAGCCGGGGACGGCTGGTATCTCTTGGGCACGGTCTCGCCCGATGTTCCCGACCTGCCCGCCGCGCTGGCGGATCTGCGCGAGCGCGCCATGGCGCTTGCGCCGGGCAGCGATCCGGAGGTGAAGCTGGTCCTTCCGACCGAGCAGGTCAAGTTCCTCGACATCGAATCGCCCGACAGTGACATTTCCGTCGCAGAGGCGGTCGAGGCCGCGCTGGACGGCGCCACGCCCTACAGCATCGACGAGCTGGTCTATGACATCCACAAGGACGGCGCGCAGGTCCATATCGCCGCGGTGGCGCGCGAAACCCTGGACGAGGCCGAGAGCTTCGCCACCGGGCACGGCTTCCTGCCGCTGGGCTACGTGTCGGACATCTCGCCCGAGGCAGGTTTCACGCGCGAGCCCTTCTTCGGCCCGACCCAGCTGGCGCTGACCACGCTGACGCCGGGCGTGACGGTCCAGGGCGACGACGCGCCGATCTCGATTCTCGACGGCCCGCCGCCGGACCTTGACGCGGCAGTGGCCAAGCCGCAGACTCCGCCACAGGAGAAGTCCGCCGCCAAGGCAGAGCCCGAATCGGTGCCGGTGACTGAAGCCGTAAGCCCGGCCTCCGAGCCGGAGCCGGTCAAGCCCGCGCCGAAACCCGAAGCCACTGTCGCACCCAAGGCCGAGCCGAAGCCCGCCAAGGAAGACCCCAAGGCGGAAGCGACGGCAAACACCGCGCTGGATCCGGTAGAGTCACCCGAGTCCAAACCCGCCGCGCCCAAACCCGCGGCCCAGAGCGATGTGCCCGCGAAGAGCCCGGCGCCGAAGGCGGAACCGACCAAATCCGCCCCGGCGGACAAGGCCCCCGAGGACAAACCGACTGCGAAACCGGCAGCGAAAACGCCCGATCCCGAGGACAAGGGATCGGAAGACAAGGCGGTCAAGCAACCGGAGCCGGAGAACAAGCCATCTAAGTCGGCGAAACCCGCCCCGGCGGACAAGGCGCCACCGGCCAAACCCGCCGCCGAAGCGCCGCCCAGCGACAAACCCGCCGCCAAGGACGCGCCCAAGGACACACCCGCCGCCAAGACGCAGCCCAGCGACAAGCCTGCTGCCAAGGAGCCGCCCAGCGACCAGCCTGCCGCCAAGGACACGCCCAAGGACAAGCCCGTCGAAAAGACGCAGCCCAGCGACCAACCCGTCGCCGAGGCCCCGCCCAAGGTGCAACCCGCTGCCGCCGCGCCCAAGGACGAACCCGTTGCCAAGGTGCCCTCCAGCGACCAGCCCGGCGCCAAGGACACGCCCAAGGACAAGCCCGCCGCCAAGGCCCAATCCAACGACAAGCCTGCCGCCGCAGCCGCGCCCAAGGCGCAACCCGGTGCCGCCGCGCCCAGCGACAAGCCCGCCGCCAAACCCGCACCCAAGGACACTCCCGCCGCCAAGGCCCCGCCGCTGCCCGGCCCGAAAGCCGCCCCGGCCAGGACCGTGCCGCCGGCGCCCAAGCCGCTGCCGGTGGATGCGCCGCTGGAAACCCCCGGCTTCAGCTCCATCCGCGCCCAGCGCGAGGCGCCGCCGCCGCGTCCCGCTACAAGCCTCAGCGCGGTGCCCGACCCGGCCACGCCCGCGCCGCGCCTCAACGTCACCCCGGTGGACGAGCCGCGCGACATTGCCGCCGAACTCGCCGCCAAGGCGCGCGAGTCGCTGACCAACCGACCGAAACCCGAGCCGCTGCCAAAGGCCCCCGCGCCCATCGGCACCCCCGCGACCGAGGCCCCCGCCGAACTCGACGAGAAAAGCGCGGCCCGGACCATCGGCTTCGCCAGCCGGCGCGCCGCCAAAAAGAAAGCCGCCAACGACCGGCCCGGCGCCCTCCGCAAGCCGAAATTCGGCCGCGGCAAGGGGGCTGCGGCCGCGCTGGCCAGCGGCGCGGTGATGGACGAAAGCGACCGGATGACGGTCTTCGGCGCCCGCGGCCAGCAGAAGGTCGGCGGCAAGCCGCGTTTTCTGGGGCTGATCCTGACCACCGTCCTGCTGCTCTTGCTGCTGGCGGTGGCCGCGGTGGCCTCGATCTTCCTCGAGGACGGGCTCGCCGGGCTGTTCCGCAAATCCGCCGAGACGCCGGTGGCCAGCGCCACGGTGCCCGCGGTGATCGAAAGCGGCCCGATCGACCCGGCCGGCACCGAGGCACCGCCGCAGCCGGTGGTGGACCCCCTGCCCGAGACCGCGCTTGCCCTGCCCGGCACCGAGGCGGTCCCCGACCCGCAGGATCCCAGCGCCATCAATGTCGCCGCGCTCAGCGAAGGCGTCCCGGCCATGAGCCGCGAGCTGGTGGATGACCAGGTCGACGGGCTGTCGGTGCCCTTCGAGGCCGAGCAACTGAGCCCCGAGCAGGCCGAGGCGCGCTATGCCGCCACCGGCATCTGGCAGCGCGCGCCGCTGGCGCCGGATGTCCCGGACCAGGCCGAGATCGGCGATGTCTACGTCGCCTCGATCGACCCCGGCGTCTCGGTCGGCGATGCCGTGGCCATCCCCTCCGCGCGCGAGGCGACCACCGACGTGGCGCCCTCCGCGCAGATCAATCCCTATCCGCCGGATGCGGGGCTGACCTTCGACGAGAACGGGCTGATCGAGCCGACCCCCGAAGGCGTCCGCCATCCCGCGGGCTTCCTGCTGGTGCTGGGCCCGCCGCCGGTCAAGCCGCCGCTGCGCCCGGGCACCGAGGTGCCGCAGCCCGCCGCCCTGCCCGAGGCGGCGCAGCCCGGCACCGCCGCCGAGCCGGCAGAGGAGGCCCCGGCCGCCGAGCCCGAACCCGAGACCAGCGCCGATCCGGTGGTCATCGACCCGACGCTGGACGGGCTGCGCCCGCGGCCGCGGCCCGGCGACCTGGAAGAACAGAACGAACGCGCCAACCTCGGCGGCATCAGCCTTGACGAGTTGCGCCAGAAACGCCCCAAGGTGCGCCCCGAGCAGGCCGAGGACAAGACCGAGGCCGAAAAGGACATCGAGGCCAGCGCGCTGGCCGTCGCCGCCTCGGTCACGCCGAAACGGCGTCCGTCGAACATCGACACGCTGGTCAAACGCGCCGAAGAGGCCGCCGCCGCCGCGCCTCCCGCCGCCAGCACCACCTCGAGCGCCGCCGTCGCCCCGCGCACCGTGACGCCGCGCATCCCCACGACCACCACGGTCGCCGCCGCGGCCACCGAAAAGAACGCCCTCAACCTGCGCCGGGTCAACCTGATCGGCGTCTATGGCAAACCCTCCAGCCGCCGGGCGCTGATCCGGCTGGCCAATGGCCGCTACAAGAAGGTCAAGGTGGGCGACCGGATCGACGGCGGGCGGGTCTCGGCCATCGGCGAGGGCCAGTTGAGCTACGTCAAGGGTGGCCGCAACGTCGTGCTGCGGATGCCGCGCGGCTGAGCGCGGCCCGCCGCCCGGATCGCGCCAAAGTGACCATCTGCCCCACTCGACCCCGGCGGGCACATGGCGCATATCTCGTGTCGACCCGTCCGTTGCGTCCGAGAGGAGACATCATGCGCCTGTTCCGGCTGTTCTGCGTCCTGCTGGTCGGCCTCCTGCCGGTCGCGCTTTCCGCCGCCACGTCCGCGCGTCATGACGCCGCCGCCCTCAGCGCCCGGCTGATCACCGCCGAAGCGGGCGTCGGCCCGGAGGCGGGTTCGGTCTCGGCCGGGCTGGTGGTCACCATGCAGGACGGCTGGAAGACCTATTGGCGCAGCCCCGGCGAGGTCGGCCTGCCGCCCGAGCTGGACTGGTCGCAATCGCGCAACGTGGCTGCCGCCGAGCTGCTCTTTCCCGCCCCCACCCGCTTTACCGCCTTCGAGATCGAGAATTTCGGCTATGGCGGCGAGGTCACCTTTCCGATCCGCATCACCCTGGCCGAGCCCGGCGCCCCCGCCCTGCTGCACGCCCGGGCGCGGCTGCTGGTCTGCAAGGACATCTGCATCCCCGAGGATTTCGACCTCACCCTGCCCTTGCCCGCCGCCACCGGCATCGACGCCGGTGCGGCCGGGATCCTCGCCGATGCCCTGGCCCGCGTGCCCTTGGAGGGTGCGGCGAGCGGCGTGACGGTGGAAGGCGCGCATCTGGACGACCATAGCCTGACCCTGGCGCTGCGCCGCGAGGCCGGCTTTGCCGCGCCGGACATCTTTCCCGAACTGGGCGAGGCGATCTTCGGCAAGCCGAGGCTGCTGACCGACCGCGGCGGCACCCGGATCTGGGCCGAGGTCCCGCTGCTCTACACCCCCGAGGAGGTCCCGCCACTCAGCCTCACCGTGACCGACGGGCGCTTTGCCGCCACCCTCGCCGCGCCGCTGGACGGCACCGCCCCGCCGCCGCCCGCCGCAAGGCGCGGTCTCTGGGCCATGGCGCTGATCGCGGTGCTGGGCGGGCTGATCCTCAACGTCATGCCCTGCGTGCTGCCGGTGCTGTCGATCAAGCTGGCCTCGGCGGTGCAGAGCGCCGCCAAGGGCCGGGCGCGGGTGCGCTCGGGGTTCCTCTGGGCGGCCTTCGGCGTGCTGGTCTTCTTCTGGGCCCTGGCGGCGGTGACCTGGGGGCTGCAGAGCATGGGCCACGCGGTGGGCTGGGGGCTGCAATTCCAGAGCCCGGTGTTCCTGACCACGATGATCGCCATCCTGGTGGTCTTTGCCGCCAATCTCTTCGGGCTGTTCGAGGTGCAATTGCCCGCCGCCTGGCAGACCCGCATGGCAAGCGCCGGCGGCAGCGGCCATCTCGGCGATTTCGCCACCGGCGCCTTTGCCGCGGTGCTGGCCACGCCCTGCTCGGCGCCCTTCCTCGGCACCGCGGTGGCCTTTGCCCTGTCGGGCGGCGCGCGCGACATCGCGGTGATCTTCACCGCGCTGGGCCTCGGGCTGGCGCTGCCTTACCTCGCGGTGGCGGCCTTCCCCGGCGTGGTGGCGGTGCTGCCGAAACCCGGCCGCTGGATGCTGGTGCTCAAAACGGTGATGGGCGGGCTGCTGGCGCTGACCGCCGCCTGGCTGTTCTTCGTGCTGGCCGGGGTCGCGGGGCTGGCCTCTGCCGGGGTCACGGCACTTCTCATGGCGGCGATCGTCGCCGCACTGGCGCTGCGCCGCCTGCCGGGCCGGGCGCTGGCGGTGGGCGTGCTGGCGCTGGTGGCCATCGCCCTGCCCGCCCTGCGCAGCCCGGCGCCACTGGCCGCCGCCCAGGTCGCGACCCGCTGGCAAGTCTTCGACGAAGCCGCGATCCCGGCCCATGTGGCCGCGGGCCGTGTGGTCTTCGTCGATGTCACCGCCGACTGGTGCCTGACCTGCAAGGCGAACAAGGCGCTGGTGCTCGACCGCGACCCGGTGGCCGAAACGCTGGCCTCCGAGGGCATCGTCGCCATGCAGGCCGACTGGACCCGCCCCGACCCCGAGATCTCCGCCTATCTCGAACGCTTCAACCGCTACGGCATCCCCTTCAACGCCGTCTACGGCCCCGGCGCCCCCGATGGCGTCCCCCTGCCCGAGCTGCTCAGCGAAAAAGCTGTCTACGACGCACTGGACAAGGCCGGCGGCTGATACCCACCGCCCCCAAGCCCCTTCATCTTGCCAAGTAAACTCCGGGGAGCGCGAGGGGCTGGCCCCTCGCTCCCGCACGCCCAACCAGCACTACCCGCCGTTCGACGCGATCCCCTGCGCCACGATCCCCCGCCGCGGATCGCTCTCCGCCAGCCCGTCCAGAAGCCCTTCCGCCGCGCGGTAGGCCTCCAGCGCCTCGTCGGACCGCCCCAGCACCCCATAGGCGCGCGCCAGTTGCAGCCAGCCGTCGAGATCGCCCGGCTCCTCTTCCAGCCGCGCCGCCAGTTGGTCGACCATGGACTGGATGAACGCGGCCCGCTCCTCGGGCGACATCTCGCCCGCCGCCTCGACATCCTCGGCGGAGGGGCCGCGGTCCTCGACGAAATCGGAAAGCGTCACCGGGGCGTCGCCGGTCTGGGCGCTGATGCGGTTGATCTGGCGGATGAAGAACGCCATCCACGGCTGGACGCTCTCTTCCTGGCTGACCCGAAGCACCAGAAGCTCGCGCGCCTCGGCCAGGCGGCCCTCCTGTTCCAGCCATTGCGCCTTGTAGTAGCTTGCCGCCGGGTTCAGCACGTCCATCTCCAGCGCCCGGTCGATGGCGGCCCCGGCGGTCTCGGTCACCACGCCGTCGGCGGCGGCGATCAGCGCCTCGGCATATTGCGTCAGGTGGCCGGAATGGGCGTCGGGCCGGTCGATGATCCGCGCCAGCGCCTCGGCGGCGTCGGCGTAGCGGCCCATCTTCATGTAGGTCTGCGCCAGAAGCTCCCAGCCCTCGGTGGCGCCGCCATCGGCCTCGCCGCTCAGCCGGGTGTGCAGCCGCTCGGCCAGTTCGACGATCCGCGCATCCTCCTCGCGCTCGCCGGCGCGCTGGGCAAAGGGCTGGCTCTCGACCCCCGGCGTGCCGGTCAGCACGTAGATGCCGCCCGCCAGAACCGGCACCACCAGCGCCAGCGCCATCAGCACCATGGCGCCGCCGACGGTGCGGACCGAGCCGCCGCCCTCCTGCCGCTCGACCGCCAGCATCCGGCGCTTGATCTCGATGCTGGCCGCGCCGGCCTCCTCGGGCGAGATCAACCCGCGGGCGCGCTCGTCCTCGACCTCCTTCAACTGGTCGACGAAGATCGCCAGCGCGCCATCGCGGTGATCGACCTGCCGGCCGCCCCGCCGCCAGAGCGGCAGGAGAATGACCAGCGCCGCCAAGAGCGCCATGCCTGCTGCGGAAATCCAGAACATCATGCCTCAGTCGTCTTTCCTGTCGGTGTCCTGCGGCCCGTAGCGCGCCATGAGCGCGGCCACCCGCGCCTCGTCCTCGGTGCTGAGCGCGCCTGCGCCCGCGCCGCTGGCGCCGGTCCGGCGCCGCCGCAGCGCCACGCCCGCGGCCAGCGCGCCGATGCCAAGCAATGCGAAAGGCGCCAGCCAGAGCGCATAGGTGGTGGGTTTGAAGGGCGGGTTGAACAGCACGTAGTCGCCATAGCGGTCGACGAGGTATTGCACCACCTCCTCGTCGCTGTCGCCGGCCACCAGCCGCTCACGGATCAGCAGCCGCAGATCGCGCGCCACCCCGGCGTTGGAACTGTCGATCGGCTCGTTCTGGCAGACCACGCAGCGGATGTCCTTGGAGATCTCGCGCGCCCGGGCCTCGAGCGCCGGATCGTCGAGGATCTCGTCGGGCTCGACCGCTGCCACCGCGGTGGCCAGCATGATGCACAGGGCCGCCAGCAGAGGCCTCACGATCCCGCCTCCCCGCGTGCGGCCTTCAGTGCCGCGCGCAACTCGTCCTGGCTCTGTTCGGTGGCAATCGGGCCGACAAAGCGCCAGACCACGGTGCCGGAGGGATCGACCAGGAAGGTCTCGGGCACGCCCGAGATGCCCCATTCGATGCCGGCGCGGCCGCTCTCGTCCGCGCCGATGCGGTCGTAGGGATTGCCCAGGTCTTCCAGCCACTTGCGGGCATCCTCGGGCCGGTCCTTGTAGTTGATGCCGTAAAGCGGAAAATCCTCGTCGCGCGCCAGCCGGGTCAGCACCTTGTGCTCGGCCCGGCAGGGCACACACCAGGAGGCGAAGACATTGACCAGCACAGGCTCGCCCGCTGCCATCAGGTCTTCGGTCTTCAGCCCGGGACTATCCACCCCGGCAATCGGGCCCAGGTCGAACCTCGGCGCCGGTTTCGACAGCAGCGCCGAGGGGATGGCATTGGGGTCGCGGTCCGGGTTCAGCCCCCAGAGAAAGAACCCGCCCAGCACGATCACCGCGAGGATCGGCAGCGCCACAAGAATACGTTGCATTGACTTACTCCGCAGGTTGCGCCGCCACGGGCGCCTTGGCCCGGCGCGGCGCGCCGACACGCAGGCGACGGTCGCTGAGACTGAGCGCCCCGCCCAGCACCAGCATGAAGGACCCGATCCAGATGAAGTTCACCAGCGGCTCATAGAGGATCCGCAAGGTCCAGGCATTGCCGGTATTCTCGGCCGCCGGTTCCGAGATCGCGGCATAGAGATCGCCCGCCAGGGTATGGCGGATGGCGCTTTCGGTGGTCTGCGAGCGCGCCACCGGGTAGTTGCGCCGTTCGGGGTAGAGGTTCTGCACGAAGTCCCCGTCCCGCATGACCACCAGCGTGCCGCGAAAGGCCATGTAGTTCGGGCCCGGCACCTGCTCGACCCCCTCGAAAGTGATGTCGAAGCCGGCGATCTGCACCTCGGTGCCGGGCTTGGCAAAGACCACCACCTCCTCTTTCCAGGCCGACGAGCCGACGAAGCCGAAAATGCAGACCGCCAGCCCCAGATGGGCCAGCGTCATGCCATGGCTGGCACGCGGCAGGTTGCGCGCCCGGCGCAGGCTTTCGCCGAGCGGCGCGCGGAACAGCTTGATCTTCGCGCCCCATTCCTGGAGCACCGCGAGAAACAGCCAGATCCCCAGGCCGAAGGCCAGCACCGCCAGCACCGGCCCCTTGGTCACGAGATACCAGACCACCAGCGCGCCGATGACCGAAATCGCCGCCACCGCCCGCAGCCGTTGCAGCACGCCGCGCAGATCGGCGCGTTTCCAGGTCAGGAAGGGCCCCAGCGCCATGACGAAGACCAGGGGCAGCATGATCGGCACGAAGGAGGCATTGTAGAACGGCGGCCCGACCGAGATCTTGTCGCCGGTCAGCGCCTCGAGAAACAGCGGATAGAGCGTGCCGAAAAGCACCGTGCCGGTGGCGGTGGCCAGAAGCAGGTTGTTGACCAGCAGGCCGCCTTCGCGGCTGATCGGCGCAAAGAGCCCGCCGCCCTCCATCGCCGGCGCGCGCACCGCGTAGAGCGTCAGCGAGCCGCCGATGGACAGCGCCAGGAGCGCCAGGATGTAGACGCCGCGCTCGGGGTCGACGGCAAAGGCATGCACGCTGGTCAGCAGGCCCGAGCGGACAATGAAAGTGCCCAAGAGCGACAGCGAGAATGTCAGGATCGCCAGCAGGATGGTCCAGCTTTTGAAGGCGCCGCGCTTTTCCGTCACGATGGCGGAATGCAACAGCGCCGTGCCCAGCAGCCAGGGCATGAAGCTGACGTTTTCCACCGGGTCCCAGAACCACCAGCCGCCCCAGCCCAGCTCGTAATAGGCCCACCAGGAGCCCAGCGCGATGCCGCCGGTCAGGCTCATCCAGGCGGCCAGCGTCCAGGGCCGGACCCAGCGCGCCCAGGCGGCATCCACCCGGCCCTCGATCAGCGCGGCGACAGCGAAGCTGAAGACGATGGAGAAGCCGACGTAGCCGATGTAGAGCAGCGGCGGATGCATGGCGAGGCCCACGTCCTGCAACAGCGGGTTGAGGTCGTTGCCATCCACCGGCGCCGCCATCAGCCGGTCGAAGGGGTTGGAGGTGAAGAGCATGAAGCTGAGGAACCCCACCGAGATCCAGGCCTGCACGCTCAGGGTGCGGGCGCGCAGGGCATGGGGGATATTGGCGCCGAAGACCGCGACACCTGCGCCGAAGAGCGTCAGGATCAGGGTCCAGAGCAGCAGCGAGCCTTCGTGCGAGCCCCAGGTGGCGGCCACCTTGAAGAGCATCGGCTTGAGGGAATGGGAGTTCTCGGCCACGTTGCGCACGCTGAAGTCGCTGACCACGAAGGCCCACATCAGCGCGCCGAAGGCGCCGGCCACGAAGACCATCTGGCCGAGCGCGGTGAATTGCGCCGAGCGCATCCAGACCAGGTTGCCGCGGGATGCGCCCAGCATCGGCACGACGGATTGCACCAGCGCCACGGCCAGGGCCAGGGCGAGTGCGAATTGTCCAAGCTCAGGGATCATGTGCTGCCTCCAAGGGTCGCCGGATCATAGGCCCTAGTCCTAAAGGCTCGCACCTGAAGATATAAGTCACCTTTTCGTAGATCGGCCCTGCAATTCGCCGCACCCCGCCGGTCGGGGGGGCTGCTCATCAAGCCCTCGCGGGCTTTCTTCGCGGCGCGGGCGGTCCTTGGCGCTGGAACCCGGGGCGATGACGGGGGTAAGCAAGGCCCCACAACCCCCTGGCGCGAGGCTGATTCCCGGTGACCCTTCGCATCTTCATCAACGGTTTCGGCCGCATCGGCCGCACCATCACCCGCATGGTGCTGAGCGATCATCCGGATGTCGAGATCGCCGGCATCAACGAACTCGCGCCGCTGGAGACCTGCGCCTACCTGTTCGGCTTCGACAGCGTCTTCGGCCCCTTCCCCGGCGGCGCCTGCGGGCGCGACGGCGCCCTGCTGGCCGCGGGCCGAAGCATCCCGGTGCATCATGGTGGCGATATCTCGACGCTCGACCTGCGCGGGGTGGACATCGTGATGGAATGCACCGGCACCGCCGAGACCCGGGCGATCGCCGAACGCGGCCTCGCGGCGGGGGCCGCGCGCATCCTGATCTCCGGGCCTTCGCAAGCCGCCTGCGCCACCGTCGTGCTGGGCGCCAATGCCGAAGACCTCTCCGACCAGCAGATCATCTCCAATGCCTCCTGCACCACCAATGCGCTGGCACCCTTGCTGCGGCTGCTCGACGAGGCTGTCGGGGTCGAGAGCGGCCACATGACCACGGTGCATTGCTACACCGGCTCGCAACCCACGGTCGACGCCCCGCGCGGCGACCTGGTGCGCTCGCGCGCCGCGGGGCTGTCGATGGTGCCGACGACGACCTCGGCGGGGCGGTTGATCGGCGTGGTGCTGCCGCACCTGGCCGGGCGCATCGAGGCGCGCGCCATCCGGGTGCCCACCGCCAGCGTCTCGGCCATCGACCTGACCGTGCAGACCCGCGACCCCTTGACCGCAGGGCAGTTGAACGGCCTTGTGCAGGCCGCCGACCCGCGGATCTTCGGCTATACCGAGCTGCCGCTGGTCTCGACCGACCTGCGCGGAAGGTCCGAGAGCCTGATCGTGGCGGGGCCGGAAACCTCGGTCTCGCCGGGCGGCGTGCTGCGGATCTTCGGCTGGTACGACAATGAATGGGGCTTTTCCGCGCGCATGCTCGACATGGCCCGGCGCATGGCCTGAGGCCGAGGGCGCGCCATTGGGGGCGCTGCCCCCTTGCCCCCCGGAGTTTGCCTGGCAAGATGAAGCACAGGTCCGGGCTTCATCTTGCCGGATAAACTCCCGCCGGAGGCATGAATCTCTTTGTCCGCGCGTGCCACTGGCGCAATGGTCGGAAAAAAGGGCGGCGCCGGTGGCACCGCCCTTTGCTGTCGTCGTCCGAAGGATCAGCCCGCCGCGGCGACCGCCCGCCGGGTCATGACGCTCACCAGATGCGCGCGGTAGGCGGCGGTGCCATGCAAATCGGCGATCATGTCGTCGGCGGGCAGGCTCAGGCCGCTGATCGCATCGGCGGAGAAATTGCCCGAGAGTGCCTCTTCCGCCGCGCTCCAGCGGAAGACGCCGCCTTCGGAGGCGCCGGTCACCGCCACCCGCACGCCGGCGTCCCCCTGGCTGACGAAGACGCCGACCAGGGCGAAGCGCGAGGCGGGTTGTTCGAACTTCATGTAGGCGGCCTTGGCCGGGATCGGGAAGGTCACGGCGGTGATGATCTCGCCCTCCTCCAGCGCGGTGGCGAACATGCCCTGGAAGTAGTCGTCCGCCGCGATCTCGCGCCGGTCGGTGACGATCATCGCTCCTGCCCCCAGCGCCGCCGCCGGGTAGCAGGCGGAGGGGTCGTTGTTGGCCAGGCTGCCGCCGATGGTGCCGCGGTTGCGCACCGCCGGGTCGCCGATATTGCCCGCCAGCGCCGCCAGCGCCGGGAAGGCGCCGGCCTCGCGCGCCACCGAGGCATGGGTGGTGCCGCCGCCGATGCGCAGGGTGTTGCCGTCCTGGCTGACGCCCTTCATTTCGGCGATGCCCGACAGGCTCACCAGTTTGGAGGGGCTGGCAAGCCGCTGTTTCAGCGTCGGGATCAGCGTCTGTCCGCCGCCCAGCGCCAGCGCCTCGTCGGCGCCCAGCGCCGCGACCGCATCGGCCACCGAGGTCGGCCTTTCGATGTCAAAGCTGTACATGTCTCTGGCCCTCCCTTACTGGCCGTTGATCGCGGCCCAGACGCGGGCGGGCGTCGCGGGCATGTCGATGTGATCCACCTTGTGACCGCCGGAATGCAGCGCGTCGAGGATGGCGTTGATGACCGTCGGCGGCGAGCCGATGGCCCCGGCCTCGCCACAGCCCTTCACCCCCAGCGGGTTGTGGGTGCAGGGCGTCTGGCAGGAATGGTCGACCGTGTAGCTGGCCATATGCGGCAGGTCGTCGGCCCGCGGCATGGCGTAGTCCATGTAGGAGGCCGACACCAACTGGCCGTTCTCGTCGTAGACGCAGTTCTCCAGCAGCGCCTGGCCGATGCCCTGGGCGATGCCGCCATGCACCTGGCCCTCGACGATCATCGGGTTGACCACGTTGCCGAAGTCATCCGCCGAGATGAAACGCTCGATCGAAACGTGCCCGGTCTCCGGGTCGACCTCGACCTCGCAGGCATAGGCCCCCGCAGGATAGGTAAAGTTCGAGGGGTCGTAGAAAGCCGTTTCCTCCAATCCCGGTTCGATATCTTCAAGCGGGTAGTTGTGCGGCACGTAGGCCGCGAGGCAGACATCGCCCCAGGCCACCGACTTGTCGGTGCCCGCGACCGAGAAGGTGCCGTCCTTCAACTCGATATCCGCCTCGGCGGCTTCGAGAAGGTGGGCGGCGATCTTCTTGGTCTTGTTGATGATCTTCTCGGCCGCGCGCACCATGGCCGAGCCGCCCACCGCCAGCGAGCGCGAGCCATAGGTGCCCATGCCCATCGGGGTATTGGCGGTGTCGCCGTGGACGATTTCGACCTGGTCTTCGGGGATGCCGATCATCTCGGAGATCACCTGCGGGAAGGAGGTCTCGTGCCCCTGCCCATGACTGTGCGAGCCGGTCATCACCACCAGCCCGCCGGTGGCATTGACCCGCACCGTGGCGCTCTCGTAAAGCCCGGCGCGCGCGCCCAATTGTCCGACGAGGTTCGAGGGCGCGATGCCGCAGGCCTCGATGAAGCAGTTGATGCCAAGGCCCCGCAGCTTGCCCTTGGCCTCGCTCTCCTTGCGCCGCGCGGCAAAGCCGTCGCGGTCGAGCAGTTCGAGCATCTTGTCCATGGTGGCGTGGTAGTCGCCGGTGTCATATTCCACCGCCACCGGCGTGGCATAGGGGAACTCGGTGATGAAGTTCTGGCGCCGCAGCTCCACCGGGTCGACGCCCAGCTCCCGCGCGGCCTTGTCGATGACACGCTCGAGCTGGAAGGTCGCCTCGGGGCGGCCTGCGCCGCGGTAGGCATCGACCGGGACGGTATTGGTGAAGACCGCCTTGACGTTGACGTAGATGTTCGGGGTCTTGTAGTTGCCGGCCATCAGCGTGCCATGCAGCCAGGTCGGTACCGAGGGCGCGAAGGTCGACAGGTACGCGCCCATGTTGGCCAGGGTCTCGGTGCGCACCGCCACGAAGTTGTTGTCCGCGTCCAGCGCCAGTTCGATCCTCGTCACATGGTCACGGCCATGGGCGTCGGACATGAAGGCCTCCGACCGGGTCGAGGTCCATTTGACCGCCCGGTTCAGCGCCTTGGCGGCGAAGGTGCAGAAGGCTTCCTCGGCATAGTGGAAGATCTTGGTGCCGAAGCCGCCGCCCACATCCGGCGCCACCACCCGCAGCTTGTGCTCGGGGATGCCGAGGACGAAGGCGCCCATCAGCAGGCGGATCACATGCGGGTTCTGGGAGGTGGTGTAGAGCGTCGAATTGCCGGTGCCCCGCTCAAAATCGCCGACCGCCACGCGCGGCTCCATCGGGTTGGCGACGAGGCGGTTGTTGACCAGTTCCAGCGTGGTGACATGGGCGGCATTGGCAATCGCCTCCTCCACCGCGCCCTTGTTCTCCTCGACGAAGCCCCAGTCGTAGCAGAGGTTGTCGGCGAGGTCGTCATGCACCCTGGTGGCGCCCTCTTCCAGCGCGGCCTTCATGTCGACCACGGCGGGAAGCTCGTCGATGTCGACCACGATCGCCTCGGCGGCATCGCGCGCCTGTTCGAGCGTGTCGGCGACCACGGCGGCAATGATCTCGCCCACGTGGCGCACCTTGCCCTGGGCCAGCACCGGATGCGCGGGCTCCTTCATCACCTCGCCGTGCCGGTCGGTCACCTGCCAGCCGCAGGGCAGACCGCCGACGCCCTCGAAATCGGCGCCGGTGAAGATGCGCACGACCCCGGGCATCCTGGCCGCCTCGGAAGTGTCGAGATTGCTGATCGTGCCATGCGCCGCGTCCGAGCGCAGGAAATGGACGTAGGCCTGTCCGTGCACGTTGATGTCGTCGGTGTAATTGCCGGCGCCGGTCAGGAAACGCACGTCTTCGCGGCGTTTGCTGCTGGCTCCGATGCCATGATCCTTCGGCATGGTGTCTCCTCCCTGGGGACAAGGTGCGCAGTGAATGCACACCCTACGGGGTTGGGTGTAGGGTGCGCATTCACTGCGCACCGTGACGTCAAATCACTCGGCGGCGACCGCCGGAACCTGCTGGCCGGAGGCGGCCATGATCGCGCGGACGATATTGTGATACCCCGTGCAGCGGCAGATATTGCCTTCGAGGTAGTCGCGCACCTCGGCCTCCGAGGGCTGGGGGTTCTCTTTCAGAAGCGCCGCCGCCGACATCACCATGCCCGGCGTGCAGAAGCCGCATTGCAGCCCGTGGTAGTCCTGGAACGCCTGTTGCAGCGTGTTGAGCGTGCCATCCGCCGCGGCCTGGCCCTCGATGGTGGCGACCTCGGCGCCCTCGGCCTCGGCGGCGAACATGGTGCAGCTTTTCACCGCCTCGCCGTTGACATGCACCACGCAGGCGCCGCACTGGCTGGTGTCACAGCCGACATGGGTGCCGGTCAGGCGCAGGTCCTGGCGCAGAAAATCGACAAGCAGCGTATTGCCCGCCACCTCGCCGCTCACGGATTTGCCGTTCACGGACATCGTTACCTTGGTCATGAAATCCTCCCTTGGTTGGTCTTTTGTCGGTGGCCGATGCGCCGGGTCAGGTGACCATGCGCTTGAACCATCCCTTCTTCTTTTCTCCGCCCTCCGCGGTCTCGACCGTTTCGGCGTCTTCGGGGTCTGCCGGGCCCTCGACGGCCTCCTGGAAGTTGGCAAAGAACTGGTCGGCCATCTTCTTGGCAAAGCCGTCGATCACGCGGCTGCCCAGTTGCGCCAGCTTGCCGCCGACCTTGGCCTCGACCTCGTAATGCAGGCGGGTGCCGGTCTCGGTCGGCTCGAGCCGGACATCGGCGCCGCCCTTGGCAAAGCCGGCGGCCCCGCCCTTGCCTTCGCCGGTCAGGGTCAGGCTTTCGGGTTCGTTCATCGCCGACAGCGTCACCCGGCCCTTGAAGGTGGCCTTCACCGGGCCGACCTTCTGGACGACCGTGGCCTCGAAGCCCTCTTCGGGTGTGCCGGTCATCTCCTGGCATCCGGGCACGGATCGTTTCAGGACCTCGGGGTCCAGGATTGCCGCCCAGACGATGTCGGGCGCGGCCGCGATCTCTCGGGAATCAGTAAGTTGCATGATTTCAGTCTCCTCGCGCCAAAGCCTGGGTGCAATGGTCGGGATCGGACTATAATCGGAATGTCCTCTTTGTCACGCGCCATGGTGCGCCGGCCCCGCGCCGCGGATCACAACGGCAGGCCGACGTCGGTCTCGGCCAGCGCGGCCCGGGCGGCATCGGAGAAAAACAGACAGGCCAGGTCGATGTCCTGCAACCGCGTGTCATGGGCCGAGGTATCGGGGAACCGGTGCAGCAGGTTGGTCATCCACCGGCTGACGCGCCGCGCGGTCCGGACCCGCGCCAGCGCCGTGTCGGAATAGCGCGCGCCCGGTGCCATCGCCCTTGAGGGAATGATCCATCCGCCCGTGATGGAGGGAGGGAACAACCGACGCCGCGCAATTGAGCCCCTTGGCCCCGGTCGGCAGCACGATATGCGCCGCATCCCCGGCCAGAAACAGGGTGCCATAGCGCAACGTCTCGGCCACGAACCCGCGCAAGGGCGATGGATTTCTCGATCGATGACCCGGTTTCAAGCCGCGCGGGTAGCGGGCATGGATCCACTCGCCATGCACCGGCCGGGTCTCGGACAGGATACTGAGCCAGCCGAAAGGACAGACCGTTTCGCATTCGGTCAGCACCTCGGACGGGATCGAGCGGCGGCTGACCCCGTGAACCCCATCGGCACCGACCACGAAATCGCAGGCGATGACCCTGGCCGCGCCGTCGTGATCGAAGCTCACCGAGGGCCGCTCCGAGGTCAGGTCCTTCAGCACCACGTTGTCGACCTCGTGCAGCAGTGTGCCGCCCATGGCAATGGGCATCCACCGCGCCCGCCGGCAGCACGAAACCGGGCTTCTTCGGGTCGGCGTGGAACGCCAGCCAGTCCACATCCATCACCTGCACGTGGCTGATCCGAAAATTTCCCCGTCCATGAGTGTGCGCGCGGTTCGCAGGATTGCCGCCTCCGCCGCCACCGCTTTCGTCCAATGTCGCCACCACGGTCATCTCGCCGCCGGAATGTTCCACCGGCATCCCCCGCTGGCGCCCCGCGCCGCGCACGGCCAGGTCAAAGGCCCGTGCCCTCCAGGAAACAGGCGGTCACCACCGGAACCGCGCCCAGCACGCCGATGGTCTTGTGACAGCGATGCGCAATGAAGGTCCTTGTGGCAATCACCCCGCGCTGCCGCGGCGCGCTGACCTGGGTCATCTTCGGCACCGAATTCTCGCCCACGTCGCCCAGGTCCCTCAACGGCCCGCAGGCCAGCCGGATCGCCTCCAGCCACGCGCGCAGCGCGGCATGCGCCTCCAGATCGGCGGGCGTCTCCGCGCCGCGGATCCCCATGTCCGCGGCCCGCAGCACCACCCAGGGCATGCCGTCGTCGATCAGGGTGACCTCCCCCCCTCGACCAGGTCCACCGTATTGCCGCTGGGCAGCAATGCCCCGCAGGTGGAGCCGGCGGTCTCGCGAAAGGCAATCGGCACCGGGGCCGCCCCCCCCGGCACCCCGTCGATCCGCGCCGCACCGGCGCAAGCGACCCTGCCACCCGGCGTCTGCACCCGCACCTCGGCCACCTGGCCGGTGTTCTGCATGAAGATCACCACCGGCGCCTCGCCGTCCCGCGCCGCCACCAGCCCGCACTCGATGGCAAAAGGCGCGACTCCCGCCAGGATATTGCCGCAGCTCTGCGCATCGACGAGAATCGGCCGATCGACAAAGACCTGCAGGAAAAAGTACTCCACATCCCCCCTCCCGCTCGGACCGTTTCACCAGTGCCACCTTCGAGGTCAGCAGATCCGTCCCGCGCATCCCACCGAACTGGCGCGGATCCGGCCACCCCATCGCCCGCAACAAGACCCCATCCCGATCCACCAACAAATCCTCCGCCAGGAAATACCCCCCCTTCGAGGTCCCTCCCCGCATCCACATGCAGCGCACAGCATCCATCGTTCTCAGGTCCAGGTCTTCTCTGGTTCAAAAATATCCCGGGGAGCGCGAGGGGCTGGCCCCTCGCTTCGGTCGGGTCGCCCCAGGCGACACGAAACCGTTTTCACACGTCCCTCAACCCCTTCTCCGCCAACCGCCCGCGCATGTCATGGATGTCGAGCCCCAACTCCCCCGCCGCCTGCCGCCGACGCTTCTCTTCTTCCAATGCCTCACGTTTCTGCGCCCGCGCAAGCACCTCTCCGGCGTCTTCACGCCGCACCACGCAGACCCCGTCGTCATCCGCCACGATCACACCCCCGGCATTGACCACCTGCCCGGCACAGATCACCGGCACGTTGACGGCGCAGAGTCTCCTTCTCCGTGCCCTTCGCATGGATCCCCTTCGACCAGTCCGGAAACCCCATCTGCTCGAGGTCCGTCACGTCGCGCACTCCCGCGTCGATCACCAGCCCCCTGAGGCCGCAGGCCGAGGGGGCAGCGCCCCCTACTTCCAGCGCGACAAGAGGCACAGCCCTCACCCCCTCGCGCGCCACCCCTTGCAGACAGCGCTGCGAGATCTGATAGACTGTGCGCCGGGGAGGACAGAGCATGCAGGGCATACCGGAAATCGCGCTCGACTGGCATCGCGCGGGCAAGCGCACGGCGCTGGCCACCGTGGTCGAGACCTGGGGCAGCGCGCCGCGCCGGATCGGGGCGCAGCTGGTGATCGACGCGGAGGGCCGCATGGAGGGCTCGGTCTCGGGCGGCTGCGTCGAGGGCGCGGTGGTGGTCGAGGCGCTGGAGGCGCTGGACGATGGCCAGCCGCGGATGCTGGAATTCGGCGTCTCGGATGGCGATGCCTTTGCCGTGGGGCTGGCCTGTGGCGGCACGATCCGGGTGCTGGTCGAACCGGTGGGCCCGGTGCTGCCCGAGGCGATGCTGGCGGACCTCGCCCGCGCAAGGGCCGAACGCCGCCCCGTGGCCTATGTGGTGGATACCATCACCGGCGCCAGGCGGCTCGATACCGAGGGGCATGCGGCGCGCTTTCGCATGGACCGTTCGGGCTTCGAGGAGGACGGCCAGACCTTCGTGGCCATCCACAACCCGCCGCTGCGGCTGATCGTGGTGGGCGCGGTGCATATCGCCCAGCACCTGGTGCCGATGGCGCGCGACATCGGCTATGATCCGGTGGTCATCGACCCGCGCGAGAGCTTTGCCTCGCCCGAGCGCTTTCCCGACACCCGGCTGCTGCATGACTGGCCGGACGAGGCGGTGGCGGCGCTGGGGCTGGACACCCGCACCGCGCTCTGCCTGCTGACCCATGACCCCAAGCTCGACGATCCGGCGCTGATCGCCGCTCTGCGCTCGGGCGTTTTCTACATCGGCGCGCTGGGCTCGACCCGGACCCAGGGCAAGCGGCTGGAGCGGATGCAGGCGGCGGGGTTCTCGCAGGCCGATTGCGCGCGCATCCATGGCCCCATCGGGCTTGACATCGGCGCGGCCTCGCCCGGCGAGATCGCGCTGGCGGTGCTGGCCGAGATGACCCGGGTGCTGAGGACAGGGGCGTGAAATTCGGCCCCGTCCCGGTGGGCGAGGCGCTGGGCGCCGTGCTGGCCCATTCGGTCAAGCTCAAGGACCGCAAGTTGCGCAAGGGCGCGACGCTGACGCCCGCGCACCTGGCCGCGCTGGCCGAGGCGGGCGAGACCGAGGTGGTGGTCGCCCGGCTCGAGCCCGGCGACGTGCACGAGAACGAGGCGGCGGCGCATCTGGCCGAGGCGCTGGTGCCCGACCCGCAGGCCGCCGGGCTGCGGCTGACCACGGCCTTCACCGGGCGGGTCAACCTGATTGCCGAGACCCCCGGCGTGGCGCTGCCGGATACCGCGCGGCTGGTCCGGCTCAACCGGATCAATCCGATGATCACCCTGGCGACGGTGCCCGCCTTTCGGCAGATGCACGCCGGAGACATGGTGGGCACGGTCAAGATCATTTCCTACGCGGTGCCGCAGGACGATCTTGCCCGGGCCTGCGCGGCGGCGCGCGACGGGCTGCGCATGGCGGCGCCGGTGCTGCGCAATGCCACGCTGATCGTGACGGAAATCCCTGGCGGGGCGGGCGAAAAGGGCGTGCCGGCGATCGGCGCCCGGCTCGAGGCGCTGGGCCTGACGCTCGACCGGGTCACCCTCGTGCCGCACCGCACGGCGGACATCGCCCGGGCGCTTTCCGAGGTCGAGAGCGATCTGGCGCTGATCCTGACCGCCTCGGCCACCTCCGATCCGGCGGACGTGGCGCCCGAGGCGCTGCGCCGCGCCGGCGGCACGGTCACCCGTTTCGGGATGCCGGTCGATCCCGGCAACCTGCTGTTTCTGGGAGCGCTCGGGCCGCGGCCGGTGATCGGCCTGCCGGGCTGCGCCCGGTCGCCGGCGCTCAATGGCGCCGACTGGGTGCTGGCGCGGGTGATCTGCGGGATCGCGGTGACGGCAGAGGATATTGCCGACATGGGCGTCGGCGGCTTGCTCAAGGAGATCCCCACCCGCCCGCAGCCCCGGCGCGGCTGAGCCTGCGGGTCCGGGCGCAAGCAAAAACCGCGCCCGGAGCACTCCGGACGCGGTTGCTGTCAGTTTTTGATCCCCCGGATTAGAGGTCCAGGGCGCTCCTGATCTGCTCGAGCGTTGCTTCCAGCAGGTCGGGATTGTCCCGCGCCTGTTCGAGCAGGGCCTTGAGCGGGGCCTTGGCGATTTCGCCGAGGTCGCTGTCGTCGATCATCTCGATGACCTTGTCGTAGTCGAAACCCTCCACGGTCAGCGCTTCGGCCTCGTCCGCGGCCTCTTCGGTCACGGCGGCGGCGGTGCCGGGGACGTCTTCCGCTGCGGCTGCGGCCTCGTCGGTCGCGGCTTCGGTTGTCTCGGCGGCGTCTTCCGTTGCCGCTTCGGCTTCCTCGGTCACGGCGTAGGTGGCGTCTTCCGTCGCGGCTTCGGCGCCCTCGGTCACCTCTTCGGGGGTTTCGGCAACTTCCTCGGTCGCGGCTTCGGCGGTTTCGGCAACCTCCTCGGTCACCTCTTCGACGGTCTCGGCAACTTCCTCGGTCGCGGCATCGGCGGTTTCAGCCGCGTCTTCGGTGACGGCCTCGGCCGTATCGGCGAGGTCTTCCGCGGCGGCTTCGGCGCTGTCGGCGGTCTCGGCCATCGCGGCTTCAGGGGTCTCCCTGACCTCTTCGGCGACCTCGGCGGCACCTTCGGTCGCACCCTCGGCAGCCTCGGTCACCTCCTCGGCGACGGCTTCGGCGGCGTCCTCGGCCCGGTCGGTATTGCCGGTGATCTGGTCGATCACGTCCCCGACCTTTTCGGTCGCGTCTTTGACGGCGTTTTCGACCTCCTGCGCGGCCTCCTCGGCGGCGGTTTCGACCTCGCTCACCACCTCTTCGACCGCATCGGCAACCTCCTGCGCCTCGCCTTCGGCGGTCTCCGTCACCTCTTCGGTGGTTTCGGCGATCTCATCGCCGGCTTCCTCGGTCACCTCTTGCACGGTCTCGGCGGCCTCTTCGCCTGCGGCCTCGGCCTCTTCGGCCACCTCCTCGACGGTCTCTTCCACGGCCTCGGCGACGCTTTCTTCCTCGGTGGCCTCACCGGCGGCATCGGAGGCGTCTTCGACGGCCTCGGGTGCTGTGACCTCGTCGCCGGCTTCGGCCCGCGGCGCGACCGGGGCCTCGGGCGCCTGCTGGCTGGTATACACGAAATAGCCGGCGCCGATGGCGACCACCGCCACCGCGACCCAGACGATGCCTTTCATGCCACCGGCAGTCCCGGATTTCCTGCCATCATTGTTGTCTGCCATCTCGTCACATTCCTCGAATTTCGGTTTTCGGGGCGGCGCGCGCCCGCGTGTTCCATCTGGCTATCAGACCTGCGCTGCAACTGCAGCATGTGCAAGTGGAAAAGCATGTGAAGCGGCGCGTTTCAGCCGATTCAGCGCTTGAAAGACGCCCCGGCGCCCACTACCCTGCAGCCTGAATTTCTGCAACAAACAAAGGATCAAACCCATAGCTCGCAGACCTCACAACGCGCCGCCGACCCGCGACACCGGCCCCCGCGTGAACGACCGTATCCGTGCCCCCGAAATTCGCCTGATCGGCGCCGAAGGCGAAAACGTCGGTGTCGTCACCCCGGCCCGTGCCATGGACATGGCAGCGGAGGCCGGGCTCGACCTTGTCGAGATCTCGCCCAATGCCAATCCGCCGGTCTGCAAGATCATGGATTTCGGCAAGTTCAAGTATGAACAGCAAAAGCGGGAATCCGAGGCGCGCAAGAAGCAGAAGATCATCGACGTCAAGGAGGTCAAGTTCCGTCCGAACACCGACCAGCATGACTATGAGGTGAAGATGCGCAATGTCTTCCGCTTCCTCGAAGCCGGCGACAAGGTGAAGGTCACCCTGCGGTTCCGCGGGCGCGAAATGGCGCACCAGAACCTCGGGCGGGAACTTCTCGAGCGGGTGGCCGAGGACGTCAAGGACGTCGGCAAGATCGAGAACATGCCGAAGATGGAAGGCCGCCAGATGATCATGATGATCGGACCGCTGCCGCAGAAGTAAGCCCCTGCCCTCCGATACGCCAGAACGCCGGATTTCACGATCCGGCGTTTTTTGTCTCAAAGGCCGGCGGGTGTTGCCTGGGGCGTGAAAGAAAGGGGGCGCTGCCCCCTCGGCCTGCGGCCTCACCCCCGGAGTTTACCTGGCAAGATGAAGCAGCGGGTCGGCTCCGGGTTTCGTCTTGCCGGAGGAACTCCCGGGGAGGACGTCGGTTCTGGCGCCTTCGGGTCGGGCCCCGGGGAGGTCGGGCCCCGGGGAAGTCGGGCAGAGCCCGGCGGAGCGATGTGCCGAGGCAGGGCGACACCGAGGGGCCCGGGGTCTGCAACCGGACAGATCCGCCGTTTCCACCGGCCCGCGTTTTGCAGTAAGAAGCAGCGGCCAACGGTTGGGACATGCCGGTGTGGCGGCAGGATGTTGCGCGGAGGCCCGACCTTGGAAATCGCCCTGAAAGTGCTCGAGATCGTGGCGCCGGTGTTCGCGCTGGCGGCGGTGGGCTTTGCCTGGGTCCGGCTGGGCTATGAATACCGGGTGCAATTCGTCACCCGGCTGGCGATGTCGCTGGCCATCCCCTGCCTGATCTTCGTCTCGCTGATGCAGACCGAGATCGAACCCGCGGCGCTTGGCGCGCTGACGCTGGCGGCGCTGGCGGCCTATGTGCTGGTGACCCTGGCGATGTGGGCGCTGGTCCGGCTGGGACGGCTCGATACCCAGACCTTCCTTGCGCCGCTGATCTTCAGCAATACCGGCAACCTCGGCCTGCCGCTGGCCTTCTTTGCCTTCGGCGAGGTCGGGCTGGGCTATGCGGTGGTGGTCTTTGCGGTCTCGGCGGTGATCCAGTTCACCTTCGGCATCTGGCTGGTTTCGGGGGGCGGGTCGCTGAAGAAGGTGGTGCAGGAGCCGCTGGTCGGGGCGACCCTGCTGGGCGGGATCTTCATGTGGCAGGGATGGCAGACGCCGCAGGTCGTGACCAATACCCTGGCGCTGATCGGCCAGATGGCGATCCCGATGATGCTGCTGACCCTGGGCGTGGCGGTGGCGCGGCTGCGCATCGGGGCCTTCGGGCAGCCGCTGCTGCTCTCGGCGCTCAAGGTCGCGATCTGCGTCGCCTGCGGGGTCGGCGCCGGGGTCTGGTTCGGGCTCGAGCCGGTGGCCTTCGGGGTGCTCACGGTGCAGCTGGCCACGCCGGTCGCCGTCACCTCCTACATGCTGGCGGAGAAATACGGCGCCGACAGCGACAGCGTCGCCGGGCTGGTGGTGGTTTCGACGCTGATGGCGGTGGTCTCGCTGCCGCTGGTCCTGGCCTTCCTGCTCTGAGCCCGCGCAGACCGGCGCCGGAGCCCTGCCCCGGCGCCGGCCGACGGTTTTCGCGCTCAGGCGCGCTTGACCTCGATCTTGCGCCCGCCGCCCTCGGGCGCCTTGCGCGGCACGGTGATTTCCAGCACGCCGTCCTTCATCCGCGCCTCGATTCGGCTGTCATCGGCATCGGGCGGCAGCCGGAAGGACCGGCGAAAGGCGCCGTACTGGCGTTCGGTGAAATACCAGGTGTCGCCCTTGTCCTCGCGCGTGGCGGTCTTCTCGCCGGTGACCGACAGCACCCCGGCCTCGGCGGTCAGGGAGATGTCGCTCTCGCTCACCCCCGGCAGTTCCACCGAGATGCGATAGGCCGCCTCGTCGGACGAGGCATCCGAGGCCGGCGAGAGCCAGTCGGCAATGCGGTGCCCGAGATTGCGGAACGGGGCGTAGAATTGCGGCCAGAGACCGCCGTTCTGGTTGGATTCGACCATTCTTCTGTCCTCCATCTGCGGTTGATCGGCGCGCAGCATGGCACGAACGGCAACCGCCCGCCTTGACCGGGGTCAGAGGCGGGCGGCGCGAAATCCGGTATACTGGTCCCCCCGGAGCGCGGCCAAAATCCGTCGACGGATTTTGACAAAATCCATCAATGGATTTTGCCCCGCGGCGCGGTCAGTCGAGGAAGGCCTTTTCCACCACGTAGTGCTGCGGGTTGGAATTGGCGCCCTCGACAAGGCCATAGCCCTCGAGCATCTCTTTCAGTTCCAGGTTGAAGGCCAGGTTGCCGCAGATCATCGCCCGGTCGGTCTCGGGCGAAAGCTCCGGCACGCCCAGGTCGGCAAAGACCTCGCCCGAGCGCATCAGGTCGGTGATCCGGCCCATCTTCGGGCTCTCTTCGCGGGTGGTGGTGGGATAGTACCTGATCTTCTTCCAGAACCCCTCGCCGATCACCTCGTTCAGCAGTTCGTCCTGCTTGAGATCCTCGATCAGCTCGGCGCCATAGGTCAGCTCGCCCAGCTCGCGGCAGGTATGGGTGATGACGATCTCGTCGTAATCCTCGAAGGTCTGCGGCTCGCGCAGGAGCGAGGCGAAGGGCGCAAACCCGGTGCCGGTGGCAAAGAGCCACAGCCGCTTGCCGGGCAGCAGCGCGTCATGCACCAGCGTGCCCACCGGCTTGGGGCGCAGGATGATCTCGTCGCCGGGCTTGATGTGCTGCAGTTTCGAGGTCAGCGGGCCGTCGGGCACCTTGATCGAATAGAATTCCAGTTCCTCGTCCCAGGAGGGCGAGGCGATCGAATAGGCGCGCAGCAAGGGCTTGACCTTGCCGGACCCGGGATCGGGGTCGCCCATCAGGCCGATCATCACGAATTCGCCCGAGCGGAAGCGCAGGCTTTGCGGCCGGGTCACGCGGAAGGAAAACAGCCGGTCGGTGTAATGGCGGACGTCGGTGACTTTCTGCGCGTCCGGCAGGGTGGGCACCTTGATGGCTTTGGCTTCGGTCACTTTGGTCAACTCTGTCATGGTTCCTTTGCCGGCCCTGATAAACCGACACCTCACGTTAAGCTTTGACATAGGTCAGGGAAAGGGATGTGCTGTCGCGGGCGACGCCACGTCCCCTTCCCCTTCCCGG
Source organism: Paracoccaceae bacterium (assembly GCA_006226775.1). GTDB lineage: Bacteria > Pseudomonadota > Alphaproteobacteria > Rhodobacterales > Rhodobacteraceae > Marinovum. The sequence goes on along the minus strand of SBGD01000011.1, from coordinate 109,252 downwards.
GGGCAAGGGTCAGGCGCTGGCGCGCAGCCGCGACTGGTAGTCATGCGCGCGCCAGTCGGCGCGGAAGGCCCATTGCTCGGCCGGTTGGCGGGCGGCCAGCGCGGCGGAGATCTCGACCTCGTCGAAGCCGGCGCGGCGCGCCATGGCGTATTGGTCGGCCAGCACATGGCCCGCGGCGCGCAACCGTCCGGTATAACCGCGCAGCCGCAACAGCCGGGCCAGGGTGAAGCCGCGGCCATCGGCGAAGCTGGGGAATTCGATGCGGATCATCGCTAGGCTGGCAAGCCGGTCGGCCACATCCTCGAGATCCGCGTCCGAGGCGAGGGTGCAGACCTCCGCGCCCTCGAAACCCTCGGTCCAGTCGTCGGGCTGAAAGCCCGTGTCGCGCACGATCACCGTGTCACTCATGCTGCTTCTCCTTTTCGCGTCATCCGGCCGTTCACAAAATGGATGCCGCATTCTTCCTTGTCGGCGCCGCGCCAGCGTCCGGCGCGCGCATCCTCGCCCGGGCTGACCTTCGAGGTGCAGGGCGCGCAGCCGATGCTGGGATAGCCCTGCGCCACCAGCGGATGGCGCGGCAGCCGGTTTTCCTCCATGTAGGCGGCGACGTCGCCCGGCGCCCAATAGGCCAAGGGGTTGACCTTGATGCGCCCGGTGGCCTCTTCGATCTCGAAGAACTCCATCTGCGCGCGGGTGCCCGACTGGAACCGCTTGCGCCCGGTGATCCAGCCGTCGAAGCCGCCCAGCGCCTGGTCGAGCACATCGGTCTTGCGCAGGTCGCAGCAGGCGTCGGGATCGCTCATGTGCAGCGCGCCGTAGGGGTCGCGCCGGGCCACCTGGGCCGCATCCGCGCGCACGACGCGCAGGTTCTTCAGGCCGAGCCGCTCGGCGACCTCGGCCTGGTAGGCCAGGGTCTCGGCAAAGAGCATCTGCGTGTCGATGAAGAGCACCGGGGTGGTGCGGTCGACCATCGCCACCAGGTGCAGCAGCGCCACCGATTCGGCGCCGAAGCTGGAGACCATGGCGATCTTGCCGAATTCCGGGCGCGAGAGCGCCGCTTCCAGCACCGCGGTCGCGCCGTGGTGGCGGAACTCGGTGTTGAGCGCGGCAATGGTGGTGCTCAGGGCGGATATGTGGGTGACTGCTGTCACGGCGGGAGCCTCCGGCGGGGGGTGAGCGGGCTTCCAGGAAGCCTTCCGGTGGAAGGCTTCGCCCGCGAAGGGGCGGAGCCCAATGGCAAGATGACGGGGCGGGGTGCGCCCCGGTTCATGGGTCAGGCGGCCTTTTCACGTGCCTCGGGGTAGAGTAGCGCCTTGAATGGGGCCGCACCGAGGCGACGGTAGGCAGCGAGGAAGGTTTCTTCCGGGCCCTCGCGCAGGTCGAGGTAGCCCAGCACCAGGCGTTCGATGGCGGGCACGATCTCGTCGGCCGAGAACCCCGGTCCGGCGCGGGTGCCGATGCTGGCGGTCTGGGTGCCGTCTCCGCCGAGGGTGACCTGGTAGTTCTCGACCCCGGCACGGTCGAGCCCGAGGATGCCGATATGGCCGACGTGGTGGTGGCCGCAGGCATTGATGCAGCCCGAGATCTTGATCTTCAGGTCGCCGATCTCGTGCTCGAGCTTGAGCTGGTCGAAGCGGGTGGCGATCTGCTGGGCGATGGGGATCGAGCGGGCGGTGGCCAGGGTGCAGTAGTCCATGCCCGGGCAGGCGATGATGTCGGAGACCAGGCCGATATTGGCGGTCCCGAGCCCGGCGGTCTTGAGCGCCTGGTAGAGTTGCGGCAGCACGTCTTTCGGCACATGCGGCAGGATCACGTTCTGCTCGTGGCTGATGCGCAGCTCGTCATAGCCCCAGGTCTCGGCGAGATCGGCCATGACGCGCATCTGCGCCGCGCTGGCATCGCCCGGGGTCTTGCCATGGGCCTTGAGCGAGATCGAGACGATGGCGTGATCGGCGCGGCGGTGGGCGGCGATATTGGTGTCGACCCAGGAGCGGAACACCGGGTCATTGCCGTAGGCGGCCTCGAAGGTGCCGGTGGAGGCGTCGCGGAAGGCCGGCGGGGCGAAATGGGTTTCGATCTCGGCCAGCACCTGCTGGTCGATGCCGCCGAATTGCGCCTTGTAGACGGTGAAACGCTCCTCGATCCTGTCGCGGATGGTCTCGAGGCCGTTCTCGTGCAGGGTGATCTTGATGCGCGCCTTGAACTTGTTGTCGCGCCGGCCAAGCTGGTTGTAGACGCTGACGATGGCTTCGAGATAGGGCAGCAGGTCGGCCCGGGGCAGGAAGGCGCGCACCTCCCTGGCCAGCATCGGGGTGCGCCCCAGCCCGCCGCCGACGAAGATGCGGTACCCCTGTTCGCCGTCGCGCTCGACGATCTCGACCGCGATGTCATGCGATTTCAGCACCGCGCGGTCATTGGGCGCGCCGGAGACCGCGATCTTGAACTTGCGCGGCAGGAACTGGAATTCCGGGTGATCGGTGGACCATTGCCGGATCAGCTCGGCCACCGGGCGCGGATCGGCGATCTCGTCGGCGGCGGCGCCGGCGAAATGATCGGCGGTGACGTTGCGGATGGTATTGCCCGAGGTCTGGATGGAATGCAGGTCCACCTCGGCCAGGGCTTCCAGCATGTCGGGGATCTCGTTGAGCTTGGGCCAGTTGTACTGGATGTTCTGGCGGGTGGTGAAATGGCCGTAGCCCTTGTCCCATTTCTCGGCCAGCAGCGCCAATTGCCGCATCTGGGCCGAGCGCAGCGTGCCATAGGGAATGGCGACGCGCAGCATGTAGGCGTGCAATTGCAGGTAGACGCCGTTCATCAGGCGCAGCGGGCGGAACTCGTCCTCGGTCAGCGCGCCCTGGATGCGGCGCTCCACCTGGGTGCGGAACTGGCGGTTGCGTTCGGCCAGGAAGGCGCGGTCGAAGTCGTTGTAACGGTACATCTGGTATCCCTCGCGTTGGGGCGGGCGCGAAATTCCATCAATGGAATTTGCAAAATCCGTTGACGGATTTTCAGCGCGCCGCCTGTTTGCCGTGGAAATAATTCGAGGGTCCGGTGCGGCGGAACTCCTCGCGGAAATGGGTGGGTTGCGGGACGCCGGCCTTGAGCCTGACATCGGCCAGGTAGGCGCCGACCGCCTCGGCGTGGCGCGACGAGGCATCGAGCAGGCGCAGGTCGGCCACCGCCTCGTCGGTCAGCACCTCGGCTTCGGCCAGATCGCGCGACCAGCGGTCATCGGCGGTCAGGTAGATCACGTCGCCTTCGAGCAGAGCATTGGCGGTGACCACTTTCGGGGTGAATTGACGGGGCATCAGGCAAGCTCCTGTATCAGGTCATGGTCGTGGCGGATGAGATGGGCCGCCGCGCGCGGGGCAAGGCCAAAGAGGGTCAGCGCCGGGCCGGTCAGCGCGGCGTCGGTAAGCGCGCCGGGCAGATCGGCCAGCGTGGTCGCGAGGATGCGCTGGTCGGCGCGCGAGGCGTTTTCCACCAGCGTCACCGGGGTCGCCGGATCGGCGCCGTGCATCAGCAGGCGGCCCTGGAAGAACCGCGCCGAGGTCTTGCCCATGTAGATCGCCGCCACCTCGCCCGGGCGCGCCAGGCTGCGCCAGTCGTGATCGGCAAAGCCCCGGGTGTCATGGCCGGTCAGGAAGCGGACCGAGGCATTGCGGCCCCGGCGAGTCAGGCTCTGGCCAATGGCGGCGACGGCGGCAGAGGCCGAGGTGATGCCGGGCACGATATGCCAGGCGATGCCGGCGGCTTCCACCGCCTCGATCTCCTCGTCCAGCCGGCCGAAGACGGTGCTGTCGCCGGATTTCAGCCGCACGACCTGGGCGCCTGTCGTCGCGTGTTCGACCAGCAGGGCGTTGATGTCGGATTGCGCGGCGGAGGGGCCGAAGCCCTGCTTGCCCATGTCGATCAGGGTGGCTTCGCGGCGCGCAAGCTCGAGGATCTCGGGGCTGATGAGGCGGTCGTGGATCACCACGTCGGCCGCGTCCAGCGCGCGGCGGGCCTTGAGCGTCAGAAGCTCCGGATCGCCGGGACCGGCGCCGACAAAGGCCACGCTGCCCGGGCGCTGCGCGCGCGCAAGATGGGCGTTGAGCAGCGCGTCGAGCGCGTCGCGGGTGCCCTCCTCGCCGCCCGCGTCAAAGGCGCGTGGGCCGGTGCCGAAGTAATAGGCCTGCCAGAAATCGCGGCGCGCGCGGCCCATGGGCAGGGCTTCGGCCACCTTGCGGAAGGCCTTGCCGATGCGCGCCAGCGGCCCGAGACGCACCGGCAGGCGGGCTTCCAACTCGGCCTTGAGCGCGCGGGCCAGCACCGGGGCGGCGCCCTCGGTACCGATGGCGATTGTCACCGGGTCGCGGTCGACGATGGCGGGGGTGAGGAACTGGCTGTCGGCGAGGTTGTCGACGATATTGACCAGCGCGCCCTCGGCCCGGGCGATGGCAGAGACGCGGGCATCCTCAGCGGCGTCCTCGGAGGCCGCATAGACCAGCCGCGCGCCGGCGACGTCGCCCGCGACCAGCGCGCGGCGGTAGAGCGTCAGGCGGGCATCGCGGGCCCAGGTCTCGATCTCGGGGGCAGGATCGGGCGCATGGACCACGAGGCGGGCCTCGGTCTTCATCAGCAGGCGCAGCTTGGCCAGCGCGGCCGCGCCACCGCCGGCAACGACGACGCGCTCACCGGACAGGCTCAGGAAGATCGGGAAATGCTGCATGGCGGGCTCCAGGGTCACTTGCCCGGTTTATAGGAAATTTTCCCGGTTTGACGCTAGATGCTTGCGGCAATAAGGATGTCCGTTCTAGGATTGGCGCTGAATGAAACGGATGTTTCGCATTTCCGGGAAAGGCCGAACGATGGCGCGTATCGACGAGACGGATCGGAAAATCCTCAAGGCCTTGCAGGAGGACGCAGGCCGGTCACTGGACGAGATCGCCAAGGCGGTGGGCTCGTCCAAGACCCCGGTGTGGAACCGGATCCGCAAGATGCGCGAGGCGGGAATCATCGGCGCGCAGACCGTGCATCTGGATGCCGAGAAGCTGGGGTTCGAGGCCTGTTTCTTCGTGCTGATCCGCACTTCGGAGCATGATGCGACCTGGCAGAAGGCCTTTCTCAAAGCGCTGAAATCGCGCCCCGAGGTGCAGGAGGCGCATCGACTGGCAGGCGATATCGACTATATCTTGAAGGTCCGGGTGGCCAATGCCCGGGCCTATGACACCTTCTACCAGGCGCTGATCTCCGAGGTGAAGGTGCATAATGTCACGGCGCTCTTGTCGATGGAGGAGATCAAGTCGACCACCGCGCTGGCGCTGTGAGAGGGGGCCGATCCATCAATGGATCGGGACCGATCTGTTGACAGATCGGTCAGCTCAGCGCGGCCAGCAGGCGGGTCTTTTCACCGGGATCGCCGGGTTTCGAGATCGCCTCGGCCAGGGCTTCCAGGCTTTCGATGCTGTGCCCGGCGCGGAAGGTGTCGACATGGGGCAGCATGGTGCGGATGCCGGTGGCCTTGGCGGCGAACCCGTCCCAGCGCAAGAGCGGGTTGATCCACAGAAGGTGGCGCGAGGACAGGTGCAGCCGCTCGATCTCGCGTTCCAGAGCGTCGGGATCGCCCCGGTCGAGCCCGTCGGTGATCAGGAGCACCACCGCCCCCTGCCCCATCACCCGGCGCGACCAGTCGCGGTTGAAGGCATGCAGGCTGTCGCCGATCCTTGTGCCGCCTTCCCAGTCCTGCGCCTGGGCGCCGGCGGCGGCGAGTGCTGCATCGACGTCGCGGGTGGCGAGGTGGCGGGTGATATTGGTGAGCCGCGTGCCGAAGGTGAAGGCATGCACCTTGGCCCAGCCCGCGCCCTTTTCATTGGCCACCGCGTGCAGGAAATGCAGCACGGTGCGGGAATAGGTGCTCATCGAGCCGGAAATGTCGCAGAGCACCACGAGGTTGGGCCAGCGGATGCGCCGCTCTTTCAGCGCCAGTTCGCGCAACTGCCCGCCGCGGCGCATGGACAGGCGCAGGGTCTTGCGGAAGTCATAGGCGTGGCCCAGGTGGCTCGACCGGGTGCGGCGCGACGTGATCGGCGGCACCGGCAGGGAGAGCCGGGCGAGCATCCGCCGGGCGCGGGCCATTTCCTCGGTGCTCATCTGCTCGAAATCGAGGCTGCGGAGCTTTTCTTCCGCGCTCATGGTCATCGAGGCATCGACCTCGATCTCGGTGCCCTCCTCGGCCCCTTGCGGGTCCTTGTCGGGCTGGGGAAGCTCGGCGCCGTCGAGCAGCGCCTCGGCGGCGCGTTTCTCGGCGGGCCTGGCGGAGCGCTCTTCCTGCACGCCGCGGATCGCGGGCAGCATGAGCGACATCATGTGTTCCATGTAGCGCGGATCGCGCCAGTAGAGGCGGAAGATCTGGGCAAAGGTGCTGCGCTGTTCGGGCTTGTTGACGAAGACCGCGTGCAGCGTCCAGTAGAAATCCTGTTTCTCGGTGAAGCCCACCGCTTCGACCGCGCGGATCGCCTCGATCACCCGGCCCGGGCCGATCGGCAGGCCGGCCTTGCGCAGGGCGCGGGCGAAATGGGTGATGTTCTCGCTCAGGCGCGGGGTATCGGGCAGATCGAGCGGGGCGTAGTCTGGCATGGTGCGATTTTCGGGGGCGCTGCCCCCGGACCCCCGGGATATTTGTGAACCAGAGAAGGACTGGGTTTGGGCCCCTGTCAGGCGGGTGCGAGAGAGGCGCGGGCCTCGTCGAGGATGCGTTTGGCCTCGGAGCCTTGCAGGCGGGCGATGTCGTCCTGGTATTTCAGGATGGCGCCGAGGGTGTCGGAGATGGTCTGCGGCGAGAGCTCCACCACGTCGAGGGCCAGCAGGCATTTCGCCCAGTCGATGGTTTCGGCGACGCCGGGGCGCTTGAAGAGATCCTCGGTGCGCAGGGCCTGGACGAAGGCCACCACCTCGCGCGAGAGGGCATCGGCGGCCTGGGGCACGCGGGCCTGCAGGATCTCCATCTCGCGGGGGAAATCGGGGTAGTCGACCCAGTGGTAGAGGCAGCGGCGTTTCAGAGCGTCGTGGACCTCGCGGGTGCGGTTGGAGGTGAGGATGACGATCGGCGGCTCGGGCGCCTTGATGGTGCCGAGTTCCGGGATGGTGACCTGGAAATCCGACAGCGCCTCGAGCAGGAAGGCCTCGAAGGGCTCGTCGGTGCGGTCAAGCTCGTCGATCAGCAGCACCGGGGCGCCATTGGCATCCGGGCGCATGGCCTGCAGCAGCGGGCGCTCGATCAGGTAGTCGGGGCTGAACAGCTCGGCCTGCAGCATGTCGCGGTCGGCGCTGCCGTCGGCCTCCGCCGTGCGGATCGCCACCATCTGGGCCGGGAAGTTCCATTCGTAGACCGCGGAGCTGGCATCCAGCCCCTCGTAGCATTGCAGCCGGATCAGCCGGCGGCCGAGGGCGGCGGCGATGGCCTTGGCGATCTCGGTCTTGCCGGTGCCGGGCTCGCCTTCCAGAAACAAGGGTTTGCCCAGCGTCAGGGCCAGGAAGGTCACCGTGGCCAGCGCCCGGCCGCAGACGTAATCCTGTCTGGCCAGAAGCTCCTGGACCGCGTCGATGCTTGTCGGGTGCTGCGTCATGATGTTCCTCCCTCACCGGCCAAGAGCTACATGGTCGGTGTGTGGGGTCAAGGCGACAAACGCATCCGGGCGCACGCGGAGCTCTGGGGCGGCGATTGACGCCGGGGGGCCAAAATGCTTGTCTTTTGCAAAAAGATAACCAAGAGGCGGTAGCCTGCGGGCAGGACCTGCGGCTTGCGGGGGCAGCAATGCACTGGACGGCACCGAAACGAGACCTGGCGGGGCGCGCGACCCGATGCGCGTGACCGCCGTGACCTGCGTCAAGAACGAGGGGCCCTTCCTTCTGGAATGGATCGCCTTCAACCGGGTGATCGGGGTGAGCGATCACCTGTTTTACTCCAACGATTGCTCGGACGGGACCGACCGGCTGCTCGACCGGCTGGCCGATCACGGGCTGGCGGTGCATCTGCCGAACCCGGCACAGGGGCGCAACTACCAGATGGAGGCGCTGAAGGACGCGCGGCGGCAAGGGGTGGTGCGCGACGCGGACTGGCTCTGGGTGGCGGATGTGGACGAGTTTCTCAATATCCATGTCGGCGACAATACCATCCCGGCGCTGATCGAGGCCTGCGGCGATCCGCAGGCGATCTCGGTGACCTTCCAGTTCTTTGCCAATGCCGGGGTCGAGACCTATGTCGATCTGCCGGTGATCGGCCAGTTCACCCGCAGCCACAATCCCGACCTGTGGTGCGACCAGAGTGCGATCGAGGTCAAGACCCTGGTGCGCAGGGATTTTCCGCTGCAATACTACGGCGCGCATCGGCCCTTCTTCAGGGCCGGGCTGGCCGAGGGGAAACGCCCGCGCTGGACCGATGGCTCGGGGCGCGCGGTGCCGGAGAATTTCCTGCTGGCGGCCAACAAGCGGCGGCTGCGCAAGTTTCCCGCCCAGGGCGCGCGGGTCTTTGCGACGCTCAACCATTATGCGCTGCGCTCGCTCGACAGCTATCTCGTCAAGAACGACCGCGGCGACGTCAACCGCGAGAACCGCGATTTCGACGATACCTACTGGCGCGAACGCAACGATCCCGCGGTCGAGGACCGTTCGATCCTGCGGATGCTGCCGCGGCTGGAGGCGCAGATCGCGGCGCTGAAGGCGCTGCCGGGGATTGCCGAGCTGCATGAAGACTGCGTGCGGCTGCACCGGTCGCGCCGCGACGCGCTGCTGGCGCAGGAGGATTACGCCGCGATGCAGGCGCAGCTGCGCGCCGCGGCGCCCTTGCCGCCGGGCGAAGGCGCGCTGCTGGGCCAACTGGGCGCAACCCCGGTGCTGGAGATGCCATGAGCCGGCTGCGCGTCGTCAACCTCGGGCTGCCGAAATCGGGCACCACCACGCTGGCGCGGGCGCTGCGCAAGGCCGGGCTGCACGTGGCCGACCACCGGATCCGCCCGATGCAGACCGACCGGGCCGAGTTGCACGGGCGCTTCGTCGGCGAAATGATGTACGACGGCTATTTCCTGCGCGGCGATCCGCTGGACGGGCTGGAGGATTTCGACGGTTTTGCCGAGATCAATGCCCTGCGCCCGCCGCGCTCGATCTGGCCGCAGTTCGATTTCGGGCTGATCGCGGCGATCCGTGGCTGCCATCCCGGCATCCGCTTCCTGGCCTCCTGGCGCGCGCCCGAGGCGATGTCGGACAGCATGTTGCGCTGGTCCAACCTCGGGACCGAGCGGCTTCCGGCGGCGGATATTCCCGGGCTTCCGGCGGGCTACGGGGTGACGACGCGCGAGCGCGTGACCTGGATCGCCGGGCATTACCACGCGCTGGCGCGATTCTTTGACGGCGCGCCGGACTTTCTGCAATACGATGTCACCGACCCCGAGGCGCCCGAGCGGATCGGGGCATTCCTCGGCCGGCCCCTGCCCTGGTGGGGACAGAGCAATGTGAACCCGGTGAAAGACCCCGGCTGCGAAGGCGTGACGCAATGAGGATCAGCCTGCATATCGGACCGGACACCTGGGCCACCACGCGGCTGCAGGAGGTGCTGCATGCCAAGCGCGCGGCGATGCTGCGCCAGGGCGTGCTCTTTGCCCGCTCGCCCGGGGCGAAGAACCACACCCGGCTGTTCATGGCCGCCAGCGACCCGGAAGCGGTGGATGCGCTGCGCCACGGGCGCGGCTTTGCCGATGCCGCCCGGCAGGACGCGCTGCGCCAGGAGGTCACGGCGGCGCTGCACAAGGAGGTCGAGACCCAGAGCGCCGATCACCTGATCCTCTCGGCGCATCAGCTGGGTTCGGGGCTGGTCACGCGCTCGGAACTGGAACGGCTGCACGCCATGCTGCGCCCCATTTCGGAGCGGATCGAGGTGATTGCCCAGGTCGAATGCCCGGCGCGGCTGCTGGTCGAAAGCTATGGCGCGCAGGTGCTCGAGGGCCGGACGCGCCCGCTGGAGATGGAATTGCGGCTCGCCGCGCGCGATGACTGGTGGGCGGCGGCGCTGGACACGCGGCCCGAAAGCGCCGGCGCGCGGGGTATTTTCCCCGAGGTGCAGATGGCGCCCGCCTGGCTGGATTTCCGGCGCTGGCGCGCGCTTTGGGAGGAGGTTTTCGGCGCCGGGAGCTTCCGGTTTCACCCGCTCGACCGACCGGCGCTGGCGCGCGAGGATGTGACCGGGATCCTCCGCACCCTGTTCGGCCTGGCCGAGCAGATCGGCCGGCATGAGCCTGCGCGCCTGCCCCGCGCGCCCTCGGGCGAATGGCTGGCGCGGGGGCGGCAGTTCAACGACCTGCTGACCCGGCTGCTGGCCCGGGGCGAGCATGAGGTGCCGCGCCAGTTGTGGAAACGGCTGGTGGGCGACTTGCGGATCACCGGCGCGCCGATCGCGCCCGGCGCGCTGGCGCCGATTGCCGCGCGCTTTTCCGACGACCTGGCGGCGCTGGCCGAGGAATTTCCCGACCTCGCACTGGTGCTGACCGCCGATGCGCCCCGCCCGGACTGGCAGGAGGCGCCGACGCGCCAGGGCTTTCGCGCCTCGCAATACCTTCTGGCCGCCCTGCCCCGGATCGACCGTGCCACGCGCGAGGTGCGCGCGGCAGAGCAGGCAGCACCCGCGGATGTGACCGGCCTATCGCATGAGGCCGCCCGGGTGATGCCGCAGCTTGCGATCCAGAAGTTCGCGCAACTCAAGGACGGGCCCTTTGCGCCGCACAACCGGCTGGGCCGGGTCAACGAGGAAGAGCTTGCCGCCGCCTATGTGCCGATGCCGCCGCGGGTGCTGCCCCCGGGCTCGACCGGCAATGTCATCGTCGGCTGCATGAAGAACGAAGCACCCTATATCCTTGAATGGGTCGCCTATCACCGCGCCATCGGGGTCGACAATTTCCTGATCTATACCAATGGCTGCGAGGATGGCACCGACGAGATCCTCCAGCGTCTTCAGGCGCTTGGCCATCTGCACCACCGCAGCAACGAGGGCTGGAAAGGCAAGAGCCCGCAGCAGCACGCGCTGAACCAGTCGCTGGATGAGCCGGTGCTGCAACAGGCCGAGTGGATCATCCACATCGACGTCGACGAGTTCATGAACGTGCGCTGCGGCAATGGCACGCTGCCCGATTTCCTGGGCCGCGTGCCCGAGGCCACCAATGTCGCCATGACCTGGCGGATGTTCGGCCACAACGGGGTGACGCGGCTGGAAGACCGCTTCGTGATCGCGCAATTCGACGCCTGCGCGCCGAAATTCTGCCCCAAGCCGCATACCGCCTGGGGCTTCAAGACCATGGTGCGCAATATCGGCGCCTATGCGAAGCTCTCGTGCCACCGGCCCAACAAGCTGGCGCCGGAGATGGCCGACCGGGTGCACTGGGTCAACGGCTCGGGCCAGCCGATGGGCGACGCGGTCAAGAAGAACGGCTGGCGCAATTCGCAGGCCTCGATCGGCTATGACCTGCTGCAACTCAACCATTACGCCCTGCGCTCGGCGGAAAGCTTCCTGATCAAGCGCCAACGCGGCCGCGCGCTGCATGTCGACCGGACGATCGGGCTGAACTACTGGATCCGCATGGACTGGAACGACACGCGCGACATCACCATCAAGCGCAACATCCCCCGGGTGCGCGCCGAATACGAGCGTTTGCTCGCCGATCCGGTGCTGCGCGACTGGCACGGAAAGGCGCTCGAGTGGCACCGGGCCAAGGCCCGCGAATTGCAGGCGATGCCCGAGTTTCGCGAGCTCTACGAACAGGCGATTGCCCTGCAACTGACCGGGACCGAGCGCGCGGCCTATGCGCTGGCGCTGGACATGGAAAGCTGATGCGGGCCACCGCCGTTCTGTGCCTGCGCGACGAGGCGGCGTTCCTGCTGGACTGGCTGGCGCACCATCGGGCGGTGGGCTTCGACCACGTCGTCATCTGCACCAACGATTGCACCGACGGCACCGATGCCATGGCCGACCGGCTGGCCGAATTGGGCGGCGTGACCCATCTGCGCAACGACGGGCCCTACGACAAGGGCGGCATCCAGTTCTCTGCGCTGAAACTGGCGGGCAAGCTGAAAGCGGTGCGCCAGGCCGCGTGGCTGATGACGCTGGATATCGACGAATATGTCAATATTCACGCCGGCGATCATCGGCTTGAAGACCTTGTCGCCGCCCTGCCCGAGGCCACGGCGATCACCCTGACCTGGCGGTTGTTCGGCAATGGCGGCGAGGTCGGCTACCGCGACGCGCCGGTGACGCGGGTGTTTTGCCGCGCCGCGCCGGCGGTGATGCACTGGCCCTGGCGCGCGGCGATGTTCAAGACGCTCTATCGCAACGATGGCAGCTATCGGCAGCTGGGGGTGCACCGCCCCCGCGGGCTGAAGCCCGAGCAGCGGGACAAGGTGGCCTGGTTCGATTGCGAGGGCCGCGCGCTGGATACCCAGTTCCACGACCGGCGGGTGTTTTCCGGTTTCGGCCAGCCGAACTACCGGCTGGCGCAGCTCAACCACTATGCGCTGGGGGCGATGGAGAGCTACGTGCTCAAGGCCGCGCGCGGCCGTGCGGTGCATTCCGAACATGAGCTTGGGCTCGACTATTGGGTCGAGCGGAACTTCAACACCGATGAAGACCGCAGCGTGCTGGCGCTGGCCGATGCGGTGGAGGCCGAGCGCGCGCGGCTGGCCGCCGACCCGGAGCTTTCCCGGCTGCATGACGAAGCGGTGGCCTGGCGGCAGGCGCGGTTTCACGCGCTGATGGCGCAAGAGCCTTACCGCGCGCTGTTTGGCCGGCTGCTGATGACCCCGCCCTCGACGCCGCTGCCACCCGAGGTGGCGCGGCGGCTGGTGGCCCATGCCCGGCGCGGCCGGATGCAAAAGCCCTAGCGGCTATTCGGCGGGCGGCTGGTCTTCGGGCAGGTCGAAGACCTGGCCGGGGTAGATCAGGTCGGGGTCGCGGATCTGGTTGCGGTTGGCCTCGAAGACCCGGACGTAGAGGATGCCCTCGCCATAGCGGTCGCGGGCGATCTGCCACAGGGTATTGCCGGGCTGCACGGTGAGGATTTTCGCCGGCCCGCCGCCGGTCCCTTCCGCGGCCCGCTCCAGCGTCTCGCGGTCTTCGCGCTGGAACGGGGTTTCGGCGCGGGACTTGACCGCGCCGTCCTCGTCCACCTCGTCGACGCGCAGCACGTAGACGCCCTTGTCGACCTCGGGCAAGGTCACCCGCCAGGACCCGTCAGGGCGGATCCGCGAGGTGGTGATCGGCGAATTGTCGAGGTAGACCCGGACGAAGCCGCCGCCCTGCGCGCCCGCGCCGCGGCCCGCCAGCGCCACATCGCCGGCGTCGTCATAGCTGATCGTGTCGATCGCCACCCGGTCGAGCACCACCGGCCCGGGCAGCACCCGGACGCCCTCCTCATCCGAGGCCAGAAGCCGCGGCGCGGTTTCCGCTTCGGGCAGCGGGTCGGGCGGTGCGGTGCGTTCGGCGATGCCGGAGGGCGTGGCCAGGGCGGGCGCGGGGTCTTCGGACGGCGCCTGCGCGGGTGGGACGATTGTGGTGGTGACAACCGGCGCCGGTGTCTCGTCGCCGGTGTCCGCGGGGGCGGCGGTGACATCCGTCGCGGCGCTTTCCGAGGCGACGGGATCTGCGGCGGGTGTTTCAGCCTGCGCGATGTCCGACGCCTTGTCCTGACCCGCGTCGGTTTCCCCGCTGGCCTGGTCTTGCGCCTCGGGGGGCGGGGTTTCGGCCTCCGGCGGTGCCGCTGTCTCTTCGGGGTCCGGTATGGCCCCGGCATCGGCAATCGCGGTGTCTTCGGGCGGCGCGGCGGGTTCGGTTTCCGCCAGCGGCGCGGGTTTCGGGCCGAAGGGGGCGACGATGACCTCGGTTTCCGCGAAGATCCGCGCGCCTTCGACCGTCATCGCCAGGGTCATCAGCCGCGGCTGCGGGCTGGGGGCGAGGTCCATCAGGCTGGCGAACTTGCCATCGGCTCCGGCGCGGGTCTCGGCGATGGCGGTGCCGTCGAGAAAGACCGTGACCTCGGCCCGCGGCGCGCCCTTGCCCGCGACCAGCGCCGCGCCGTCCTGCTCCACGCGGATCAGATCGAAGGTCGGCGGCGCGGGTGGCGCGGCTTCGGCCTGCGCGGTCCCGGTGTCCGGTGGCGCCGGCGCGACCGCTGTGCTGCCCGTTTCGCGCTCGGGCTGGGGCTCTTCGGCGTCTGCCGCCACCGCGGCGGTTTCGGGCGGCTGGGGCGGCGTTGCCGCGGGATCGGCACGCTCCGGGGCTGGCGGTTCGGGGGAGGGCTCGGCCACGGCGGTCTCTGGCGCGGGCGGCGCGTCGACGGGCGCTTCTGCCGGGGTTTCGGGGTCGGCTGGGACTTCGTGCGCCTCTTTCACCGGCGCCTCGGGTTCCGGCAGGGTCTCGGCGGTCTCTTGCACGGCAGGCTCGGCGGCAGGTGTTGTCTCAGCAGTGGCATCAACTGGCGGCTCGGGTTCGGGTGCCGTCTCGGTGGTGTCTTCGACAGGCGGCTCCGGCACAGGTGTCGCTTCGGCAGCCTCATTCACAGGCGGCCCGGGTGCGACCTCAACGGCGTCCTCCGAAGGAACCGCCGGTTCAGGGGGCGCTTCGACAACCGTCTCCGGTTCAGAGATATCTTCGACAACCACGTCCGGTTCACGGACTTCTTCCGCAGGTGCCTCCTGCTCGGGTGCGTCTTCGACACCCACTTCCGCGTCCGGCACCGTTTCGCCACCCGCCTCAACCGGCCCCACCGCTTCCGCTTCGGGCGTCTCGCGGGCGACCGGGGCCTCTGTCCGGTCTGCGGGATCGGGCGGGGTCTGCGGGTCGCGGGGCAGCACGCCGCTTGCCGTCAGGCCGACGTAGCCCGCCACCACCACGGCGGCGCCGACGGCCCCTCCCCCCAGAACTCCGCTCCATTTCGTCATCGTCCATCCCCTTGACGCATCCCGACCTTGCAAGGAACGCGCTGCACGTCTTTCGCGACAGATTTGCACGAAAATTTGCGCTCCTGCCTCGGAAAAACAAAAAATATGGTATCTTTGAAGGTCTTGAGACTCAAAATGTGGATTTCCGGCGACATTTTCGCCCGCCTCCCGCGGCCTGGCGCGCAGAGCCGCCACCGGGGCGGCGGGCGCGCGTTGACTTCGCTTTCGGCACGGGCAACATGGCGCCAGAATAGGACCTTGCGGAGCCAGGAGCGAGTGACAATGGCCGACATCTCAGTCTGTGTATACTGCGGATCGCGCGACGGCGCCGACCCGGCCTTTGCGGCGGCCGCCGAAGGCCTGGGCCGGGCGCTGGCCGCCGAGGACTGGCGGCTGATCTACGGCGCGGGCGATATCGGGCTGATGGGGCGCGTGGCACGGGCCGCGATGGAGCGCGGCGGCCAGACCTTCGGCGTGATCCCCAAGCACCTGCTGGATGTCGAGGTCGGCAAGCGCGACCTGTCGACCTTTGTCGTCACCGAGACCATGCACGAGCGCAAGAAGATCATGCTGGTGAATGCCGATGCGGTGGTGCTGCTGCCCGGCGGCGCCGGATCGCTGGACGAGTTCTTCGAGGTGCTGACCTGGGCCCAGCTTGGCCTGCACGCCAAGCCGGTGATCCTGCTCAATGTCGCGGGCTACTGGGATCCGCTTCTGGTGCTGCTCGACCATGTGATCGACCAGGGCTTTGCCGAAGCCAGCCTGCGCGACTTCTGGGCGGTGGCCGACAGCGTCGAGGGCGCCATGGCGGCGCTGCGCGGGGCGCTGGGCTGAGACCGGGCGGCGCAGGTCTCGGGCCCGGGCGACAAAACCGGCGCAACGGGGGGCGGTTGCGACACCTGCCCCTTTCTCTTCGCGGCTGCAACACCTATGAGTGTTCCCCACGCGACAGGAGATTTCTGCGATGACCATGCTTGGCACGTTCCTCAAACCGATGCACCGCGAGGGCGTCAAGTTCGTGGCGATCTTTGCCGCGATCACGCTGGGGCTGTTCCTGCTGAACGAATACCTGGGCTGGATCGGCGTCGGGCTGACGGTCTGGTGCTATTACTTCTTTCGCGATCCGGTGCGCGTGCCGCCCACCCGCGACGGCGTGCTGGTCTCGCCCGCCGATGGCATGGTCTCGCTGATCGAGCCCGCGGTGCCGCCGGAAGAGCTTGGCATGGGCGAGACCGCGCTGACCCGGGTCAGCGTCTTCATGTCGGTCTTCAACTGCCATGTGAACCGCACGCCGGTGACCGGCGAGGTCACCCAGATCGCCTATCGCCCCGGCAAGTTCCTCAATGCCTCGCTCGACAAGGCCAGCGCCGACAACGAGCGCAATTCGCTGCGCATCCGCATGGACGACGGGCGCGAGATCGCGGTGGTGCAGATCGCCGGGCTGGTGGCGCGGCGCATCGTCTGTTTCATCGAGCCGGGCGCCGAGTTGCAGACCGGCGAGCGCTTCGGGCTGATCCGCTTCGGCTCGCGGCTGGATGTCTACCTGCCCGAGGGGGTCGAGCCGCTGGTGCGGATCGGCCAGACCATGGTGGCCGGGGAAACCGTGCTGGCCGACCTGAAGGCAGGTGGCTGATGGAGCCGAAACGCCGCAGAATGCGCCGGGAATACGCGCTGATCCAGCTTCTGCCCAACTTTGTCACCATCGCGGCGGTCTGCGCCGGGCTGACCGCGATCCGCTTTACCTTCCAGGGCAATTACGAGCTGGCGGTGCAGCTGATCGTGCTGGCCACCGTGCTGGACGGCATGGACGGGCGGCTGGCGCGGTTTTTCGGCAGCGACAGCAAGATGGGCGCCGAGCTGGATTCGCTGGCCGATTTCCTCAACTTCGGCATCGCGCCGCCGCTGGTGCTCTATGTCTGGGCGTTGCAGGACACCGGGGGGCTTGGCTGGATGGCGGTGCTGGTCTTCGCGGTCTGCGCGGTGATGCGGCTGGCGCGGTTCAACGTGACCGCCAAATCCGACGAGGAAATGCCGGCGCACCGGTCGGATTACTTCACCGGCGTGCCCGCGCCCGCGGGGGGGCTGCTGGTGATGCTGCCGCTCTATGTCTCGTTTGCCTTCAACGACATGAAGCTGCTGCCCGACGTGCTGCTCTGCGTCTATATGGCCGGCATCGGCCTTTTGCTGATCAGCACCATTCCCACGCGGTCGTTCAAGGCGCTCAAGGTCTCGCGCGAGAACGTGCGCTACATCCTGCTGGCCTTTGCCCTGGCCGGTGTCGCGGTGCTGACCTATGCTTGGGCGACATTGATCCTGGCCTGCCTGGCCTATGTCGCGCTTGTCCTGTGGGGGCTTCTGCCCCGCAACCGACCGAAACAAGATCTCTGAGGACACAAGTTTTGGAACTGAAATCCGTCGAAAGCTCTTATGCCCGCTGGGCGCCGATCTATGACCGGACCTTTGGCGTGCTGACCAATGCCGGGCGCCGCCGGGCGGTGGCCTATATCAACGACCGCGGCGGCCAGATCCTCGAGGTCGGCGTCGGCACCGGGCTGGCGCTGCCGCTCTACCGCGGCGAGGTGCAGGTGACCGGCATCGATTTCAGCGCCGACATGCTGGCCAAGGCCGAGGACCGGGTGCAGGAGATGGGGCTGCGCAATATCGCCGGGCTGCGCCGGATGGATGCCCGCGCCCTGGACTTTCCCGATGCCGCCTTCGACACGGTGGCGGCGATGCACGTCCTGTCGGTGGTGCCCGAGCCCGAGCAGGTCATGGCCGAGATCGCCCGCGTGCTCAAACCCGGCGGCCAGGTGGTGATCACCAACCATTTCCGCCACGAACGCGGGCTTCTGGCCTTCCTGGCGCGGGTCTCGGCGCCGTTTTCGGACGTGCTGGGCTGGCATTCGGATTTCGACGTCGGCGCGGTGCTGAAACAGGACAACCTGAAGATCACCGACCGCAAGAGCCTGCCGCCGCTGGGCATGATGACCTTCCTGGTGCTGGAAAAGGCCGCCTGAACCGCTTGCTCAGGCGGGCCGCCTGAGCTCCATCCTGCCGCCCAGCAGGCACAGGTCGACGGTGCGCGGCGGCAAGCGGCCGATCGCCTCGAAGATCGGGATCAGGTCGATCTGGTTGTGGGCCTCGACGATCCGCCCCTGCTGGATGCGCATCATGATCTGGGTGCGGGTCGCCACCGGCGTGCCGGTCTCGCGGTAGACCGCGGTGATGTCGCACAGTAGCGCCACCCAGGCGCCCTGTTCCAGCGCCTGCAGGACCTCGTGGCGGATGTCGCGGAACTGCGCGGTCATCATGCGGTGGAAGGAATGGAACGCCTCCGGCCCGACCTGGTGCATCTCTTCGAGCCCGTGGACCGAGGTTTCGCCGGTGAACATCTCGTAGATGGCCGCAGAATCGCCCTCTTCCCAGACGCGTCTCAGGAAATCCTGGGCTAATTCGAGATGGGCCGAGGTCATGTTGGTCCGGCACTCTTTCTTGCAAGGTCAAGGCTGGGGTGACAGGTCAAGGCTGGACGCCACCCGCGATGGGAAGGCAACAGGCGGCACGATCATCCCGGGGTTGTGCCACTTTCCCCCCCGGGGACGCAAGACGCAAAAGGCCCGCCACGAATGGCGGGCCCTTCCCTGTCACGCGGGCCGGGGTCAGGCGTTGGCCAGACGCTCGGCCACGTTTTCCCAGTTCACGAGGTTGCCCAGGAAGTTGTCGAGATAGGCCGGGCGCTTGTTGCGGAAGTCGATGTAGTAGGAATGCTCCCACACGTCGCAGCCCAGCAGGGCGGTCTGGCCGAAGCACAGCGGGTTCACGCCGTTCTCGGTCTTGGTGACCTTGAGCGTGCCGTCGCCGTCGACGACCAGCCAGGCCCAGCCCGAGCCGAACTGGCCCGCGCCCGCGGCCGAGAACTGCTTCTTGAACTCGTCGACCGAGCCGAAGGCGTCCTTGATGCGCGACTCGAGCTCGCCCGGCATGTCATTGCCGCCCGGCCCCATCATTTCCCAGAACTGGGCGTGGTTCCAGTGCTGCGAGGCATTGTTGAAGATGCCCGACTGCGCCACGGCATTGGCGTCGTAGGTGCCCTTGACGATGTCCTCGACGGATTTGCCCTCCCACTCGGTGCCGGAGATCAACTTGTTGCCGTTGTCGACGTAGGCCTTGTGGTGGATGTCGTGGTGGTATTCCAGCGTCTCGCGGCTCATGCCGAGACCGGCCAGAGCATCGTGCGCATAGGGAAGATCGGGAAGTTCGAAAGCCATGGGTACACCCCCTTTTTTGTTCACGTTCTCGCTATAAGTGAGCCCGCGCGGTCAGGAGGTCAACCCCTGCCTGCGCCACAAGGTTCCTTAAATCTGTGCCTTTCCTGCACATTATCCCGCCGCCGGGGTGGCGCGCCGCTGCCCGGGCCCGCGGATCAGAAGAACCCGACCGTCGATCCCGGCTGTGCCGCGCGGCGGAACTGGTCGAAGACATAGCGCGCCACCGAGCGAAAGCAGATCACCTGCGCCGAGGCCTCGCTCTTCAGCCAGAAGGCGGCGGGCACCTGGCCCAGCCGGGTGCGGCGCACTTCGCCCACCGGCAGCGCGCCGGGCGAGAGATCGGCGGGTGCCAGCTTGGCCAGCACCTCGCGCAGCCCCTCGCCGCGCAACTCGAACCCGGTCCGCGCGTCCGAGACATCGGCCACCAGCGCATGGCTGCCCTCCAGCAGCTTGCCGATGCTGGCCACGGCGCCGGGCACCTCCGCGTAGGGCAGCAGCAGCAAGAGCTCGTCCGGCGACATCCACAGGATCGCGCGGTCGGCGTCGCCGCTGGCCTGGCGCTGGCCCGGCATGTCGTGCCCGCCGACGCCGGTGGCGGCGTTCTTGATCGCCGGGGCGGCAAGGTCGCCGCGCAGGGTGATCATCCCCTGCGGCGCCATCTCGCGCACCGAGATCAAGCCGTCGAAGCGCGCGCCGTTCAGCGGGCTCACCACATGTGCCAACCCCTCAGACATCCTGTTTCTCCCCCGCCTTGTCGTAGAATACCGGATCGGTGATCTTCGCCTCGATCGTGGTCGTGCCGTCGCCCTTGGCAAAGGAAATCACCTCGCCCATCCGGTCGGGCCCGCCCAGAACCAGCCCCATGGCGATGCCATGGCCCAGGGTCGGGGAATGATAGCTCGAGGTCACCCGCCCGATCACGTTGCGCTGGCCATTGGCATTCTCGCCCTCGCCCAGCGCATAGGCGCCATCGGGCAGGACCGAGCCGTCCACCGTCTCCAGACCGACCAGCTTCCAGCGATCCGCACGCGCCATGTCGAGACGCTGTTGCGCGCGCTTGCCGAGGAAGTCCTCCTTCTTCTTCGAGATCGCCCAATTCAGCCCGAGGTCCTGGGGGATCACCGTGCCATCGGTCTCGTCGCCGATCATGATGAAGCCCTTCTCGGCGCGCATGATGTGCAGCGCTTCGGTGCCATAGGGCATGACGCCGAACTGCTTGCCCACGGTCAGCAGCAGGTCCCACAGGTGCCGCGCCAGCCCGGCCTTGACCGCGATCTCGAAGCTGAGCTCACCCGAGAAGGAGATGCGGTAGATGCGCACCGGGATGCCGCCCAATTCGCCCTCGACCCAGCCCATGAAGGGCAGCGCCTCCTTGCCGACATCGATGCCGCCGATCGCCTCGAGCACCTTTCGGGCATTGGGGCCGACCACGGCGATCTGGCCGTATTGCTCGGTGACATTGGCGACATAGACCTGCCAGTCCCACCATTCGCATTGCAGCCAGTCTTCCATGTGCTGGTGGATGTGATCGGCGCCGCCCGAGGTGGTGTGGCAGAGGAAGGTGTCCTCGTCGATCCGCGCCACCACGCCGTCATCCATCAGGAAACCGTTCTCGTTGCACATGAGACCGTAGCGGCACCGGCCCGGCTTCAGGTTGGACATCATGTTGGTATACATCATGTCGAGGAACCGGCCCGCATCCGGGCCCTTGACGATCAGCTTGCCCAGGGTCGAGGCATCCAGAAGCCCGAGGTTCTCACGGGTGTTTGTCACCTCGCGCTGCACCGCCTCCTCGGTGGTCTCGCCCGGGCGCTTGATGGTATAGGGGCGGCGCCATTGGCCGACCGGTTCCCATTCGGCGCCGTTCTCCTCGAGCCAGTCGTGGATCGGGGTGCGGCGGATCGGCTGGAAGGTGTCGCCGACCGCCGCACCCGCGATGGCGCCCATGGAGATCGGCGTATAGGGCGGGCGGAAGGTGGTGGTGCCGACCTCGGGGATCCCGTTGCCCAGCGCGCCCGAGAGGATGGCCAGGCCGTTGATATTGCTGAGCTTGCCCTGGTCGGTGGCCATGCCCAGCGTGGTATAGCGCTTGGCGTGTTCGACCGAGGTGAAGCCTTCGCGGGCGGCCAGTTGCACGTCGGAGACCTTGACGTCGTTCTGATAGTCCAGCCAGGCCTTGGCGCGGTGGTGGATCGAGGCGCCCTGGGGCATCATCCAGACCGGGGCGAGCGGCGCCTCCTCCTGCGCGACGGCCTGCGGCGCGTCGCTTGTCCTCGGCCGGGCGGTGGCGCGTTCGGCCGCCGCGACCGCATCCTCCAGCACCTCGCCCAGGGTCAGCGCGCCATTGGCGGCGCCCGCGGCCACCACGAAGGGCTGGCCTTTGTCGCCGGTGGGCGCGCGGTCGGGGTCGGGGCGGAACATGGCGCGGGTCTCGTCCCAGGTGAGCTTGCCGCCGCAATGCGACCACAGGTGCACCACCGGCGACCAGCCGCCGGACATGGCCACGGCCTCGCAGGGGATCTCCTCGATCACCGCGCCGCCTTCGCCGGCGTGCGAACAGATGGCGACGCCGCGCACCCGCTTGCCGCCCATGACGTGATCGACCGCATGGCCCTGCAGGATGCGGATGCCGGCGGCGCGGACCTCGGCCATCAGCGGCGAATCCGCGGGCAGCACCCGGGCGTCGATGATGGCGGGCACCGCGAGACCGGCGCGGCGCAGCACCAGCGCGGTGCGGTAGGCGTCGTCGTTATTGGTCACGATCACCGTGCGGTCGCCGGGGCTGACCGCCCAGTTGACCACGTAGTCGCGCACGGCCGAGGCCAGCATGACGCCGGGCACATCGTTGCCGGAAAAGCTCAGGGGCCGTTCGATGGCGCCGGTGGCGGTGATCACCTGGCCCGCGCGGATGCGCCAGAGCCGGTGGCGCGGGCCTTTCAGCGCCGGCGCATGGTCGGTCAGCCGCTCGTAGGCCAGCACGTAGCCGTGGTCATAGACCCCTGCCCCCATGCAGCGGGCGCGGAGGGTGACGTTCTCCATCGCCTCGAGGGCTGCGAGAAGCTGCGAGACATGGGCTTCGGTCGAATGGCCCTCCACTTCACCGCCATCCACCGGGGCGCGCCCGCCCCAATGGGCGCTCTGCTCGACCAGCAGCACCCGCGCGCCGGCCTCGCCCGCGCGCCGTGCCGCTTCCAGCCCGGCGATGCCGCCGCCGATCACCAGCACGTCGACGTGGGCGTGGAAATGCTCGTAGCTGTCGGGGTCGCGGGCGTCCGGGTCCGGCGCCTTGCCGAGCCCGGCGGAGCGGCGGATGAAGGGCTCGTAGACGTGTTTCCAGAAGGGCCGCGGCGCCATGAAGGTCTTGTAGTAGAAGCCCGCCGGCAGGAAATTGGCGAAGGCCGAATTCACCGCGCCGATGTCGAAGTCGAGGCTGGGCCAGTGGTTCTGGCTCCGGGCGGTGAGCCCGTCGTAGAGCTCGGTGGTGGTGGCGCGCTGGTTGGGCTCGAAGCGGTTGCCGGTGCCGAGGCCGACCAGCGCATTGGGCTCTTCCGCCCCGCTCGCCACCACGCCGCGCGGGCGGTGGTACTTGAACGAGCGGCCGACCAGCACCTGGTCGTTGGCCAGCAGCGCCGAGGCCAGCGTATCGCCGGCATGGCCGGTCAGGCGCTTGCCGTTGAAGGTGAAGTTCTGCTGTTTCGAGCGGTCGATCAGGCGGCCGACACCGGGGGTATTCGGGGCAAGGCGTGTGCTCATGTGTCAGACCCTTTCGCGGGTGGAGGGTGCGGGAGCCTCCGGCGGGAGTTTTTTGGGCAAGATGAAGATCATTCGGTTGCGCGCCCGGATGCATGCCATGTCCAGTCGGGGCGTCTTTCGGTGATGGCGTCGCGGATGTGCTGCGGCGGCGCGAGGGTCTGGGCGGCGTAGGTGCCGAAGACCTCCAGCGTCTGGGTGTCGCGGGCGGCGTGGAACCATTTGCCGCAGCCCGCCGCATGGCGCCAGCGCTCGAAATGCACGCCGCGGGGGTTTGCCCGGGTGAAGAGGTAGTCGTGGAAGTCCTCGTCGGAGGATCCCGGGCCGTGGCGGGTGAGATGGGCCTGGCCGCCGGGGGCAAGTTCGGTTTCGTCGGCCTGGATGCCGCAGCAGGGGCAGTGAAGGGTCAGCATGAACGTGTCTCCGCGAGTTCCAACAGTCGGTCCCGAGCCTGCGCATATTTGGCTTCAAGCCGCGCCTGCGCCTCGGCATCGAGGCTGGCGAGACGTACCGGATCGGAATTGTCGGCCATGTCGGCCTGTTTGACCGCCAGAGCCAAGGGGTTGGCCGCCACCCGCCTGAGGTAATCGTCATAGGCTTCGCCGTCGGCCTTCGTCAGCGCTACCACTGCCTCCACGGTCTTCGCGGAAAACAGAAGATGAAGCGATTCCTGCGTCGTCTCGGTGTCTTCGAGAACATCATGCAAGAGGGCCACGATCTGTTCATCTTGCGACGACAGGCGATTTGCCACCCGTACCAGGTGTGTGATGTAGGGTTGGCCCGCCTTGTCGACCTGGCCTGCGTGCGCCTCGAATACCAACTCGAAGGCCCGCCCGAGGGAATCAGCCTGCATCAATGCGCCACCCCCGCCGCCACGCTCTCGTCGATGAACCGCCCCTCGCGGAAGCGGTCCAGCGTGAAGGCCTCGGTCAGCGGGGAATGCCCCTTGGCCATCAGTTCGGCAAAGCCCCAGCCCGAGCCGGGGATCGCCTTGAAGCCGCCGGTGCCCCAGCCGCAGTTGATGAAACAGCCCGCGAGCGGCGTCTTCGACAGGATCGGCGAGCGGTCGCCCGTCATGTCGACGATGCCGCCCCATTGCCGCAGCATCTTCAGCCGCGAGATCATCGGGAAGGTCTCGACCAGGGCCCTCACCGTCTCCTCGATGTGGTGGAAGCTGCCCCGCTGGGTGTAGTTGTTGAAGCCGTCGGCGCCGCCGCCGATCACCATCTCGCCCTTGTCGGACTGGCTCATGTAGCCGTGCACGGTATTGGCCATGACCACCACGTCCATGCAGGGCTTGATCGGCTCCGACACCAGCGCCTGCAGCGCGACGCTCTCGACCGGCAGCCGGAAGCCCGCCATCTCGGCCAGCACGCCGGAGTGCCCGGCGACGACGATCCCCAGCCTGGTACAGCCGATCTCGCCCCTCGTGGTCTCGACCCCGGTGACCTGGCCGCCCTGCTGGCGGATGCCGGTGACCTCGCATTTCTGCAGGATGTCCATGCCCATGGCCGAGCAGGCCCGCGCATAGCCCCAGGCCACCGCGTCGTGACGCGCGGTGCCGCCGCGGGCCTGCCAGAGCGCGCCCAGCACCGGGTAGCGCGGGCCGTCGAGATTGATGATCGGCAGCAGCTCCTTGACCCGGGCGGGCGCGATCCACTCGGTCGTCACGCCTTGCAGGGCATTGGCCTGGGCGGTGCGCTGGTAGCCGCGGATCTCGTGCTGGGTCTGGGCCAGCATCATCACGCCGCGGGGGCTGAACATCACGTTGTAGTTCAGATCCTGGCTCAGGGTCTCGTAGAGCCCGCGGGATTTCTCGTAGATCGCGGCGGAGGCGTCCTGGAGGTAGTTCGAGCGGATGATCGTGGTATTGCGCCCGGTATTGCCGCCGCCCAGCCAGCCCTTCTCGATCACCGCGACATTGGTGATGCCGAAGTTCTTGCCGAGGTAATAGGCGGTGGCCAGCCCGTGCCCGCCGGCGCCGACGATCACCACGTCATACTGCGCCTTGGGCTCGGGCGCGGCCCAGGCGCGCTCCCACCCCAGGTGGTAGCGGGCGGCTTCGCGGGCGACGGCAAAGGCGGAATAACGTTTCATCGGCTCGAATCCCGGTCTGGTTCCTGTGGGCCTTGGTGGCATCCGGGGCAGTTTGGACAAGGATCAAAACCGCCACAACCCCCGCAAATTGCGGCATTTGCGAAATCTCGGGGATTTTCACGGCCCGGCGCAGAGGCTAGAGGGGGGCATGATCTGTGATGCCATCGAGGATTTCGCCGCGGCGCTGCCGCCGATGCGGGCTTTGGCCGGGCTTGACCTGGGCGACAAGACCATTGGCGTGGCGGTCTCGGACGGGCTGCGCTCGGTCGCGACGCCGCTCGAGACGATCCGGCGCAGGAAGTTCGGACTGGATGCGGCGCGGCTGCAGGAGATCCTCGACAAGCGCGCCATCGGCGGGCTGATCCTCGGGCTGCCGCGCAACATGGACGGCTCGGAAGGGCCGCGGTGCCAGTCGACGCGGGCCTTCGCGCGCAATTTCTCGCGGCTCTGGGACGGGCCGATCGGGTTCTGGGACGAACGGCTGTCCACCGTGGCGGCGGAACGCGCGCTGCTTGAGGCGGATACGTCGCGAAAGCGTCGCGCCGAGGTCATCGACCACGTGGCGGCCTCGTATATCCTGCAAGGGGCGCTGGACCGGATCCGGCACCTGGGCGCGACATGAAGAAGGGGAGTGCGGTGCGGGACGAGGTCTGGAAGCGCGACGAGATCGAGTCGCCCTGCGTGAACATCTGTGTCGTGCATCCCCGCGCACAGGTCTGTGCCGGATGCCTGCGCACGCTGGACGAGATCGCCACCTGGTCGCAGCTTGCCGCCGAGGACCGCAGCCGGATCATGGCGGAATTGCCGAACCGCCGCGGCCATCTCAAGAAGCGGCGCGGCGGTCGGAAGGGGCGTTTGGGGTCTTCGGAGGGCTGACGGCGCGGCTCAGGCCGCGCGTTCCAGCTCGATATCCTCCGGCGTGACCGAGCCGAAGCCGCCGAGGATCACCGCCGCGGTCAGGCAGCCGCTTGCATCCTCGAGAACGATGGCGGCATCGGCACCCGCTTCGCCCGCGGGTTCGATGCGGATGGCGGTATCCGCGCCCATGTCCTCGGGCATCACCAGCATCAGCTGATCCTCGCCGGCGATGAAATCGGCGATGACGGGGATCTCGCCGTCGTCTGTGTCGAAGCTCTCGTCCTCGGTCCAGGTCTCGGGGGCCCAAGTCTCGGGGGCGTGATCGGTGGCCAGGTCCTGCGGGGCCGCCAAGGTGTCGCCTGCCGGTCCGGCTTCGGCGATGGCGCAGAGCCGGGTCAGCAGCGCGTCGACCTCGTTGGTCTCGGGGCTGTCCTCGGGGGTCGCCTCCATCGTGGCCTTATCGGGTGCAGTGTCCTCGAGCGTGGTGTCCGGGGCGTGATCTTCCTGCGGCTCGGGCCGCTGGGGCGCATCCGCCAGTGCTTCCTCCTCGGGGGCTTCTTCCTCGGGGGCCTCGTCTGAGACCTCCTCGGCATCGCGCATCAGCGAGGTGATATCGAAGCGCTCCTGCGTCTCGAAGGCCGCTATGGGATCGAGCAGGGTGTCGGGGTCTTCGGCGTCAGGCGCGGCCTCTGGCCCGCCCTTGTCGCCGCGGAAATCGGGCAAGAGCCCCATTTCGCGGATCCGCCCCAGCAGATCCTTGCTCTCGCCTTCCGCGAACCCGCGATCGCTCGCCTCGCCCGGGGCGGCCTCGGCATGGCACATCCGGGGAAGAATACCGCTCATTCCGGCAAGTCCCGCCGCGACAAGCCCGGCGCCCAACAACATCAGCATTTCCATCATGGCGTGCTCCCATTCGGTTTCTTCTAACCTATGGGGGAATCATGGGGGGAATGGGGCTGAATTGGGATTGTTTCCGAAACGGAAATGGCAAAATTGCGCCGCGCCCTGCCCCCCGGGCGGGGACCGATCCATCGATGGATCGGTCCCGATCTGTCGACAGATCGGCGCCCGCCTAGAAGCCGAAGGCCTTGCGCAGCATGTTGAGCGCCACCAGGATCAGGAAGGCCGCGAAGATCCGCTTGAGCGGCTTGGGATCCATCGCATGGGCGATCTTCACGCCGATCGGCGCGGTCATCATGGTCATCGCGATCACGATGCCAAAGGCCACCAGGTTGACCGCCCCCAGCGTCAGCGGCGGACGATGCGCCGGGTCGATCGGCAGCATCAGGAACCCCGCCACCGAGGGCACCGCGATCAGCACGCCAAAGCCCGCCGCCGTGGCCACCGCCCGGTGGATCGGCACGTTGTAAAGGCTCATCAGCGGCACCCCGAAGCTGCCGCCGCCAATGCCCATCAGCACCGACAAGAGCCCCACCGCCGGCGACAGCAGCGCGCGCGTCACCCCGGTGGGCATCGCCGCCCCCAGCCGCCAATGCGCCCGCCCGAAAGCCAGGTAGAGCCCGATCACGACCCCCAGGCAACCAAAGAGCGCCTGCAAGGTGACCGAGCGCAGCGACGAGGCCACCAGCACCCCGACGATGGCGCCAAGCGCGATGCCCGGCGCCCAGGTGCGCAGGATGCCCCAGTCCACCGCGCCCTTGCGGTTATGCGCCAGCACCGAGCGCACCGAGGTGACGATGATCGTCGCCAGCGAGGTGGCCAGGCACATCTGCATCAGTTGCGGACCCTCGTAGCCCAGCGTCAGGAAGGTGTAGAAGAAGGCCGGCACCAGAACGATGCCGCCGCCTACCCCCAGCAGACCGGCCAGCACCCCGGCAAACCCGCCGATCACGACCAGCAAAAGCGCCATCTGGAAAAGCAGCATCGTGTCGGGCATGGCGGTCTCCGGGTGATCTTTCGGCCCCCTTACACGCGCGGAGGCGAAAGGAAAAGCGCCACTCAGGTCGCGCCGCTCAGATCCCCGACCTCGGCCAGCGCCCGGGCAAGCAGTTCCGGCCCCGCGCCCTTGCGCGTCGCGCCTTCCGAGAGCACCCGCCGCCAGTGCCGCGCCCCCGGCCGCCCGGCAAAAAGCCCCAGCATGTGCCGTGTGACCTGGTGCAGCCGGCCGCCCGCGGCCAGGTGCGCCTCGATATAGGGCAGCATCGCCTCGACGATCTCCTCCGGCGTCCCGGCAGGCGGGTCGACATCAAAGATCACCCGGTCCGCCGCGCCCAGCACGTCCCAGGGCGCATGATAGGCCGCCCGCCCGATCATCACCCCGTCGAGCCCCTGGTCGAGAAAGCCCCGCGCCTGCGCGAGCGAGGCGATGCCGCCGTTGACCGAGAGATGCAGATGCCCAAAGGCCGCCTTCATCTCGCCCACCAGCGGATAGTCGAGCGGCGGCACGTCGCGGTTCTCCTTCGGCGAGAGCCCCTGGAGCCAGGCCTTGCGCGCATGGACCGCAAACCGCGTGACGCCGGCGCCCGACACCCGCTCGAGGAACTCCGGCAGCACCTTGCGCGGCTCCTGGTCGTCGACGCCGATGCGGCATTTCACCGTGACCTCGACCTCCACCGCCGCGATCATCGCCGCGCAGCACTCGGCCACCAGGTCCGGGTCCTTCATCAACACCGCCCCGAAGGTCCCCGACTGGACCCGGTCCGAGGGGCAGCCGACGTTGAGGTTGATCTCGTCATACCCCGCCTCGGCCCCCAGCCTCGCCGCCTGCGCCAGTTCCCGCGGGTCCGAGCCGCCCAGTTGCAGCGCGACGGGGTGTTCCTCGGGGTTGAACTCCAGCAGATGCACCGCGCCGCCGCGCACCAGGGCGGGCGCGGTGACCATCTCGGTATAGAGCAGGGCGTTGCGGCTGATGAGGCGATGCAGGTAACGGCAGTGGCGGTCGGTCCAGTCCATCATGGGCGCGACGCTTAACCGCGCGGCACCTTCTACTTTTGATTTCATCAATTCAAGGCCCATTCCTGCTAACATCCACCGGCTCGGATTTCTTGTGATACCCCGAGGCTTCCCTCTTTATGCCGGGGTTCTCGAAAACCGTTTGCTACCGAGTAGCAACATCCGGCAGGGGCGTCACGTCCGATCCCGAACCCAGCCGGAGTCAAGCTGAGCATCTGGATCTGGCCGCGCCGCGATTTACAGCATTCGCGCGATTTCTGGCCAGATCGGACTGACACAAAACTCTTGACGGTCAACAAAGGCGGGACAGGGATGTCTCATACGACTCAAAGTGTACCACGCCGGGTGGGCCTGAGGCTCCGACTCATGGGTCGGATGGAGCCTCATGAGCAAGACAACGAACTAGGTCTCCCCCGAAGTGCGCGAACGAGCGGTTCGCATGGTCTTGGACAATCAAGGACGCCGCGAGAGCCGCTGATCCGCGATCCTGTCGAAGATTGGCTGTGCGCCGCAATATTTGAACGAGTGGGACAAAAAGGGCGACGTTGATACTGGCCAGCGCGGTGGCACTCACGACTGAGGCCGCCGGGAAGATGAAGGCTCTTTAGCGTGAAGTGCGCGCGTTGAAACAGGCCAATGAAATCCGTCGCAAGGGTGAGCCATTGGAACGCCATTGATGAAGTGGATGGCTCCCGCTTCCGGCATCGCAATGTGCCATGTTGGGTGCTGTGAACTCGGCCAACAAAGGGAGCCATCCATGAACGAGATTACCACAATCGGGATCGATTTGGCGAAGTCCGTATTTCAGCTGCACGGTGTCGACGCCGAGGGCCGTCCCTCGTTGCGCCGTCAGCTCAGGCGCAGCCAGATGTTGGAGGTCTTCCAGCGCCAGCCGCCTTGCCTGATCGGCATGGAAGCCTGTGGGAGTGCGCATTGCTGGGCGCGGGAGTTGGTCAAGCCCGGCCACGATGTCCGGCTGATGCAGCCAAGCTACGTGAAGGGTTACGTCAAGCGCGGCAAGACGGATAAGGCCGACGCGGAAGCGATTTGCGAAGCGGTCTCCCGCCCGTCCATGCGGTTTGTCCCCGTAAAGAGCGAGGACACGCAAGCGCGGCTCATGACCCACAAGGCCCGCGAGTTTCTGGTGCGCCAACAGACCCAGATCGTAAACGCCCTGCGGGCCCATCCGGGCGAGTTCGGCATTGTCGTGCCCAGGGGGGTCACAACGTCGAGCGCCTGATCGCGGCATGTGACAGGGCTGATCTGCCGACGCCAGCGCGCAAGGCGCTGATCCTGCTGGCCGATCAGCTGGTCGATACGCAAAAGAAGATCGAGGCCTTGACCGCAGACATCCGCGCGGACGCGGGAGCCGATAAAGAGGCACAACGACTGCAAACGATCCCCGGGATCGGGCCGATCACCGGCAGCGCATTGGTTTCTGCACTGCCCAATATCTCCGACTTCAAATCAGGACGGGATCTTTCTGCCTGGCTGGGTCTGACGCCACGACCTCATTCAACTGGTGGCAAGGAAAGGCTGGGGCGCATTTCGAGGATGGGAAACCGATATCCACGCCGGCTGCTCTCTCTCGGGGCGATGGCACAGGTCAGCGCCCGTCATGCCAAAGGCATGCTTCCAGCATGACGTGGCGCGCCCGGCGAAGACTGGCTGTGGAAGATCATCCAGCGCAAGAAGCCCAAGCAGGCCGCAATCGCCCTGGCCAACCGCATGGCGCGCACGGCCTGCGCGCGCATGAAGAACAAGACGGAATTCCGGGCCGCCGCCTGATAGAGACACGGGGGGCCATAATCCCTCACCAGAAGGCAAGTGCATCGTGAGATGATGGCAAAGAACGGACATATCGCCGAGGACACCCTGTTCGGACCGGAGCGCCCGAGAGCGCGCGCCATTGATTGGGACCCAAGCGACCGCGGAATTCATCAGGGCGCGCAGCCACCGTGCTGCAATCCGGACGCCGTATACATGGCCGCAACCGAAATCATGCCAGCTTCAACCGAGACGCTCTTGCCACGCGGGAACCATCCATACATGGTCCGAGCGCCGATGGTCGAACGCGTATTTTGCCTGGGCTGAGTTCGACCGCCGTTCAAACGATGATCCGGTTCATCGAAGATCACCGCGCTGACCACGGGGTCGAGCCGATCTGCCGAGTTCCGCCGATTGCCCCAGCGACGTATCATGACCTTTTGGCCAAGCGTGCCGATCCATCGCGGCTTTCGGACAAGTCACTGCGTGATGCTGCGCCGACGACCGAGATCGAACGGGTCCTTGAGGAAAACCTCAGCGTCTACGGTGTCCGAAAGGCCTGGCGCCAGATGCGCAGGGAAGGCTTTGCCATTGCACATTGCACCGTTTCCCGCCTCATGACGGATAATGGGATCGAAGGCGTCATTCGTGGCAAGAAGCCCGGAACGACGACCCCCGACAAAGCGCTGCCTTGCCCGCTGGACCGGGTGACCCGCCAGTTCCACGCGTCCGCGCCGAACGTGCTGTGGGTCAGCGCCTTGACATATGTCGCGACCTGGCAGGGGTTCGTCCATGTTGCCTTCGTGATTGATCTGTTTGCCCGACGGATCGCCGGTTGGCGGACAAGTCGTCCGGCAAACGTCGGCTTCGTCTTGGATGCCTTGGAGCGGGCCATTCATCGTCGTGGCCCATGGCGCAGCTTTGAAGCCGTCGAAATGGCGACCCTCGAATGGGTCGGTTGGTTCAACACCCGCCGTCGTCTCGAACCGATCGGGCACATCCCGCCAGCCGAGCCAGAGGCAAACTTCCATGCGGCCCTGGAAAGATCAGATATGGCCGGGTAGCCAAGTCAATACAGCCTCAGGCAAACCCGGCGCGGTTCAGTGCCCTCTCGGGAAGCATCCCCAAGCCAAGCGGATCAAGCGGTGCCGGGTGCCACGGGTCAGGGTGACGAGACCCGCAGCACCCGGACCGCCACCGAAAACGCGCGCAAAGAGGCCCGAGCAGCCGATCAATGCGCCCTTGGCAAAGCGGCATCGGTGTGGCCTCTCCATGCGAGGTCCAGTGTCGCCTAGGTTGCGATGTGCCGCGCCGCGTCCGGGTTCGGCGGTGTTCCGTCCACCGGGCGCGGGCGGTTGGCGACCTGGCCGACCCAGACCGAGCCGAGGACGATGAGCGCGCCCGCGATCTGCATTGCCGTCAGGGCCTGCCCCAGCCAGAGCCAGCCAAGTGCGACGGCGGTCACCGGGCTCATCATGCCCAGCAGCGAGACCGCGCCGGGCTCCAGCCGGGCGAGGCCGCGAAACCACAACCAATAGGTCACGGCAGCGCCGATCAGGCCAAGCCAGAGCAGGCCGGCGAGGTTGGTCGAGGTCAGTGCCGGCAAAGGCGGTTCGAGTAGCAGCGCAGGCGGCAGCAGGATCAGCCCGCCCGCGGTCAATTGCCAGGCCGTGAAGCTCAGCGGTGCAACCGGCGGCTGCCACTTGCGGCTGAGCACGGTTCCCGCCGCCATCGATGCAGCCCCGCCCAGGCCTGCGGCAATGCCGATCGGATCAAGCGTCGCACCGGGGCCCAGCAACAGCAGGGCCACGCCGACGACCCCGGTCGCGGCGGCCGCCACGGCGCCCGGGCGCACGCGCGTGCCAAGCCAGCCCCGCGCCATGCCGATGACCATCAGCGCCTGCAAGGATCCAAGCGTGGCCGCAACACCGCCGGGCAGCCTGTAGGCCGCCACGAACAGAAGCGTCCAGAACACCGCGAAGTTCAGCGCGCCCAATGCAAAGGTGCGGCCAAGCCAGGCCCGCGGCGGCAGGCATCGGGTCACCGCCAGCAGAAGCAGCCCCGCAGGCAGCGCCCGCAGGACCGCCAGGGTGAGCGGATACCCCGCGGGCAGCAACTCGGTGGTGACAAGATAGGTGCTGCCCCAGATCGCCGGGGCCAGCGCGGTCAGCAGGATGTCGCGCGAACGTGTCATGGCATGGTCCTTCCCGGGGTCTACCAGAGGTGCAAAGGCAGCCTTGGCGGCTTTTCGGCGTCGGGTTCAAGCCCGATGTCGCGCAGAAGGTGCGGGCCGAGATCGCGCGTGTTCGCGCGCAGGATCCGGCGATGGCGGATGTCGCTGTGACGTTTGAAGCTGAAGAACATGGGGTTTCCTTTTCAGTAGTGCGGGATCAGTCCGGCGCTGGCGC
This sequence comes from Paracoccaceae bacterium, assembly GCA_006226775.1. Taxonomy (GTDB): domain Bacteria; phylum Pseudomonadota; class Alphaproteobacteria; order Rhodobacterales; family Rhodobacteraceae; genus Marinovum. The sequence continues at coordinate 76,236 of SBGD01000011.1, read as the reverse complement.
GGATCTGCGCGCGCAGCTCCTCGATGGATCCGTTCTCGAGCCGGGTGCCGGTTGGCTGGAGGATGAGCGCCGGTATCGACCGAATGCCCAGCATCCAGGCCTGGCGCCTGTCGCGGTCGACGGCCCCGGCCACCTCTGCCGCGGCCGAGGCCTCCTCGAAGGCCTGCGCGTTCAGACCGACCTCGCGCGCAAGATCGGCCAGCACCGCGGGGTCCGCGATATTGCGCGCTTCGCTCAGATGCGCGGTCTGGACACGGTCGAACATGTCCCAATGCGCGGCCTGCCCGCCGAGACGCTCGGCGGCCTTGCAGGCCAGGGCCGCGTTCCAGCCGTGCGGATAGTCGAACCCGGCCCTGCGCATCGCTGCAATGTCGATCCGCTCGGGGTGGTCGCTTGCCGCGCGGCAGGTCGCCCAATGTCCGAGAATGGTGGCGCGCGCCTGTTCGGGGCGGCCCCACCGGGCGGCCATCTCGGCGCGGCTGGCTTGCAGGACGAAGGTCCGGTGGCGGATGTCGAGGTCGAACTCCCCGGCAAGACGGCGCAGCCGCGCCGAGATATTGAAGCACCAGCAGCAGACCGCATCGTGATAGAAGTGGATTTCGAGGGGGGCGCGCATCACGCAACCTCCCGCGTCGGCTGCGCAACCGCGAGGCGCGCGGCGATTTCGGCCACATGCGCCCCCTGGAAACGGGCCCCGGCAAGATCGGTCTCGGTGGGCAGCAGCGCGCCATCGGCCCCGGCGATGGTTCCGGCCCCGTAGGGCGCGCCGCCGAGAATGCCCTCGGCGCTGGTCTGGCCCGCGAAGGTATAGGGCAGACCGGCGATCAGCATGCCGAAGTGCATCAGCGGGATATGGGTCGACAGAAGCGTCGCCTCATGGCCGCCATGTTGCGAGCCGGTCGAGGCGAAGACCGCCGCCACCTTGCCGACCAGCGCATTCTGCGCCCAGAGCCCGCCAGCCTGATCGAGAAACTGCTTCATCTGGCCGGCCATCATGCCGAAGCGCGTCGGCGTACCGAAGATGATGGCATCATAGGCGGCAAGATCGGCGGGCGTTGCGACAGGCGTGTCGTCTTCGATGTAATGGGCACTCTTGCGCACCGCCTCGGGCACGGTTTCGGGCACCCGGCGGATGTCGACGGTGGTTCCGGGCACGCTGCGCGCCCCTTCGGCCTCGGCATCGGCAAGCGCGCGGACGTGGCCATAGCTGGAATAATACAGAACGAGAATGCGGGTCATGGGGTCCTCTCCGGTTTCGGGTTTCGCAACCAGGAGGATGGAGGACGCAGCGGCGCGGAAAAACCGGCCCGCCTGCAAATCAGTCTTTACGCCGGTTGAAGAATGTCACGCCGGCAGCGCCGCACGCAGATGGTCGAGAAAGGCCGATACCCGCGCATCCATGCCAAGACGCGAGGCCGTGACGGCAAAGATCTCGGGCGCCGGCAACTCGTGGTCGGCAAGCACGCGCACCAGCGCGCCGCGCCGCTCGGGCCCGTCGGACACGAAATCCGGCAAGGTGCCGACCCCCTGCCCCGCGATCAGAAGATCCCGCAGCACGAGGCTGTTGCCCACCTTGACCGCAGGGTCGAGATCGATGCTCCGGCTGCCATCGGGCCCGGTCAGGGTCCAGGTCGTCAGGTGACCGGCCAGCAGGAAGCCGACGACCTGATGCGCGGCGATGTCATCGGGGCTGGTCGGCGTGCCGGCGCGCTCCAGGTAGGCGGGAGAGGCGAATATCCGCTGCCGCATCGTGCCGATCCGCCGCGCGACGAGGGCGGAATCGGGCAGCGTCGGGCGGATGCGGATGGACAAGTCGAACCCGCCCTCCACCATGTCGACCACCCGGTCATCGAGCGAAAGCGTCAACCTGAGATCCGGGTATTTCGCCAGAAACCCCGGCAGGAACGGCGCGATCACCAATTGCCCGAAAGGGCCTGGAGGACCTCAAAGCCGCGCCGGAGGCCGCCGGCACGGAGAGCGTGATCACCACCTCGAATGCCCGCCCCCTCATCCTGCCGAAGGTCGCCACAGACGACGTGGTCGATGCCATTCTGACCGAGCTCGGGGAGCGGCAGGGCAAGGGTGATCCCAAGTAAGGTGCAACACATTGCACCCGTGTCCGGTTCGGCCAATGGAACAAGGCGGCTCAGCCGTCCTCGGCGTCATCCACCAAGGGTTCCACGGAAAGCCGTGAATCCATTTTTACATCTTTTTCCAAAGACTTATCCGCAAGACACTTTTACGGTCTCCTGACTGCATTTCTTGTAGTTCTTCCGGGCTTTCCTCGGTCTTCGCGAGTCTTCCAGGATCGGTTGATACCCAGTCGCAACGCCCGAAACCGGATCGCGACCAGTTGAGACAAATCCCGGGCAGAAATACCCGAAAGAGCAGGCCCGGCGACAGTGGCGATTCATCATTGGTTATTATGATCCGAGATCAGCTGGCCATTGGAACGACCAGCCCGCAACGCTCAGGACGGACCGATGGCCACCCATACGATAACCCTGTTCTCGCCCTACGACGTCACCAACCTGACCACGCCCGGCCCCCCCGGGATGTTCCCGTCGGCGGGCGACGAGTTCCGCCTGGATGCCGACTGGTCGCAGTCGACCGATGCGCTGACCATGACGGTGACCGACGACGACCCCACGCTGAGCGGCGATCCTGCCGAGACCTCGGTGGACGACATGTCGCAGCAGACGGCGGTGGTGACCCATCCCTCCGGGTCGCCCGTGGCCAGCGGCTATGCCTTCGCGGAATACGCGTTCGAGCTTGTGGGCCCGGACAATGCCGTGGTGACCGTCCATGCCATCTACGTGGGCGATACCCTGGTCGGATACGCGGCCGACGGCCCGATCCAGCCGGGCGCGAACTACAAGGTGACCAACGCCTATCAACCCAATGGCGCGGCGGCGCCCGAGTATTCCAGCTTCGATGCGCAAACCTACGAGCAATCGCCCGACAACAGCATCACCGGATCCGACCGGGAGGACAGCCTTCACGGCGGCACGGGCAATGACACGATCACCGCCCGTGACGGCAACGACACCGTCCGGGGCGGCGACGGCAACGACAGCATCAATGGCGGGTTCGGCAACGACGAGATCCATGGCGACGCGGGCGAAGATACCCTGGTCGGGGACGAGGGCGACGATACCCTTCACGGCGGCGAGGGCGACGACATCCTGCATGGCCAGGAAGGCGACGACGTGATGTTCGGCGATGCGGGCCATGACAGCCTGCGCGGCAGCATCGGCAACGACAGCCTCTCGGGCGGCTCGGGCCGCGACACGCTGGTCGGGGGCGAAGGCAGCGATACGCTCGACGGCGGGGCGGATGACGACACGCTTTACGGCCAGGAAGGCGACGACCTGCTCCGCGGCGGTGACGGCAACGACAGCCTGCACGGCGAGGCGGACAACGACTCGCTGACCGGCGGGGCGGGCGACGATACGCTGGACGGTGGTTCCGGCAGCGACACCCTGGCGGGCGGGGCCGGCGATGACCGGCTGGAGGGCGAGACCGGCGCCGACTGGATGCACGGCGGCGACGGCAGCGACACGTTCGACATCGACGACGGCTTTGGTAGCGACACGATCATCGGCGGCGAAGGTGGCAGTAACCGCGACACCATCGACCTGAGCACGCTGAGCGGGCCGGTCACGGTCACCTATACCGGCGACAAGTCCGGAACGATCACCGACGGCACCTCGACCCTGACCTTTTCCGAAATCGAGCATGTCATCCTGACGGAACACGCCGATACGGTCAATGGCACCTACGACACGGTCGGGATGGAGATCGACGGTCTGGGCGGCAACGACAGCCTGCGCGGTGGGTCGGGCAATGACACGCTGGATGGTGGCGCGGACAATGACACTCTGGCGGGCGGGGGCGGCGACGACGTGCTCCGGGGCGGTGACGGCGGCGACGCGATTTTTGGCCATGGCGGTGACAACTTCATCGAAGGCGGTGCCGGGAATGACACTGTCTGGGCGGGCAACAGCAGCGGTCCAGATGGCAGCAACACCGTTTCCGGTGGTGACGGCGACGACCAGATCCTGGGCGGCAAGGCGGCCGACTCGATCACCGGCGATGCCGGTAATGACTATATCATGGCACAAGGCGGCGATGACACCCTGGACGGCGGTCTGGGCGACGATACCATTCTGGGTGGCGACGGTAATGACCTGATCGCCGGAGGCGACGGGGCCGATTCGCTCAGCGGCGGAGCGGGGCAAGACAGCATTACCGGCGGCGACGGCTATGACCTGATCTCCGGCGGTGACGGCGACGATTCGCTCAGCGGCGGCTCCGGTGACGACACCATCGGCGGCGGCTTGGGCAACGATACCATCCTGGGCGACCATGGCGACGACATGATCGAGGGCGGCGACGGGGCGGATGCGCTTTCCGGCGGCGCGGGCTATGACGAGCTTTTCGGCGAGGGCGGCAACGACACGCTCGATGGCGGGCTGTCGGATGACTTCCTCATGGGCGGCGCCGGCAACGATCAGCTCTCGGGCGGCGATGGCGCCGACTGGCTTGAGGGCGGCACCGGTGACGACACGCTGACCGGCGGTGACGGCAACGATACCTTCGGGTACATGCCGGGCGACGGTCACGACACGATCACCGATTTCAATACCGGCCACACCGGGACGCTGGACGACGGCAACAGCTTCAACAACGACTACGTCGACCTGAGCGGATATTACGACCACCTGTCCGAGCTTTGGGCAGACCAGGCCGATGATGGCATCCTCAACCAGTCGAACACCACCAACAGCAAGGGCGGCGCGGTCGACTATTCCGACAACACGCAGTTCGGCAGCGGATCGCTCACCTTCTCGGACGCCTCGGGCGACAAGTCGAGCTTTACCGCCGAGAACACCGGCGTCGTCTGTTTTACCACTGGCACGGCCATCCGAACCCCGCGGGGCGATGTGCTGATCGAAGACCTGCGGCTCGGCGACCTGGTGACGACGCTGGACAACGGCCCGCAGCGCATCCGCTGGATCGGGCGGCGAAGGCTCGACCGGGCCGCCTTGCAGGCCAACCCGAACCTGCGGCCGATCCTTGTCCGGCGCGGTGTGCTGGGGGCCGAGCGCGACCTGCTGGTATCGCCGCAACACGGGCTGCTGGTCGGCCGCCGCGGCGACCACCTGGCGCGGGCCAAACACCTGGCGCAGAACACGCGGGGCATACGGGTCGCGCATGGCAAACGCTGCGTCACCTATATCCACCTGATGTTCGAGGCGCATCAGATCGTCTTCGCCGAGAACACCCCGGCCGAAAGTTTCTATCCCGGGCCGATGGCACTGGACATGATGGAATCCGGCCCGCGCAACGAGATGCTGAGACAATTCCCGGAGCTTTCCGCCGTGAAAGGGGAAAGGCGGCGGGTTTCGCTGGTTTACGGAGACCCCTCGCGCGTGTTTGCCGCGAAGAGACAATTGCCGGCGCTGGCGTAGCAGACAGGGCGGCGGATCGGCTCCAACCTGTCATCCGTCGCCTGGGCCTTCAGTCCTGTCGGAGTAATGGTCGGCTCAGCAACCTTGCCAACCGGCAGAAGTTCGACCCCCCGCCCCAACGCTCACTCGAAGATCGTGACACCGGGCCGGGCCGCCTTGAACCGCGCCAGGTTCACCGGGGTCGCGCCGGTCAGGTGGAGCATCTTCAACGCGGGCAAGGTGGCCAGCGGCGCGACATCGACGTTTTGCGTGCCAATCAGGTTCACGCTGTTGATCGAGGCCAGGTGTTGCAGCGGCGTGATGTCCTGCACATCGGTATCTCCGAGGCTGAGCCGTTGCAGGCGCGGCAGGTCTCTTGCAAAGGACACCTCGACGCCCGTCGATCCCGACAGCGACAGGTCCGACAGGTCCTCGATCCGTCCCAACTGGCCGTAGTCGGGCAATTGGGCGTGGGCGAGCGTCAGCTTGTAAAGCTGCGGCATGGCGGACAGGGGCGTCAGGTCCTGGACCGCGGGCGCAATCAGGGAGACAACGCGCATCGCCGCCAGGTTGGCCAAGGGCGACAGGTCCGACAGCGCCGGGGCCTTGATCACCAGCTCGCGCAAGGCGCCAAGATTGCCCAGGGCCGAGATCTCGGTGATCGCCGGCCCGGCCAGGACGAGGTCGCGCAATTCGGCAAGACCCGCAAGCGGTGACAGATCGGCCGTCTGCAGACCATCCAGCGTCAGGCTGGTCAGTCCCGGCTGCTGATGCAGGAAGGACAGGTCGCCCTCGATCGTCCCGGTCAGTGTCACGATTTGCAATCGGGGCAGCGAGGCCAGGGCCGAGGCATCGCCGATCTCGGAAGTGACAACGGTGACGTTGAGAAGATTGGGGAACCGGGTGAGGACATCCAGCGTGTCGGTCTTCACCGACTGGATGCGGATGGCGGTCAGGGCGTCGTAGCCCTCCATCTGCGCCAGCCAGGGAAATTCCCCGGCGAGCACGGTCATGGCACCGGTCGCGCGCGTGACGCATTGCCGCGCGAAACCCAGTCCGGGAAGGCCGTCCTTCTCGCAGGTCGGCGGGACGGCGGGCTTTTCCTCGACGGCCTCGCGCACCGGCGCGACAAGGGTGGCCTTCAGCGCCGGGACTGCGTCGAGCGCGGGATCGGAGGCGAGATCCTCGATGTGATCGGCCAAGGCCGCGCCCTGCGCGCTGAGCTGCGGCGCGCGGTTGAACAACCCGGGGGTCGGTTTGGCCAGTCCGTAAAAGGCAATGCCGAGCAGGCCAAGTCCGGCGAGCATCGTGATTGCGAACATGACTCTTCTTTCCGGCGCCATGCAGTCCATCCCTTTGAGCGTGATTTCCCCGACCCTGGATCGGAAATCTGGTGATTTCAGGGAACCAGCGCCGATTTTTCCCCCATGCCCGGCACTTTTCCCCTTCGAGACACGAGTCGGTCCTGGCGTTCCGCGATGCCGCATCGGATCGGGTCAGGAACGACGGGGCCGGTCGCATCGGCCCGCAAGATCGGCGCCTGTCGGGTCGAACCCGGACCATCGGCTCTCAGGGACCTGTCCTCACGAAGCGCTCCGAAGTGAAAGTTCGACCTTGGCCCCCCTGCCCCGAGGGCTTATCTCGCAATCATGAAAACCGCATTCCCCCGAAAGCGTCGATCCCCCCGCGCGGTGCCGCAGAGCGGCGCGCCGGGAGTCCTGTGGGTCCTCGTGGGCCTCATGACCGTCATCGAACTGATCCTCACCCTGTCGGATGCGGGCATGTTCGGAGGCGAGGACCTGCGCTGGGGCGCCTATGCCCTGGGCGCCTTCTGGCAGCCGGTCCTTGCCGGGGCGATGCCGCCGATCTATCCCGGCCAGACGGCGGTGATGTTCGTCAGCCATGCCTTCCTGCATGGCGGGCTCGCCCACCTGGCGATGAACGGCGTCGTGCTCCTGGCGCTGGGCAAATTCGTCTCGGCCCAGGTGGGCGCCGGGCGGACATTGCTGGTGCTGTTGCTGGCGGCGATTGCGGGCGCGGGCTGTTTCGGGCTGCTCTCGTCCAGCTCTGCGCCGATGATCGGCGCGTCGGGCGCGGTCTTCGGCTTGATCGGGCTGTGGCAGGCGATGGATTTCCGCCTGCGCCGCCGCGCGGGCCTGCCGCTGCAGCCGATCCTCACCGCGATCCTGGGGCTGGTTGCCGCCAATATCGCGCTCTATCTCTTCCTCTCCGGCGGCCTTGCCTGGCAGGCGCATCTCGGCGGGTGGATCGCCGGCTGGCTTGCGGGACAGAGCTTCGCCCGGCGGTGACGACGCCGCGCTTACTGCACCAGGTAGGTCGACAGCACCGGCGCATAGCTGAGCAGCACCAGGATCGCCGCCACGGCGATCAGGAAGGGCCAGAGCGATTTCAGGATCGACCCCGGCGGCGTGTCGCTCATCGACGAGGCGATATAGAGCCCGATGCCCACCGGCGGGGTCAGCAGGCCCAGCGCAAGGTTGAGGCAGATCACCACGCCGAACTGGTAGGGGCTGATGTCGTAGGATCCAGTGGCGATCGGCAGAAGGATCGGCGTGATCAGGATGATCGCCGCGATGCCGTCGATCACCATGCCGACCAGCAGCAGGGACGCATTGACGATCAGCAGGAAGACGAAGGGATTGGCGGTGACGGTGGTGATCAGCGCGGCCAGCTTCTGCGGCAGTTCCTCGTAGATGATGACCCAGCCGAAGACGCTGGCGGCGGCGATCATGAACAGGATCATCGAGGCATTGGTGGCGGTGCGCATGAACATCCGGCCAAGGTTGCGCGGATCGAGATCGCCATAGACCAGCCAGCCCACCACGAAGGCCACCAGCGAGGCGACGGCGGCCGATTCCGTCGGCGTGGCGATGCCCAGCAGGATGCCGCCGATGATCGCCACCGGGATGGTCAGCGCGGGCAGCGCCGCGGCAAGGGCCTTGAAAGCCTCGCCCGCGCTCATCCAGTCGCTCCGCGGAAAGCGGGTCTTCCAGCCGATCAGGGTGATCACCAGCGCGAAGCTTGCCGCCAGGATCAACCCGGGCAGGATGCCGGCGATGAACATCTCGCCGATCGGCACCTGCGCCAGCACGCCGAAGATCACGAACATCATCGACGGCGGGATCACCGGCGCCAGCAGGCCGCCCGCGGCGGTGGTGGCGGCGGCAAAACCCTTGTCATAGCCCTCCTCCTCCATCGCCGGGACCATGGCGCGCGACATCACCGCGATCTGCGCCGTGGCCGAGCCGATGATCGCGGCCATGAACATGTTGGCCAGCAGGTTGATATAGGCCAGCCCGCCGCCAAACCCGCCGACGAAGATCCGCGCCAGCGCGATCAACCGGCGGGTCATGCCGCCCTCGTTCATCAACTCGCCGGTCAGCATGAAGAGCGGGATCGCCAGCAGCCCGTAATTCTCGAGCCCGGCGAACATCTTCTGCGCCAGGCTGTCGTAGAGGATGGTGTTGCCGCTTTCCCAGATGTACCAGATCGCCGTCACCCCCAGCACGATGGCGATGGGCACCGACAAGAACAGCGTGACAAGAAAGACGACCGGGCTCATCGCGCCGGCCTCTGGCCGAACAGGTGCATGGCGGAATGCAGCGTGGCGCCCAGGGCGAACAGCCACATGATCAGCCAGAACAGGTATTTCGGCACCCCCAGCGTCAGGGTCGGCTCGGCATAGATGAAGTTGAACGTCCGGCCCTGAAAGGCGATGCGGTCAAAGCCCGCCTGCGCGATGTCGAGTGGCAAAAACCAGCGCCAGCAGAACCAGAGCATCGCCAGCGCAAAGCCGAAGACCACCAGATCGACGCCCTTGTCGATCATGCGCCGCGCCCTTGGCGAGACCACGTCGGGCAGCAGGGTGATCGCCACCGCACTGCGGTGGTGCAGCGCCGCCGAGGCGCCGAGGAAGGCCATCCAGACCATGGCATAGATCGCCAGTTCATCGACCCAGAACAGCGCGTTCCCGGCGGTCCGCGTCACCACGTTGAGCAGGATCAGCAGCGTCACCACGAGGGTGAGGCCCGCCGCGGCCCAAAGCTCGACCCGGGCCCAGAAGGCCGATATCCGGTACAACATGCGCTTCCCCCAGGACACATGGCGCGGGCCCGGGCCCGCGCCATGTCCGACACCTTCCGGCGATTACCGGGTCTCTGCCGCAGTCGCACGCAGCGCGTCAAGCGCCGTGGTCTTTTCCGACCAGATCGCGTTCCATGCCGCGATGGCATCGCCGAAGAAGCTGGCATCGACCTTCTTGTAGGACTTGCCGGTGCCCTCGATCTGCTCCAGCCATTCGGCCTCCTTGGCGATATAGCTGTCGATGGTGCTGTCGACATGCCGGGCGATCATCTCGCCGATCATCGCGCGGTCCTCTTCGGAGAGACCGCCCCAGACCCGGGCCGAGACCAGCCCGACCATCGGGAACATCATGTGATCGGACTGCACGATGGTATCAGCATGTTCGTAGTATTTCAGAACCCAGATCAGCTCGGCATCCATGTCGATGGCATCGACCTGGCCATTGGCCAGCGCGTCATAGACCGCCGGCAGCGGCATCGGCGTCGGCGCCGCGCCCAGCGCATTGTAGAAATCGAGGATCGGCGTGAAGGGCGTGATCCGCAGCTTCAGGCCGGCCAGGTCCTCGGCCTTGTTGATCTCGCCCCGGCTGACGATCTGGCGCAGCCCGGCCATGCCATAGCCCAGCCCGACGACGCCGACCTGCGCCGGCAGCGGCTCGAGCAGGTCCTTGGCGGTCTCCGAGCGCAGGATGCGCCCGGCATGGGCAATGTCATCGGCCAGGTAGGGCGCGTAGAAGGCCCCGAGGTCGGGCGCGCGGTTCGAGACCTCGGCCACGGTCATGAAGGCCATGTCGAGCGCGCCGGTCTGCAATTGCTGCAGCATCTCGGCCTCATTGCCCAGTTGCTGGGCCGGAAAGACCGACAGGCTGTGCGTGCCGCCGCTGGCCTCGGCCAGTTCGGCGCCGAAGGCCTCGGCGGCCTTGGTCCAGATATGCGGCGGCGGCGTGATCAGGCCAAGCCGGAACTCCTCGGCCCCGGCGGCCAGGGTAGAGGCCGCCAGCAGCGCGGCGGAGGCGACGATCTTGTTGAGATGTTTCATGGTTTTCCCTGTTGTTCTTTTTGGTGACTCAAAGCTGGACCCAGCCTGCGGGCGGCTCCTTGCCCGGATGCACGGTGCCGCAGTCCGGGCAGGTGCGCAATTCCTCAGAGGCATAGAAGGTCTGGTACACCGGCGGCAGGTCGTCGACGATGGATTTCAGCTGCATCTCGGCGCGGTGCACCCGGCTGCCGCAGTCGAAGCAATACCATTCGATGGCATCCAGCGCGCCCTCCTGCCGCTTGGGTTCGATCACCAGCCCGACCGAGCCTTCCTGCGGGCGCTGCGGCGAATGGCGCACATGCGGCGGCAGCAGGAAGACCTCGCCCTCGCGGATCGGCACGTCGTAGAACTCCTCGCCGTCATAGACCTTGAGCAGCATGTCGCCCTCGAGCTGGTAGAAGAATTCCTCGACCGGGTCGTCGTGATAGTCGGTGCGCTTGTTCGGCCCGCCGACGACGGTGACCATCAGGTCGGCATCCTCGAACACCATCTTGTTGCCCACCGGCGGCTTCAGGAGGTGACGATTCTCGTCGATCCAGGCCTTGAAATTGAACGCTTTCAGCTTCGACATGTGCCTCTCCCTCTGGCAAAACTCTCGGCGACGGACGGGCGGACGGCAAAGAGATTGTCCGCATCCAGCTATCGAAATAGGTTATACCTGACCGGTCACACCTTCAGCCCGCATTCCGCGAAGCCCTTGGCGATGATGTCCTTCTCGGCCTCGCTCAGCTCCAGCATCGGCGGGCGCACGGCGCCGCCGTGCTGGCCCAGCAACTCCTGCCAGTACTTGCCGAAGGCGGTCGGCTTGCCCTTGGGCTTGGTCCGCCGGATGGCGTCGCGCACCGGGTTGAGGCTGTCGAAGACGCGCCGCGCCTCGTCGGCCTTTCCGGCAAAGGCCAGCCTGGTGTATTCGTTCATCCGCTGGTCCCTGGCGGTCTGCAACTGGTAGGGCGGCGAGGAGCACAGATAGAGCTTCCAGTCCAGTTCGAGGATATTGTCGAGCCATTCATGCTCGGCCGAGGTCGAGACATGGATCCGGTCGCCGACCATATGGGTGAGCCGCACGTACATCTCGCGCGGGACGGAATACTTGATCGCCACGATATTGGGCAGATCGGCGATCCGCGCGCATTCCTCGGGCTGCATCAGGTAGCCGCTGTCGGGATGGCTCCACATGGCGATGCCGATGTCGAGCTCGTCGCAGAACCGCTTGTAATATTGATAGAGCACCTCGCCGCGATCCTCGCAGAAGCTGAGCATCGGCGCATGGACCACCACGTAATCGGCGCCGCAGGCCTGGGCATGGCGGCCGAGGTCCAGCGCGGTCTCCATGTTCTGATCCGAGATCGACATGATCGTGCCCGACTTGCCGGCGCATTCCTCGACCGCGATGGTCATGTTGCGCTTGCGCTCGTCCAGCGTCATCGACCAGAACTCGCCCTGCTTGCCGGCGATGAACAGCCCCTTGATGTCCAGATCGTCGATCCAGTGGCGGATATTGGCGCGCAGGCCCGCCTCGTCGAGGCTGAGGTCGTCGTTGAACGGGTTCAGCGCCGCTGCCCAGATGCCGGTCATGTGCTCGCGGGCATGGGCCTTGGCGTCGTGTTTCGCATAGTTCATCGGGCGGGCCCCTTTTCGATCCGGTCGCCGCCAACCATCCGCAGGACGGCGGGATTTTCCAAGCCGAAAGCCCGCAAGTGGGTATCGGAAAATCGGATAGCGCGGGCATTTCAGTTCAGTTTTGCGCCGATCCGGCCTAGGATGCCGCCCATGACACCCAACCCGGGCCATAGCGGCGCACCTTTGCGCCACGGATCGGCACGCCGCCTGCGGGGCGGCGCGTGATCGACCGGCACGCGCGCATCGTCGACCGGGCGCTGAACCGGCTGAAGCTGCGGCAGTTGCGGCTGCTGGTGGCGGTGGGCCTGCATGGCAATATCCAGAACGCGGCGCGCGAGATGGGCATCTCGCAGCCCGCCGCCACCAAGATGATCCAGGACCTCGAGCTTGATTTCGAGGTCAAGCTCTTCACCCGCACCAATCGCGGCGTCGTGCCCACGGTCTTCGGCGAGACGCTGATCCGCCACGGCAAGCTGATCTTCGCCCAGATCTCGAATGCCGCGCAGGAGCTTGACGACCTGCGCGAGGGCAATTCCGGCCGGGTGGTGGTGGGCATCCTGCTGGCCGCCGCCACCAGCCTGCTGCCCGCCGCGATCGAGATCCTGCTGGCCGAGCGTCCCAATGTCGCCGTCAAGGTGATCGAGGGCACCAACGAGGTGCTGATGCCGGGGCTTCTGGCGGGCGAGATCGACATGGTGGTGGGCCGCCTGCCCTCGCACCGGCACCGCACCAAGATCCGCCAGGAAAAGCTGTTCGAGGACCGCATCCTCGCCATTGTCGGCTGTGGCCATCCGCTGGCGGGCCGCACCGGCATCTCCTTTGCCCAGACCAAGCCCTTCGGCTGGATCCTGCCGCCGCTGGAGACCACCCTGCGCCGCCAGGTCGATCATTTCTTCGTCGGCCAGCAGCAATACGTCCCGCCGGTGACCATCGAGAGCGTGTCCTACCTGACCAACCGCGGGCTGCTCCAGGCGCGCGACCTGATCTGCCTGATGCCCGCCGAGGTGGTGTCGCAGGACCTCGCCAACGGGCTGCTCGCCCGGCTCGACTGGGACGTGCCGATGGGCCAGGGGCCGATCGGCATCTCGCTGCGCGCCGATGACGACCTGTCGCCGGCGGGCCGGGCCTTCAAGGCGGCGCTGCACCAGGCCTCGGAGTCGCGGCGGATGGGTATTCCCCAAAGCGATACCCGTATTCAGCCAATTCACTTGAAGTGATGGCAGCGGATGCGTGATCTGGGACGGAGAACGACGAAAGGCGCCTGACATGTATCCCAAGCTGCAACTCTTCATCGGTGGCAAATGGCGCGGCGCGCGCCGCGACATGGCCGTGGTCAACCCGGCGACGGAAGAGGAGATCGGCCGCCTGCCCTGCGCCGCGCTCAGCGACCTGGACGATGCGCTCGAGGCCGCGGTCGAGGGGTTCCGAATTTGGAGCCGCACCGCGCCGCGCGACCGCGCCGACACCATCCTGCGCGCCGCCGCCCTGCTGCGCGACCGCCAGGACGAGATTGCCCGGGCCATCACCCTGGAACACGGCAAGCCGCTGGCCCAGGCCCGGCTCGAGGTGATCCGCGGCGCCGAGTTCTTCGAGTGGGACGCGGGCGAGGCGATGCGCACCTATGGCCGCATCATTCCCGCCGCGCCGGGGCACCGTTTCACCGTGCATCACCATCCCGTCGGCGTGGTTGCCGCCTTCTCGCCCTGGAACTTCCCGATGAGCCAGCCGGCCCGCAAGATCGGCGGCGCGCTGGCCTCGGGCTGTTCCATCATCCTCAAGGCCGCCGAGGAAACCCCCGCCGGTGCGATCCACATCGCCCGCGCCTTCGAGGATGCGGGGCTGCCCGCCGGGGTGCTGAACCTCGTCTTCGGCGACCCGGCCGAGATCTCGGGCCACCTGATCCCGCAGGATCCGGTGCGGCTGGTGGCCTTCACCGGCTCGACCGTGGTGGGGCGGCACCTGACGGGCCTGGCCGCACAGCACGACACCCGGGTGCTGATGGAGCTGGGCGGCCATGCGCCGGTCATCGTCTGCGAGGATACCGATGTCGAGGCCGCCGCCGCCACCGGCGCGGTGCGCAAGATGCGCAATGCCGGGCAGGTCTGCACCGCGCCGACGCGGTTTTTCGCCCATGAGAGCATCTTCGAGGCCTATGCCGCCGGGTTCGTCGACCGCGCCCGCGCGACCGTGGTCGGCAACGGCATGGACGCGGGCGTCGAGATGGGCCCGACCGCCAATGCCCGACGGGTGCCGGCCCTGACCGAGATGGTCGAGGATGCGGTGGCCCGGGGCGCCACACTGGCCACCGGCGGCGCGCGCCATGGCAACAAGGGGTATTTCTTCCAGCCCACGGTGCTGCTCAACGTGCCGGAAAGTGCCCGGATCATGCAGGAGGAACCCTTCGGCCCGGTCGCGGTGATCAACCCCGTCGCCTCGCTGGACGAGGCGATTGCCCGCGCCAATGCGGTGCCCTACGGGCTGGCGGGCTATGCCTTCACCAACCGCGCCGACTACATCGCGCGGCTCTCGGACGAGGTCGAGGTCGGCAATCTATCGATCAACACGCTGGAAGCCTCGATGCCCGAGACCCCCTTCGGCGGTGTCAAGTCGAGCGGTTATGGCCGCGAGGGCGGCACCGAGGGGCTGGAGAACTACATGACGGTCAAGAACGTCTGGCACGCGTCGCAGATCGGCTGAGGCGCATCAGGGGGGCGGCCGCGGTTTCCCGGCCCTCCCCTGCCGCAAGGGCAACAGGACGCAGGGCCGAAGCCCTTGGTCTGCTGAACATATCGCGTTTCAGGAGAGAAGAATTGGTGCGGTCGAGAAGACTCGAACTTCCACGGGTGTTACCCCACAGCGACCTCAACGCTGCGCGTCTACCAATTCCGCCACGACCGCACACCTCGAATTGGTGCGCGGGGTTTAGCGGTTTGGCCGTGGCTTGCCAAGAGCAAAAACCCGGGCGCGGCGGAATATTTTCGCCCCCAGTCTCGTGCCCCGCAAACCCCTCCACGACGCCCGCGGCAGATGGCGTCAAATCCCGCAGTCGGGCCCGGATTCCTGTTTTCCAGAACGCCCGGGCGGTGTAAGTCCGCAGCCATGGTGGAATGGATCGTCTCGGACGGGCTCACGGATTACGACGCCGCGACCCGCTTCATGGAAGAGCGCGCGGCGGCGATTGCCGAGGGCCGCGCCGAGGAAGCCGTCTGGCTGGTGGAACATCCGCCGCTTTATACCGCCGGCACCTCGGCCAAACCCGAGGATCTGACCGATCCCGACCGCTTTCCCGTCCACCCCAGCAAGCGCGGCGGGCAATATACCTATCACGGGCCGGGCCAGCGAGTGGCCTATGTCATGCTCGATGTGGGCCGCCGTGGCCGCGACGTGCGCCGCTTTGTCGAGATGCTCGAGGAATGGGTGATCGCCACGCTGGACGAATTCAACGTCAAGGGCGAGATCCGCCAGGGCCGCGTCGGCGTCTGGGTGGTGCGGGGCGACAAGCCGCCGGGCCCGACCGGCCAGCCGCAGGAGGACAAGATCGCCGCCATCGGCATCCGCCTGCGCAAATGGGTGAGCTTTCACGGCGTGTCGATCAACGTCGAGCCGGATCTCGAGCATTTCTCCGGCATCGTGCCCTGCGGCATTACCGAGCACGGCGTCACCAGCCTTGTCGACCTCGGCCTGCCGGTAAGCATGGAGGATCTCGACGTGGCGCTGAAGCGGTGCTTTGACGCGGTGTTCGGCCCCGAAGCCCCGGCCCCCGGCGGGTAGACCGCAACACCCGCACAATGCAGAATTGAGGTTTTGCTTGGTGAACACGCCTCTGGGTGGTAAATTGGCCGTGCACATTTTGAAATGACCTGTCCCATGCCGGACGATTTGACAGCAGAAGTTCAGGCGCTCCGCATCCTGCGCAGCGAGGATGCGGCCCGCCATGACCGCGCCATCGAGGACCTGGAAGACAAGGTCGCCCGCGCCGAACACGCGCTCGAGGCGATGAAGGGCCATGTCGAGGCCGTCGAACAGGGCGCCAGCCGGCCCTGGTATCGGCAGGCGCCCTTCTGGGGCGGCGTGCTGTTCCTGCCGGCCATTCTGCTCTCGGGCAAGCTGGTGGCGATCTCCGGCCATCCCGAGATCACCGCCTTCCTGCACAAGCTGCTGGGCACGCCCGATGCCATGGCTGCGTCGATCCGCAGCGAAACCCCGGTGCGCGCGGCGCTCGACACCCGCGTGGTGGCGCTGGCGCGACCGGGCGGTGCGCTGACCGGCGCCCTGCAGGAGACCTTTCCGACCCGCGAGGCCCTCGACCGGCTGGTGCGCGACCGGGTGCTGGCCGAGATCGAGAGCAATTTCCGCACCGTGCATATCTCGTCGCTGCGGCTGGGGCTGGCCAGCTATCAGCCGGTGCTGTTCGAGGGCCCCGACGCGGTGCAGATGGACCCGATCAAGCAGGAGGAACGCTTCTTCTCGGCCCCGCCGCACAAGACGGTCGACATCATCATCGGCGCCCTCGCGCTGCGCTTCGACACCACGCATATCTCGCGCAACAGCGAACGCGGGCTGCGCGACCGGCTGAGCCCCGAGGAACTGGACGAGCGCCGCAACCGGATCTACGTCGACCGCGAGTTCACCCTCGACGACATGCCGGTGCTGGTGATCAACAACCAGGAGGTCCGCCCCGAGCCGGTGGATTTCGCGGGGCTGGCCAGCCTGCCGGCCGACGCGCGGCTGAAGACCGGCGCGCCCTATGTCTTCAAGATCTCGGGCCTGTCGACCGGCGAGTTGAACGATACCCTGGGCACCACGGTGATGAACCTGACCGCGCGGCTGCGCGAAAGCGATGTCGAGACCGCCTGGCACATGACGGTGGTGGTCAACCTGGCGGATGAGGCGGATGGCTGAGGCCCCGCCCCCCAGCCGGCGGCACCTGCTGACCGGCGCGCTGGCCTGCACCGCTTTCGGGCTGGCACCAGCGCTGGCGCCGGCCCAGACCGCCCGCGTCACGCTCGACAGTCTGGTCAAGGGCAACACCCAGGGCGGCACGGTCGAGATCGACGGCGTGACCGAGAGCCGGGGCCGTGTCGCCTTTACCGTCACCCTGTCGCTGCCGGCCTATTTCCGCAACCTCGACCGCTATGGCAGCACCCGCGGCAACTTCGGCTCGGGCGACCTGCAGCTTTTCTGGACCGGCCCGACCCTCGGCACCCGGGGCGATGCGGGCGGCCTTCATGCCAGCACCCAGGTCCATGTGGAGCAATGGGCCAACCGGGACCTGCTGTTCGAGAAGGTCCGGCGGCAGGTGTCGTCCCGCACCTACCGGGCCGATCTGCGCTTTGAGACCCGCTGGGACCAGGCCACCGGCCGGACCTGGCTGGCGCTCACCGCGCTGCGCATTCCCGAAGCGCCCGTGCAAACCCTGCGGGCGGTTCGCGCCATGGTCGACCTCTATGCGAACGTCACCGCGCTGACCCTGCGCCGGCCCGAGCGCCTTGACATGCTTGCGCCCGAGATCCTCGAGACGCGCTACGCCGTGTCCGGTCGCGGGGCGGGCTTCGACTACACGCTGCGCATGTCGCTGGATGCCGCCCTGTTGCGCCGTCTTGCGGCCGCCGGCGGGTTCCGGGATCTCGATGACCCCGGCCTGTGGCATGTGCTGATCGAGGAGGCGATCAACAAGTGATCGCCCCTCAAAGCACTTTGGCCGCCCGCGCGCCCGGCAGCTTTCTTGCGAAATCAACCCCGCCGCGACATTTTTTCTTGATCCAGATCAAACTGAGCCGTTGCCGTCCCTGCCCCTGCATTCTAGAACCTGAATGAGATTCCGGCCGCGCGCGCTTTTGCGCCGGCCCTATTTGTCTAGCAGGAGGCACGACATGGCTGACGCCGCCATTCACGGCCACGAGCATGAAGACCAGCGGGGGTTCTTCACCCGTTGGTTCATGTCCACCAACCACAAGGACATCGGGATACTCTATCTCGTCGTCTCTGCGTTTGCTGGGTTCATCTCGGTGGCCTTCACCGTCTACATGCGTCTGGAGCTCATGGATCCCGGCGTGCAGTACATGTGCCTCGAAGGCGCGCGCATGTTCGCAGCGGCGCCGGGAGAATGTACCCCCAACGGCCACCTGTGGAACGTGCTGATCACCGGCCACGGCATCCTGATGATGTTCTTCGTGGTCATTCCGGCGCTGTTCGGCGGTTTCGGCAACTACTTCATGCCGTTGCAGATCGGCGCGCCGGACATGGCCTTCCCGCGGATGAACAACCTGTCGTTCTGGCTTTATGTCGCGGGCACCACGCTGGCGGTCTGCTCGCTTCTGGCGCCGGGCGGCAATGACCAGCTCGGCTCGGGCGTCGGCTGGGTGCTCTATCCGCCGCTGTCGACCAACGAGGGCGGCATGTCGATGGACCTGGCGATCTTCGCGGTCCACGTCTCGGGCGCCTCGTCGATCCTCGGCGCGATCAACATGATCACCACCTTCCTCAACATGCGCGCACCGGGCATGACGCTCTTCAAGGTGCCGCTGTTTTCCTGGGCGATCTTCGTCACCGCCTGGCTGATCCTGCTGTCGCTGCCGGTCCTGGCGGGCGCGATCACCATGCTGCTCACCGACCGCAACTTCGGGACGACCTTCTTCGACCCCGCAGGCGGCGGCGATCCGATCCTCTACCAGCACATCCTGTGGTTCTTCGGCCATCCGGAAGTCTACATCGTGATCCTGCCGGGCTTCGGCATCGTCAGCCACGTCATTGCCACCTTCAGCCGCAAGCCGATCTTCGGCTACCTGCCGATGGTCTGGGCGATCATCGCCATCGGCGCGCTGGGCTTTGTCGTCTGGGCGCACCACATGTACACCGTCGGCATGTCGCTGACCCAGCAGAGCTACTTCATGCTGGCCACCATGGTCATTGCGGTGCCCACCGGGGTGAAGATCTTCTCGTGGATCGCCACGATGTGGGGCGGCTCGATCGAGTTCAAGGCGCCGATGCTCTTTGCCATGGGCTTTTTGTTCCTCTTCACCATCGGCGGCGTGACCGGCATCGTTCTGTCCCAGGCCGCGGTCGACCGGGCCTATCACGACACCTATTACGTCGTGGCCCACTTCCACTACGTGATGAGCCTGGGCGCGGTGTTCTGCATCTTTGCCGGCATGTACTTCTGGTTCGGCAAGATGACCGGCCGGCAGTATTCCGAGCCGCTGGCCAAGCTGCACTTCTGGATGTTCTTCCTCGGCGCCAACCTGACCTTCTTCCCCCAGCACTTCCTGGGCCGTCAGGGCATGCCGCGGCGCTACATCGACTATCCGGAGGCGTTTGCGACCTGGAACTGGTGGTCGTCGATCGGCGCCTTCATCTCCTTCGCCTCGTTCCTGCTGTTCTTCTACATCGTCGCCCATGCCCTGCTGAAAGGCGCGAAAGAGAGCCGCAACAACTACTGGAACGAACATGCCGACACGCTGGAGTGGACGCTTCCGTCGCCCCCGCCCGAGCATACCTTCGAGACCCTGCCCAAGCAGGAAGACTGGGACAAGGGCCACGCCCACTGATCCCGGCACTCGAAGACCGCCGACAAGGCCCGCGCATCGCGCGGGCCTTTTTCATGGGCGCGTCCTTGATGGCCGCCTGGCCCGCCCGCATTTTCCCATCGACCCGGGCCGGTGCGGTTCCTATATCTGTCCCATGCCCTATTGCTGGTCGGATACCCCTGCCCCCAACGAGGAAGAGCTGCGCCTCTGGCCGCATGAATCGCTGCCGCCGCGGGGCTATGCGGGGTTTCTGGGCGCAACCTTCCTGCTGGCCAGCATCCCGCTTTACCCGCTGCTGGGCACGCTGCTGCTCTGGGGGCTCCTGCCCTTCATGGCGCTGGCGCTCGGCGGGCTGTGGTTCGCGCTCGACCGCAACCACCGCGATGCGCAATTGCTCGAAGTGCTGCGCCTGACCCCCGAGGAGATCACGCTGACCCGCCACAATCCCGACGGCAAGGCCCAGACCTGGGCCTGCAATACCTTCTGGGCCCGGCTCACCCTGCACGCCCGGGGCGGCCCGGTGCCCAATTACGTCACCCTCTCGGGCAGCGGGCGCGAGGTGGAAATCGGCGCCTTCCTGTCCGAGGAAGAACGCAAGGCGCTCTATCACGACCTGCTGCGGCACCTGCCCCGGCAGGCGGGCTGAGCATGGCCCAGGTCCCCGCCACGCCGAAACCCGCCCGCCTGCGGCGCCGCGTCTCTGCCGCCCTGCTGGGGCCCGAGCGTCTCCTGGTGCGCGATGCCGGGCTGCAACCGTCCGAGCGCGCCGCGCTGGCCCTGCGCGCCCGGCCGCCGCGCGCCGCGCCGCGGGGCGTCGTCTTCCTGATCCCGCTGGTCGGGCGCCACCACGTGGGCGACTGGCCGGGCACCTGCGCGCGCCTCACCGCCACCCTCGCCGCCTTTCTGCGGCAGAGCGATCCGAACTGGCAGGCGGTGATCTGCGGCCAGGACCGGCCCGAGACCCTGCCCGAGGATCCCCGCATCACCTTCCTGCCCTTCACCGAAAGGGTCGAGGGCAATGACAAGTGGCGCAAGCTGGCACAACTTTGCGATCACCTGCCGCGCTGTGGCGTGCCCGCGGGCTATGCCATGACCTTCGACGCCGACGACATCGCCCACCCCGCGCTGGTCGCCGAGATGCTGGCGCGCAAGGCCAGGGGCGGTTTTCTGGCCGAAAGCGGCTACGTCTACGATCAGGGCGCCGACACCCTGGCGCTGGCCGCGCCCCCTTCACTGGCGCAGCCGCGGCGCAAACCCTTCTGGAAACTCTGCGGTTCCTGCGCCGCGCTGCGTTTCGACCTGGCCAATGGCGCCGCCGAAACCGACCTGCTGCGCGAGATGAGCCAGCACGAGCACCGCATGTTCCCCTACCTCGCCCGCCTCGCCGGGCGTCGGCTGACGCCGCTGAGCGAACCGAGGGTGCTCTACCTGCTCAACCACGGCGAGAACTTCGGCGCCCGCCGCGGGCGGGTCAGCTTCAAGACCCGCTTCGTCCAGCGCTTCCGCATCGCCGACGACAGCGAGATCCGCGCCGCCTTCCACCTGCCGGAGATTGCTTCGGAGCCCTGAAGCGCCCGCAACATCCGCCGCAAGCGCAACGCCAATTTCATCTGGGTCGGCCCGCCACGCGGTTCCTTCCCCCGCGTCAGGGGGAAGGTCAGGATGGGGGCTGAGGCTTCGTGTTGCGCCGAAGGCGCACATTCGGAACTCGCCGCAGGCGCACAATCGGGTTACGCCGCAGGCGCACAATCGGAACTCGCCCCAGGCGCGCAATGGGATCAGGCCCGCGGTTCAAGCCAAAGGCTCAGCCCTGCTGCGCCAGCCGGTCCTTGACCCGTGGTCCCACCGCGCCGAAATCCATCTGGCCGGTATAGCGCGACTTCAACGCGCCCATCACCTTGCCCATGTCGCGGATCGAGCTGGCGCCGACCTCGGCCATCGCCTTGTCGATCGCCGCCGCGACCTCCTTGTCGTCAAGCTTGCGCGGCAGGAATTCCTCGATCACCTCGATCTCCGAGCGCTCGCGCTCGGCCAGGTCCAGCCGCCCGCCCTCCTCGTAGGTGCGCGCACTTTCCTGGCGCTGCTTGACCATCTTGCCGAGGATCGCCAGCACGTCGGCTTCCTTCAGCTCGGTCTCTTCCGCCTCGCCGCGAAGCGCGATTTCACGGTCCTTGATGGCGGCACTGATCAGGCGCAGGGTCGACAGCCGGTCGGCGGCTTTGTCTTTCATGGCCTGTTTGAGCGCCGAATTGATCTCTGCGCGTAAGTTCATTTTTGTCCCATCCCCATGGGTTGATCCCGACCTTCGACAATAGTCCAAGCCCGGGAGGCTGGCAACCGGGGCGCTTTGCCGCCAAGCCTCTGAAAAACAACTAAAACCGAAATCGTGAGCAGGTGTCGACTTGGCCTTGACCCCATGGCGTCATGGGCTTAGTTTCACGCCGATTTGCCCCCATCCAACCAGTGACGGAGTGTCCCATGGCCGAACAGACGCCCACCGCATGTCTTGCGCTTGCCGATGGCACGGTGTTCTACGGAACCGGCTTCGGCGCCACCGGCACCCGCGTGGCCGAGCTTTGCTTCAACACCGCCATGACCGGCTACCAGGAGATCATGACCGACCCTTCCTATGCGGGCCAGGTGGTCACCTTCACCTTTCCGCATATCGGCAATACCGGCGTCAACCCCGAGGACGACGAGGCCGGCGATCCGGTGGCCGAGGGCATGGTGGTCAAGTGGATGCCCACCGATGCCTCGAACTGGCGCGCCGCGCAGGAGCTGGGCGACTGGCTGGCCGCGCGCGGCCGCATCGCCATCGGCGGTGTCGACACCCGGCGCCTGACCCGCGCCATCCGGCAGCAGGGCGCGCCGCATGTGGCGCTCGCCCATGACCCCGAGGGCAGGTTCGACGTCGAGGATCTGGTCGCCCGCGCCCGCGCCTTCAAGGGGCTGATGGGGGTCGACCTGGCGAAAGAGGTCACCTGCGCGCAGAGCTACCGCTGGGACGAGATGCGCTGGGCCTGGGCCGAGGGCTATACCCGGCAGGAGGCCCCCAAGCACAAGGTCGTCGCGGTGGACTACGGCGCCAAGCGCAATATCCTGCGCTGCCTGGCCAGCGCGGGCTGCGACGTCACCGTCCTGCCCGCCACCGCCACAGCCGAGGAGGTGCTGGCGCATGATCCCGACGGCATTTTCCTGTCCAACGGTCCCGGCGACCCGGCGGCCACCGGGGAATATGCCGTGCCGATGATCAAGAGCCTGCTCGACGACACCGACCTGCCGATCTTCGGCATCTGCCTCGGCCACCAGATGCTGGCGCTGGCGCTGGGCGGGCGCACGATCAAGATGAACCACGGCCACCACGGCGCCAACCACCCGGTCAAGGACAAGGCCACCGGCAAGGTCGAGATCACCTCGATGAACCACGGTTTTGCCGTCGATGCCGCCTCGCTGCCCGACAACGTGGTCGAGACCCATGTCTCGCTGTTTGACGGCTCGAACTGCGGCATTGCGCTGAAATCCGGGACCCGCCGGGTCTCGTCGGTGCAGCACCACCCCGAGGCCAGCCCCGGCCCGCAGGACAGTTTCTACCTGTTCGAGCAATTCGCCGAGGCCATGGCGGCCCGCGCCTGAGCAAGTGGCGGACCCCGGGGTCCGCCGTTAACCTCTCGTTAAGATATTGTTTACGATGTATTAATCTAAAATTTGCGATGATCGGCCCGCAGCAGGAAGGTCAATCGCATGTCGCCGCCTCAACTGATGTTGCGCGGACCGCATTCGGCGCGGCTCAGCGCGCATTACCAGAAGCCCCTGGGTCAGATCCTGGTGGACATGGAGATCATGGACCCCGGCCACCTGTTGCAGGCGCTGGCGATCCGCGATCAGTGCCAGGCGCCGCTGCACCAGGTCCTGCTGGCCGAGGGCTTCGCCAGTGCCGAGCAGATCCTGACCGCGCAATCGGCGCAATGGGCTGCCATCCGGCTGTCCCTGGCCGAGGCGCCGCCCGATCCGGAATGCGCCACGACGCTCGATCCGCTCTATTGCCTGGAACACGGCATCCTGCCCTGGATGCGGCTGGGCAAGACGCTGATCCTCGCCACCTGCCACCCCGAGCGTTTCGAGGATCTGCTGGCGACCCTGCCCGAGAGCACCGGCCCGGTGGTCATGGGCCTGGCCAGCGAGGCCGACATCCAGGCGGCGATTGCCGCCGCCCATGCCGATCACCTGTCGCACCTGGCCGAAACCGCCCTGCCGGAAGAGGACAGTTGCCGCAGCATGCGGGTGGTGGCCGGGCGCGCCGATCTGCAGAAATTCGCGCTGGCGGCAGCGGGCTTCGCGGTGCTGGTCTTTCTCTGGCCCGCGGCCTTCTATGCCGCCGCGGCGGCATGGGCGGTGCTGACGCTGATCGCCATGACGCTGATGAAGGGCGTGGCCTGCCTCGCGCGGCTGCGCGGGCCGCTGATCGCGGGGGCTGGGGCGGCCGCGCCGGAGGGCAAGCCGCCGCCCCGGGTGTCGATCCTCGTGCCGCTGTTTCGCGAAAAGCGCATAGCCACGCGGCTGGTGGCGCGGCTGTCGCGGCTGACCTATCCGAAATCCCGGCTCGAGGTGCTCTTGCTGCTCGAACATTGCGACGAGCAGACCCGCGCGGCGCTGGCCGAGGTCGATCTGCCGCCCTGGATGCGGGTGCTGGTGGTGCCGCCGGGCGAGTTGACCACCAAGCCGCGGGCGCTGAACTATGGCTTGCGGTTCTGCGATGGCGACATCATCGGCATCTACGACGCCGAGGACAATCCCGCCCCCGACCAGATCGGCCTGGTGGCGGCGCATTTCAACGAGGCCCCGCCCGAGGTCGCCTGCCTGCAGGGGATTCTCGACTACTACAACCCGCATGCCAACTGGCTGGCGCGCTGTTTCACCATCGAATATGCCGCCTGGTTCCGCATCGTCCTGCCCGGCATGGCGCGCCTGGGCTTTGCCATTCCGCTGGGCGGCACGACGCTGTTCTGCCGCCGCAAGGTGCTCGAGGACGTGGGCGGCTGGGATGCCCATAATGTCACCGAGGACGCCGACCTGGGGATCAGGCTGGCGCGGCGGGGTTTCCGGATCGAGATGATCGACAGCGTCACCCTGGAAGAGGCCAATTGCCGCTACTGGCCCTGGATCCGGCAGCGCTCGCGCTGGCTCAAGGGGTACATGGCCACCTACCGGGTGCACATGCGCCGGCCCCGCGCGCTGTTTCGCGATCTCGGCTGGCGGCGGTTTGTCGGCTTCCAGGTGCTGTTTCTGGGCGCGCTGAGCCAGTTCGTCCTGGCGCCGGTGCTCTGGTCGTTCTGGCTGGCGGTCTTCGGCCTGCCGCATCCGCTGCTGTCCTTCATGGGACCCTATGCCGAGGCGACGGCGCTGTCGTTCTTCCTGCTGACCGAATGCATGGGGCTGATCATCGGCGCCACCGCGGTGGCCAGCCCGCAGCACCGCGGGCTGATCCCCTGGGTGCCGACGCTGATGTTCTATTTCCCGCTGGGCGCCGTCGCCGCCTACAAGGCCCTGTTCGAGGTGATCAGCCGGCCGTTCTTCTGGGACAAGACCGAACACGGAATGAGCCTGGCGCAAAGCGTGATCGATCACGACACGCTGTCCGAGGCGGCGCCGATCTGTCAACAGATCGGGACCGATCCATTGATGGATCGGTGACCGCGCGCCGCCGGGGGCAGTGCCGATCTGTCAACAGATCGGTTCCGAATTGTTGACAATTCGGCCCCCGCCCTACCCCTCGGTCTCGGCCCGGCTGTCGAGTTTCAGCCGCGTCACGAAGGCCACCGAGATATGCGATTTCAGCGCCTCGTAGGCCGCCGTCTCGTCGCGCGCCTCGATCGCGCGGACAATCGCCTCGTGTTCGGCCAGCGCCATTTCGCCGCGCCCCTCGGCGGCCAGCGAGGTGGTCGCCATCAGCGCCATCGACCGATGCACCAGGTCAAGCTGCTGCACCAGGAAGCGGTTGTGCGAGGCCAGGTGGATCTGCTTGTGAAACCGCCGGTTGGCGCGGCTCAGCGCCGGCGGGTCGTCGATCATCGCCCGGTCCTCCTCGACCATCTCGAGCAGCACCCGCACCTCCTCGGAGGTGGCATGACGCGCCGCCAGCCGCGCCGCCAGCCCCTCGAGTTCGGCGCGCACCACGTAGAGCTCGGCCATCTGGTTGTGATCCAGCGAGGCCACGATCAGCGACCGCCCGTCGCGCGCCAGCAGCGACTGCGTCTCGAGCCGTTGCAGCGCCTCGCGGATCGGCGTCCGGCTCATGCCCAGCCGGTCGGCCAGATCGCTTTCCACCAGCCGGTCGCCCGGCTTGAAGGTGCCGATATCGATCGCCTCCAGGATCATCGAATAGGCATCCTTCTGGGGCGTCGTCTTGTGGGTCACCTCGGCTCCTCCGCGCTTGATCGGGCCACCTTACTGACCCGGTCCCGGCCCGGCAATACGACCGTTGCACCCGCGCGCCCCGCAGCGTAGCCTCGCGCCATGGCAAAAGCGCTCTTTTCCCACGTCGCCCATTGGGTTTTCGACCTCGACAACACGCTCTATCCGCCGCAGTCGCGGCTGTTTTCCCAGATCGAGCCGCGAATGACCGCCTTCGTGATGGAGGCCCTCGGCGTCAGCGAGGCCGAGGCCAGCCGCCTGCGGGTGCATTACTGGAAGACCTACGGCACCACCCTGGCCGGGCTGATGCGCGAACACGGGGTCGACCCCGGCCCCTATCTCGACGATGTCCACCAGATCGACTTTTCCGTGCTGACCCCCGACCCCGAGCTGGCCGCCCGCATCCGCGCCCTGCCCGGGCGCCGGATCGTCTATACCAACGGCACCTCGCCCTATGCCGAAAAGGTGCTGGCGGCGCGCGGGCTCTCGGGGCTGTTCGATGCGATCTACGGCGTCGAACACGCGGATTTCCTGCCCAAGCCGGAACGCGCCGCCTTCGAGACCGTCTTTTCCCGCGATGGCACCGATCCGACCCGCGCCGCGATGTTCGAGGACGACCCGCGCAACCTTGCCGCGCCGCACGCGATGGGGATGCGCACCGTGCATGTGGCGCCCGAGCGGCTCGAGGCCGACCACATCCACCACCACACCGACGATCTGAACGGGTTTCTCTCGGCGCTGGGCTGAGCCTGCGACAGAAATCCGCAGCGACGGCCGCGCCGAAGCGATTACATACATGGTGAATGCATCATTAATGTAACCACGGATACCCGATCATGACCGATATTCCCGACCACGCAGGCCCCGGCCTGCGGTTTCTCCTGCGCGTCCCGGTGCTTGGCTGGATCGCCCGGGATCTGCTCTATGGCGCCCGCGACAACATCTATTATTTCCTCGTCATCCTTCTGACGATGGAAATCCTGCTGATCATGGCATACGGTCTGCCGGCGCTGGCCCTGTCGGCCCTGGCGCTGGTGCCGATCGTCATGGGGCTTCTGATCGCCGTGACGCGGGGATAGACTGGGCGGAAACAGGCGGGCGGGCCGCACGGGCGGGCCGCAAGGACAGGCCAGGGAGAGGCTGGATGGATCACGACATCATCATTGCCGGCGGCGGGATCGCCGGGCTGACCGCCGCGGTGGCCTTCGGCACCGCCGGCTTCTCGGTGCTCTGTGTCGATCCGGCGCCGCTGGTGACCGAACGCGATGCCGAAGGTGCCGATCTGCGCACCACCGCCTTTCTGCAACCGGCGCGCAGCTTTCTCGAGACCGCCGGTCTCTGGGACCGGCTGGCGCCCCATGCCATGCCGCTCGAGACCATGCGCATCGTCGATGCCGGCGGCGAGACGCCCGAGGCGCGCCTGTCGCGCGATTTCCAGTCCTCCGACCTGGGCGCGCTGCCTTTCGGCTGGAACCTGCCCAACTGGCTCTTGCGCCGCGAGATCGCGGCGCGGATCGCCGAGATGCCGAACGTGCAGTTCCAGACCGGCGCCGCCGCCACCGGCGCCTTCACCCGCACCGGCGAGGCGCGCATCACGCTGTCGACTGGCGCGCGGCTGCGCTGCCGGCTGGCGATTGCCGCCGACGGGCGCAACTCGACCCTGCGCCGGGGCGCGGGCATCGGCGTGCGGGTCACGCGGTTCGGCCAGAAGGCGCTGGCCTTCGCCGTCACCCACCCGATCCCGCATAGCAATGTCTCGACCGAGATCCACCGCACCGGCGGTCCCTTCACCCTTGTGCCGCTGCCCGATCACCAGGGCCGCCCTTCCTCGGCGGTGGTCTGGATGGAGCGCGGCGCCCGGGCTGCCGAACTGCACGAGATGGAGGTGCCCGCCTTCGAGGCGGCAATGACCGACCGCTCGGCGCATCTGCTGGGACCGCTGAGCCTGGCCTCGCGGCGCACCATCTGGCCGATCATCGCGCAACATGCCACCGCGCTTTATGCCGAGCGGCTGGCGCTGGTGGCCGAGGCCGCGCATGTGGTGCCGCCGATCGGCGCGCAGGGGCTGAACATGTCGCTGAAAGACCTTGCCACCCTGCGCGATCTCGCGGTCGCCGCGCCGGGCGACCTCGGCTCGGCGGCGATGCTCGAACGCTATCACCGCGCCCGGATCACCGACATCCGCGCCCGGGTGGCGGGCATCGTCGCGCTCAACCGTGCCTCGATGGTCTCGGCCCGCCCGCTGCGCGACCTGCGCGCGGCCGGCATCTCGGCGCTGCACGGGCTGAGCCCGGTACGGCGCGGGTTGATGCACCTGGGACTGGGCGCCGATCGCGGGGCCCCCGCGCGCCCGGACTGAGGCGGCACGCCCCCGGCAGGCGGGTCCGGCGCGGAAAACCGGCCCGAAGGTCGGCAAATCGCCTTGTTCTTTCCGGACGCCTTCCAATTTTCGCCCAATTTTACACGTAGCCTTGCTGAAAAGCGCGGGATCCCGCCTGCGCAATCGAGGAAGACGTGATGCAGGATACGCCCAATACATTCGACGCGCCGATGACCGCGCTGCCCAAGGCCAAGTGGTTTCGCGCGTTCAAGCACATTGCCGAGGACGAGGGCTTCTACACGCCGCTCGGGCCGAAACACGCGGCAGGCTTCGTCGAAGAGGGCGACACCCTGCTGGTCACCTTCGAGAGCTACCAGGGCATCCAGGCGCTGTCGGATACCGGCCAGCCGCTGGGCTGGGACATGGTGCGGACCATGGGATGGTCGCACCTGGGGGTGATCTGCGACGGCGAGACCTGGTTTCGCGCCGAAGAGGTCTATACCTTCTTCGACGAATTGACCGACGACGGGTTCTTCGATGAATTCGACCGGGTGATCTTCTACGGCGCGGGGCCCTGCGGCTATGCAGCGGCGGCCTTTTCGGTGGCTTCGCCGGGGGCGAGCGTGGTCGCGATCCAGCCCCAGGCGACGCTCAATCCGCGGATGGCGGGATGGGACGACCGGTTCACCGACCTGCGCAGGCTCGATTTCACGTCCCGCTACGGCTACGCGCCCGAGATGATCGAGGCGGCCAACGATGTGCATGTGATCTTCGATCCGCGCGAGACGCTCGACGCCATGCATGGCGCGCTGTTTCACGGACCGCAGACCAGCCTGCTGCCGGTGCCCTTCATGGGCGATGCGATCCAGAGCGAACTGCTCGAGATGGCGGTGCTCTACCGGGTGCTGGCCAAGGTCGGCACCGGCAAGCTGACGGCGCGCGGTTTCCACCGGCTGATGCGGGCGCGGCGCAGTCACCCGGCCTACCTGCGCAACCTGCTGTCGGCGCTCGACCGCGACGGGCGCGACGGGCTGGCCGAGCAATTGTGCCGCTTCGTGGTGTCCCGCCAGAATGCACCACGGTTCCGCCGCCGCCTGGAGGATCTCGAGGCGCGCAAGGCCCAGGCGGGCTGACAAGGAACCATAAGGCGCGAAAGGCCTGTTGCTGCTGTTCGCCAGAAATTTTCGCCACGCCTTGCGCGTGTCGACCGGCTGGGGGGCCAGCCCCCCAGACCCCCCGGGATATTTGCAAACCAGAGAAGACCCCTGATTCGTCCAGACCTTCTCTGGTTTGGTAAATACCCCGGGGGTGAGGCCGAAGGCCGAGGGGGCTGGCCCCCTTTTTCGGGCACTCCGGCTCAGACCAAACCTGTCCCGAGAAGCCACCTCTCGCCTCTGGCACCCTTGGCGGGTCTGTTGTAAGCGAAGGCCATGACCGAAAGCCTGACCCTCCGCCGCCCCGACGACTGGCACCTGCATCTGCGCGATGGCGCCATGCTGCGTGCGGTTCTGCCCGAAACCACCCGGCATTTCGCCCGCGCGATCATCATGCCCAACCTGGTGCCGCCGGTGGTGACCGCGGCCGAGGCGCGGGCCTACCGCGACCGCATCCTCGCGGTCCTGCCCGAGGGCGCGGAGTTCACGCCGCTGATGACGCTCTACCTGACCGAGGCGACCGATCCCGAGGATCTGGCCGAAGCCCATGCCGCGGGCCTGGTCACCGCGGTCAAGCTCTACCCGGCGGGTGCGACCACCAATTCCGCCCAGGGCGTGCGCGATTTCGACAAGGTCCGCCCGGTGCTGGAGCGCATGGCCGAGATCGGCTGCCCGCTCTGCGTGCATGGCGAGGTGGTGGACAGCGACATCGACATCTTCGACCGCGAGGCGGTGTTCATCGACCGGGTGCTCGACCCGATCCGCCGCGCCACCCCGGGGCTGCGGGTGGTCATGGAACATATCACCACCGCGGAGGGCGTGGACTATGTGCGCGCCAACGAGACCGACCTTGGGGCGACGATCACCACCCATCACCTGATCATCAACCGCAACCATATCCTCGTCGGCGGGATCAAGCCGCATTACTACTGCCTGCCGGTGGCCAAGCGCGAGGCGCATCGGCTTGCCCTGCGCGCCGCCGCCACCTCGGGCGATGCGCGTTTCTTTCTGGGCACCGACAGCGCGCCGCATACCGACGCCATGAAGGAAACCGCCTGCGGCTGTGCCGGATGTTTCACCGCCACCAATACCATGGCACTGCTGGCGCATGTCTTTGAGGAAGACGGCGCGCTGGACCGGCTGGAGGGCTTTGTCTCGCTCAACGGGCCGGCCTTCTACGGGTTGCCGGTCAATGACGCCACGCTCACCCTGCGCAAGGGCGAGGCCGCGGTCTTTCCGGGCAGGATCGACACCGCGGACGGCCCGGTGACGGTCTTCGATCCGGGCTTTCCGGTGCACTGGCACGTCGACCCGTGACGCTCTTTCGCCCTAGCGGGCGGCATCGCAACCGCTGCGAAGAATGCCCGCAAGGGCTTGATGAGCGGCCCCGACACAGGACCTCTGCATGATCCCCTCGACCTTCCCCCCGAAAGACGAAATCGCCCGGCTGACCGCGCGGATGCTGCTGGAAATCGGGGCGGTGAACTTCAACACGGACGAGCCCTATATCCTCGCCTCCGGCCTGCCTTCGCCCAGCTATATCGACTGCCGCAAGCTGATCTCCTTCCCGCGCATCCGCAGCACGCTGATGGATTTCCTCGCCGTCACCGTGATGCGCGAGGCGGGGTTCGAGGCTTTTGACAATATCGCCGGCGGCGAGACCGCGGGCATCCCCTTTGCCGCGCTCATGGCCGAGCGGCTGGCGCTGCCGATGACCTATGTGCGCAAGAAGCCCAAGGGCTATGGCCGCAACGCCCGCATCGAGGGCGTCATGGCCGAGGGTGACCGCGTGCTGCTGGTCGAGGACCTGACCACCGATGGCGGATCGAAGCTGTCCTTCGTCGATGCCATCCGCGAGACCGGGGCCACCTGCGGCCATACCGCGGTGATCTTCTATTACGGCATCTTCGCCGAGACGATCCGCAAACTCGGCGATCATGGGGTAGAGCTGCACCACCTGTGCACCTGGTGGGACGTGCTGGCCGAGGCCCGCGCGCAGGGCAATTTCGCCCCCGAAACCCTGACCGAGGTACAGGCCTTCCTGAACGATCCGCGTAAGTGGCAGGAAGCAAACAAGAAATAAATCCACCTGTGGACCGCTGGGGATAAGGCACGGCCGAATCCCCGCGGAAATCTACATTTGGCAGACGGGCAAAGATCGGCTACCATATAAGCTGGCAAACAGGCGCCATGGCCTAGGGTCAACCAAGTTATCCCTGCGGATCGTCCACAGGGATATCCAGATGGAACACGGCCCGAAGTCTGGCTAGAACATCCCTTCAAGGGGACAAGGCGGGCAGGCAAGAATGAACGAGATCACGGCGATCAATCCGACCGGGGTGGAAATCCAGGCCGAGGAAACCATGCCGCATTCCATCGAAGCCGAACAGCAGCTTCTGGGTGCGATTCTGACCAACAACGACGTCTATGACCGGGTGGCCTCGATCATCGGGCCGCGGCATTTCTACGAACCGGTACACGCGCGGATCTTCGAGATCGCCGCCGCCCGGATCGCCAAGAACAACCTTGCCAGCCCGGTGACGCTCAAGGCTTTCATGGAGGGCGACGAGGGGCTGCAGGACCTGGGCGGTCCGGCCTACCTGGTGCGGCTGGCCGGGGCCGCGGTCAGTGCCTTTGCGGTGCGCGACTATGCGCAGATGATCTATGACCTTGCCGTGCGCCGCGACCTGATCGGGCTCGGCCGCGACATCAGCGCCAAGGCCGCACGGGTCGACGTGGCCTCCGAGCCGCGCGAACAGATCGTCGAGGCGGAGCAGAAGCTCTACAAGCTGGCCGAACAGGGCCAGAGCGAGGGCGGCTTCCAGTCCTTCCTCAAGGCGGTGACCGATGCGGTCAACCATGCCAATGCCGCCTATCAGCGCGAAGGTGGCCTGGCCGGGATTTCCACCGGGCTGACCGATATGGACAAGAAGCTGGGCGGGCTGCATTCGTCCGACCTTTTGATCCTTGCGGGCCGGCCCTCGATGGGCAAGACCTCGCTGGCCACCAATATCGCCTTCAACGTCGCCAAGGCCTACAAGCGCGGCACCCGGCATGATGGCAGCGAGGGCGCCATCGAGGGCGGGGTCGTCGGCTTCTTCTCGCTGGAAATGAGCGCCGAGCAGTTGGCCGCGCGGATCCTCTCGGAGGCCTCGGAAGTGCCCTCGGAACAGATCCGCCGGGGCGACATGACCGAGGCCGAGTTCCGCCGCTTCGTCGATGCCGCCAAGGCGCTGGAGGCCTGTCCGCTGTTCATCGACGACACGCCCTCGATCCCGATTGCCCAGCTGGCCGCCCGGGCGCGGCGGCTGAAACGGACCCACGGGCTTGACCTGCTGATCATCGACTACGTCCAGCTGGTGCGCGGCACCGCCGAGAACCGGGTGCAGGAGATCGCCGAGATCACCATGGGGCTGAAGGCCATCGCCAAGGAGCTGAACATCCCCGTTGTTGCGCTGTCGCAGCTGTCGCGCCAGGTGGAGAACCGCGAGGACAAGCGGCCGCAACTGTCGGACCTGCGCGAATCGGGGTCGATCGAACAGGACGCCGACGTGGTGATGTTCGTGTTCCGCGAGGAATATTACGTCGAACGCGAAAAGCCCTCGGACGACCGGCTGGAGGAAATGGCCGCCTGGCAGGAACGCATGGAGCGGCTGCACGGCAAGGCCGAGGTGGTGATCGGCAAGCAGCGGCACGGGCCGATCGGCTCGATCGAGCTGAGCTTCGAGGGTCGGTTCACCCGCTTCGGCAACCTGGTCAAGCCCTGGCAGCAGGACGGCGGCGACGGGTTCTAGGCCATCCAGGGATAATCGAGCGAGGGGCAGGTGCGGGCCGGACAGGGCAAGTCCGGCCCGCGGTCTTTCTGGCCGGTGGCGGAGCGCGGGCCAGCGGATATGGCGCGCGCTACCTGTGGTGGCGCGCCGATGTCACCTGCGGGAGCCTCCGGCGGGAGTTTATTCAGCAAGATGAAGGATCGGGGTCGGTCATTTTGCCGAAGGGCAGCTTGGTGTCCCAGCCGCCGGGGTCGCCGGCGATATGGCGGGCGGCCTTGATCGGGCCCATGTGGGTCACGACGAGGCATTTGCCCGCGGGCAGCAGGGAGTGTGCCGCCTGGATCCGGGCGCGCAGTTGGGCGACGCTTTCGCCGCCGTGGCCACGGTAGTCGAGGAAATCCCCGGCCCAGGCATCGAGATCGGCGCGCGGGATAGAGGACCACGGCTGCCCTTCCCAGCTGCCGAAATCCATCTCGGTCCAGAGGTCGGCGACCGTGGCGGTGGTGCCGCGCGCCTTGGCGATGGTTTCGGCCAGTTGGCGGCAACGGCGGAGCGGACTGGTGAGCAGGTGGTCGAAGGCCGGCAGCGCTGCCAGCACCGCTTCGGCCTCCTGCGCGAAAGTGGCAGCGAGGCCGAGGTCGCTGCGGCCATAGCAGATGCCGGGCGCGACATCCGGCGTGGTGTGGCGCAAGAGCGTTATCCGGCCCATGCCAGCGCCCCGAGGTAGAAGCCGCATTCGGCCAGTTGCTGGGTGGCGCCGAGGCAATCGCCGGTGTAGCCGCCGAGCCTGCGCAGGTAGAGCCGGGTGATGGCGGCGCCGGTCAATGCCCCCACGGTCAAGGCTGTCAGCGCGAGCCCGGGGCCTGTGGCCAGGGCGAGCGCGACGGAGATCAGGACGGCGGTGAAGACCGCCAACCGGTAGGCTTTGGGCGTGACCTGTGGCCGGGCGAACTTGGCGGGATCGCTGCGGGCGTAGGCGTGGCGGGCGATGACCTGGACCGCCGCCATGCGGCTGAGGCCGTGGCCGGCGATCAGGAGCGCGCAGGCCAGGGGCAGCGGCAGGGCCGAGAGCGTCGCGGCCTTGAGCGCCAGCACCAGGGCGAGGCTCAGCACGCCGTAGCTGCCGATGCGGCTGTCGCGCATGATCTCGAGCGCGCGGTCGCGGGTGAGGCCGCCGCCCAGCCCGTCGGCGCAATCGGCCAGGCCGTCCTCGTGCAGCGCGCCGGTGATGAGCAGGCTCGCCGCCATCGAGAGCAGGACGGCGACGGGCATCGGGAATACCTGCGCCGCCAGCGCCAGCGCAAGGGCGGCCAGCGCGCCGATGCCGAGGCCCACCAGCGGGTAATGGCCCATCGAGCGGGCCTGGGCGGCTTCGGAAAACGCCAGGCCCTGCGGCGTCGGCAGGCGGGTCAGGAACTGGACCGCGAGACCCAGGCTCGCCGCTTCCTGCCGCCAGCCCATCAGGACTTGTCCGTGACGCCCGCTTCGGCGAAGGAGGCCATCTCGTTGAGCATGGCCGCCGCGGATTTCACCAGCGGCCAGGCCAGCAGCGCGCCGGTGCCCTCGCCCAGCCGCAGCCCCAGATGCAGCAGCGGCTGCGCGCCGAGTGCCGCCAGCACCGCGCCATGCCCGGCCTCGGCGGAGTGGTGGGCAAAGACCAGGGCGGCACGGGTTTCGGGCGCCATGCGCACCGCCAGAAGCGCGGCGGCGGTGGCGATGAAGCCGTCGACCAGCACGAGGCGCCGCGCCTTTGCCGCGGCGATCATCGCGCCGGTCACCATGGCGATCTCGAAACCGCCGAATTCCTGCAGCACCTGTTCGGGGCTGAGGGTGCCTGGCACCCGGGCAGAAGCGCGTTCGAGGATCTCCTGTTTGCGGGCGAGGCCCTTGTCGTCGACGCCGGTGCCGCGGCCCACGAGATCGGCCACCGGCAGGCCCAGCAGGCGATGGGCGATCAGGGTCGCGGCGGAGGTATTGCCGATGCCCATCTCGCCGAAGGCCATGGCGTCCCAGTCGCCGGCACGGCCCAGGCGGGCGCCCTCTTCGAGCCCTCGCGTGCTCTCATCGGGGCTGAGCGCCGGACCGCGCAGCGACGACGCGGTGCCCTCGCCCAGCGGCAGGTCGAGCACGCCTTCGGTGGCGAAAGGCCCGCCGCGCACCCCGGCATTGACCACCTGCAGCGCCACGCCGCCCGCGCGCGCAAAGACATTGGCCGCCGCGCCGCCGCTGGCGAAATTCAGCACCATCTGGCGGGTGACCTCGGCGGGAAAGGCCGAGACGCCTTCGTCGGCCAGACCGTGGTCGGCGGCGAAGATGGTCAGTTGGCAGCGCTCCATGCGCGGGTCCAGCCGGGCCTGCAGGGTGGCGATCTGCGCGGCCAGATCCTCGATCCGGCCAAGGCTGCCCGGGGGCTTGGTCTTGGTGTCGATCCGGGTCTGCAGCGCGGCGGGGAAATCTCGGGTCATCTGGTCCATGTCCGAGGACTAGCGCCCCTGCCGCGGGCAGACAATCGCGAATGCGACGGATCGCGGCCAATTGCCCCTTGACCTTGGATCGGCGCCGTCTGACTAAGCCTGCATGGCACAGGCGAAGCTGACAATCGATCTCGATGCGCTGCGCGCGAACTGGCGCGCGCTCGACGCCCTGTCGGCGGGCGAGACCGCGGCGGTGGTCAAGGCCGGCGGCTACGGGCTGGGCGCGGGCAAGGTGGGCCGGGCGCTGGCGCAGGCCGGCGTGCGGCGGTTCTTCGTGGCGCTGGCCGAGGAAGGCGCGGCGCTGCGCCAGGCCCTCGGCCCCGGGCCGGAGATCTGCGTCTTTTCCGGGCACATGGCGGGCGACACCGAGATGATCCGCGACCTGGGCCTGGTGCCGATGATCAACAGCATCGACCAGATGCTGCGCCAGGTCGAGGCCCTGCCCGGCGCGCCCTTCGGGCTGCAACTGGACAGCGGCATGAACCGGCTGGGCATGGAGCCCGCCGAATGGGCCGCGCTGCGCGACATCGCCCTGGCGCAGAACCCGGTGCTGATCATGAGCCACCTGGCCTGTGCCGATACCCCCGATCACCCGATGAACGCGCGGCAATTGCAGGTCTTCCGCGAGATGACCGACGGCATCGACGTGCCGCGCTCGCTGGCCGCGACCGGGGGGATATTGCTGGGGCCGGAATATCATTTCGACCTGACCCGTCCGGGGATCGGGCTTTACGGCGGGCTGCCCTTTGCCGAGGCCGCGCCGGTGGTGACGCTGGAGGTGCCGGTGATCCAGGTCCGCGAGCTGGAGCCGGGCGAGGCGGTGGGCTACGGCGGCGCCTTCACTGCCCGGCGTCCGACGCGGATCGCCACCATTGCCGCCGGATATGCCGACGGGTTGCACCGGATCATGGGGCCGAAGGCCAGCCTGATGGCGGGCGAGACCCGCTGTCCGGTGGCGGGGCGGATCTCGATGGACCTGATCGGCGTCGATGTCACCGATGCGCCGGAGGTGCCCGAGGCGCTGGAGCTGCTCGGGCAACACCAGACCATCGAGACGCTGGCGGGCTGGTGCGACACCATCGGCTACGAGATCCTCACCGCGCTGGGGCCACGGCTGAACCGGGCCTATCGCGGGGAATGAGCCGGGTGCTGTCCCCTGTCGCGGCGCTGGGGCGGAGCGTTCTGGCGATGCTGGCGATGATCGGGCGGGTGGCGCTCTTTGCGCTCGATGCGGTGTCCCATGTCTTTCGCCCGCCCTGGTACGGGCGGGAATTTCTCACCGCTCTGGTGCAGATCGGCTGGCTGTCGCTGCCGGTGGTGGGGATGACGGCGCTGTTCACCGGCGGCGCGCTGGCCTTGCAGATCTATTCCGGCGGCGCGCGCTTCCAGGCCGAGTTTGCCGTGCCCTCGATCGTCGCCATCGGCATGGTGCGCGAGCTGGGGCCGGTGCTGGGCGGGTTGATGGTGGCGGCGCGGGTGGCGTCGTCCATTGCTGCCGAGATCGGCACCATGAAGGTGACCGAGCAGATCGACGCGCTGGTCACGCTCTCGACCCATCCGATGAAATACCTCACCGTGCCGCGCATCGTGGCGGCGACGCTGGCGGTGCCGGTGCTGGTGGCGGTGGGCGACAGTATCGGCATTTTCGGCGGTTTCCTGGTGGGGATCACCCGGCTGGATTTCAACGCCGCCGCCTATCTCAAGAACACGGTGGATTTCCTCGAGCTCTGGGACGTGACCTCGGGGTTGATCAAGGGCGCGGTCTTCGGCTTCATCGTGGCGCTTTGCGGCTGTTTCTTCGGGATGCAGTCCGAGCGCGGCGCGCAGGGCGTGGGCCGGGCCACCAAGGGCGCGGTGGTCACGGCCTCGGTGCTGATCTTCGCCGCCAACTACCTGCTGACGGAGGTCTTTTTCGCGGCATGATCACCCTGAACGAGGTTCACAAGTCCTTCGGCCCGAACCACGTCCTGCGCGGCGTCACCCTGCAGGTGCCCAAGGGCCAGTCGATGGTGATCATCGGCGGCTCGGGCACCGGCAAGTCGGTGACCCTCAAGTCGATCCTCGGGCTGGTCGAGCCCGACCGCGGCCACATCGAGGTCGACGGGCGCGAGGTGCACCAGGGTGACCGCGACGCCTTTCTCGCCCGCTTCGGGATGCTGTTCCAGGGCGGCGCGCTGTTCGATTCGATGCCGGTCTGGCAGAACGTCGCCTTCCGCCTGCTGCGCGGGAGGCTGAAACGCCCCCGCGCCGAGGCGCGCGAAATCGCGGTGGACAAGCTGCGCCGGGTCGGGCTGCGCGCCGAGGTGGCCGATCTCTATCCATCCGAGCTTTCGGGGGGGATGCAAAAGCGCGTGGGCCTGGCCCGCGCCATTGCCGCCGAGCCCGAGATCATCTTCTTCGACGAGCCCACCACCGGGCTCGACCCGATCATGGCGGGCGTCATCAACGAGCTGATCCGCGAGATCGTGACCGAGATGGGCGCGACCACCATGACCATCACCCATGACATGACCTCGGTGCGCACCATTGCCGACCGGGTGGCCATGCTGCATGACGGGGTGATCCAGTGGGAAGGGCCGGTGGCCGGGATGGACGCGGCCCCCGACCCCTTTCTGCAGCAATTCATCCATGGCCGCGCCGACGGCCCGATCGAGGCAGTGCGATAAATGGAGTTCTTCCGCCCCAGCCCCGCCATCATGGCGCTGATTTCCTTGCAGACGTTCTTCTACCTGCCGATCCTGATCGTGCTCTCGGCCTGCCGGACCGGCGCCGCGACGGGGGCGGCGCGCGCGCTGGGCGGGCTGACGCTGGCGATTGCGCTGATCGGCGCGGCGGCGCATTTCGGCCCGCCGCTGCTCAACCTCTATACCGGCCCGCTGCCGCAAATTGCCTCGACGCTGACCAAGGCGGGCGGCGGCATGGCGCTGCCCCTGGTGGCCTCCCTGCCCCTGCTGGCCTCGGGTCTTGCGCCGGGACGCGCCTGGCGCTGGCTGGACTGGGCGCATGGCCTGGCGCTTTGCGCGCTGCTCGGGCTCTGGGGCTGGACGCGGCTGGTCTGAGGGCGGCGGCGTACGCCGGGTTCAGGCGATGTTATCCCGGTGCGGCGCAACGTGGCGGCAACTGAACGAGGTGTGCGATGCGGTGGATCAACCTTTCCCTTCTGGTGCTCTTTCCGGTGGCCTGGTTCGCGCCGCTGATGCAGGCCGGGCTGCTGCCGCTGTTCGGGCTGGAACAGATCAGCGTCATCACCGGGCTTCAGGCGCTGTGGTCGAGCGACATCGCCCTGGCGCTGATCGTGACGGTCTTTGCGCTTTTCGCCCCCTATCTGAAGACCCTGGGGCTGGCGCTGGTGCATTTCGGGCTGGCCGATCCGCGGCTGCTGCCGATCCTCACCTATATGGGCAAGCTGGCGATGGCGGATATCTTCCTGATTGCGCTCTACATCACCGTGGTCAAGGGAATCGGTATTGGCCGAATCGAGACACAATGGGGCCTTTACCTCTTTACTGTCTGCATTTTGGCATCAATTGCCTGCTCCATCTTCACGAAGCGTGTCGATCCGCAACAATTCTCACGCAAAATCGGCGAAGATTAACGCGAAGTGAAAATCCGCTAGGACGAAAAGTCGCAGCCCGTCATACTTGGTGGGGCCGCCAAGTCTTTGAGTTCAAGGGGGAACGGATGCGGGATCTATCCGCGGCGCTGCGTTTGGCCGCCGTTGTTTTTCAAATGCTTTTCATGGCTCTTTTCGTCGTCGCCGGGGCGGCATTGACCGCCTATTCCCTGGCCTCGGCGCTGGGCTACATGCCCTGGCTGGTGCTGCCCTTGCAATTCGGCGCAGCCCCGCCGTTTGATGCGGGCGCGATCGTGCAATGCGCGGTCTCGGCGCTGGTTCTGGGCCTGGCGATCTATCTGCCGGGCAATTACCGCATCCTGAAACTGGAAACCTCGCACCGGCGGTTCAACCTTGCCATGGGCGACATTGCGCGCGCCTATGACGCGGTGCACCGGGCCGACCGCGAGGGTGTCTTCGAGTTGAAATCCGAATTCGACGCGGTGCGCGAGCGGATGACCTTCCTGCGCAACCACCCCGATCTCGGCGATCTCGAGACCGATCTGCTGGAAGTCGCCGCTCAGATGGGCGTGATCAGCCACGAATTGGCCGAGATCTATTCCGACGAAAAAGTCGACCGCGCCCGCACCTTCCTCAAGCAGCGCCAGCAGGAAGTCGACCAGATCGAGGGCCGGCTGGAAGAGGCCAAGGTGATCGCCAACGACATCCACCGCTGGGCGATGCGGGTCGAGATGGAAGAAGACATCGCGCGTTCGGAAATCCGCCGCTTGCAGGAATTGCTGTTCGATGTGCTGCCCGAGTTCAACGGCGGCCCGGAAGAGGCGCTTCAGCCCAATGCCCAAGGGGCCAAGGGCCGGATGATCGAACTGCCCACCGCCCAGGCCGCGGAATAACGCCGCGACGGCTTGGCAAGTCCGGCGCCGTGAGGCATGACACCTCATGGCCAAGACCAAGCACTCCTTTTCCTGTGCCGCCTGCGGCAATGTCACCTCCAAATGGGCCGGCCAGTGCGAGGCCTGCGGCGCGTGGAATTCGATTTCCGAGGACGCGGGCATTTCCTCCGGCCCGGTCGGCAAGGCGCTGGGCGAGGCGCGCGGCCGCGCCGTGCCGCTCAGCGACCTGGCCAGCGAGGAGGCGCCGCCGCCGCGCACGGTCTCGGGCATGGACGAGCTTGACCGCGTGCTGGGCGGCGGCCTGGTGCCCGCCAGCGCCATCCTCGTCGGCGGCGATCCGGGCATCGGCAAGTCGACGCTGCTGTTGCAGGCGGCGGCGAAGTTTGCCGACAAGGGTCTGAAAACCGTCTATTTTTCCGGCGAGGAGGCCAGTGCCCAGGTGCGGATGCGCGCCCAGCGACTGGGGCTGACCCAGGCCGACGTGAAACTGGGCGCCGAGACCAACCTGCGCAATATCCTGACCACGCTGGACCGCGAGAAGCCGGGGCTGGCGATCATCGATTCGATCCAGACCATGTGGGCCGACAACGTGGGCTCGGCCCCCGGCTCGGTCAGCCAGGTGCGGGCGGCGGCGCATGAATTGACCTCGTTTGCGAAACGGAAAGGAATGTCTGTCATCCTGGTGGGACATGTCACCAAGGATGGCCAGATCGCCGGCCCGCGCGTGGTCGAACACATGGTGGATACCGTGCTTTATTTCGAGGGCGAGCGCGGCCACCAGTTCCGCATCCTGCGCGCGGTCAAGAACCGCTTCGGCCCGGCGGACGAGATCGGGGTGTTCGAGATGACCGGCGCGGGGTTGCAGGAGGTGACCAATCCTTCCGCGCTGTTTTTGTCGGAGCGCGGCACCCCGGCGCCGGGCTCGGTGGTGTTTTCCGGGATCGAGGGCACGCGCCCGGTGCTGGTCGAGTTGCAGGCGCTGGTGGCGCCCTCGCCCCATGCCCAGGCGCGCCGGACGGTGGTGGGCTGGGACGGCGGGCGGCTGGCGATGATTCTCGCGGTGCTGGAATCGCGCTGCGGCATCCCCTTCGCGGGGCTCGACGTCTACCTCAATGTCGCCGGCGGCATGAAGGTCAGCGAACCGGCGGCGGATCTGGCGGTGGCCGCGGCGCTGCTTTCGGCGCGCGAGGATGCGGCCCTGCCCGCCGAGTGTGTCGTTTTTGGCGAAATCAGCCTCTCGGGCGCCCTGCGCCCGGTGAGCCAGAGCGAAAACAGGTTGAAAGAAGCGGCCAAACTTGGTTTTACGACCGCGATCGTGCCGCAAGGGGGCAAGATGTCCGGCGATGCCGGGCTGACGCTGAACCGCATGGCCGATCTGACCGCATTCGTCGGCGAAACGTTCGGCGCCGGGTAAGGCACCACAGGGGCAGTGAAGGGCAGGACATGGAAGGTTTCACACTGGTAGACGGCATCGTCGCGATCGTCATCGTGCTGTCGGCGCTGCTGGCCTATTCCCGCGGGCTTGTCCGCGAGGTCATGGCGATTGCCGGCTGGATCGCCGCCGCCGTGCTGGCCTTCATCTTCGCGCCGCAGGTCGACCCGCTGGTCAAGGAAATCCCCGTGGTCGGCGATTTCATCCGCGATTCCTGCGAACTGAGCATCATCACCGCCTTTGCCGCCGTCTTTGCCGCGGCGCTGGTGGTCGTGTCGCTGTTCACGCCGCTGTTTTCCTCGGTGGTCCAGCGCTCGGCACTGGGCGGGCTCGACCAGGGCCTGGGCTTTCTCTTCGGCGTGGCGCGCGGCATCCTGCTCGTGGCGATCGCCTTTTTCGTCTACGACACGGTGATCACCAGCCAGGACATCGCGATGATCGACGATTCGCGCTCGGCCCAGGTCTTCGGCCGGATGACCGCCGCCATCGAGGAGCAGAACCCCGAAGCGG
This sequence comes from Paracoccaceae bacterium, assembly GCA_006226775.1. Classification (GTDB taxonomy): domain Bacteria; phylum Pseudomonadota; class Alphaproteobacteria; order Rhodobacterales; family Rhodobacteraceae; genus Marinovum. The sequence goes on along the minus strand of SBGD01000011.1, from coordinate 33,954 downwards.
CGCTCGGCTGGGTGACCCGGCAATACGAGGAACTGGTCGGCGTCTGCGACGCGCCGCAATAGGCGCGCGCCCGTCCCGGCCGAAATCGGCGCATGTGCGGGGCCAAGGACGGGCCGTGCCGAAATCTTGACCCGACGATGCAGGATAGTTCCGTGACATGCCGCGCCTTAGGGACTAAGTACCCCCTGTAAGCTTCCACGGATTCGGAGCCACGCTTTGGCCCATGCCCTGATGCCCCCTGCTCATCCATTCGATGATGACAAACTCCGCGAAGAATGCGGCGTTTTCGGAGTTGTCGGCGTCACCGACGCCGCGAATTTCGTCGCGCTCGGGTTGCACGCGCTGCAGCACCGCGGCCAGGAGGCGGGCGGGATCGTCTCCTACCACCCCGATCACGGCTTCAACTCGGCCCGCCGCTTCGGCTACGTGCGCGACAATTTCACCAAGCAGTCGCTGATGGAGACCCTGCCCGGGGCGCTGGCCATCGGCCATGTGCGCTATTCCACCGCCGGATCGAAGGGCCCGACCGCGATTCGCGACGTGCAGCCCTTCTTCGGCGAGTTCTCGATGGGCGGGGCGGCGATTGCCCATAACGGCAATATCACCAATGCCGATGCGCTCCGGCGCGAGCTGATCGAGCGCGGTTCGATCTTCCAGAGTTCGTCGGACAGCGAATGCATCATCCACCTGATGGCGCGGTCGCTGCAACGCAAGGTGCCCGACCGGATGCAGGACGCCCTGCGCCGGGTCGAGGGCGCCTTTTCCGTCGTCGCCATGACCCGCACCAAGCTGATCGGCGTGCGCGATCCGCTGGGCGTGCGGCCGCTGGTGCTGGGCAAGCTGGCCGATGGCGGCCATGTGCTCAGCTCCGAGACCTGCGCGCTGGACATCATCGGCGCCACCCTGGTGCGCGAGGTCGAGCCGGGCGAGATGGTGGTGGTCGAACATGGCGAGGTTCATTCGCACCGCCCCTTCGCCCCCGCCAAGCCGCGGTTCTGCATCTTCGAGCATGTCTATTTCTCGCGCCCCGATTCGATCCTCGGCGGCCGCTCGGTCTATGAGACCCGCCGCCAGATCGGCGTGGAACTGGCGCGCGAGGCCCCGGTCGAGGGCGACCTGGTCTGCCCGGTGCCCGACAGCGGCACGCCCGCGGCGATCGGTTACGCGCATGAATCCGGCATTCCCTTCGGCATGGGCATCATCCGCAACCAGTACATGGGCCGGACCTTCATCGAGCCGACCGAGCAGATCCGCAATATGGGCGTCCGGCTGAAGCTGAACGTCAACCGCGCGCTGATCGAGGGCAAGCGGGTGATCCTCGTGGACGATTCGGTGGTGCGCGGCACCACCAGCCGCAAGATCAAGGAAATGGTGCTGGATGCCGGCGCGGCCGAGGTGCATTTCCGCATCGCCTCGCCGCCCACCGCCTGGCCCTGTTTCTACGGTGTCGACACGCCGCAGCGCGAAAAGCTGCTGGCGGCGACCATGAGCGAGGACGAGATGCGCGAGCACCTGTCGGTCGATTCGCTGAAATTCGTCACGCTGGACGGGCTCTATCGCGCCGTGGGCGAGGCCAAGGGCCGCGACAACGGCTGCCCGCAATATTGCGATGCCTGTTTCTCGGGGGAATACCCGGTCATCCCGGCGGACATGATCGAGAAGGGTTTCGAGATGAAGGCCGCCGAATAGCCCGACCCGCCCTTCCTTGCGCCAAGGTTGCCGCCGCCGCCCCTGCCCCGCGGCGCGGCGTCGCACTCGGCTGAAAGCTGCCAGCGTTTTTCTGCGGTGCAGCATCTTTCCGCCCGGATTTTCCCGCCCTCTTCCCAGACAGGCCCATGCGCGGTAGATGCCGCAGCGCAGCATTGCCGCAAGGACCAGCGGTTCGGCGACCGACCGGCGGCACTGCGCATGAAACGTGGGGAGTGCCGCATGGCGCAGAATGTCGAAATCACCGAAGAAACCCGTCTGGCCGCAACCGAGACAGGCGCCCTGCCGCTTCTCGAAACCGTGCTGCTGGGCACATTGACCACACCGAACGGCCCCAGGGCCATTCTCCGCAATGGCTATGGCGGGGTGAAAACCGTCGGCATCGGCTCGCAGATCAATGGCGGCGAAGTGACCGCGATCAGGGATGGCGAATTGTTCATCTCGCGCAGCGGCCGGGGCATCAAGCTGACGATCCCGGGCTCCTGAGCGCAGGCAGTCCGAAGAAAAGCGGCGGGGTGAGGGACACCGCCGCTTTTTTCATGCCCGCGCCCTGCGGCGGACATTCTGACGCGCGCCGCACGCCGCCGGCTTGACCTTGGCGCGGAACCGGCCCAAACCGCGGGCATGACCGAAAAGACCGCCCTCATCACCGGCGCCTCGCGCGGCCTTGGCGCCGCCCTCGCCGAAGCGCTGGCCGCCAGCCATCACGTCATTGCCGTCGCCCGCACCACCGGCGGGCTGGAGGATCTGGACGACCGGATCCAGGCCGCCGGCCACCGCGCGACACTGGCGCCGATGGACATCACCACCGAGGCCGCCATGGCGCAGCTCTGCCGCGGCATCCACGACCGCTGGGGCAAGCTCGATCTCTGGTGCCACACGGCGGTGCATGCCGCGCCGCTGACCCCGGCGGATCATCTCGACATGAAGGACTGGCAGACGTCGATCGAGGTCAATGTCACCGCGACCGCCCGGCTGATCCCCTTCATCGCGCCCCTGCTGGGCACCGAGGGCCAGGCGGTGTTCTTCGACGACCCGCGCGCCGGGCAGAAGTTCTTTGCCGCCTATGGCGCCACCAAGGCGGCGCAAATCGCGCTGGCGCGCAGCTGGCAGGCCGAGACCCGCAGCATCGGGCCGAAGGTGCATGTCTTCGAGCCCCGGCAGATGCCCACCGGCACAAGGGCCCGGTTCCATCCCGGCCAGCAGGCCGAGACCCTGGCCCGGCCCGCCGACGAGGCGCGGCGCGTGCTCGATCTGCTCGGGCTGGGCTGAGCCGGGGGCCCGATCCGTCAACGGATCGGGGGCGATTTTGTTGACAAAATCGGCCCCCCCGCGGCATCCCCCGGGCGCTGTCCCCGATCCATCAATGGATCGGCACCGAATTGTCGACAATTCGGCCGGTGCCTCCCGCCTTGCGACTGCGGCGCGGCTCCACTAAGCAGAAACAATCCAACCAGAGGTCGACATGCGCGTTCTCATCACCAACGACGACGGGATCAATGCCCCCGGTCTCGAGGTCCTGCACCAGATCGCCTCCGACATCGCCGGCGAGCGGGGCGAGGTCTGGACCGTGGCGCCAGCCTTCGAGCAATCCGGCGTGGCGCATTGCATCTCCTATACCCGTCCGATGATGATCCAGAAGATGGTCGGCGAGCGGCGTTATGCCGCCGAGGGCAGCCCCGCCGATTGCGTGCTCGTGGCGCTGCATGACGTGATGCAGGACAGCCCGCCCGACCTCGTCCTCTCGGGCGTCAACCGCGGCAACAATTCCGCCGAGAACGCGCTCTATTCCGGCACGCTGGGCGGCGCGATGGAGGCCGCGCTGCAGGGCCTGCCCGCCATGGCGCTGTCGCAATACCTAGGGCCGGACAACCGCGGGCTGGGCAATCCCTTCGAGGCCGCGCTGGTGCATGGTGCCACCACCATCCGGCAGATCCTGGCCGCCGATCCGGTCAATGCCTCGGCCTACCGGCTGTTTTACAACATCAACTTCCCGCCGGTCGCGGCGGCGCAGGTCAAGGGCACCCGCGCCGCGCCGCAGGGCCTGCGCCAGGGCACCGGCTTCAGCTGCGAGCCGCATCTGTCGCCCTCGGGCCGGCGCTTCCTGTGGATCCGCGGCGGCGACCAGCAGGCCGAGGTGGCGCCCGAGACCGATGCCGCCGTCAACCTCGACGGCTATATCTCGGTGACGCCGATGCGCGCGGACCTGACCGCGCCGGATGCGCTGGACGCCCTGAAAGGCGCTTTTGAATGACGCCGGATGCCGAGCGCAAGATGCAGTTTCTCTATACCCTGCGCTCGCGCGGGGTGACGGACAAGCGCGTGCTGACGGCGATGGAAAAGATCGACCGGGCGGATTTCATCCAGGGCTTCTTCACCGAACGCGCCTATGAGGACATGCCGCTGCCGATCACCTGCGGCCAGACCATCAGCCAGCCTTCGGTGGTCGGGCTGATGACCCAGGCGCTGGAGGTCCAGCCGCGCGACACCGTGCTCGAGATCGGCACCGGCTCGGGCTACCAGGCCGCGATCCTCAGCCATCTTGCCCGCCGGGTCTATACCGTCGACCGCCACAAGCGGCTGGTCCAGGGCGCGCGGGCGATCTTCGACCGGCTCGACCTGGCCAATATCACCGCCTTCACCGCCGACGGCTCTTTCGGGCTGCCCGACCAGGCGCCCTTCGACCGGATCATCGTCACCGCCGCCGCCGAGGACCCGCCGGGCCCGCTTCTGGCGCAGTTGCGCGTGGGCGGTGTCATGGTCCTGCCGGTGGGCCAGTCGGATGCGGTGCAATACCTGATCCGGGTGCGCCGGGCCGAGGACGGCTTGCATTATGACGAATTATGTGCGGTTCGCTTCGTTCCCCTTGTGGAGGGGCTTGGGCGTGACACATGAAAAGTGTATAAACCTGTCAATCTTAAAATCCGGGCCAACCGGACGAAGTTCGAGGATATCGAGATGTGGTGTTTTCCGCCCCGTTTGCCCCTGATCGCGGCCGGCTCGGCGCTGGTACTGACAGCGGCCTGTGACAGCCTGCCCAATGATTTCGACCTGCGCGGGCGCATCGGCGACAGCCGCTACGACACGTCAGAGGCGGCGCGCACGGCCACGGCCAACCGACCAAATCCCGATGATCGCGGCATTATTTCCTATCCCAACTACCAGGTCGCGGTGGCGAAACGTGGCGATACCCTGGGCAAGCTGGCCGAGCGCATCGGCATGAATGTCGCCGACCTGGCGCGGTTCAACGGCATGCGCCCCGACGATCCGCTGCGCGACGGCGAGATCGTCGCCCTGCCCTACAAGGTCGAGGAACCCGCCACCGGCCCGATCCGCCCGACGGGCGAGCGTGACATCACCGAAATCGCCGGGCGCGCGATCGACAATTCCGCCGCCACGCCGGTGACCACAAGCGAACTTCCGCCGGTGCAGACCGGCGCCGAGCCGGTGCGCCACCAGGTCGCCCGCGGCGAGACCGCCTTCACCATCGCCCGGCTCTACAATGTCTCGGTGCGCGCGCTGGCCGACTGGAACGGGCTGGACAAGGAATTCTCGGTCCGCGAAGGCCAGTTCCTGCTGATCCCCACCACGCGCGGCACCGCGCAGGAGGCCGGTACCACCACCGAACCCGGCCAGGGCTCGCCCACGCCAACGCCCCCCAGCGCCGCCAAGCCGCTGCCCGCCGAGACGCCGGAGCCCGCCAACAAGCCGGTGGTCACCCCGCCCTCGCCCGATCTGGGCAAGCAGCAGACGCCGAAGCCGGGCTCGGCGGCGCGGATGCTGATGCCGGTCTCGGGCGCGGTGATCCGCGAGTACAAGAAGGGCCGCAACGACGGCATCGACATCTCGGCCAGCGCCGGAACCCCGGTCAAGGCGGCCAATGCCGGCACCGTCGCCGCGATCACCGCCAATGCCGACCAGGTGCCGATCGTGGTGATCAAACACGCCGACAACGTGCTGACGGTCTATGCCAATGTCGCCGATATCGCGGTCAAGAAGGGCCAGTCGGTCAGCCGCGGCCAGACCCTGGGCAAGGTGGCCGCGGGCGATCCGTCCTACCTGCACTTCGAGGTCCGCGAAGGCTTCGAGAGCGTCGATCCCCTGCCCTACGTGCAGTAACCGCCCGGTTCAAATCGAAGGAAGACCGCCATGCCGACCCCGAAACCTGTCGCCGGGAGCCGGCTTGCGCCGATGTCCTTCCCCCGCCTTGGTGGCGGCGCCCTCACGGTTGGTGGCACGCGGGCGAACTGGACCCTGCTGGTGGTCTATCGCGGCAAGCATTGTCCGCGCTGCAAGACATATCTTCGCACGCTCGACCAGATGCGCGGCCAGTGGCAGGAGGCTGGCTTCGAGATCGTCGTCGTTTCCGCCGACACCGAGGACAAGGCCCGCGCCGATCAGGCCGAATTCGGCTGGGGCTTCGACCTGGGCTACGACCTGAGCCGCGACCAGATGGAGACGCTGGGCCTCTATGTCACCCAACCGCTGTCGGATGCCGAGACCGACAGACCCTTTGCCGAGCCCGGTGTCTTCGTCCTCCGCCCCGATGGCAGCCTGTTGCTGATCGCGCTGTCCAACGGCCCTGCGGCACGCCCGGACCTGGCGGAACTGCTGGACGGCATGGTCTTCACCAAGACCAACGACCGCCCGCCGCGCGGCACGCTCTGAAGCAGGGTGTCAAAGAAGGACAGCGGTGGATCCTGTGCTGGCGCGTTCAACCGGGTGATCCCGCCCCGGACTTGATCCGGGGCCTCACCGTCAGCGGGCAAGACAACGGTCCACGAGGTCCCGGATCAAGTCCGGGACGCGGGGGAATAGCAACGGCGCAAAGCCCTAGCGCGCCGCGCCGTCCTGCAAATTGACGCCCCGGCGCCCGGCGAGATCGGTGAAGAACTGCCAGGCCACCCGGCCCGAGCGGCTGCCGCGCGTGGCCTGCCATTCGACCGCCTCGGCGCGCAGCGTCTCGTCGTCGATCTCGAGGCCCTGCGCATCGCAATAGCCGCGGATCATCGCCAGGTATTCGTCCTGCGTGCAGGGATGGAACCCCAGCCAGAGCCCGAAACGATCCGACAGCGAGACCTTCTCCTCGGTCGCCTCGCTGGGCGAGATCGCGGAAGAGCGTTCGTTCTCGATCATGTCGCGCGGCATCAGGTGGCGGCGGTTCGAGGTGGCGTAGAAGACCACGTTGTCGGGCCGGCCCTCGATGCCGCCGTCCAGCACCGCCTTGAGCGACTTGTAGTGCTGGTCATCGTGGCTGAACGACAGGTCGTCGCAGAACAGCACGAAGCGCTCCTTGCGCCCGCGCAGCAGCCCCAGCAGGCGGCCCACCGAGGGCAGGTCCTCGCGCTGCAACTCGACGATCTTCAGCGGCGTGCCCTGGCGCAGCACCTCCGCATGGACCGCCTTGACCAGCGAGGATTTGCCCATCCCCCGCGCGCCCCAGAGCAGCGCGTTGTTGGCCGGCAGCCCGCGGGCGAATTGCAGCGTATTGGCCAGAAGCGTGTCGCGCGCGCGGTCGACGCCGACCAGAAGCTCGATGCCGACGCGGCTGACATCGGGCACCGGTTGCAGCCGGTCGGGCTCCACGTGCCACAGAAAGGCATCCGCGGCGGCGAAATCCGGGGCCTCCTGCGGCGCCGGGCTCATCCGCTCCAGCGCCGCGGCGATGCGTTTCAATGCCTTCTTGCCCATCAGGTCCGGTCCGCCTTGCCTTGATCGTCCTCGTCCTGCTCGTCGAACTCGGACTTCAGCGGATCGTCATCGGCCAGATCCTCGGCTTCCTCGTCATCCTCGAACCACAGGCCCTGGGCGCGCAGGTCCTTCTCGCGCTTTTTCTCGACGCGGCGGACCAGGAAGATCGAGACCTCGTAAAGCCCGTAGACCACAACGAACAGGATCACCTGGGTGATCACGTCCGGCGGCGTCACAAGGGCGGCCAGCACCAGGATGGCGACCACGGCATATTTGCGCACGCCGCCCAGACCCTCGGCGCTGACCAGCCCGGCCTTGCCCATCAGGGTCAGCAGCACGGGCAACTGGAAGCAGAGCCCGAAGGCCACGATGAACTTGATGGTGAGGTTGAGGTATTCCTGCGCCGAGCCCTGGAAAACCACCGAAAGCCCCTGCACCACGTCTTCGTCGACCACCGCCTCGCCCTCGGCGCCGAATTGCTGGAAGCCGAGGAAGAAGTCATAGGCCAGCGGCGTGACCACGTAGAAGGCAAAGGAGGCGCCCAGTATGAACATGAAGGGCGAGGCAACGAGGAAAGGCAGGAAAGCGCCCTTTTCCGACTTGTAGAGCCCCGGCGCCACGAAACGCCACATCTGGTTGGCGATGAAGGGAAACGACAGCATCAGCCCGCCCAGCAGCGAGACCTTGATGGCGACGAAAAACCCCTCCTGCGGCGATATGAAGATCAGGTCGCAGTCCTGCCCCCGCTCGCCCAGCACCTGGCAGAGCGGCGCGGTGAGGAAGTTGAAGATCGGCGTGGCGACGGTGAAACAGATCACCATGCCGATGATGAAATAGACCACCGAATGGATCAGCCGGGTCCGCAGTTCGGCCAGGTGTTCGATCAGCGGCGCGGCGCTGTCTTCGATCTCGTCGCCCTGGGTCATGCCGCCGGTCCCGTATCATCGCCCTTGAGCGCCGCTTCGGCGGCCTCGGCCTTTTTCACCGCCTCTTCCGCTTCGCGCTTCTTGCGGTCGGCGGCGGCGCGGGCCGAGGCGGCGTGGATTTTCTTTGCCTGCTCGGCCTTGCGCGCGGCATCGGGGTCATCGGCCTTGGCGTCCCCGGAATCCTTGGACTCCTTCAGATCGGCCAGCGGATCGGCGATCGAGCGCGCCGCATCCTTGACCCCGTCCATGGCCTTGCCCACCGGGTTGGTGGCGGTGCGGATGGTCTTCTGGATGTCGCTGACGCCCGCCTCGTCGGCGGCCTCGTTCATCGCGCGGGAAAACTCGCGCGCCATGCCCTTGGCCTTGCCCATGAACTGCCCCGCCTTGCGGAACAGCACCGGCAGGTCCTTGGGGCCGACGACGATCAACGCCACGACCCCGATGACCAGAAGCTCGGTCCAGCCAAGATCGAACATCGGCGGTTACACCTTGTCCTTGTCGTCCTCGGGGGTGACGTCCTTGGCGGTCTCGCCGGTCGGATCGGGCTTGTCCTCCAGTTCTTCGCTGCCATCCTTGACGCCCTTCTTGAAGGCGGTGATGCCCTTGCCGACCTCGCCCATCAGCGACGAGATCTTGCCGCGCCCGAAGAGCACCAGCACCACGACGGCAATCAGCAGAAGGCCGGGAAGTCCGATATTGTTCAGCATGTCTATGATCTCCACATCTCGGAACCGCACCGCAGGCGCGGTGTTCGGGTTGCCCTGTCATAGCCACTGCGCCGCGCCCCGAAAAGCGCCAAAACGCCCCGTTTCGGTGAATGTGACCGCTGTTTGGCCGGGCATTTTGTCAGCAGGCTGTCAGTTGTCAGGATAATGTCAGTATTGGTGAAACCAAGGGAGCGAATCACCGATGAAACGGGCCGACCGGCTGTATCGCCTGATGGAGGTTCTCAAGGACGGCTCGCTGCACCGGGCCGAGGACCTGGCGCGCGACCTCGGCGTCTCGGTGCGCACCATCTATCGCGACATGGACACGCTGATCGACAGCGGCGTTCCGGTGATGGGCGAACGGGGCCTGGGCTATTCCGCGCTGGCCGCGATCACCCTGCCGCCGATCAACCTGACCGGGGCGGAACTGGAAGCGCTGCACCTGGGGCTGGCGGTGGTGGGCCAGGCCGAGGACCCCGAGATGGCCCAGGCCGCCCGCGCGCTGGCCGCCAAGATCGACGCGCTGCTGCCCGAGGATCAGGCCGCGCCCTCGCAATTCGGCTTTGCCGCCTACCCGTTCGAGCAAGCCGCCCGCGGCTTTCGCCACATGCCGGGTTTTCGCGCCGCGGTGCGCGCGCGCCAGAAACTGCGCATCACGCTCGCCGATGGCGCGACGCACCTGCTGCGCCCGCTGGAACTGCGCTACTGGGGCCGGATCTGGGCCTGCACCGGCTGGAGCGAGACCACGGGCGATTTCCTCGCCTTCCGCATCGACCAGATCGACCGCCTTGCCCCCGTGCCGGGCCTCTTCGTCGAGGAACCCGGCAAGCGGTTGCAGGACTTTCGCGCGCAACAGGCGGGCTGAGCGCTGCGCGCAGTCACCCGCCGCCCGGTCCGGCGGGTTTTTTCGGAAAGACGAAACAGCGGTCGCGCCGCAGCGTCACCCAGAGCGGAGTGCCGGGCTTGGGCAGGAACACGTTGGGCACCGTCGCCTTGAGGTCCGAGCCGTCGTGATCCATGCGGAATTCCAGCAGGCTTTCCTTGCCCATGAAGCGCGCGCGCTCGACCACGCCGCGCGCCGCGACGCCGCGTGCGAGTGTCGGGCTGGGGCCGATGCCGTTGCGGTCGAAGTCGATGCCCAGGTGCTGGGGCCGGATCACGATCTCGACCTTTGCACCGTCGGGATAGCCGGGCGCGAGGAAGTCGCCAAAGGGCGTGGCGGCAAGTGCTCCGTGAACTTCGCTTTCGATCACGTTGATATCGCTGAAGAATGCCATGGACGCCTTGTCCGCCGGCGCGCGGAAGATATTGTAGGGCGCGCCCTGCTGGACGATCTTGCCATCGCGCATAAGGGCGATCTCGTCGGCCATGCGCATCGCCTCTTCCGGCTCATGGGTGACCAGCAGCACCGCGGCGTCGGCCTCTTTCAACAGCGCCAGCGTGTCGTCGCGGATGCCGTCGCGCAACCGGTTGTCGAGGCCGGAAAAGGGCTCGTCCATCAGCATGATCTTCGGTTGCGGCGCCAGCGCGCGGGCCAGTGCCACGCGCTGTTGCTCGCCGCCCGAAAGCTCATGCGGGTAGTTGTCGATATGGCGCGCCATCCCGACCCGGCGCAGCATCTCTTCCGCCCGGCTGCGCGCCTCCTCGCCCTTGCAGCGCAGGCCGAAAGCGACGTTCTTGCCCACGGTCAGATGCGGAAACAGCGCGAAATCCTGGAACATCAGCCCGATGGAGCGCTGCTCCGGCGGCACCCGGAACACCGTGTCGCAGATCAGCTGGCCGTCGACATAGATCTCGCCCGCGTCCTGCATGTCGACCCCGGCGATCATCCGCAGCGTCGTCGACTTGCCGCAGCCCGACGGGCCCAGCAGGCAGGTCACCTGCCCCGGACGGATTTGCAGCGACACGTCATCCACCACCCGTCGACCATCGAAGTCGCGGACAAGATTGCGGATTTCCAGCCGCGGCGGGATTTGGCCATTGGGCACGGGCGGGCTCATGTCAGTTTCCGATCAAAACAATCGGCTTTCGAGGCAGATAGCAACCCCATCGCCCCGGTGCAACCGTCAGCCGGCAAGCGTGAACCCCGCCTCGGCCCGGATCCGGCCATTGACCTGAAGACCCAGCCGATGCGCGCCGGGATGCAGCCGAAAGGTCGTGGCATCCCATTTCAGCGCGTGGGTCTTTTGCAGCACCAGCGGCGCCCCGGCGCCGGCCTCGGCCTGTTTCAGCTTGAAGACCTTCGGCGCCTGGCGCCCGTCGGCCTTGCGAAACCAGATCACGTAGTCGACCAGCACCGGCACCGGCCCGGGCGCGGACAGGGTCACGGTGAACCGCAAGGGATCGCCCCGGGGGATCACCGGCTCGGCGATTTCGACCTGCACCTCGACCGGCGCATCGGCGCGATAGCCCAGCAGCGCCAGCGCCCCGGGGTGCCCCTGCTTGATCAGGCTGCGCAGCGCATGGCGGGTCATCCATTGCAATTCCTGCGGTACCTGCCGCCCTGCCTGTGCCCAGGCCCCGAGCCGCTCCAGAACCGCCTCGGGTGCGATTTTCGTGACGTCGTTCAGATGGTTGGCGACCGATCTTGTGACATAGCGGGTGGTGTCCGCGTGCAGCAGATCGAGCAGTTCCAAAGGGCGCAGCGGGTCGAGATCGATGGCCTTGCCCCAGGGCAGTTTCGGGCGGGTGCCTTCGCTGACCAGGCGCCGGACGTGGTAGTTTTCATCCTCCGCCCAGACCCGCAACCGCGCCAACGTCTCCTCCGGCCAGCGGTCGAGGAAGGGGCGGATGTAGTATTCCATGGAAAACCGCTGCGTCGCGGCATGGATCAGGTCGAGCGCGCGGTCGCGGTGCTGCTCCAGCCCGTGGCGCACGGCAAGCAGGCCGGGCACCGCGTGAATGAACTGGCCAAAGTCGTCGTCCTGGCGCGCAGGGTCCAGCGGCGGCGGCATGGCGGCTTCAAGTTGCGCCGCCATCTGGTTGAAATCAGCCGGTAATTGCGCCTCGATCCCGTCGGCGATCGCCTCCAGTCGCTGCATCAGCTCCAGCGCGGCGAGCCGCGGCAGCACCTCGGAGAGGAACCGCCCGGCATCGAAGCCGGGCAGAGCCGCGGCATATTCCCCGGCCAGTTGGCCGAGGGTTTGCTCGTTGAACAGGTGGTCGCGCAACGAGAATCGCGCGCTCATAGGGTGGCGTTCACCCCGCCGCCGTCGAGCAGGACGTTCTGGCCAACGATGAAGCCCGCATGTTGCGAACACAGGAAGGCACAGGTGGCGCCGAATTCCTCGGGCGTGCCATAGCGCCCCGAGGGGATGGTCCGGCAGCGCTGGGCCTTGGCTTCTTCCGGCGTGATCCCCTGTTCGCGTGCCACACCCGCATCCAGCGCGATGGCGCGGTCGGTGGCATGGATGCCGGGCAGCAGGTTGTTGATCGTCACGCCGCTGCCCGCCACCTGGCGCGAGGTGCCGGCGACAAAGCCGGTCAGGCCGGCGCGGGCGGAATTCGACAGCCCCAGCACCGCGATCGGCGCCTTGACCGATTGCGAGGTGATATTGACCACCCGGCCCCAGCCGCGCTCCATCATCCCCGGCACCAGCGCCTGGATCAGCGCGATCGGCGTCAGCATGTTGGCGTCCAGCGCCTTGATGAAATCCTCGCGGCCCCAGTCCGGCCACATCCCCGGCGGCGGGCCGCCGGCGTTGTTGACGAGGATGTCGGCGGTCCCCGCGGCCTCGAGCACCGCTGCACGGCCCGCCTCGGTGGTGATGTCGGCGGCCACCGCGGTCACGGTCACGCCATGGGCGGCGCGAATCGCCTCGGCGGTGGCCTCCAGCGCCTCGGCGCCGCGGGCGTTGATGACCAGGTCGACCCCGGCCTCGGCCAGCGCCATGGCGCAGCCCCGGCCCAGGCCCTTGGATGCGGCGCAGACCACGGCGCGTTTTCCGGCGATTCCCAGATCCATGCGGATGTCTCCTCGTTTTACTTGTGGCGGTTTCCGGCATAGGCTTGCCGGTGCCGGGAAATTGCCCGGCCCTTAACCCTTTGGTGCCATATTCGACACCGATAACAAGCCCCATCGGACGGATTTTTCCCGCCCCGCTGGTTCCTGGAGAGACGAAATGCCCCGTGGCACGCCGCAGACGCTATCGGTTTACGCCTCCGACGACCTCTCGGTGGTCGACGGGGCCAACCTGGGCGACGGGCTGAGCTATTGCGACGAGGTGCAGCACGACGATGTCTACCGGCTGGACGAAATGGCGCTGCGCCGCGACCTGTCGGTGCGCCAGACCGGCCCGCGCCTGCTCGAGGTGGCCGAGACCTCGCGCATGGGCCGGCCCGGGGCGGCGCTGCATATCGATTGCTGCATCACCTTCATGGGCAATGACGGCGAGACCGTCGATCTGATCGTGCTGGTCGAGGTCGATGGCGAGGGGCTGGTGGCCGGGATCTACGGGCTGCCGCTGGGCGGGCTGCGGCCGAAGCACGACTACCGCATCATCGGCGTCGACGCGATGGGCCCCGAGCGGCGCTTTGCCGAGGTCGCCTGCGTCTCCTTTACCCATGGCACGATGATCACCATGGCCAGCGGCGCGCAGAAACCGGTCGAGCAGCTTTGCCAGGGCGACATGGTGCTGACCCGCGACGACGGGCCGCAACCGCTGCGCTGGATCGGCCAGACCACGGTGCGCGCCACCGGCGAAGGCGCGCCGATCCGCATTCGCGCGGGCACGCTGAACAATGCCGACGACCTGCTGGTCAGCCCCGATCACCGGTTGTTTGTCTATCAGCGCCGCGATCACCTGGGCGCCGGGCGCTCCGAGATCCTGGTCAAGGCGCGGCACCTGGTCAATGGCGACAGCGTGGCGCGCGTCGAGGGCGGCTTCGTGGAATACTACCAGCTGCTGTTCGACGACCACCAGATCATCTATGCCGAGGGGATCGCCGCCGAGACGCTGCTGGTCGACACCCGCACCCGCGCCGCTCTGCCCGAGGGCTTGGGCGCCAAGCTGGCGACCGCGCTGCCGTCGCATGACAACCGGCTGCGCGCCGAGTTCGAGCTGAGCGAAAGCCTCGCCCGCCGTCCCGACGCGGTCGAGCTTCTGCGCCGCGCCTCGACGCGCTGAGGGGCGCTCATCCGGGCCCTTGCGGGCCGTCTTCGCGATGAGCGGCCGCAAGGCCCGAAGAGCGGCGCCGGATTACCCGCGCAGCGCCGCGATCAGCTCGTCCTTGCTCATGTCGCTGCGGCCGTCGATCTCCAGCTCCTGCGCCCGGTCGTACAGCTCTTGCTTGGTCCATTCCTCGTAGGGCGGCTGCTTGCCGCCCTTCTTCGACGGCTCCATGTCGTCATTGGCCTGGGCATTGGCGATACGGGCCGCCTTTTCCTTCGAGTAGCCCTCGTCGCGCAGCGACCGGTAGGTGTCTTCGTTCTTGATGCTCGGGTCCGGCATGGGGTCCTCCTTTGCTCCGATACCCCTACAACGCGCCAAGCCGCGCGGCGTTCCTTGCCAGCGCGCAAGCCACGGGATAAAGCGGCGCCATGCTGGATCAATTGCCCAACCGCCCCCCTCTGCCGCCGGAAATCGCCCGGCGGCGCACCTTTGCCATCATCTCGCATCCCGATGCGGGCAAGACCACGCTGACCGAGAAGTTCCTGCTTTACGGCGGCGCGATCCAGATGGCGGGCCAGGTGCGCGCCAAGGGCGAGGCGCGGCGCACGCGGTCGGACTTCATGAAGATGGAGCAGGACCGCGGCATCTCGGTCTCGGCCTCGGCGATGTCCTTCGACTACCGCAACTTCCGCTTCAACCTTGTCGACACGCCCGGCCACTCGGATTTCTCCGAGGACACCTATCGCACGCTGACCGCGGTGGATGCCGCCGTCATGGTGATCGACGGCGCCAAGGGGGTCGAGAGCCAGACCCAGAAGCTGTTCGAGGTCTGCCGCTTGCGCGACCTGCCGATCCTGACCTTCTGCAACAAGATGGACCGCGAGAGCCGCGACATCTTCGACATCATCGACGAGATCCAGGAGATGCTGGCGATCGACGTCACCCCCGCCTCCTGGCCGATCGGCGTCGGGCGGGATTTCATCGGCTGCTACGACCTGCTCAACGACCGGCTGGAACTGATGGACCGCGCCGACCGCAACAAGGTGGCGCAATCGATCGAGATCAAGGGGCTGGACGATCCGCTTCTGGCCAAACATGTGCCCGAGGCGCTGCTCGCGCCCTTCCTCGAAGGGGTCGAGATGGCGCGCGAACTGCTGCCCCAGCTCGATCCGCAGGCGGTGCTGGAGGGGCACATGACACCGATCTGGTTCGGCTCGGCGATCAATTCCTTCGGCGTCAAGGAGTTGATGGAGGGGATCGGCAGATATGGCCCCGAGCCGCAACCGCAAAGCGCCACGCCGCGGCAGGTTCTGCCCGAGGAAACAAAGGTTTCCGGCTTTGTCTTCAAGGTCCAGGCGAACATGGACCCCAAGCACCGCGACCGGGTGGCCTTTGTCCGCATGGCCTCGGGGCATTTCAAGCGCGGCATGAAGCTGACCCATGTGCGCACGAAAAAACCGATGTCGGTGTCCAACCCGGTGCTGTTTCTCGCCGCCGACCGGGAACTGGCCGAAGAGGCCTGGGCCGGCGACATCATCGGCATTCCCAACCACGGGCAGTTGCGCATCGGCGACACCCTGACCGAGGGCGAGGCGATCCGCGTCACCGGCATCCCGTCCTTCGCGCCGGAGCTGCTGCAGACCGTGCGCGCGGGCGATCCGTTGAAATCCAAGCACCTGGAAAAGGCGCTGATGCAGTTTGCCGAGGAAGGCGCGGCCAAGGTCTTCAAGCCGATGATCGGCTCGGGCTTCATCGTCGGCGTGGTCGGCGCGCTGCAATTCGAGGTGCTGGCCAGCCGGATCGAGCTGGAATACGGGCTGCCGGTGCGCTTCGAGGCCTCGCAGTTCACCTCGGCGCGCTGGGCCACCGGCGCCAAGACGGCGCTTGATCGGTTCATCGAGGCCAACAAGCAGCATATCGCCCATGACAACGATGGCGACGTGGTCTACCTGACCCGGCTGCAATGGGATATCGACCGGATCGTGCGGGATTACCCCGACGTGACCCTCTCGGCCACCAAGGAGATGATGGTCTGAGCGGTCCCGCGTGCCTCAAAGCCGCCATCTTGACCGGCTAGGTTGCGGCGATTGCCAGAGGTTCGGAAAAGCTGCACAGTCCGGTCATGAGTGACGCACCCACACCCGCCCGCAAACCGACCTACGAGGGCGGGATTGCCGGGGTTCTCGAACAGATGGAGGCGCGCCGCGCGCCGCTGACCTTTTCCAAGGGCGAGGCGTTGCCGCCGCCGGACGTGGATCTGGCGCCGCTGAAGGCGGCGCTGATCCCCGCGCCCGGGGACGATCCCCTGCGCGCGGGGCCGGTGAAATCCTCGAACCGGCGCAAGATGCTGGAGATCCGCGAGGAACTGGCCGGAAAGTCCGACCTGGCCGGGCTGCACGGGCTGCTCATCGCCCATCTGCGCAAGCGCGAACAGCCCGCCCATACCGCGGCGCTGTTTCACCGGATCTGGGCCGAGGAGGCCGATCACCTGCTGGACCAGCTCGACCAGCGCTGGCTGGTCTCGGCGCTGACCACCTTCGGCGATCACGGCGCGACCGAGGTGCAGCGCCGGGTCGGCCAGGCGATGACGGTGCTGTTCGGCACCATGAAACTCTACGAGAGCGAGCGGCGCTATTCCGGCTTTGCCGCCGACCGGCCCTTTGCGTTGAAAGGCAAGGACCGCGGTCCGCTGCCGATGGAGATGGACGCCTTTCACCTGCCCGCCGGGGGCCTGGACGTGAACATGCTGGGCCGGCTCTGGCTGGATGCGGGCGAGGATACGGTGCTGAAGCCCCTGGCGCGGCACCTGCTCGACCTGCTGATCCACGATCCGCGCACCGTCTTTCGCCGCTTGCGCATCATGCGCCGCCGCAAGGAACGCCGCGATACCGCCCGCGCGGGCGAGACCGACGCAGGCCCCGCCCCAAAGGTCACCGCCCCTGTCCCGCATGTGCCGCCGCGCCGTGGCCCGCTGCCCACCTGGGGCGTGGTCACCACCACCAATGCGCCGCTCGACCAGATCGCGCGTTTCGCCGCCCATTGCCTGCACCTTGGCGCCGCAGGGCTTGACCTCTTTCTCGATGACGATGCGCCCGAGGTCGCGGATTTCTTCGCCGATCATCCGCAGGTCCGCGTCACCCCCTGCGACAGCGCCTTTTGGCAGGCCTGCGGCAAGAACCGGCCCGAGGCGCACCAGTTGCGCCAGGCGCATAATGCGACGCGGGCCTACCGCGCCTCGGATCTCGACTTCCTCGCCCATCTCGACGTCGACGAATTCCTGCTGCCCGAGACCGGGATCGCCCGCGCCCTGCGCTTCGTGCCCGAGGACTGCGCCCAGGCGCGGGTGCGACCGGTGGAACTGCTGGCGCCCCCCGACGGCGTGCCGCGGCACTACAAGATCACCCATCGGCAGGCCGGGCAGAAACGCGCGGTGCTGGACCGGATCTATCCGGCCTATGGCGCCTATCTCACCGGCGGCTTCATCAGCCATACCAGCGGCAAGGTCTTTGCCCGCACCCGCATTCCCGATGTCCGCCTGGGCATCCACGGGCTGCGGCTCGAGGGGCAATCGGTGGGCAACGAGGCCGAGATGCCCAGGCTCAGGCTGGCGCATCACCATGCCGCCAGTTTCGACCATTTCCGCGACCGGGTGATGTTCCGCATGACCCGCGGATCCTATCGCAAGCCCGAGGATGACGAGGCGATGCGGCTGGCCGATGTGCTGGGTTTCGTGCGCGAGACCGAGGGCGAGGCGGGCCTGCGGCATTTCTTCGACGAGGTCTGCACCGACAGCCCCGAGTTGCGCGCCCGGCTGGCCGCGCATGACATGCTTGTCACCCATCCGCTGGACCTCGACGCCCAGGTCGCGGAGGTCTTCGGCCCCCGCCCCGCCAAGCGCGGCGCCGCATGACGCGCTGGGGGATCGTCTCGACCGTCAAGGCGCCGGACCGCGACATCCTGAATTTCGCGGCATACCACCTGCGGCTTGGCGCGCATCGGCTCTATCTCTATCTCGACGCGCCCGAGCAGGCGCTCTTCGACCGGCTGAAGGCGCATCCGAAGATCAAGGTGGTGGCCTGCGACGACGCCTGGTGGGCCAAGCGCAAGGGCCGGCCCGACAAGCACCAGTCGCGCCAGTTCCTCAACGCGCGCCACGCCTATAACCGCGGGGTCGAGGTCGACTGGCTGGCGCATATCGACGTCGACGAGTTTCTCTGGCCCGCGCGCCCCCTGGCCGATCAACTGGCCGCCCTGCCCGAGGCCTGCCTCTGCGCCCGCGTCCGTCCGATCGAGGCGCTGGCCCCGGCGCCGGGCGACACGGCGCCCGAGACCACCTTCAAGGCCTTCCACCTCGACCCCGCCGAGCGGCGCCGCGCGGCGGAAGCGGTGTTTCCGACCTATGGGCGTTATCTTTCCGGCGGGTTTCTCAGCCATGTGGCGGGCAAGCTTTTCTATCGCACCGGCATCGACGGCTTGCAGATGAAGATCCACAACATCACCGTGAAGGACGCGCAGAACCCCGGCGAGGTGGCGCTGAGCGAGACCGAGCTCTGCCACCTGCACGCCCAAGGCTGGGAGGACTGGCAGCGCACCTATCGCTACCGCATGCAGATGGGATCCTACCGCGCCGAGTTGAAACCGCAGGTCGACCGGAATGCCGGCGGGCTGTCGCTCAACCAGCTTTTCACCCGGATCGAGGCCGAGGCGGGCGAGGAAGGTCTGCGCGCCTTTCATGACGAGGTCTGCGTCGCCCATCCCGAGGTTTGCGACCGGCTGGCCGCCGAGGGGCTCTTGCGGCGCTGCGACCTGGCGCTGGAGACGGCGCGGCAGGCAGAGTTCCCCGGAACCTGAGTTTCGGGTGACATATGTCACTATTGGGGAACACTCCGGCGATATCGCGGCCTTTGGCCACGCCCGCAAGACCGGTGATTGACCAGGGCCCCGATGCGGGTTAGATAGCGCGCGGGGGATGTTGACCGCAAGAATGCGGGGCCATCCGGGCTGCCCTCATCAGACGTACGGGCCATAACGTGTCCGTAAATAGCGGATGCGAATGACCAAATTTTCTGACCTGGATCTCAATCCCAAAGTTCTCAAGGCCGTTGAAGAAGCGGGCTATGTCACGCCGACCCCGATTCAGCTTGGCGCCATTCCCGCCGCGCTGCAGGGCCGCGACGTGCTGGGCATTGCCCAGACCGGCACCGGCAAGACCGCCGGTTTCGTGCTGCCGATGATCACCATGCTGGCCCGTGGCCGCGCCCGCGCGCGGATGCCGCGGTCGCTGGTGCTGTGTCCCACGCGCGAACTGGCCGCCCAGGTGGCCGAGAACTTCGACACCTATTCCAAGCATGTGAAGCTGACCAAGGCGCTGCTGATCGGCGGCGTGTCGTTCAAGGAACAGGACATGCTGATCGACAAGGGCGTCGACGTGCTGATCGCCACGCCGGGCCGCTTGCTCGACCATTTCGAGCGCGGCAAGCTGCTGCTCACCGGCGTGCAGGTCATGGTGGTGGACGAGGCCGACCGGATGCTCGACATGGGCTTCATCCCGGATATCGAGCGGATCTTCTCGCTGACCCCCTTCACCCGCCAGACGCTGTTCTTCTCGGCCACCATGGCGCCCGAGATCGAGCGGATCACCAATACCTTCCTGTCGAACCCGGAGCGCGTCGAAGTGGCCCGCCAGGCCACCGCGTCCGAGACCATCGAGCAGGGCGTGGTGATGTTCAAAGCCTCGCGCCGCGACCGCGAAGCCAGCGAGAAACGCAAGGTCCTGCGCACGCTGATCGAGGGCGAAGGCGACACATGCACCAATGCCATCGTCTTCTGCAACCGCAAGACGGACGTGGATATCGTTGCGAAATCGCTGAAGAAATACGGCTTTGACGCGGCCCCGATCCATGGCGACCTCGACCAGTCGCAGCGCACCAAGACGCTGGATTCCTTCCGCAACGGCGGCTTGAAGATCCTCGTCGCCTCGGACGTGGCGGCGCGCGGGCTGGATGTGCCGGCGGTGAGCCATGTGTTCAACTTCGACGTGCCCAGCCATGCCGAGGATTATGTCCACCGCATCGGCCGCACCGGGCGGGCGGGACGCGACGGCAAGGCGATGATGATCTGCGTGCCGAAGGACGAAAAGAACTTCGACGCGATCGAAAAGCTGATTCAGAAGGACATTCCGCGGCTCGAGAACCCGCTCAAGGGCGCCGCCAAACCCGAAGAGACGCCCGATGACACGCCCCGGCCCGCGCCGAAAAAGGCGCCTCGGGACACCTCGAAGGACAGCGACAAGCCCGCGCCCAAAGCCGCGGCGAAAAAGCCCAGGGACGACACGCCCGCGCCGGTGGAGGTCGCCGAGCGCACCGAAAGCAAGCCCGCGCGCAGCCGCGACTCGGGCCGGACGCGCGGCAAATCCTCGGACAACAACAATAACAAGGTTGTCGGCATGGGCGATCACCTGCCGCAGTTCATCGCGCTCAGCTTCGACGAACGCCGCGCCGGGTGAAGGAAAACCGGGGCGGTCCGAAAACCGCCCCGCGTCACGCACAGGCTGTGCGGTTCTTCGCCTCAGCGCAGGTCAGACCAGCTTTGCATCCAGCGTGATCTCGGCATTCAGCAGCTTGGAGATCGGGCAGCCCACCTTGGCGCCATTGGCCGCTTCCATGAAGGCCTCCTCGCTGGCGCCGGGCACCTTGGCCTCGAGCTCGAGGTGCGACTTGGTGACCGCGAAACCGCCGTCCACCTCTTCCAGCGTGACCGTCGCCTTGGTCGAGATCGACTCGGCGGTGAACCCCGCCTCGCCCAGCACCATCGACAGCGCCATGGCGTAGCAACTGGCATGGGCCGCGGCGATCAGCTCTTCGGGGTTGCTGCCCGCCTCGCCGGCGAAGCGCTTGTTGAAACCATAGTTCACCTTGTCCAGCACGCCCGACTCGGTCGAGACCGTGCCGGTGCCGTCCTTGAGGCCGCCCTGCCAGTTCGCGGATCCGGATTTCTTGATCATTGCAATGCTCTCCCTTGATCTGAAGGTTGCACGGCCAGGTGGCCGCTCCCTCCAGACCATAGGGCGCCGCAGTGAAGTTGCATCCCGGTGGCGCGGATTTTTTTCCGCGACGCTCAGCTCAAGCGGCTGATCACCACCGTCACTTCCGGTTTCTTGCCGATCTCGCCCATGGTCGAGTTGCGGGCAATCCGGCGCATGTCCTCGTCGAGCTTGTCATCGTCGGTCAGCGTCTTGGCCCCGGCCCGACCGAGGTATTGCGAGAGGTCTTCCTCCAGCACGTCGACCAGCGGCGCCTGGCTCTTGCCGATCTCGGGCAGGCCCATGACCTCGCACCAGGGGTTGCCCAGCGGTTCGTCATCCTCGTCGAGGATCACCGTCACGATCACATGGCCGTTCAGAGCCATGCGAATGCGGTCGCGGACGATGCCGTCCATCGCGCCGACCTGGACCTGACCGTCGAGATAGACCCGGCCCGTCTCGATGAATTCCGCCACTTCCGGCCGGTTGCCGCCAAGATCCAGCATGGTGCCATTGACCGCCAGCGCCGCCGCCCGGCCCCGCGCCCTGGTCAGCTTCACATGCTCGCGCAGGTGGCGGTGCTCGCCATGCATCGGGATCACCATCTGCGGCTGGACGATGTCCTGCATCCGCTCGAGATCGGGGCGGTTGGCATGACCCGAGACATGGTAATGCCCGGTGGAATCGTCCACCACGTCGACGCCTTTCTCCGACATCTGGTTCATGATGCGGATCACGCCGCGTTCGTTGCCGGGAATGGTCTTGGAGGAGAACAGGAAGAGGTCGCCCTCCTGCAACTCCAGCCCGTTGTACTTGCCGCGCGCCAGTTGCGCGCTGGCGGCGCGCCGCTCGCCCTGCGAGCCGGTGACCAGCAGCATCAGGCTCTCGCGCGGCATTCCGCTGGCTTCCTCGGGGGGGATGACCTTGGGGAAATCCTTGAGCACGCCGGTCTCGATCGAGGCCTCGATCATCCGCCGCATCGCCCGGCCCAGAAGCACGATCGACCGGCCCGCGCGCTTGCCCGCCTCGGCCAGGGTCTTCACCCGCGCCACGTTCGAGGCAAAGGTCGTGGCACAGACCAGCCCCGAGGCCCCGGCCACCAGCTTCTCGATCTCCGGCCCGACGGTCACCTCCGACCGGCCCGCATGCAGCGAGAACACGTTGGTCGAATCGCAGATCAGCGCCTTGACGCCGGGTTTCGCCACCTCGGCCCAGAGGGCCGCATCGAACGGCTCGCCGACGATCGGCGTCTCGTCCAGCTTGAAGTCGCCGCTGTGGATCAGCCGCTCGCCGCCCACGTCGATCACCAGCGCCGAGCTTTCGGGAATGGAATGCGAGATCGGCAGGAAGCCCACCGTGAAGGGCCCCGCCGTCACCGTCTCGGGCCAGGCCGAGGCGACCTGCACCGTGGTCTCGGGCAGGCCGACCTCGTCCATCTTGCGCCGCGCGATATTGGCGGTAAAGGCGCGGGCATGGACCGGCGCGCCGAGCCGTTCCCAGAAGTGATGCACCGCGCCGACATGGTCTTCATGGGCATGGGTGACGAAGATCGCCTCGAGCCGGTCACGCCGCTCGATCAGCCAAGTCATGTCGGGAAAGATCAGGTCGACCCCGGGGGTGCCGTCCATGTCGGGGAAGGTCACGCCCAGGTCGACAAGGATCAGCCGCTCCCGCCCCGGTTTGCCATAGCCGTAGACATAGGCATTCATGCCGATTTCGCCCGCCCCGCCGAGGGGCAGGTAGATAATCCGTTCGCTGCTCACAAGTCAGCCCCCGTTGTTCTTGTTGTAGGCATGGATCACCGTCAGCCCATGCATGGTCAGATCGCCTTCGATGATGTCAAATAGCATCTCTCCCTGCGCGAACAAGGGCGCAAGTCCCCCGGTGCCGATGATCCGCATGGGCCGGGCATATTCGGCACGGATGCGCTCGGTAATGCCGGTGACAAGGCCGACATAGCCCCAGAACACCCCCGACTGGATGCAGGCGACGGTATTGGTGCCGATCACCTTCTCGGGCTGGGAGATATCCACATGCGGCAGCGCGGCGGCCCCCATGTGCAGCGCCTCGAGGCTGAGGTTCACCCCGGGCGCGATCACCCCGCCGACGTAGGCGCCATCCTCGGCCACCACGTCGAATGTGGTCGCGGTGCCGAAATCCACCACGATCAGGTCGCCGCCATGCCGGTCATAGGCACCGGCGGTATTGACCAGCCGGTCGGATCCGACGTTGGTGCCGGCATCGACCCGCGGTGCGCGGGGCAGCCTGCAATCCGGCTTGCCCACCACCAGCGGGCGGCAGTCGAAGAAGCGGTCGGCAAAGACCCGCAGGTTGTAGACCACCCGCGGCACGGTGGACGAGATGATGACCTCGGTGATATTGGCCTCGATGCCGTAGTGTTTCACCAGCGTCGAATACCAGGTGAAATAGGCATCCGCCGTGCGCGCGTGATGGGTCGAGGTGCGCAAGGTACACAGGAAGGTGTGGCCGTCCCAGATCGAGAAGACCGTATTGGTATTGCCGCAGTCGATGCAGAGAAGCATGAAGGTCCCCGTTGGTCAGAAATAGACATCCGCCGCGGGAATGGCGACACGCCCCCCGGCGGTTTGCAGGACAAGGTTGCCGGTGGCATCCACGTCGCGAAAGGTGCCGGTGGTCTCGCTCTTGCCGGTGCGCGCGGTGATCACCTCGCCCAGCCGCGCCGCCCGGGCCAGCCAGGCCGCGCGGATCGGCGCAAAACCATAGGTGGCAAAGCTGGCCTCGTGGCGGGCAAAGGCGGCCGCCAGCGGGGTCAGGAAATCCTCGGGCGTCACCATGGCACCGGTCTCGGACAGAAGCGATACCGGCCGCAGGGCGCGGCTTTCGAGATCCGAGACCTGCGGCGCCTGCGCCAGGTTGACGCCGATGCCGATGGCCAGCGCTCCGCCGGGCAGACCTTCCAGCAGGATCCCCGCCACCTTGCCGCCGTTCAGAAGCACGTCATTGGGCCATTTCAGTGCAAAACTCTCGGCCCGCCCGGTCACCGCGACGAAGGCCTCGCAAAGCGCCAGCGCCGCCACGAAGGACCGCAGCGCCGCCTGCATCGGCGCGCCGGGTGCAGGCAGGACCAGCGTCGCCGCGAAATTGCCCTCCGGGTCGCTCCAGGGCCGCCCGCGCCGCCCCTTGCCGGCGGTCTGGCGCAGCCCGAGAATCCACTCCGGCCCCGCCAGCCTGGCGGCGATCCGCGCCGCCTCGGCATTGGTGCTGTCCACCTCGGCCAGCACGCGCCGCCCGTAGCCTTCAGGCCAATCCTGCTTCATCTTGCCAGGTAAACTCCCGCCGGAGGCATCCGACAGGAGTCACCAAGGGACAGGGGTTCAGTTGACAAGAGTTGCCGCCGCCGCCTCGGCCACCGCCTCGATCCCGAAGAGGTTGACCACTCCGATCAGCATCGCCGCCGCCGAGACCATCAGGAAGCCGTAAAGCACCGGCGAGCCGCCCTTGTCGAGCTGGTCGTCGCGCTCTTCGCCGAAGTACATGTAATAGACGATCCGCAGGTAATAGAAGGCGCCGATCACCGAGGCGATCACCCCCGCCACCGCCAGCCAGACCAGGTCGCCCTCGACCGCGGCGCGCAGCACGTAGAGCTTGCCGAAAAAGCCCACCAGCGGCGGCACCCCGGCCAGCGAGAACAGCAGGATCAGCATGGCCAGCGCGCGCCCCGGCTCGCGCCGGGAATAGAGATGTAGGCTGTCGATCGAGACCACCGGCTGGCCGTCCTTTTCCATCGACAGGATGAAGGCGAAGGTGCCGACGTTCATGGTGACGTAGATCGCCATGTAGATCAGCATCGCCTGCACCCCGAAGACCGTCCCCGAGGCCAGCCCCATCAGCGCGTACCCCATGTGGGCGATCGAGGAATAGGCCATCAGCCGCTTGAAGTTCTTCTGCCCGATCGCGCCGATCGCGCCGAGGAACATCGACAGGAACGACAGGAAGGCCAGGATCTGCTGCCAGTCGCTGACCACGCTGCCGAAGGCGTCGTGCAGGAGCCGGGCAAACAGCGCCATGGCCGCCACTTTCGGCGCGGTGGCAAAGAAGGCGGTGACCGGCGTGGGCGAGCCTTCGTAGACATCCGGCGTCCACATGTGGAAGGGCACCGCCGAGACCTTGAAGGCAAAGCCGCAGGCCATGAAGACCAGCCCGAAGAGCAGCCCCAAAGACACCTCGTCGCCGGTGGCCTGGATGATGCCGGCAAAAAGCGTGGTGCCCGCATAGCCATAGGTCAGCGAGGCGCCATAGAGCAAGAGCCCCGACGAAAGCGCGCCCAGCACGAAATACTTCAGCCCGGCCTCGGTGGATTTCACGCTATCGCGGCGGATCGAGGCCACCACGTAAAGCGCCAGCGATTGCAGCTCCAGCCCCATGTAGAGCGACATCAGATCCCCGGCCGAGACCATCATCATCATGCCGACCACGGCCAGCGCGATCAGCAGCGGATACTCGAACCGCAGGATGCCGCGGGCGGCCATGTAGCCCTGGCTCATCATCAGCACCGCCGCCGCCGACAGCAGCAGCAGCACCTTGGCAAAGCGGGCAAAGCCATCGTCGACGAACATGCCGCCGAAGGCCAGGTTGGTGCCCTCGCCGCTGGTGCCGATCCAGAACCCGGTCAGCACGAACAGCCCGGCGGTGACCCAGGTCAGCACCCCCGCAAGCTCGTCCTTGCCGGTATAGACCGCCCCCACCAGCGCGACCATCGCGTAGACCGCGATGACGATCTCGGGGATGATGATTGTCAGATCAGCCTGGATCATGCTCCGGCTCCCTTAATGCCCGGCAACCTGGATCGCATCGCCCGATGCGGCCAGCGCCGTCTGGTAGTTGGAAACAAGCGCCTCGACCGAGGGCCCGATGATATCGGTGACCAGCGCCGGATAGACGCCCAGCAGGAGCGTCATCACCACCAGCGGCGCAAAGATCGCCCGTTCGCGGCCGCTCATGTCGGTGATGGTCCTCAGGCTCTCCTTGATGAGATCGCCGAACACCACCCGGCGATAGAGCCAGAGCGCATAGGAGGCCGAGAGGATCACCCCCGAGGTGGCGACCAGCGCGACCCAGGTATTGACCTGGAAGATCCCCACCAGCGTCAGGAATTCGCCGACAAAGCCGGAGGTGCCCGGCAGCCCGACGTTGGCCATGGTAAAGAGCATGAAGATCAGCGCATAGGCCGGCATCCGGTTGACCAGCCCGCCATAGGCCTCGATCTCGCGGGTATGCATCCGGTCATAGATCACCCCGACACAAAGGAAAAGCGCGCCGGAAATGAAGCCGTGGCTCAGCATCTGGAAGATCGCGCCGTCGATGCCCTGCTGGTTGGCGGCAAAGATGCCCATGGTGACATAGCCCATGTGCGCGACCGAGGAATAGGCGATCAGCTTCTTCATGTCCTCCTGGACCAGGGCGACCAGCGAGGTATAGACAATCGCGATGGCCGACATCCACAGGATCAGCGGCGCCATGACCTCGGAGCCCACCGGGAACATCGGCAGCGAAAAGCGCAGGAAGCCGTAGCCGCCCATCTTGAGCAGGATCGCCGCCAGCACGACCGAGCCTGCGGTCGGCGCCTGGACGTGCGCATCGGGCAGCCAGGTATGCACCGGCCACATCGGCATCTTGACCGCGAAGCTGGCAAAGAAGGCCAGGAACATCAGCGTCTGCACCCCGCCCACCACGTGGATGCCCAGGACGGCAAAGCTCTCGGACCCGAACTCATGGTTCATCAGCGTCGGGATGTCGGTGGTGCCCGCCTGCTGGAACATCGCCACCATGGCCACCAGCATCAGCACCGAGCCGATGAAGGTATAGAGGAAGAACTTGAACGAGGCGTAAATGCGGTTCTTGCCGCCCCAGATGCCGATGATCAGGAACATCGGGATCAGACCGGCCTCGAAGAAGAGGTAGAAGAGCACGAGATCCAGCGCCATGAAGACGCCGAGCATCAGCGTTTCCAGCACCAGGAAGGCGATCATGTATTCCTTGACCCGGGTCTCGATGTTCCAGCTGGCCGCGATGCACAGCGGCATGATGAAGGTGGTCAGCAGCACGAAGAGCACGGAAATGCCGTCGACGCCCATCTTGTATTTCAGGCCGAGCAGCCAGTCGCCCTCTTCCACGAACTGGAACCCGGTATCGGCGGGATCGAATTGCGCCAGGATGAACAGCGAGATCAGGAAGGTGGCGCTTGTCGCGATCAGCGCCAGCCACTTGGCATTGCGGTTCGCCGCCTCGTCCTCGCCGCGCAGGAAGACGCCGAGGATCAGCGCCCCCAGCGCGGGGATGAAGGTGACGATCGAAAGGAGGTTGTCCATTAGTGCGCTCCTCCGCCGATGGTGATCCAGGTGATCAGGATCGCGAGACCGACCACCATGGCAAAGGCGTAACTGAAGATATAGCCGGACTGGAAGCGGCCAGCGAGCCGGGTGAAGAACGGGATGATCCCCATCGACAGCCCGTTGAGCGCCCCGTCGATGGTGCCTTCGTCACCGCGTTTCCACAGGAATCGGCCAATCGCCTTGGCGGGCTGGACGAAGAGGAAGTCATAGACCTCGTCGAAGTACCACTTGTTGAGCAGGAAGAGATAGAGCGGACGCTGCTGCTCGGCCAGCCGCACCGGGATGGTGGGGTCGATGATGTAGAACCACCAGGCCAGCACGAAACCGATCAGCATGGCGATGAAGGGCGAGACCTTGACCCAGGTGGGCGCGTGATGCGCCTCGTCCATCACGTGGTTGTCGGGATGCATGAAGATGGCACCCTGGGGCGCTTCGCCATGGGTTGTGGCAGCATGGGCCTCATCGGCCGCTTGCGCGCCCTCTTCGGCCTGCGCGGTCTCGGCGGTCGCGGTCTCGGCATGGCCGGCATCGGCCTCGGCATGGGCCGGGATGCCGAAGAAACGGTTGACCTGGGCGTGGTCGCCGAAGAACGACCCGTACCAGATCATCCCCGCCAGCACCGAGCCCAGCGCCAACACGCCCAGCGGCACCAGCATGACCATCGGGCTTTCATGCGCGTGTTCATGGGTGTGCTTGTCGCCGCGTTGCTTGCCCCAGAAGGTGAGGAACATCAGCCGCCAGGAATAGAAGCTGGTCATCAGCGCCGCGATCACCAGCGCCCAATAGGCAAAGCCGCCCTGGGTGCCCGCCCAGGCGCTCTCGATCACCGCGTCCTTGGACAGGAAGCCGGCAAAGCCGATATGGGTCAGCGGAATGCCGACGCCGGTGATGGCCAGCGTGCCGATCAGCATCGCCCAGAAGGTATGGGGGATCTTCTTGCGCAGCGCGCCGTAGTTGCGCATGTCCTGCTCGTGGTGCATCGCGTGGATCACCGAACCCGCGCCAAGAAACAGCATCGCCTTGAAGAAGGCATGGGTGAAGAGGTGGAACATCGCCACCGAGTAGACGCCCACGCCGGCCGCGACGAACATGTAGCCCAGCTGGGACATGGTCGAATAGGCGATCACCCGCTTGATGTCGTTCTGCACCAGCCCGATGGTGGCCGCGACAAAGGCGGTGGCCGCGCCCAGGAAGGTGACGAAAGCCATGGTTTCCGGCGCGTATTCCATCAAGGGCGACATGCGGCAGACCAGGAAGACCCCCGCCGTCACCATGGTCGCCGCGTGGATCAGCGCCGAGACCGGGGTCGGGCCTTCCATCGCGTCGGGCAGCCAGGTGTGCAGGAAGAGCTGCGCCGATTTGCCCATGGCGCCGACGAAGAGCAGGAAGGCCATCAGGTTGGCGGCGTTCCACTCGGTCCAGAGAAAGGTGATCTGCGTCGTCGCCATCTCGGGGGCCGCGGCAAAGATATCGTCGAGCCGGATCGAGTCGGTCAGGAAGAACAGCCCCATGATGCCCAGCGCAAAGCCGAAATCGCCGACGCGGTTGACCACGAAGGCCTTGATCGCGGCAGCATTGGCCGACGGCTTGCGGTAGTAGAAGCCGATCAGCAGGTACGACGCGACGCCCACGCCCTCCCAGCCGAAGAACATCTGCACGAGGTTGTCCGAGGTCACCAGCATCAGCATGGCGAAGGTGAAGAAGGACAGGTAGGCAAAGAACCGCGGCTTGTAGCTTTCGCCCTCCTTGAACTGCGGATCGTCGGCCATGTAGCCGAAGCTGTAGAGGTGGACCAGCGCCGAGACCGTCGTCACCACGATCAGCATGATCGAGGTCAGCCGGTCGAGCCGGATCGCCCAGTCGGTCGAGAGCGACCCGCTTTCGATCCAGCGCATGATCTGGATGTGCTGGGTCTCGGGCCCGTGGGTCAGAAAGACGATCCAGGAAAAGGCGCAGGCGGTGAACAGCAGGCCGGTGGTGACCCACATGGCGCCGCGGTCGCCGATCAGCTTCCAGCCGAACCCGGCAATCAGGCTGCCGACCAGGGGGGCAAAGAGAATGATGCTTTCCATGGTCTCAGCCCTTCATCACGTTGACGTCTTCCACGGCGATGGTGCCGCGGTTGCGGAAGAAACAGACGAGGATGGCAAGGCCGATGGCCGCCTCCGCCGCGGCGACGGTCAGCACGAAGAGCGTGAACACCTGGCCCACCAGATCGCCGAGATGGGCGGAAAAGGCGACGAGGTTGATATTCACCGCCAGAAGCATCAACTCGATCGACATGAGCAGGATGATCACGTTCTTGCGGTTCAGGAAAAGGCCGAAGATACCGATGACGAACAGCGTTGCCGCCACCGTCAGGTAATGTTCAAGTCCGATCATCTGTCCGTCCCTATCTTTTCTTGCACACGGAAACTTCAAAAGTTTCCGGTCCGTTTTCTTTCCAAGAAAACGTTCAGAGCCCTTGCCCCGGTTTCACGTCCCTGAGTTCCATCGCCGTCGCCGGATCGCGGTACATCTGCGCCAGCACGTCCTGGCGCTTGACATCGGTGCGGTGCC
The DNA here is from genome assembly GCA_006226775.1 of Paracoccaceae bacterium. GTDB lineage: Bacteria > Pseudomonadota > Alphaproteobacteria > Rhodobacterales > Rhodobacteraceae > Marinovum. Next base: position 3,858 of record SBGD01000011.1, on the reverse strand, counting down.
GCAGGGTCAGCACGATGGCGCCCACCATGGCCACCAGCAGGATCAGCCCGGCCAGCTGGAACAGCAGGAAATACTGGTCATAGAGGATCACCCCCAGCGCATGGGTGTTCTGCACATCCGTGGGCGTGACCTGCGCGCGCAGCCCCTCGGCCGCCGCCGAGGTTTCCCAGGCCCCCACCGCCATGGCGAACTGCATCAGCAGGATCACCCCGATCAGAAGCGCCAGCGGCATGTATTTCGCCATCTCCGCCTTCAGCTCGGCAAAGTCGACGTCGAGCATCATCACCACGAAGAGAAACAGCACCGCCACCGCGCCGACGTAGACGATGATCAAGAGCATCGCCACGAACTCCGCCCCCAGCAGCACGAACAGCCCCGCCGAGGACAGGAAGGCCAGGATCAGCCAGAGCACCGAATGCACCGGGTTGCGGGCGATCACGGTAAAGAGCCCCCCGGCGATGGTGCTGAGCGCGAAGAGGTAAAAGGCAAATACGGTCACTGGTCCTGCCCTCCCGAAATATCAAGGCGACGTTCGATGCGGTCCAGACGCGCCTTCACCGAGGCCAGGGCCCCGTCCTGGGCGATCTCGTTCTGCATGAAGCCGGCCATGTGGGTCTTGACCCCGCGCACATCCGAGGCAAGGTCGGCGATGGAATCCGAAAGACGGTCGACCTTCTCGTCGATCCTGCGGAGATAGCGCAAGGTCACATTGTCAGGCGCATCGGTCATTTCGCGTCATCCTCGCCGTCTTCCATGACGTCGCGGGCCAGTTCCATGGCGCGGGTCATGGCGGGAAGGCCGGCGAACATCGACATCTGTGCGATGGTCTCGGCGATCTCGTCCTTCGTGGCGCCCGCCTCGCGCGCGTGGCGCACGGTCATGCGGAACGGGGTTTCGGCCTGCGCGCCCTGCATGGTCAGCCCGGCGATGGTCAGCAGCAGGCGGGTCTTGGCGTCCAGCCCCTCTTTCGACACGCCACGGCCGAAGGCCATCTCCATCATTTCCTTGGGCATCGTCGGCCACATGTTCTCGAACCCCTTCGGCGAGAAGGTCTCGAGCGCCGGGTTGAAGGCCTTGGCCATCTCCTGCGCCTGGCTCATCATCAGCTCGAACGGGGTTTTTGACTCACTCATCTGTAGGGCGCATCCATTTCAAGGTTGGCGGCAATCTCGGTTTCCCAGCGGTCGCCATTCTCGAGAAGCTTGGCCTTGTCGTAGAACAGCTCCTCGCGGGTCTCGGTCGCGAACTCGAAGTTCGGACCTTCGACGATGGCATCCACCGGGCAGGCCTCCTGGCAGAAGCCGCAGTAGATGCACTTGGTCATGTCGATGTCATAGCGCGTGGTCCGGCGGCTGCCGTCGTCGCGCGGTTCGGCGTCGATGGTGATCGCCTGGGCGGGGCAGATCGCCTCGCAGAGCTTGCAGGCGATGCAGCGTTCCTCGCCGTTGGGATAGCGGCGCAGGGCGTGTTCGCCGCGAAAGCGGGGCGACAGCGGGCCTTTCTCATGCGGGTAGTTCAGCGTCGCCTTGGGGGCGAAGAAATACTTCAGCCCCACCCGGAAGCCGAGGAAGAAATCATAGAGCAGGAAGTACTTCGCTGCGCGTGCATAGTCGATCCTGGCCATCAGAGCCTGTCCCCCTGCGCGTCGGAATTCGTCGGGCCTGCGGCCTCGGGCCGGTCGGCCGCGCCGGTGTCGCTCTCCGGCTCGGGCGTCTCGGTGGCAGCTATGTCGCGCGCGGGCGCCTGCCGCGCGGCCCAGCGAAAGATCGCCGCGGCGACCTCGTTCTGCTGCGGCAGCGGGTTGCCGTCGTCGTCCATGTCCGGCAGCCCGCAGTCCTGCACCACGAAATCGGCCAGCGACACCATGTCGATGTATTTCGCCTCAAGAATTGCGGATTTCAACTCGCTCATGTCAGCCTCCCGTGCTCCAGCGCGCATAGGCGCCGAAGAACCATTCGAACCTGGCGGCAAAGGCCACGAAGACCACCCAGCCGAGGCTCATCGGCAGGAAGACCTTCCAGCCCAGCCGCATCAGCTGATCATAGCGGTATCGCGGCGTGATTGCCTTGACCATCGCAAAGATGAAGAAGAAGAACGCCATTTTCCCGATCATCCAGAGCACACCGTCCGGCAGGCCCGGGATGGGCGAGAGCCAGCCGCCAAAGAACAGCAGCGAGGTCAGCGCGCACATCAGGAAGATGGCGATATATTCCCCGGCCATGAAGAGCAGGAAGGGCGTGGCCGAGTATTCCACCTGGTAGCCGGCGACCAGTTCCGATTCCGCCTCCGGCAGGTCGAAGGGCGGGCGGTTGGTTTCCGCCAGGCAGGAGATGAAGAACAGGAAGACCATCGGGAAATGCGGCAGCCAGTACCACGAGAAGAAGCCGAAGCGGCCATCCTGCGCCGCCACGATCTCGCCGAAGTTCAGCGAGCCCGAGGAGATCACCACCCCGATGATGATCAGCCCGATCGAGACCTCGTAGGAAATCATCTGCGCCGCCGAGCGCAGCGAGCCGAGGAAAGGATACTTCGAGTTCGACGCCCAGCCGCCCATGATCACGCCGTAGACCTCGAGCGAGGACATGGCGAAGACGTAGAGGATGGCGACGTTGATATCCGACAGCACCCAGCCATCGGCAAAGGGGATCACCGCCCAGGCGATCACCGCCAGGGTGAAACTGAGCATCGGCGCGAGAAAGAACACCGGCTTGTCGGCGCCCGCGGGCACCACCACTTCCTTCAGCACGTATTTCAGCGCATCGGCCACCGATTGCAGGATGCCGAAGGTGCCCACCACGTTGGGACCGCGCCGCATCTGGACCGCGGCCCAGATCTTGCGGTCGCCATAGACCAGGAACAGCAGCGAGATCATGACAAAGCCCAGCACGGCCAGACATTGTGCCAGGATCAGAACGCCGATGCCAAGCGGGGTCGAGAAGAAGTCAGCCATGGTCCCTCACACAGTCGGAATACCGCGTTCGTGGCAGTTTGCCACCACGACCTCGGCATCTATCGTCATCAATCCGTCGGGCAGCGCCGGCGAGATGGTGTAAACCGCATCCCCCCGCCAAAGACCAGACTCAACACGCGTATTGGTGCGCACGTGGCGCGCGAATCCGTAGCCGCGGATCAGCGCATATTGCGCCGCGGCACATTCGGCATAATCGCCCACGTCGGTCGCATCGCGCGCCCCGGCCATCTCGACGTGGAAATTCACCAGGTCGCCGTCCAGCAGACGGGTCTCGATGCCGCGGTATTCCGGCACGAAGGGGATATCCTGCGCCGCCCTGTCAGGCATCACGCACCCGCCGAGTGCCAGCGCGGGCAGCAGCAGCGCCGCCCGCCAACCTATTGCCATATGCCGGATCATTCCGCAGCAATCTTCGCCTCCCCGCGGGCCTTGGCGTTGCGGCTCATCTCGGCCATCAACTGGCTTGCGCGCGCGATCGGGTTGGTCAGCCAGAAGTCCTTGATCGCATTGCGGAAATCGGCCTCGCCCAGATCGCCGGTCGCGACCGGCTGCCAGTCGTTTTCCGGCACCTCGTCGACCCGGCCCAGGTGCGGCACCTCCTTGACCAGCGCCTGGCGCAGTTGCGCAAGGCTGTCATAGGGCAGTTTCGCGCCCAATTCGCCCGACAGCGCCCGCAGGATCGCCCAGTTCTCCTTGGCCTCGCCCGGCGCGAAACCCGCGCGCAGGGCCAGTTGCGGCCGGCCCTCGGTATTGACGAAGAGCCCGCCTTCCTCGGTATAGGCCGCGCCCGGCAGGATCACGTCGGCGCGATGCGCGCCGCGGTCGCCATGGCTGCCCTGATAGATCACGAAGGGCCCCTCGGCGATGTCGATCTCGTCGGCGCCGAG
>SBGD01000029.1 GCA_006226775.1 Paracoccaceae bacterium | reverse complement strand
CCGCGCGCGCGCCCGCGCCCATCCCCGCGGCCCCGGTCGTCCAGCGCGGCGGCGCGCCCGAGCCGCCCGAGGCTGACGAGGACATGGTCAATATCTTCCACGAGGAACCCTCGGGCTTTGTCGCGCCGGAGGAAGACGAATGGGCGGTGACCGAGGACGACACCCCCGCCCCGCAGGCCTTTACCGGCACCCGCCCGGTGGCCGAGCCGAAGAAGGTGGTCCAGCAACCGGTGCGCAAGCCGACCCCGATGTCGCGCCGCGCCGCCGCCGAAGCCCAGCCGCAACTGGCCTTCGACGAGAGCCAGACCGACTATGAACTGCCGCCCCTGGCGCTGCTGAGCGATCCCGCGCTGATCGAGCGGCATGTGCTCTCGGACGAGGCGCTGGAGGAAAACGCCCGGATGCTGGAGTCCGTGCTCGACGACTATGGCGTCAAGGGCGAGATCGTCTCCGTCCGTCCCGGCCCCGTCGTCACCATGTACGAGCTTGAGCCTGCGCCGGGCCTCAAGGCCAGCCGCGTGATCGGCCTGGCAGATGACATCGCGCGCTCGATGTCGGCGCTGTCGGCGCGGGTCTCGACCGTGCCGGGCCGCAGCGTGATCGGCATCGAATTGCCCAATGAAAAGCGCGAGATGGTGTCTTTCCGGGAAATCCTCTCCGGCCGCGATTTCGGCGATGGCAACCGTCACCTGCCCTTGGCGCTGGGCAAGAACATCGGTGGCGAGCCGGTGGTGGCCAACCTCGCCAAGATGCCGCACCTCCTGATCGCGGGCACCACCGGCTCGGGCAAGTCGGTGGCGATCAATACCATGATCCTGTCGCTGCTCTACAAGCTGAGCCCCGACGAGCTGCGCCTGGTGATGATCGATCCGAAGATGCTGGAACTGTCGGTTTACGATGGCATCCCGCACCTGCTGTCGCCGGTGGTGACCGATCCCAAGAAGGCCGTCGTGGCGCTGAAATGGGTCGTGGGCGAGATGGAAGAGCGCTATCGCAAGATGTCCAAAATGGGCGTGCGCAATATCGACGGCTACAATTCGCGGGTCGAGGATGCGCTGGCCAAGGGCGAGAAATTCTCGCGCACGGTGCAGACCGGCTTTGACGACGAGACAGGTGAGCCGGTGTTCGAGACCGACGAGTTCGAGCCCGAGAAGATGCCCTTCATCGTGGTGATCGTCGACGAGATGGCCGACTTGATGATGGTCGCCGGGAAAGAGATCGAAGCCTGCATCCAGCGCCTGGCGCAGATGGCACGGGCCTCCGGCATCCACCTGATCATGGCGACGCAGCGGCCCTCGGTCGATGTCATCACCGGCACGATCAAGGCCAACTTCCCGACTCGGATCTCCTTCCAGGTGACCTCCAAGATCGACTCGCGGACGATCCTGGGCGAGCAGGGCGCCGAGCAGCTTCTGGGCATGGGCGACATGCTCTACATGGCCGGCGGTTCCAAGATCATTCGCTGTCACGGGCCCTTCTGTTCGGACGAGGAGGTCGAGGAAATCGTCAACCACCTCAAGGCCTTCGGCCCGCCGAAATACGTCTCGGGCGTGGTGCAGGGGCCGGACGACGACAAGGCCGAGAACATCGACGCGGTGCTGGGCCTCAATACCGGCGGCAATACCAATGGCGAGGATGCGCTCTACGACCAGGCGGTGGGCATCGTCATCCAGGACCGCAAGTGTTCGACCTCCTACATCCAGCGCAAGCTGGCCATCGGCTACAACAAGGCCGCGCGGCTGGTCGAGCAGATGGAGGACGAAGGCGTCGTCAGCGCCGCCAACCACGTGGGCAAGCGCGAGATCCTGGTGCCGGAACAGGCCTAGAGACGGTTCCCGGCACCTGTCCCGCCGCAGTCCCGGACGTGATCCGGGACCTCTGCGCAAGCCGGCCATGAGGTCCCGGATCATGTCCGGGACTGCGGTGCGCGGGGCACGACGGTCGCGCGCATGCCCCGCCGGAACCAGCACGCCGATCCGGCAAACTCACGCTCCCGGGATTTGCCCTCGCGCCATCGGGCGCCTACATCTCGCCTGAAGCGGCTTGTTATCGCATATCATCGGGACTCCCGGTTAGATGGCCGCAAGCAAACAAGTGGAAAGACCGCACATGCGTGTACTCACAAACCTGATTCTGTCGCTGGGCCTCGCCCTTGCCGCGCTGCCTGCTGCCGCGGAAAAGCTCTCGCTTGGCCAGGTGTCCGCCTATCTCAACACCCTGCAACAGGCCAAGGGCGCCTTTACCCAGATCAATGACGACGGGTCGATCTCGACCGGGACGATCTCGCTGCGCCGCCCCGGCATGATACGCTTCGACTACAACCCGCCCAACCAGGCGCTGGTCCTGGCGCAGGGCGGCGAGGTGGCGATCTTCGACCGCAAGACCAAGCAGGCGCCGGAGCGCTATCCGCTGACCAATACCCCGCTCAGCATCATCCTGGCCAAGACGGTGGATCTCACCCGTTCCGGCATGGTGACCGGTCACAGCTATGACGGCACCTCGACCACGGTGCGCGCGCGCGACCCCAACCGGCCCGAGATCGGCACCATCGACCTGGTGTTCACCGGGTCTCCGGTGGAATTGCGGCAGTGGATCATCAATGACGATGCCGGGGGCAAGACCACGGTGATCCTGGGCGAGCTGGACAAGAACGCCCGCCTGCCGCACACGGTCTTCTCGATCCGCGCGGAACTGGAGCGGCTGGGGCGCTGAGCCGGCGCCGCGCCTGAGCGGGATGGAACAAGGCTCGAGTGCTGAACGGGACTGGCTTGGAGGGGCCATTCACTTGAACTGGGTGTCGAGCCGCGCATTGTCGGCGCGCGCGTTGGCGATCAGACTGTCTTGCTGCGCACTTTATGGCTGCCAGGACCGCAATAGCCCCCTGCTTTGCGCGGACATTAACCATATCGCCGACGCGTTGGGGCGCGCCGGCGATGCGCGGCGGGCTGCGCCCGCTGTTAACGCGCTGGGAGCTGAGCGGTCGACGTCCGCTTCAGGCCACAACCGCGGCCTTCACCCTGCTATCATCCCGCAGTCAAAGCCCGGTTCGCTCCAGCACCTCGGCCAGCACCGGCGCCAGCCGCCGGGCCCAGGCGCGCTGGGTGGCCTCTTCGGCGATCAGGTCGTTGCGCAGCTCGATCAGGATGTTGGGCAGGCCCATGGCCAGCGCATGACGCTCGATGCTGTCGCCGGGCAGGTGGCCGGAATAGGGCACGTTGCCCTCGATGCAAAGGTCGCGCTCCTGCTTCAGCCGGTCGATCAGCGGCAGCGCCAGACGGGCGTCATGGGCGTAGAGGATGCCGATGTGCCAGGGCCGCGGCGGGCGGGCCTGAAGCTGGGGCGAGAAGGAATGCACCGCGCAGATCACCGTATCCGGGCGGCGCGAGGCCAGCCGGTAGTACTCGGCATGATAGGGCCGGTGATAGGCGTCGAGCCTTCGCTCGACCTCGCCCGCATCGGCGTGGCGGTTGGCGGGAATGATCGTCCCGTCATAGAGCTTCATCAAGAGCGTCGGATCGTCCTCGCCGCGATTCGGGTCGATCACCAGCCGCGAGAAATTGGAAAACAGCGCCGGGCTGTCGAGCAGCGCGCCCAGGTGGCGCGTGACGCCCTGCGCGCCGGGATCAAAGGCGATGTGGCGCCGCATGTCGGCCGGCGACAGGCCCAGATCACCGCCATTGACCGCGGGCGGCACCGTATTGGTGGCGTGATCGCAGGTGACCAGCCATCGGCCCGGTCTGTCGCTGCCTTCTGTCCAATAGGGGTGGAAGCTCATGTCATCCCTTCGTAATGTGGCCGGGGGAGATGTACCCTGTCCGGCGCTTGCCTGCGAGACCGAAGTGGTGCATAGAACGGATGAACTGCGTTAGCGATAACATCGCCGCGTTGCGCGATGAGTGTCCGTCAGAATCGAAAGGGCCCGAGCGCCATGAAACGAGACCGCAATGTCAAGATCGTCGCCACCCTCGGTCCGGCGTCGAGCACCTACGAGATGATCCGCAAGCTGCATGAGGCCGGTGCGGATGTCTTCCGGCTCAACATGAGCCACGGCACCCACGAGGAACAGGCCGAACGGCACGCGATGATCCGCAAGGTCGAAAAGGACACGGACAGCCCGATCGCCATCCTGGCCGACATGCAGGGCCCCAAGCTGCGGGTGGGCACCTTCGCCAATGGTCCCCAAGAGCTTGAGCAGGAGGCGATGTTCCGGCTCGACCTCGACAAGACTCCGGGCGATGCGACCCGGGTCTGCCTGCCCCATCCCGAGATTTTCGCCGCGCTCGAGCCCGGCTCGCACCTGCTGGTCAACGATGGCAAGATCCGCCTGCGGGTCAAGGATTGCGGCGAAGACTATGCCGATTGCACCGTCGTCACCGGCGGCACGATTTCCGACCGCAAGGGCGTGAACGTGCCCGACGTGGTGCTGCCGCTGGCGGCGCTGTCCGACAAGGACCGCAAGGACCTGGAATTTGCCTGCCAGCTGGGCGTCGACTGGGTCGCGCTGAGCTTCGTGCAGCGGGCCAAGGACGTCTGGGAAGCCCGCGACCTGATCGATGGCCGCGCCGCCGTGCTGTCGAAGATCGAGAAACCCGCCGCGGTCACGGATTTCGACGAGATCCTCGATGCCTCGGATGCGATCATGGTGGCGCGCGGCGACCTGGGGGTCGAGCTTCCGGTGCAGAACGTGCCGGTGATCCAGAAGCGCCTGGTCAAGAAATGCCGCGCCGCCGCCAAGCCGGTGATCGTGGCGACCCAGATGCTGGAAAGCATGATCGAAAGCCCGATGCCCACCCGGGCCGAGATCTCGGACGTGTCGAACGCCATCTACGAGGGCGCCGACGCCATCATGCTCAGCGCCGAATCCGCCGCCGGGGATTACCCGGTCGAGGCGGTGACCATGATGGACCATGTCGCCATCGAGGTGGAAAGCGATCCGACCTATACCGACGTGATCGAGGCCGGCCGCAAGGCCGAGCGGCACTCGATCGCCGACGGCATCGTCGCCGCCGCGCGCGAGATCGCCGAAACCACCGATATCAAGGCGATCTGCTGCTACACCTCCTCGGGCACCACGGTGTCGCTGACCGCCCGCGAACGGCCCCGCGTCCAGATCATCGCGATGACCAGCGAGCGGCGCACCGCGCGGCGGCTGTGCCTGACCTGGGGCACCTATTGCGTGGTGACCGGCGAGATGTCGCGCTTCAAGCAGGCGGTGGTCAATGCCGCCCGGGCCGCGCGCGCCAGCGGCATCGCGAACGAGACCGACCTCATCGTCGTGACCGCCGGCGTGCCCTTCAACGTGCCGGGGACAACCAACATTCTGCGGGTTGCGCCCTGCGATGAACGTTTGATTTACAGCACCGATCCGGAGTAAATCTGTTCTCGGTTAACGAAGGATAGTTTACATGGACACGGATCTGGCGCTGGTCGTGGGGATTGTCATCTCGGTCCTTGCCTTGCCGTCGATCGTATCCGCACTGACCGATTCGCGCGCCCCGCGCGCGGCGGCGATTGCGGTGATGGTGGGCGGCGGGCTGATCGTCTTCGCGGTGATGGGCCACCCCGGCGGCTACCAGATGGACGAGCTTCCCGAGGTGTTCTTCCGGGTGTTCGGCCGCTACTTCTGACCCTCCGCCGCGCGCTTTTGCGCTTGGCAATCACCGGCGGGGGCCCTATACGGCGACTTCCAACCGCGCGGCCGGCCTAAGTGGCATGCCGAGTCGCGCGTTCATGATCCGAAATACAGGAGACCGAAATGCCCAAGTTGAAGACGAAATCGAGCTGCAAGAAGCGGTTCAAGATCACGGCCAAGGGCCGGATCAAGGCCGGCCAGGCGGGCAAGCGCCACGGCATGATCAAGCGTTCCACCAAGTTCATCCGCGATGCGCGCGGCACCACCATCCTGTCGAAGGCTGATGAGCAGATCATCAAGCCGATGATGCCCTATTCGCGCTGAGGAGACTGACACATGGCACGCGTTAAAGGTGGGACCGTTACCCACGCCCGTCACAAGAAAGTCGTCAAGGCCGCCAAAGGCTATTACGGCCGTCGCAAGAACACCTTCCGGGTGGCCCGTCAGGCCGTCGACAAGGCCAACCAATACGCCACCCGCGACCGCAAGGCGCGCAAGCGCAGCTTCCGTGCGCTCTGGATCCAGCGGATCAATGCCGCCGTCCGCGCCTATGACGAAACGCTGACCTATTCGCGTTTCATCAACGGCCTGGCGCTGGCCGGGATCGAGGTGGACCGCAAGGTTCTGGCCGATCTGGCCGTGCATGAGCCCGAAGCGTTCAACGCCATCGCCGCCCAGGCGAAAGGCGCGCTGCCCTCGTAAGGCACGCCCCGCGCCCCATTGCAAGACAGACCGCCGTCGGCCCCCGCGCCGACGGCGGTTTTGCGTTTTCGGAACCTGCACCGGCCCCGTCGCGTGGACCCCTCAGACGAAAGGGGGTCCGGACGAAAGGGGGTCCGCATGACAGAGACAACCGACACCACCGGCGCCGGGCAGGCCCGGCTCTATCGCATGGACATGCCCGACCATCTGTGTCCCTACGGGCTGAAATCGCGGTATATTCTGCGGCGCAAGGGTTTCGAGATCGACGATCACCGCCTGACCACGCGCGAAGAGGTGGATGCCTTCTTGGACGAGGCCGGGGTCGAGACCACGCCCCAGACCTATATCGGCGAGACCCGCATCGGCGGCTACGAGGCCCTGCGCGAGCATCTCGGCATGGCCCTGCGCAAGGAGGGCGAGACCACCTATGTGCCGGTGATCGCCATCTTCGCCATGGCCGCGCTGATCGCGCTGGCCATCGCCTGGACCGCGGGCGGCGCGCTGCTGTCGGTGCGCACGGTGGAATGGTTCGCCGCGACCGGCATGTGCCTTCTGGCCCTGCAGAAGCTGCGCGATGTCGAGAGCTTCTCGTCGATGTTTCTCAACTACGATCTGCTGGCGCAGAAATGGGTGCCCTACGGCTATCTCTATCCCTTCGGCGAGGCTCTGGCCGGGGTGCTGATGATCGCCGGCGCGCTGATCTGGCTGGCCGCACCGCTGGCTCTGGTCATCGGGACGATCGGCGCGGTCTCGGTGTTCAAGGCGGTCTATGTCGACAAGCGCGAGCTGAAATGCGCCTGTGTCGGCGGCGGCTCGGACGTGCCGCTGGGTGTGGTGTCGCTGACCGAGAACCTGGTGATGGTCGCCATGGGCCTTTGGATGCTGGTCAAATATGGCGCGGGCGCGGGCCGGCGGCGGTGCTGTGGCTTGCACTGGCCCGGTGTCGCGGCTAGTTGGGGGCAAACACCGGCAAGATGGGGGCCTCGGATGGACGCGCTTCGCGACAAGTATATTCAGCAGATCGCCGATGCGGGGGACGAATCCGCGCTGGAGGCGCTGCGCGTTGCCGCCGTGGGCAAGAAGGGCGAGATCAGCCTGAAGATGCGCGAGCTGGGCAAGATGACGCCCGAGGAACGGCAGGTTCAGGGCCCGAAGCTCAACGCGCTGAAGGACGAGATCAACGCGGCGCTTGCCGCGCGCAAGGCGGCGCTGGGCGATGCGGCGCTGGAAGAGCGGCTGCGCGGCGAATGGCTGGACGTGACCCTGCCGGGCCGGACGCGGCGCGAAGGCACCATTCATCCGATTTCCCAGGTGCGCGAGGAGGTCACGGCGATCTTCGCCGAGATGGGCTTTTCCGTGGCCGAGGGCCCGCAGATCGACAGCGACTGGTACAATTTCGACGCGCTGAACATTCCGTCGCACCATCCGGCGCGGGCCGAGATGGACACCTTCTACATGCACCGCGACGCGGAGGACGACCGCCCGCCGCATGTGCTGCGCACCCATACCTCGCCGGTGCAGATCCGCTCGATGGAAAAGCAGGGCGCGCCGATCCGCATCATCGCGCCGGGCCGCGTCTACCGTGCCGATTACGACCAGACCCATACGCCGATGTTTCACCAGGTCGAGGGGCTGGCGATCGACCGCGACATCTCGATGGCACATCTGAAATGGACGCTGGAGGAATTCCTGCGCAGCTATTTCGAGGTCGAGGGCGTCGAACTGCGTTTCCGCGCCTCGCATTTTCCCTTCACCGAGCCTTCGGCCGAGGTCGATATCCGCTGTTCCTGGCAGGATGGGCAATTGAAGGTGGGCGAGGGCGACGACTGGATGGAGATCCTCGGGTCGGGCATGGTGCATCCGAAGGTGCTGCAAGCCGGCGGGATCGACCCGGAGCAATGGCAGGGCTTTGCCTTCGGCATCGGCATCGACCGGATTGCCATGCTGAAATACGGCATCCCGGATCTGCGGGCGTTCTTCGACAGCGACCTGCGCTGGCTGCGCCATTACGGCTTCGGCGCGCTGGAGCAGCCCAACCTGCATGGCGGGTTGAGCCGCTAAGCCGGGCTGCAAAGGGTCCGCGCGCGGTCGCTGGCCATCCTTTCCCACCGTCGTCCCTGACGTGATCAGGGACCTCCTGGGTGCCGGGCGGTGAGGCCCCGGATCAGGTCCGGGGCGCGGGTCGAGGGCGGGCGATGAGGCCCCGGAGCAAGTCCGGGGCGCGGGGCGGAAGAGGGCGGGCCTCGGGGACATATTCCCCGCGCGCCGATCGCCTGGGGCAACCGATGCGCGGACCGGCCCTGTCGCCTATTCCGCCGCTGCCCGTTTCGGCAGCACCCAATGCTTGCGCGGGAAGTGGCAGGTATAGCCGCCGGGAAAGCGTTGCAGGTAGTCCTGGTGCTCCGGCTCGGCCTCCCAGAAATCGCCCACCGGTTCGACCTCGGTCACCACCTTGCCGGGCCAGAGGCCGGACGCCTCGACATCGGCGATGGTGTCCAGCGCCACGGCCTTCTGCTCGTCGTCGACGTAGTAGATCGCCGAGCGGTAGGAGAGGCCGACGTCATTGCCCTGCCGGTTCAGCGTGGTCGGATCGTGGATCTGGAAAAAGACCTCGAGGATCCGGCGATAGCTGATCTTTTCCGGATCGAAGGTGATCTCGATCCCCTCGGCATGGGTGCCATGGTTGCGATAGGTGGCATTGGGCACATCGCCGCCGGTATAGCCGACGCGGGTCGCCTCGACCCCCGGCAGCTTGCGGATGAGATCCTGCATGCCCCAGAAACAGCCCCCCGCCAATACAGCACGTTCGCTCATCCGCTCACCTCCGCGACCTGATCCAGATAATCACCATAGCCCTCGGCCTCCATGTCATCGCGGTGGATGAAGCGCAGCGAGGCCGAGTTGATGCAGTAGCGCAAGCCGCCCCGGTCGCGCGGCCCGTCGGGAAAGACATGGCCCAGGTGGCTGTCGCCATGGGCCGAGCGGACCTCGGTGCGGATCATGCCAAGGCTGGCGTCGCGCAATTCGGTCACATGGGCGGGCTCGATGGGTTTGGTGAAGCTGGGCCAGCCGCAGCCCGATTCGAACTTGTCGGACGAGGCAAAGAGCGGCTCGCCCGATACGACATCGACATAGATCCCCGGCTCCTTGTGATCGTTGTACTTGCCGGTAAAGGGCCGCTCGGTGCCGTTTTCCTGGGTCACCCGGTATTCCTCGGGCGACAGGCGGGAAATGGCCTCGGCGGATTTCTCATAGGTCACGGTTCGATCCCTCCTCATCGTGGTCCTGACGCCTATTTGGGGCCGGGCGGGGCCGTTGTCCAATATCTGTCAGCCGCGTCACGCAGCCGTGAGCGCGGTTTCAGGTCTCCTGGCGCAGCGGTTTGAGCGCCTGGTAGAGCGCGCGGTAGCGGGCGAGGCGGTCGGCATGGCGCGCGGCCTGCGCGGCGCGCGGGGTGAAGGCGCGGTCGACCTCGGGCTGCCGGTCGAGGTCGTCGAGCCTGGCCGCCCCGATGGCCACCGCCGCCATGCGCGCCGCGCCCAGCCCCGGCCCGGCCTCGGCCCCGGCGCCGCGGGCCAGCTCCAGCCCGGTGGCGTCGGCGATGGTCTGGAGCAAAAGGTCCGAGCGGGTGCCGCCGCCGATCGCCAGCAGCGGCTGCGGGATTGCGGTGGTCAGGCGCATCGCCTCGGCACCGTCGCAGAAGGCATAGGCAATGGCCTCGACCACCGCGCGCATCATCTCGCCCCGCCCGGTGGCATCGGCCAGCCCGTAAAAGGCGCCGCGGATCCGGCTGTCGCCATGCGGCGTCCGCTCGCCGGTCAGGTAGGGCAGGAAGAGGGGGATGTCGCCGCTGGCCGTGGCGGCCTCCTCGAGCAGCGCGCCGACCTCCTGGCCGGCGACCTCGGCGAACCAGCTCATCGGGCGGGCGCCGTTGAGCATGGCGGCCATCTGGAACCACTGGCCGGGCAGGCAATGGGCGAAACTGTGCAGCCCGGCCTCGGGCGCGGCGCGAAAACCGTCGGTGGCGGTGAAAAGCTGGCCGGAGGTGCCCAGCGAGATGAAGCCGCGCCCCGCCCGCACCGCGCCGACCGAAACCGCACCCGCCGCGATGTCGCCGCCGCCGACCGCCACCGGCACGCCCGGAGGCAGGCCGAGGGTCTCGGCGGCCTCCGCCCGCAGGGGACCGGCGAGGTCGGTGCCGTCGCGGGGCTCGGGCAGCCAGGCGGGATCGGTGGCGGTCGCGGCGCAGAGCGCGGGCGACCAGCGCCGCGCGGACTGGTCGAACCACCAGGTCCCGGCGGCGTCGCAGCCATCGGTGACGTGGTTGCCATGCAGCCAGAGCCCGATGTGATCCTTGGGCAGGCAGACCCTTGCGACCTTCCCCCAGGTCTCGGGCTCGTGTTCGGCCAGCCAGGCCAGTTTCGGCGCGGTGAACCCCGGCATGGGCCGCACCCCGGCAATGGCGGCAAGCTCGGGATGCTCGGCCTCCAGCCGGGCGCAGATCTCGGCGGCCCGCCCGTCGTTCCACAGGATCGCCGGGCGCAGCACCGCATCATCGGCCCCCAGGAGCACCGCGCCATGCATCTGGCCGGAGAGCCCGATGCCGGCCACGCCCGAGAGATCGGCCTCGGCGCCCAGCGCGCGCACCGCCCGGATGGTCGCGCGGCGCCAGTCTTCGGGATCCTGTTCGCTCTGGCCGGGATGCGGCGTCGAGAGGGTCAGCGCGACCGAGGTGGTGGCCAGCGGTTGCAGGTCATCGCCGACCAGTGAAACCTTGACCGCAGAGGTGCCGAGATCGATGCCGAGAAACATGAGGTGCCCCGTTTTGCCCTTGGCGCAGGGTAGTGTCTTCGGCCGGGCGAAGTACAGGGGCCGGATGCCGGGAAAGCCCTCCGGGCGGGGCGAAATTTCTTCCAAGAAATTTGCAAATTCCATGAATGGAATTTCGCCGCTTCGGGCGGCAGGGCGGAGCCCCGAGCGTTGGCGGGGCTCCGGTCGTGGTCAGGCGGCCTGCACCTCGTCGGGCACCTTGGCGCCGGTCATGAAGGCCACGGCGTCGGACATCGAGTAATCCTTGGGGTCGATGACGCAGAGCCGCTTGCCCAGCCGGTGGATGTGGATCCGGTCGGCCACCTCGAAGACATGCGGCATGTTGTGGCTGATCAGGATGATCGGAATGCCGCGCGCGCGCACGTCGAGGATCAGTTCCAGCACCTTGCGGCTTTCCTTGACCCCCAGCGCCGCGGTCGGCTCGTCGAGGATGATGACCTTGGAGCCGAAGGCCGCGGCGCGGGCCACCGCGACCCCCTGGCGCTGGCCGCCCGAGAGGGTCTCGACCGGCTGGTTGATGTTCTGGATCGTCATCAGCCCCAGTTCCGACAGCTTGGCGCGGGCGAAATCCTCCATCTTCTTCTTGTCGAGCTTGCGGAAGACCTTGCCCATGACCCCCTCCTGGCGGATTTCGCGGCCCATGAACATGTTGTCGGCAATCGACAGCGCGGGCGACATGGCCAGCGTCTGGTAGACGGTCTCGATCCCGGCATTGCGGGCATCGATGGGCGAGGCGAAATGGACCGGCTTGCCGTCCAGTTCCACCGTGCCCTCGTCGGGGATCACGGCGCCCGAGACCGCCTTGATCAGGCTGGACTTGCCGGCGCCGTTGTCGCCGATCACCGCGAGGATCTCGCCCGGGTAGAGCTCGAAGTCGCAATGATCGAGGGCCGTCACCTTGCCGTAGCGCTTCACGAGGTTGCGGCCCGAGAGCAGCGGTTTCCTGTCGCCCGCGGGGGCCTGTGCTGACTGGGTCATGCGGTCACCTTTCTGATCCACTGGTCCACTGCCACGGCCCCGATGATGAGCGCGCCGATCAGCAGGAAGGTCCATTGCGGGTTGGCCCCGCCCATGCGCAGGCCAAGCTCGAACACGCCGACGATCAGCGCGCCGAAGAAGGCCCCGACGATCGATCCGCGCCCGCCGAACAGCGAGATGCCGCCGATCACCACGGCGGTGATCGACTGGATATTGCCGATCACCCCGGTGGTCGCCGAGGGCGAGACCGAGCCGAAGCGGCCGATCATCACCCAGCCGGCAAGCGCGCAGATGAAGCCGACCACCATGTAGACCGACATCAGCGTCCGGTGGACGTCGACCCCGGCCAGTTCTGCGGCTTCCGGGTCGTCGCCGACCGCATAGACATGCCGGCCCCAGGCGGTCGAGCGCAGCACATAGGCCAGGATCGCCACGATCAGGATCATCAGCACCACGCCCAGGGTAAAGCGCGCGCCGCCGATCTCGAAGGTGGTGCCGAGGAATTGCAGGAAGGGCGCCTGCTCCTCGATCTCCTGCGCGCGGATGGTCTCATTGGCCGAGTAGAGGTAGTTCGCCGCCAGCACGATCTGCCACATGCCCAGGGTCACGATGAAGGGCGGCAGCTTGACCCGGCTGACCAGCCAGCCGTTCGCCGCGCCGATGGCGGTGCCGCAGACCAGCCCGGCAACCACGGCCAGCACCGGGGGAAAGCCGTAGTCGAACGAGAACTTGCCCATGACCACGGTACACAGCACCGCGATCGCGCCGACCGACAGGTCGATGCCCGCGGTCAGGATGATCAGCGTCTGCGCCGCCGCCAGCACGCCCACGATCTGCACCTGCTGCAGGATCAGCGTCAGCGCGAAGGGCGAGAAGAACTTGCTGCCGAGCACCAGGCCGAAAATCGCGATGGCGGCGATCAGCACGATCAGCGGCACAAGGGCCGGCGTGCCATGCAGGTGGTCGTGGAACTTGCCCACGACCCCCTTGTGCGGTGTGTCGAAGGACGCGACGTCGGCAGATGCCGACTTGGTCGCCGCCTCGTAATTGTCCGCGTTGGACATGGATCCCTCCCTTTGGGTGCAGGAACGCCGCGCGGGCGTCGGGGAATGGAAAAACGGGGCCGACAGGCGGCCCGCCCCGGATGGCTTCAGCTTGCTCTTGAGTGTGACCCTGCGTCAACAATTATGTCGGGCGCCGGCGGGCCGGTATCCGGCCGCCGCGGATCGCACCGGGCCGCGGAGTGCGGCCCGGTGCGGGTCACCTCAGCCCCAGCACAGGTCCTTGCCTTCGGCGACCGAGATCGACTCGACGCCCTCGACCGGCTGATCGGTCACCAGCGCGACGCCGGTGTCGAAGAAGTTCTTGCCCTCGGTGGCTTCGGGTTTCTCGCCGGTCTCGGCGAACCTGGCGATCGCCTCGACGCCGAGCGAGGCCATCAGCAGCGGATATTGCTGCGAGGTGGCGCCGATCACACCGGCCTCGACATCCGCCACGCCGGGACAGCCGCCGTCGATCGAGACGATCAGCACCTCGTCCTCGCGGCCGATGGCCTTCAGCGCCTCGTAGGCGCCCGATGCGGCCGGTTCGTTGATGGTATAGACAAGGTTGATGTCCGGGTTGGCCGCCAGTAGGTTCTCCATCGCCTTGCGGCCGCCTTCGGAATTGCCCTGGGTCACGTCATGGCCGACGATCCGGGGGTCGGTCTCGTCGCCCCACTTGTTGGGGTCGGCAATGTCGATGCCGAAGCCCTGCAGGAAGCCCTGGTCGCGCAGCACGCCGACGGTCGGCTGGCTGATGTCGAGGTCGAGCATGGCGATCCTGGCATTGGCGGCCTCGTCGCCCAGGGTGGCGGCGGCCCATTTGCCGGTCAGTTCACCGGCCAGGAAGTTGTCGGTGGCAAAGGTCATGTCGGCGGCGTCGATCGGGTTCAGCGGCGTGTCGAGCGCGATCACCAGGATCCCCATGTCCTGGGCCTGTTCGACCGAGGTGACGATGCTGGCGGTATCCGAGGCGGTGATCAGGATGCCCTTGGCGCCATTGGCGATGCAGGTTTCCATCGCCTGGACCTGGCTTTCGTGGTCGCCGTCGACCTTGCCGGCATAGGAGTTGAGCGTGATGCCCAGTTCCTCGGCCTTGGCGGTCGCGCCTTCGCGCATCTTCACGAAGAACGGGTTGGTATCGGTCTTGGTGATCAGGCAGGCGCTGATGGAATGGCTGGCGGCCTGTGCGGCGCCGGCCATGGCGGCTGCAGAGATGGCGGTGGTGACAAGTAGTTTTTTCATGGGGTCCTCCCAAAGACCATTTGGCTTGTGCCTCGGCGTTTGACCGAGCCTCCCGACTCGCCCATGGTGAGCGATATCACGGTCATTAGGCCTGATTCGCGGCGCCCCGTCAATTAATAAGTCAGCTTGATTTATTAATTGACACGTGTAAAGTTTGACCGTGCAGAGCAACCGCAAGGAGGACACGGCTTGGCGCAGCCAGAACTCAGGGCATTCAACAGTGGCGTGAACCAGAGCGGGGTGCGCGACTACAACGAGCGCCTGCTGCTATCGATGATCCAGCAGATGGGCCCGCTGCCGGGCAGCGACCTGGCGCGGCATTCGGGGCTTTCGGCCCAGACCGTCTCGGTCATCCTGCGGTCGCTCGAGGCCGAGGGGCTTCTGGTCAAGGGCGACCCCCAGCGCGGGCGGGTCGGCAAGCCGCGCGTGCCGATGCAGCTCAATGCCGCCGGGGTCTTCGCCATCGGGCTGAAGATCGGACGGCGCTCTGCCGACCTGGCGCTGATGGATCTTTTGGGGGCGGTGCGCCAGCAGAAGCAGATTCAATACCGCTACGCCCGGCCCGACGAGGTGATCGCCTTTCTGCGCGCCGGCCTGGACGAGATGACCGCCAGCCTGAGCAAGCCGCACCGGTCCCGGGTCTGCGGCATCGGCATCGCCGCGCCCTTCGAGATGTGGAAGCCGCATGACATCATCGATGCCGACGACAGCGAGTTCCGGTCCTGGCAGGATGTCGACATGAGTGCCGAGGTCGGCAAGTTCACCGATCTGCCGGTCTCCTGGGTCAATGACGCGACCTCGGCCTGCTATGCCGAGAATACCTTCGGCCACGGGCGCGCATTCCGCGATTATGCCTATTTCTTCATCGGCGCCTTTGCCGGCGGCGGCGTGGTGATGAACGATGCGGTCTTCGAGGGCAGGCGCAGCAATGCCGGTGCGCTCGGCTCGCTGATGAGCCGCGACGCCGGGGGACGGCCGGTGCAATTGATCGACCGCGCCTCGATCTTCCTGCTCGAGACGGCGATCCGCGAGGCCGGGGGCGATCCCGCGCTGCTCTGGACCCAGGGCGCCGACTGGTCGATTTTCGAGGCGCAACTGGGCCCCTGGATCGAAATGGCGGCGCAGGACCTGGCCATGGCGGCGCTCAGCGCCTGCGCGGTGATCGACTTCGAGGCGGTGCTGATCGACGGCGCCTTTCCGCCCGAGGTCCGGGCGCGGCTGGTCGAGCGGACGGCGCATCACGCCGGGAAGATCGAGACCATCGGCCTTTTCCGGCCCGAGATCACCGAAGGCACGGTCGGCGCCCATGCCCGGGTCTTGGGCGCGGCCTACCGGCCGATCGCGTCGCGCTATTTCCTCGGGACCGGCGGGCTGAGCGGGACCGGCTAGCCGCCCCGCGGTTCCCGGCGCCGGGCGGGGACAGGTTTTGTTTCACAAGACATCTTGTGGTGTGATGCGTGATTGGCAAAGTGAGGAATGTCACTTTTCATGCCCCGCGGGGTATGTCATGCGGCGTGATGAATCGGGCTCGGGGGACACCGATTGCTGTTTGAAGACTGGTTGCGCGTTCATGGGCTGGAAAAATACGCCCGGCGCTTTGCGGAACACGAGATCGGCCTCGATATCCTCGGGACGCTGACCGACGGGGATCTGCGCGAGATCGGCCTGCCGATGGGCGCGCGCAAGCGGGTGCTGCGGGCGCTGGCGGGGGCTTCCGGGCTGATGGCCCAGGCCACGCCCACGGACGAAAGCGAGCGGCGTCATATCACCGTGCTGTTTTGCGACCTGGTGGATTACACCGGGCTGAGCGCCGGCATGGACCCCGAGGACCTCGGCGCGCTGATGACCGGTTTTGTCGGCACCTGCCGGGCGGAAGTGACGCGCTGGGGCGGGCAATTGGGCAATTACCTCGGCGACGGGCTGCTGGTCTATTTCGGCTGGCCGCAGGCCTTCGAGGATGCGCCGCAGCGCGCCGCCCATGCTGCGCTGGCGCTGGTTTCCGCCGCCGGACGGCTGAGCGATCCGCAGGGCCGGCCCCTGCAGGTGCGCATCGGCATGGCGACCGGGCTGGTGCTGGTGGGCCGCAAGCTCGACGCCGGGGCGGGCGATGTGGCCACCGTCTTCGGCGAGACGCCCAACCTTGCGGCGCGGCTGGAAACCCTGGCCGCGCCGGGCGAGGTGCTGCTGGACGCCGCCACCGCCGCCCTGCTGCCGCGCGGACGCTTTGCGCGCAGCGACCTCGGCGCGCAGCGGCTCAAGGGGCTGGCGCAGCCGGTGGCGGTCTGGCGGCTGGACGGCGCCGAGCACCGCAGCGCCGCCCCTCCCGACCAGGGGATCCGCCTTGGCCAGGCGCCGATCGAGGGCCGCGAGACGCCGCTGGCGCAGCTTGGCGCGCAATGGCGTGCCGTCGTCGCGGGCCGGGGGCTGCGGCTGGTGACGCTGGAGGGCGAGGCCGGCATCGGCAAGAGCCACATGGCGGCGCATTTCCTGCGCCAATGCGCGGCAGAGGGCGGGCAGGCCCATGAACTGCATTGCTGGCCCTTCAACGACAATGCCACGCTCTACCCGGTGGTGGCCTGGCTGCACGACCGCGCGGGGGTGCGCCCCGGCGATCCGCTCGCGACCCGCCGGGCGGGGTTCGGGCGGCTGGCCCGGCGGATCGGCATCGAGGCCGCGGTCCTGCTGGAGGATCTCGGCGACCTGCTCGACCTTGCGCCGACCCCCGCCGAGCAGAACGCCGAGAAACGCCGCGCCGCCTGGTTCGCCGCGATTGCCGCGGCGGTGCGCGGGCATTGCGCCCGGGCGCCGCTGCTGCTGGTCCTCGAGGACCTGCACTGGAGCGACGGGCTGACCGAGCGGCTGATCGCGGACCTGGCCGAAAGCTGCGCCGACCAGCGGCTGATGATCCTGGCCACCACCCGGCCCGGCGCCGCGCCGGACTGGAGCGGGCTGGCCGCCGCCGCGCATCTCGAGCTGTCGCGCCTGAGCCGCGAGGCGGCGGGGCGCATGGTCGATCACCTGGCCCTGCCGCGCCGCCTTGCCCCAAAGGTGCGCGAGCGCATTGTCGAGACCTCGGACGGGGTGCCGCTGTTTCTCGCCGAACTGACCCGCGACATCTCAGACCGCGCGGGCGAGAGCGGCGCCGATGGCGCGGCGGTCACCATTCCTGCGACCTTGCAGGGGGTGCTTTCGGCGCGTCTGGATTCCGCGCTGGCCGCGAAACCGGCGGCCCAGGTGGCAAGCTGCATCGGCCGGGTCTTCGACACCGGCCTGCTGGCGCGGGTGATGTGGCTGGACGCGGCGGCGGTGCAGGCGCGGATCGAGGCGCTGGTCGACCTGGCCCTCGTCGAGCCGCTGGAGGGCGACGCGGGACGCTACATCTTCCGCCATGCGCTGATCCAGGAAGCGGCCTACCAGTCGCAGCCGCGCGCCCGGCGCCGGTCGATGCACGGGCGCATCGCCGATGCGCTGGCCGCCGAAGCGGGCGCCGATGCCCGCCTGCTGGGCCATCACCTGACCCTGGCCGAGCGTTTCGACGAGGCGATTGCCCGCTGGCACGAGGCCGGCGACCGTGCGGTGCGCCGCGCGGCGCTGGGCGAGGCGATCGGGCTTTACCGGCGCGGGCTCGAACTGCTCGACCGCGGGCCGCGGGGGCCGGCGCAGGACCGGGTGCGGCTGGCGCTGCTGCTGGCGCTGGGGCCGGTGCTCTCGGCGCATGACGGCTATGGCGCGGAGGCGGTCGGCGATCTCTATGCCGAGGCGGCGCGGCTGGCCGATGCCCTCGGCGGCACGGCCGAGCGTTTCGCGGTGCGCCGCGGGCTCTGGCTCTATCGCCAGATGAGCGCGCAATATGCCGCCGCCGAGACCGCCGCCCGGGACATGCTGGCGCTGACCGCGGACCGGGCGGCGGATGCGGCCTCGGGGCTGGAGGCGCGGCGCGCGCTGGGCGCCACCGCCTTCATGCTGGGCAAGCTCGACGTGGCGCGCCGGCACCTGGAAACCGCGATCGAGGGCTATGCCGCCGGGGTCGGCGCCGGCAATACGCGGCTTTACGGCGACGATCCGGGGCTGGCCTGCATGGCCTATCTCGGCGGCACCCTGTGGTACCTGGGCCAGCACGAAGCGGCGCGGACCTGCTGTGCCGACCAGTTGCGGATGGCGCGCGACCTCGGCCATCCGTTCTCGATGGCGCGGTCGCTGACCTTCTCGGCCTTCACCTATCACCTGATGGAGGATTACGACCTGCTGCTGCCCACTGCCCGGCAGGCCGCGCTGCACGCCGACCGCTACGAGTTTCCGTTCCATTCCGGGGTCGGGCGAATCCTCTGGGGCTGGGGCCTGTGCCGCCAGGGTGCGGGGGCGCGCGGCTGGGCGATGATCGAGGAGGGCTATCGCCGCTATGCGGCCTCGGGCAGCCACATGCTGCAACCGCTTTACCTGTCGCTCATGGCCGGGGTGCTGCGCGACCGCGGCCAGCCCGACGAAGCCTGGGCCCGGTCGCAACAGGCGATGGCCCATCTCGACCGCAGCCAGGAGGACCTGGTGAAACCCGAGGTGCTGCGGCTGCACGGCGAATTGCTGGCCGGGCGGGGCGACCGGGCGGGCGGGCTGCGCCTGCTGCGCGCCGCCGCTGCGCTGGCGGGCCTGCAGAGATCGCGTTTCTGCGCCCTGCGCGCGCTGACCTCGGCGGTGCGGCTCGATCCGGGGCGGGCGCAGGAGTTGTCGGGCGCGCTGGCGGGCTTTCCCGCCGGGCTGGAGGCGCCGGACATTGCCGCCGCGCGCGCAGTTCTGGCCGATCCGGGCACCGACAGATGAGCAATGCCGCGGTCCACGAGATCTGGAACGGCGAGGCCGGGCGCGACTGGGCCGAGAACCGGGCCGACCTCGATCACTTCCTCGGCGGGTCGATGGCGGCGCTGCTTGACCTGTTGCCGCTGGCGCCGGGGGCGCGGGTGCTCGAGATCGGCAGCGGCGCGGGCACGTTCAGCCTGGCGCTGGCGCGCGCCGTGGGCCCCGAGGGCCGGGTGCTGGGACTGGACGTGTCCGAGCCACTGCTGACGCTAGCCCGCAGGCGGGGCGGCAGACCCTCGCGTTCCGCCGTCTCGACATCCAGACCGAGGCGCTGGATGCCCGGGGCTTCGATGTCTGCGTCTCGCATATCGGCATGATGTTCTTTTCCGATCCGGTGCTGGCGCTCTCGCGCCTCCGGCGGCACCTGGCGCCGGGTGCCTTTATGGGGTTCAACGGCTGGGCCGGGCAGGGCAACCCGTGGTTTTCCCTGCCGCTGGCGGTGGCCGAGCGTCACCTCGGCCCGCTACCGCCCGCGCCGCCCGGCGCCATCGTGCCGCCCGGGCCGCTGGCCTTTGCCGATGTGACCCATGTGACCGGCATCCTTGCGCGCGCCGGGTATTCCGAGGTTACCGGGGCGCCGCAGGAGATCGCCCTCCGGCATCCGGACGGATTGGCGGCCCTGATGCGGTCCCTTGCCTATGTCGGCCCGATTTCCACGCTCTACCGGCTGAAACGGCCCGGTCCCGCGCTGAAAGCGCGGATCGAGGCCGAGATCGCCGAGGCCTTCGCCGCCTTCGTGCAGGCCGACGGATCGGTCCGCCTGCCCGCCACCATGTGCCACTACACCGCCCGGGTCCGGTGAGCGGCGAGACGGCCCGGCTGCGAATGTCTTGCTGCCGCCGCGGTGCCGGATCGCCTTCGGCGTCGATCCGCCTCTGCATCAGGCGACCCACGCCGGCATGGTCGGCGCGCTGGTGACCGGCGGGGCCGGGCGATTGCCCGGCGCGGGCAACATTGCTGCAAAACAGGCTTACAACCGGTCGCGCAGGGCGTTACATCCCGGATCATCCTGTCTCCAAGATCGAAGTGTCCCATGCCCGACGAATTCTACCGCCTGAGTCTTCTGCCGCCCTATGTCATCGCCGAGGTGACCGCGATGCGCGCGGCGGCGCGGCGCGAGGGCCGCGACGTGATCGACCTCGGCATGGGCAACCCCGACCTGCCGCCGCCGCAGCACGTGATCGACAAGCTGATCGAGGTGGCTACCAAGCCCGACGCCCACGGCTATTCCCAGTCCAAGGGCATCCCCGGGCTGCGCCGCGCACAGGCCAATTACTACGGCAACCGCTTCGGTGTCACGCTCGACCCCGAGACCGAGGTGGTGGTCACCATGGGCTCGAAGGAGGGGCTGGCCAGCCTTGCCACCGCGATCACCGCGCCGGGCGACGTGGTGCTGGCGCCCGACCCGTCCTATCCGATCCATACCTTCGGTTTCATCATGGCCGGGGCGACGATCCACGCGGTGCCGACCACGCCCGACGACTATTACTTCGACTGTCTCGAGCGCGCGGTGGCCGATTGCCGGCCCAAGCCCAAGGTTCTGGTGGTCAACTACCCCTCGAACCCCACCGCCGAGACGGTGGACCTGGCGTTTTATGAACGACTTGTGGCCTTTGCCAGGGAAAACAGCCTCTATGTGATCTCCGATCTGGCCTACTCCGAGCTTTACTACGACGGCAATCCCACCCGCTCGATCCTCGAGGTGCCGGGCGGAAAGGATGTCGCGGTCGAGTTCACCTCGCTGTCGAAAAGCTATTCCATGGCAGGCTGGCGCATGGGGTTCGCGGTCGGCAATCCGCGGCTGATTGCGGCGATGACGCGGGTGAAATCCTACCTCGACTACGGCGCCTTCACCCCGATCCAGGCCGCGGCCTGCGCCGCGCTGAACGGGCCGCAGGATATCGTCGCGGAAAACCGCGCCCGCTATCAGAAGCGCCGGGACGTGATGGTCGAGAGCTTCGCCCGCGCCGGGTGGGAGGTGCCTTCGCCTGCCGCCTCGATGTTCGCCTGGGCGCCCCTGCCGCCGGCGCTGGCGCATATGGGCTCGCTGGAGTTCTCCAAGCAGTTGCTGGTCAACGCCAATGTCGCGGTGGCGGCGGGCGTGGGCTACGGGCCGCGGGGCGAAGGCTATGTGCGGCTGGCGATGGTCGAGAACGAGCAACGCATTCGCCAGGCCGCGCGCAACATCCGCCGCTGGTTCCAGTCGGAGGGGCTGAACACGCCGGGGCAGGAGGGGTAGGCGCCGGCCTTCGAGATCGTCCGTAGGGTGGGCCTTTTGGGTTCGAGCTTGGCGCAAGCCGCGGATTGCCGACGCGCGCGGTGGCGATCCGACGGAAAAGCGGCGCACTTTATGGCAGCCAAATCCGAAGAAGCCCCAAGCTTTGCGCTGACATCGGCCAAATCGCCGCCGCGTGGGGGCGCGTCGGCGATGCGCGGCGGCCTTCGGCCTTGATTCCGCGCTGGTGCTCAGCGGAAAGGACTGCGACACGCCACCGGCGACGTCCCTAATTGATCTCCGGCTCCGGCACCGGCGCGCCGAACTCCGTCTTCAGGAAGTCGAAGTCGCAGCCCTTGTCCGCCTGTTCGATGTGCCTGGAGAACATCCAGCCATAGCCCCGCTCATACTGCGGTTCCGGCTGCACCCAGTCCGCCCGGCGCGCCGCAAGCTCTTCGTCGGAAAGCCGCACGTTCAGCGACCGATTCGGCACGTCCAGATCGATGATATCCCCGGTCCGGATCAATGCCAGCGGCCCGCCGATGAAAGCCTCGGGCGCGACATGCAGGATGCAGGCGCCATAGGAGGTGCCCGACATCCGCGCATCCGACATCCGCACCATGTCGCGGTGCCCGTCCTTGAGCAGCGCCTTGGGCATCGGGATCATCCCCCATTCCGGCATCCCCGGCCCGCCCTGCGGCCCGGCATTGCGCAGCACCAGTATGCTGTCGGGGGTCATCGGGTAATTCTCGTCGTTGATGATCTCCTTCAGTTCCGCATAGCTGTCGGCCACCACCGCCGGGCCCGAATGCACCTGGAACCTCTCGTTCATCGCCGCAGGCTTGATCACCGCGCCGTCCGGCGCGAGATTGCCCTTCAGCACCGCCAGCGACCCCTCGTGGTAAACCGGGTTCGACAAGGGCCGGATCACGTCGTCGTTGTAGTTCACCGCGTCCGCGATGCAGTCGCCCATGGTCCGCCCGCTGACCGTCATCACCGAGAGATCGAGCTTGTCGCCCAATTCCTTCATCAGCGCGCGCAGGCCCCCCGCATAGAAGAAATCCTCCATCAGGTACCTGGTGCCCGAGGGCCGCAGGTTGGCCAGCACCGGGGTCTCATGGCCGATCTCGTCGAGATGCTCCAGCGTCAGGTCGATGCCCGCGCGTCGCGCCATGGCGATCAGGTGGATGATCGCATTGGTCGAACAGCCCGTGGCCATCGCCACCGTCACCGCGTTGCGCGTGCTCTCCCAGGTGATGATCTTGTCGGGCGTCAGATCCTCCCAGACCATCTCGACAATCCGCCGCCCGCAGGCCGCAGACATCCGCTTGTGCCCCGCATCCGGCGCCGGGATCGACGAGGCGCCGGGCAGGGTCAGCCCCCAGCCATCGGCGATCGACATCATGGTCGAGGCGGTGCCCATGGTCATGCAGGTGCCGTAAGAGCGCGCGATCCCGGCCTCGACGCCTTGCCATTCCTCCTTGCTGATCGTCCCGGCCCGACGCTCGTCCCAGTATTTCCAGACATCGGTGCCCGAGCCCAGATGCTGCCCGGGGTAATTGCCGCGCAGCATCGCGCCCGCGGGCAGGTAGATGAAGGGGATCCCCATGGAAATCGCCCCCATTACCAGCGCCGGGGTGGACTTGTCGCAGCCGCCCATCAGCACCGCGCCATCGACGGGATGCGAACGCAGGGTCTCTTCCACCTCCATCGCGCCCATGTTGCGATAGAGCATCGAGGTCGGTTTCAGGAACTGCTCGGCAAAATCATGCACCGGAAGCTCCGCCGGAAAGCCGCCCGCCTGCAGCACGCCTTTCTTGACGTGCTCGGCCCGGTCGCGCAGGTGGTGGTGGCAGGGCGAGAGATCGGACCAGGTGTTGATGATCGCGATCACCGGCTTGCCCTCCCAATCCTCGGCCGCCAGCCCCATCTGCAGCGCGCGCGAGCGATGGCCCATCGAGCGCAGGTCATCGGGCGCGAACCACCGGGCAGAGCGAAAATCCTTGTGGTCCTTTGGCATGGCATACCCCCTGATAGCCCGGGTTGGCGCCGGTCCGAGCCGCGGCGCAGAGATAACCCTGTGTCGCAGGCGCGGCCCCTGTCGCGCAACAGGTTTCCGCAGGAGCCTGCGGCGCTGCAATCGCTGCCGGGTCAGCGCAGGGCGCGCGTGGCAAGGCCCGGCGGAGCCCGTCGGAGCCGCGCGCGCACCCCGAGACCGGCCAGCACGCCGAGCCCCGGCGGCACCCGCCAGCGCCGCTTTGCCGCCGGGGCCAGGCGTTCGGCGAAAAGATAGAGCGCCACCGCCAGCATGGCCGGGCCGTGACCCGCGGACACCGTCAGCGGCACCACCATCCAGACCCAGCAGGCCGCCACGCAGGCCAACCCGGTCCGCCCCCCGTGCCGCAGCGCGCCTTCACCTTGCGCCCCGATCCGCTCCAGTCGGTGACAACGGTTGCGCGCGCCCTGGGCCGGGGGCGCGGCGCTCCAGACCAGCGCCACCGCCAGCAGCGCCGCGGTGTCCAGCCCCGCGGGCAGGAGCGCCGAGACCATGAGCCCCAGCGGCACCAGAAAAACCCCCGCCAGCAGCCAGCAGATCCCGTAGCCCAGCCCGAAGGCCAGAAGGGCCCGCAACCGGCAGGTCCGGCGCACCGAGCGCACAACATGCGCCACCTGGGCCGAGACCAGCGGCGGCATCATCATCAGCACCATCACCGCCCATTCGAGCGCCAGGCGCCCGGGTGCCCAGCCCAGCGCGCCCCAGGCCGCGGGGTCGAGCATCACCGGCAGGCTCACCGCGCCGCAGAAGGCCGCCAGCCCCGCGCCCCGGGGCAGCGCGAGGTAGAGCGCCCACCCCAGCGCCGAGAGCGCCAGCAGCCCCGGCATCGGCGGTTGGCGCATCTGCGCGGCGCAGGCGGCCAGGGACACGGGGCTCAGCCCTGGTCCTGGGCGTAGATGCTGATCTTGTCCACCGTGACCGGCCCCGCGCCCTCGGCCGCGAGCTTCAGCCGCACCTCGACCCGGTCCTGAAGACCTTGCCCGCCGCCCAGCGACTCGGCCAGCTCGGTGATGTCGATCGCCGCCGAAAGCCCGTTGCCCGCGTGGCGCCCCTCGGTCGAGGACGCGCTGGCGAGGCCGAAGAACACCAGCGTATCGGCCAGGTGTGCGGTGCCGTCTCCGTCCTTCGCCACCAGGTAGACCTCGACCGCGCCGCTGGGATCGGCGCCGCGCACGCCTTCGAGGTTGAGGAAATAGCGCTGCTTGACCGGCGCTGTCGCGGTCAGCCTGCGCACTGGCGGGGTGATCTCGACACTGGCGCTGACCGGGGTGCCGGTGACTTCGACGCTGGTCTCGCTGGCGCCCAGAAGCGCCGAGCCGGCATCGCGCGGCGGTTTCTGCGAGGGTGGCATCCCGGCACCTCCTGCTGCGGCCAGCACCAAAGCGGCGATGCCCGTGCCCTTGTGAATGTCGTCGTACTGCGGCGCCAGCCGCGCGCCGGGCAGGGTGTCGCCGGGCACGAAGACCTCGACGCCGTCGGCGGGGGTGGGCATCAGGAACTGCTGCGGAAACGGCCCGTTCTTCCAGGCGCTGCTGAGCTCCTGCTGGTTGGTTGCCTCGCTCATCCAGGCCTCCCAGAGCCGGTCGATATTGCAGTGATGCAGCCAGAAGATCGGGTCGAGCGCGGCATAGGCCGGATCGCTCATCCAGCCGGACTGTGCCCCCAGCCCGCCCAGCATCACATGCACGAGGTTGTGCGGATTGCCCTCGACCCCGCCGGTCAGGTTGCCCTGGTGGGCAAAGCCGCTGATCGCGCCGCCATAGCCCACGGTCCCGGGGGCCGCGGTAAACAGCGGCGTCGCGGTCTGGGCGGCCAGGGTGATGTCGCGGTTGAGCCAGGGCTGCGGTCCCAGCGTGTCGGTGCCGTGGCGCGGCGGCGCCGACAGCGGGTTGGGGGTGCCGTCGGGCAGGGTGGCGTCGCGGAATTCCTGCGGCAGCTTGCGGGCGTCGGGGTTGGTCGCGTCGAGATAGTTCCAGTAGGGCAGCGCCCAATCCGCCGGGCCGCCGTTGCCGGCAATCCAGTCGCCGAGGATCGCCTCGAAGGCCGCCAGGTAGCCGCGGTGCCAGGGCAGGAAGAACCAGCCGGCGTGCTGACACTGGTTGAAGAGCGCCTCCTGCTCGCGCGCGGGCGGCAGGTCGGCGGCAGCCCCGATGATGCCCTGCGCCACCCAGCCCGCCACGTCGATGCCGTGGATCGCGCCGAGATAGCGCCAGCCGGTGCGGTCGTCCGGCGCCCGCGCGTTCAGCGCAGCCACGGCCCTGGCATACCAGAGCACCTCCGGCGCCCAAGCGCCGCTCGACGCGGCAATATCCTTGCGAATCCTGGTCATGACATCCGTCCTTCCCGATCACTTGCTGAAAATATCCGGGCCCCGCGGGGGGCAAAATGACAGCGCTTCAAAGCGCACTTTCGGCAGTCTAGCACGAAAGCGCGAGTTCACGGGAGCAAAAGAAACCATGGGTTGCGCGGGGCGGGCGATGGCCCGGTCGGGCAGGCGCGACCGGCGCAAAAAAGGACCTCTGACATCAGAGATCCTCGGGGGTCGGGCAGTGGTTTGTCTGGTGGTGATTGGTCGGACGGTGGTTTGGTGGACCCAACGGGAGCGGAATCGAACCGCCTCTTTGAAGTCCTCCAGGAATGGGAACACCATCTCGCACCTTATGATCTAAGTGATCTGAGGTGCGGCGATGAGCACCTTAGATAAACAATTCAACCAGTTAGCCAAGAATCAGCGGCCCAAGTATCCGCCGCCGTTCTCGCTGCGCTTCACCTTCGAAGAGCGAGCGATGCTGGACGTGTTGCGGGGCAGCATGCCGCTCGGGCGGTATATCCGTGAACAAGTGCTCGGGGATGATGCTGCGCCGCGCAAAAAACGTGGGCGCTATCCGGTCAAGGATCATGAAGCCCTCGGGCGTGTCCTCGGCGCACTCGGCTCGTCGCGCCTGTCTTCCAATCTGAACCAGCTCGCCCGCGCGTCCAATAGCGGTTCGCTTCCGGTCTCGCCGGAGACGGAAGCCGATCTTCGTCAGGCGTGTGAAGACGTTAAGGCCATGCGGCAGGAGCTGCTGCGGGCACTCGGCAGCTTGAGCGATGGGGGTGAGCCATGATCCTGAAAGGTTCCCAGCGCGGCAATGCCGCCAAGCTCGCCCGTCACCTGATGAACAGCCGCGACAACGAGCATGTCGAACTGCACGAGCTGCGCGGCTTCGTCTCCGACGAGCAGCTTCTCGATGCTCTGCTAGAAGCGCAGGCCGTAGCCAAAGGCACGCGCTGCCAGCAGCACCTGTTCTCGTTGAGCCTGAACCCGCCGGAAGGTGAGCGGGTCGATATCGCTAGCTTCGAAGCGGCCATCGAGATGGCCGAGCAGCGGCTTGGCCTCGACGGGCATCCCCGCGCTATCGTTTTTCATGAGAAAGAAGGCAGGCGGCACGCGCACGCCGTCTGGTCGCGGATCAACTCCGAGACGATGACGGCCAAGAACCTGCCCTTCTTCAAGCGCCGCCTGATGGAAGTCTCGAAAGAGCTGTATCTCCAGCACGGCTGGGACATGCCAAAGTGCATGGTCGATCAGGCTTTGCGCAATCCGCTGAACTTTACCCGCGCCGAATGGCAGCAGGCCAAGCGGGCGCTGGCTGATCCGAGAGTAGTCAAGGCCATGTTCAAGCAGGCATGGCAGTCCTCCGATAACGCCGAAACCCTTAAGAGCGCCCTCGAAGAGAAGGGTTTCTTCCTTGCGCGCGGTGATCGGCGCGGCGTGGTCGCGCTCGATTATCAGGGCGAGATTTACGCGCTCGCCCGCTGGTCAGGCGTGAAGACGAAGGATGTTGTCGCCCGACTGCCGGATGCAAACAAGCTGCCGAGTGTGCAGGAGCGCCGCGAAGAGATCGCGAAGCGCATGAGCGCGCAACTCCACAAATACGCTCTCGAAATCAGCAAAGCGTATCATCAAAAGCACCCAACTATTGAGTTCAAGCGGACGCAGACCGTGGAGCGCCATCGCGCTGAGCGCAAGGCGATGGACGATATGCAGCGATTGCGCTGGGACAAGGAGATAGCGGCGCGTGCCGCGCGCCTGCCCAAAGGCATCGGCGGCTTGTGGAGCCGGATCACGGGGAAGTATTCAAAGATCAGAACGCAGAACGAGATGGAGACGTGGCAGTGCTACTGCCGCGATCAGGCTGAGCGCGATGCGATGGTGTCCCGTCAGCTTGACGAGCGCCAGCAACTCCAGCGCGCCATCAAGCAAATGCGGGATCAGCGCAGCAAGGATATCGCCGACCTGCACCTTGAGCTAAGCGCCTATCTGTCGATGGAGCGCGGAAATGCTGCGACGGCGAAGGTGAATGCCGATCTCGCCAGACAGCCTGAGCCGCCGAAGACAGACAAGAGCCGCGAGCGGGGTCGCTCACGGGGCTCTGGCCCGGATTTTAACCTCTAGCATCTGAAAGGAAAAACATCATGCGACACATACTCATGCTTCATCTAGCAGGGTGCTGAAATAGTCCCGCCTCGACAAGGATTTGAGAACGTGATTCACCCTCGGCACGGAAACGGCGGGGGTGAGGATGCGCGGTGTG
>SBGD01000052.1 GCA_006226775.1 Paracoccaceae bacterium | reverse complement strand
AGCGCGAGGTGCTGGGCGTGGCCACCGGCCCGTCGGAAGCCGAGACTTTCTGGACCAATTTCCTGCGATCCCTGGCTGACCGCGGCCTGCGCGGCTGCGACGGTTCGATCCGACGTCCTGCGGCAAGCCGAGGGTGGATGATCTGCGGGTGCCGAGCGGGGCAATCAAGGCCAGGAAGAACGAGACAAAGAGGAAGGATGCGTCAGGGGTAGGTGGCGCAAGACGCACTACAATCGGCACGTGCGCTGATCGCAGATTGGCATGTTTGCCAGGGTCTTCGCCGAGCACGTCCCGCCCGGGCCAGATGACCGAAACGAAGGGGAGGCTTGTGCTGCGGGATGCCCGGCCGCCCGCAAGGATGATCCTGGCCGACAAGGTCTCCGACGCCGATTGGTTCCCAGACGCGCAGCAAGACAAGGGGATGCGCGCCTCATCCCCAGCGGAATCCACTGCGTGACGACCGAAAAAATCGACCAGCGGCGCTGCAAGGGGTGCGACTGCCTCGAAATCATGTTCCGCAGGCCCATGGACGGGCGCCGTGTCGCAACCAGGTACGACCGGTGCCCCAAAGAAATTTACTTCGCCATCGGTCTCGCGGCGCTCGTCATTTAGTGGCGATGATTTCTGAGCCTAAAGCGACGCCGCCGCGCGGCTGGCCTGGTCGTAGTGTCCCGACAGGGCGCGCAGATTGCGCGCCAGGTCGCGCAACTCGGTGCCGGACAGTTCGGTCGCGGCGAGGCTGTCCAGGAGGCATTGACGGCGCACGTCGCGGTAGTCGGTGCAGAGCGCGATGCCGTCGGGCGAGGTGCGGTAGAAGACCTCCTTGCCGCGCTTTTCCGACTCCAGCAGGCCCGCCTTCAACAGCTTGCGCAGGGCGTAGTTCACCGTGTGGCTGTCCTCGATGTTCAGCAGAAAGCAGATGTCGGACAGGCGCTTGTCGCGGGCGCGGTGGTTGACGTTGTGCAGGATGAGGATCTCCAGCGGGCTGAGATCGGGGTGGCCGGCCGCCGCCATGCAGCGGGTCATCCAGCGCGAAAAGGCATTGTTCACGATGATCAGCCCGAATTCCAGCTCCGACAATTCCCAGCCCTCGCCCTCGGCCAGGTGGCGGGACGAAACGATCCGGCGGGCGGCGGGGCTTTGTTCACTCATGGGTCAGGCTTCCTGAACACGAAACATCGGTGATTTATCGACATCATGTCATCAATTTCTCGGTGTTTCAATGACCTCCCCCGAGTCCGCGACACACCTGCGACAGGCAATCCGGCGCGGGCCATGACCCATGCGGAAGACTTTGCCACGCCTCACCCTTATAAAACGTTGACGAATTGCAAGCGTTCTGTCAACATTCCGCCTATCCAACGATAAAGGGAGAACAGAACCATGTTCGTATCACGTTACCTGGGCGGCGCGGTGGCCGCGCTTGCCGGGCTGGCCATGCAGGTGCAGGCCGAGACCTGGGACATGCCCACGCCCTACCCGGACGCCACGTTCCATACCGTCAATATCAACGAATTCGCCGCCGATGTCGCCGCCGCCACCGATGGCGCGCTCGAGATCAAGGTGCATTCCGCCGGGTCGCTGTTCAAGCACCCCGAGATCAGCAAGGCCGTGCGCAGCGGCCAGGTGCCGATCGGCGAGTTCTTCGTGTCGCTGCTGGCCAATGACAATGCCGCCTTCGGCATCGATTCGATGCCCTTCCTGGCGACCAACTATGACGAGGCCGAACGGCTCTGGGCGGCGCAGAAAGCGGTGATCGACGGGCTGCTCGATGAACAGGGCATGATGGCGCTCTATGCCGTGCCCTGGCCGCCGCAGGGGCTTTATACCACCAAGGAGATCGCGTCGGTCGAGGATCTCGCCGGGCTGAAGTTCCGCACTTATAACGCGACGCTCGAGCAATTCGCCAATCTCGCCGGGGCCGCGCCGACCCAGGTCGAGGTGCCGGATATTCCGCAGGCCTTCAGCACCGGCCGGGTCGAGGCGATGATCACCTCGCCCTCCACCGGCGTGAACTCCAAGGCCTGGGACTTCCTGAGCCATTACACCGACATCCAGGCCTGGATCCCGAAGAACATCGTCGTGGTCAACAAGCGCGCGTTCCGCCGTCTGGACGAGGCCACCCAGGCCGCCGTGCTCGAGGCCGCCGCCGCCGCCGAGGCCCGCGGATGGGAGATGAGCAAGGCCGAGACCGAGGCCCAGACCAAGGTGCTGGCCGAGAACGGCATCACCGTGGTCCAGCCCTCCGATGAGCTGATGACCGGCCTGCGCGAGATCGGCGCGCAGATGCTGGAAAGCTGGAAGGCCGAGGCCGGGGAAGCCGGTGCCAGCCTGCTGAGCGCCTATCAGCAATGAAGCAACAGGCCGGGCGCATCCCAGCGCCCGGCCGTGATTTCCGCAAGGGGGGACCGGCATGCGGCAGACACTTGATTTCATCTACCGTGGCGCCGGAGGGCTGGCGGCGCTTTTCATCCTGGCCATCGTGGTGCTGGTCTTTGCCCAGGTCTGCCTGAACCTCGCCGACAAGATCGCCGCCGCGCTCTTCGGCAGCGGCATCGGGCTGACCATCCCCTCCTACGCCGATTTCACCGGGTTCTTCCTGGCCGCCTCGACCTTTCTGGCGCTGGCCTATGCGCTGCGCGCGGGCGGGCATATCCGCGTCACCCTGCTGATCGGGCGGCTGGCCAAAGGGCCGCAGCGGATTGCCGAGATCGGGGTGGTGATCGTGGCGCTGGCGATGACCGGCTTTGCCACCTGGTACGTGATCCTGCTGGTGGCCGAATCGATCGAGTTCGGCGACCGCACCTCCGGCATGGTCTCGGTGCCCTTGTGGTGGCCGCAGCTTCCCGTCGCCCTGGGCCTGGGCGTTCTCACCCTTGCGCTGGCCGATGAGCTGGTCGGGCTGCTCAGGGGGCACCAGCCCTCGTGGCACGGCAAGGGCGAAAGCCTGTTGAGCGAATAGGAGACCGCCGATGTCCGTTGCCACGCTGTCGATCATCCTGCTGGTCCTGCTCTTTGCCTTCCTCGGCTCGGGGCTCTGGGTCGCCTTCTCGCTGCTGGGCGTGGGGATGGCCGCCATGGCGCTGTTTTCCGACGCGCCGCTGGGGCTGGTCATGGCGACCACGCTCTGGGGGCACAGCAATTCCTGGGCGCTGGCCGCGCTGCCGCTGTTCATCTGGATGGGCGAGATCCTGTTCCGCTCAAGGCTGTCCGAGGACATGTTCGCCGGGCTCTCGCCCTGGATGAACCGCCTGCCCGGCCAGCTTCTGCACGTCAATGTCTTTGCCTGCGGGATCTTTGCCGCGGTCTCGGGGTCCTCCGCCGCCACCGCCGCCACCATCGGCAAGCTGTCGATCCCGGAACTGTCGCGCCGCGGCTACCCCGAGAAGATGGTGATCGGCACGCTGGCGGGCTCGGCCACGCTGGGCCTGCTGATCCCGCCGTCGATCATCCTGATCGTCTATGGCGTGGCGACCGAGCAATCCATCGCCCGGCTGTTCATCGCCGGCATCCTGCCCGGGGTGCTGCTGGTCTCGCTCTTCGTGGGCTACGTGGTGATCTGGGCGCTGATGAACCGCGCCACATTGCCAACCGAGGATATCTCGGCCAGTTTCCGCGAAAAGCTGCGCCGGTCGCGCAGGTTGATCCCCGTGATGCTGTTGATCGCCGGGGTGATCGGCTCGATCTATGCCGGGATCGCCTCGCCCACCGATGCCGCCGCCGTGGGCGTGGTGCTGGCGCTGGTGCTCTCCTGGGCCTCGGGCACGCTGAGCCGCGAGAGCTTCATCGACGGGCTGATGGGGGCCACCGTGACGTCGTGCATGATCGCTTTCATCCTGGCAGGGGCGTCGTTTCTGACCGTGGCGATGGGCTTCACCGGCATCCCGCGCATCCTGGCCGAATGGATCGGCTCGCTGGGGCTGTCGACCTTCACCCTGCTGGCGGCGCTGACCGTGTTCTTCGTCATCATGGGCTGCTTTCTCGACGGCATCTCGGTGGTGGTGCTCACCGCCTCGGTCATCATGCCAATGGTGCTGCAGGCGGGAATCGATCCCTTGTGGTTCGGCATCTTCCTGGTGATCGTGGTCGAGATGAGCCAGATCACCCCGCCGGTGGGGTTCAACCTCTTCGTGCTGCAATCGCTCACCGGGCGCGACATCCTGACCGTGGCCCATGCCGCGCTGCCGTTCTTCTTCCTGATGGTCCTGGCGCTGATCCTGATCGTCCTTTTCCCCGCAATCGTGACCTTCCTGCCGGAGCAGATGTGACCCAGGCCGCTGACACCACCGACGCCTTTCCGACCATCCGCACCGCCGGGGTCGACGGCTTGCTGGTCAGTTTCGGCAGCCGGTTGAGCGAGCCCGCCAATCGCGCCGCGCTGGCCTTTCGCGCCGAGATCGAGCGCGCGGGCTGGGACGGGGTGGAAGAGACCGCCTCCTCGCTGGTCTCGGCCTTTCTGCGCTTCGATCCGCTGCATCTGGGCCATGCGGTCTTGCGGGCCCGGATCGAGCAGCTGCTGCAAAGCCGCGACTGGTACGCCGCCGATCTGCCCGAGGGGCGCCGGTTCTGGCGCATTCCCACGGTCTTCGGCACCGATCTGGCGCCGCAACTGGGCCAGGCCGCCGAGGCCGCCGGGATGCGCGAGGATGCCGCCATCCGCGCGCTTTCCGAGGCGCGGGTGCGGGTCCAGACCATCGGTTTCGCGCCGGGCCAGCCCTACCTGGGCGAATTGCCCGAGGCCTGGGACATCCCGCGCCAGAGCCAGTTGACCGGGCGCATCCCGGTGGGCGCGCTGTGCCTGGCGATCCGGCAGATGGTGCTGTTTTCGGTCTCGACTCCGACCGGCTGGCAGCATGTCGGCCAGACCGCCATCCGGCTGTTCCAGCCCGAGGCGGAGGAGCCCTTCCTGCTGCGCCCCGGCGACGAGGTGCAATTCGTGCCGACCGGCCCCGAGGCGCTTGAAGGGATGCGCAAGGACCCCCGCGGCGGGGCGGAAAGCGAGCCGGTGCAATGACCACGCTCAGGATCCTGCGTGCCGGCCCCGGCGTGACGCTTCAGGACATGGGGCGCAGCGGTTATCTCGACGTCGGGCTGTCGCGCGGCGGCGCGGCGGACAGGCTGGCATTGGCCGAGGGTGCGGCGCTGTTGCGGCAGGCGCCGGAGTGCGCGGCGCTGGAGATGGCCGGCATGGGCGGCGAGTTCGAGGCCGACGCGGACCTCCGCATCGCGCTGACCGGCGCGCCGATGCGCGCGGCGCTGGACGGGGTGGCGCTGGCCTGGCACGCCTCGCACCTGATGCCCGCCGGGGCGCGGCTCTCCATCGGCCCGGTGCGCAGCGGCTGCTACGGCTACCTGCACGTCGGCGGCGGCTTTGCGGCGCCCAACTGCCTCGGCGCGCAATCGGCGCATCTGTCCGCCGGCATCGGCAACGCTTTGTCGGAGGGCGACACGCTGGAGATCGGCCCCGACGGCGGCGGCGAGACCGGCCTGCTGCTCGAGCCCGAGGACCGTTTCGACGGCGGCACCATCCGCATCGTCGCCAGCGCCCAGACCGACCTCTTTTCCGCAGCCGACCTGGCGAGACTTGAAAGCGAACCCTTCCACCGCAGCCGCCGCGCCAACCGCATGGGCGTGGCGCTTAAGCCCGAGGGCGGCGGCTTTCACCTCGAGACCGGGCGCAACCTCGTCTCCGAGGTCGTCGTCCCCGGCGACATCCAGATCACCGGCGACGGCACGCCCTTCGTGCTGATGGCCGAATGCCAGACCACCGGCGGCTACCCAAGGATCGGCACCGTGCTGCCCTGCGACCTGCCGCGCGTGGCGCAGGCGCCCGCCGGGGCCGAACTGCGCTTTCGCTTCGTCGATCTCGACGCCGCGGTGGCGCTGGAACGCGCCGAGGCGGACCGGCGCTCCGCGCTGGGCAAGGCCCGCCGCCCGCTGATCCGCGACCCGCACCGGATGCCGGACCTGCTGTCCTACCAGCTGATCAGCGGCGTGGTGGCGGGCACCGAAACCGACTGAGGAGGACCAAATGGCACAATCCGTCGATCTCAATGCCGACATGGGCGAAAGCTATGGCGCCTGGACCATGGGCGACGACGCGGCGCTGCTGGACATCGTGACATCGGCCAATATCGCCTGCGGCTTTCACGCCGGCGACTGGGACGTGATGGCCGCCACCATGCAGCGCGCGGTCGAAAAGGGCGTCGGCATCGGCGCCCATCCCGGCTTTCCCGATCTGCACGGCTTCGGCCGCCAGCGGATGAAGATGCCGCTGCCCTCGCTGCAGAACCTGGTGCGCTACCAGGTCGGCGCGGCGCTGGCCATGGCCCGGGCCGCGGGCGGCGAAGTGCGGCACCTGAAGCTGCATGGCGCGCTGGCCAACATGGCCTCCGAGGACGAGGCGATGGCGCGCGCCTGCTACGAGGCCGCGCTCTCGGTCGCGCCCGACATCATCATCATGGTGCTGGCCGGCACCGCCCAGCAGCGCGCGGCGGCCGCCCTGGGCTGCCCCACCGCCTGCGAGATCTTTGCCGACCGGGCCTATAACGACGACGCGACGCTGGTCGACCGCAGCCTGCCCGGCGCGGTGATCCACGACCCCCAGGTCGCCGGGCCACGCATGGCCGACATGGTGCGCGAGGGCGCGATCATCACCGCAAGCGGCAGGCGCATCCCGACGCGAATCGACACCATCTGCCTGCATGGCGACACGCCCACCGCGGTGCGCATCGCCGCCGAAGTGCGCCGCAGCCTTGAGCAAAGCGGCGTCACCCTCGCCCGCTTTTCCGGCGCGCCGGTCTGAGCACCCGGACGCCGCGCCTGCGCCCGCCCGATGCTGTCGGGCGGCCGGTGCAGGCCGCGTGGCGCGGGGTGCAAAGCGGTTGGATTTGCTGGTGTCAGTGGTGAGCCGTGCAGGATTCGAACCTGCGACCCACTGATTAAAAGTCAGTTGCTCTACCAACTGAGCTAACGGCCCACTGGCGGGGTTACTAGAAAGAGCCGCCGTCACGGTCAACCCCGAAAACGCGAAAATCCACCGGGCTCTGGAAAAGGTTTGGCCATGGGCGTATATGCGCGCTCATGGGCAGTGTCGCGGATACCTCTTGGCCGTTCATGAAGATGCACGGGCTGGGCAACGATTTCGTTGTCCTCGACGGGCGTGCGCGCGCTGTCGCCATGGACGCGGTGCTGGCGCAGGCGCTGGCCGACCGGCACCGGGGCGTCGGCTTCGACCAGCTGGCGGTGATTGCCCCCGCCGAGGGGCTTGATGCCGAGTTGATCTTCTACAATGCCGATGGCTCGCTTTCCGCCGCCTGCGGCAATGCCACCCGCTGCATCGCGCGGCACCTGATGGACGAGGCGGGCCGCGACACGCTGCGGCTGAAGACCGGCACCCGGGTGCTCGAGGCGCGCGATGCGGGCCGCGGGCTGACCAGCGTCAACATGGGCCCGCCCGAGACGCGCTGGGACCGCGTGCCGCTGGCCCATGAGGTCGACACGCTGCACCTGCCGCTCGAGGGCGACCCGGTGGCCACCGGCATGGGCAACCCGCATTGCACCTTCTTCGTCGAGGATGCCGAGGCGGTCGATCTTGCGGCCCGCGGGCCGGGCATCGAACACCATCCCCTGTTTCCCGAACGCACCAACGTGCAGTTCGCCAGCCTGATCGGCGAGGATACCCTGCGGATGCGGGTCTGGGAGCGGGGCACCGGGGTGACGCTGGCCTCGGGCTCGTCCTCCTGCGCCACCGCCGTGGCCGCGCATCGGCGCGGGCTGACCGGGCCGGAGGTGGCGATCCACCTCGACGGCGGGGTGATCCATATCCGCGTGACCGAGGAGGGCGTCTGGATGACCGGGCCGACTTGCCATGTCTTCACCGGCACGCTGACCGCGCAATTCCTGGCGAGCCTGCGATGAAGCCGCCGGTGTTTTCCACCATGGGCTGCCGCCTCAACGCCTATGAGACCGAGGCGATGAAGGAACTGGCGGCCGAGGCCGGGCTGGAGGGCGCCGTCGTGGTCAATACCTGCGCGGTGACGGCGGAAGCGGTGCGCAAGGCGCGCCAGGAGATCCGCAAGCTGCGGCGCGAGAACCCGCAGGCGCGGCTGATCGTGACCGGCTGCGCGGCGCAGACCGAACCCGAGACCTTTGCCGCGATGGACGAGGTCGACGCGGTGATCGGCAATACCGAGAAGATGCAGCCCGAGACCTGGCGCGGCATGGCGGCGGACCTCATTGGCGAGACCGAGAAGGTCAGGGTCGATGACATCATGTCGGTGACCGAAACCGCCGGTCACCTGATCGACGGCTTCGGCACCCGCAGCCGCGCCTATGTGCAGGTGCAGAATGGCTGCGACCACCGCTGCACCTTCTGCATCATCCCCTATGGCCGCGGCAATTCGCGCTCGGTGCCTGCCGGTGTCGTGGTGGACCAGATCAAGCGGCTGGTGGAGCGCGGCTACAACGAGGTGGTGCTGACCGGGGTGGACCTGACCTCCTGGGGCGCGGACTTGCCGGCGGTGCCGCGGCTGGGCGACCTGGTGCGGCGTATCCTGAAGCTGGTGCCGGATCTGCCGCGCCTGCGGATTTCCTCCATCGATTCGATCGAGGCGGACCCGGCGCTGATGGAGGCGATTGCCACCGAGCCGCGGCTGATGCCGCATCTGCACCTGTCCTTGCAGGCGGGCGACGACATGATCCTCAAGCGGATGAAGCGCCGCCACCTGCGCGACGACGCGATTGCATTCTGCGAAGAGGCGCGCAGGCTGCGCCCCGACATGACCTATGGTGCCGACATCATTGCCGGCTTCCCGACCGAGACCGAGGCGATGTTCGCCAATTCGCTGAAACTGGTCGAGGATTGCGGGCTGACCTGGCTGCATGTCTTCCCCTATTCGCCGCGCCAGGGCACCCCGGCGGCGCGGATGCCGCAGGTGCATGGCGGCGCGATCAAGGAGCGCGCGGCGCGGCTGCGCGCGGCGGGCGCGGCCCAGGTGGCGCGGCACCTGGAGGCCCAGCAAGGGCGCGAGCACCGCATCCTGATGGAAAACCCCCACATGGGCCGTACCGAGCAATTCACCGAGGTGCGCTTCGGCACCCCGCAGCCGCAAGGCCGGATCGTCCCGGCGCGCATTCGCGGCATCGACGGCCACCGGCTGGTGGCCTGACGGATGCACCCCAACCCGGCCTTTCGAGGCGAAACCGACGCGAGCAACCTGGCCTTCGCCCGCGAGCGGGGCTTCGGGCTGCTGGCGGTGGCGGGCGGGGACGTGCCGCTGATCTCGCATGTGCCGTATCTCCTGGCCGAGGACGGGGCGCAGGCGGAGTTGCACCTCGTGCGCTCCAACCCGATTGCCCGGGCCTGCACCGGCCCCCTGCCCGCGCGGATCGCGGTGAGCGGGCCGGATTCCTATGTCTCGCCCGACTGGTACGGCGCCGAGGACCAGGTGCCGACCTGGAACTACGTCGCGGTGCATCTGACCGGCGTGCTCGAGCCGCTGCCCCGCGCCGCGCTCTGGGACATCCTCGACCGGCAGACCGCGCTCTTCGAGGAAAGGCTGCTGCCCAAACTGCCCTGGACCACGGCGAAGGTCTCGGCAGGGGTCATGGACCGGATGCTGCGGGCGATTGCGCCCTTCCGGCTGAAGGTCACGGCGATCGACGGCACCTGGAAGCTGAGCCAGAACAAACCCGCCGAGCTGCGCCACCGCGCCGCCGACGGGGTGGCGGGCTTTGGCCAGGGGCAGGATCTCGGGCTGCTCTCGGCGCTGATGCGGGGCGTGGACAGCGACGGGTGACGTGCTAACCTGCCCGGTGAACCGCCCGATTTCGAGGATTGATCCGCATGAAACTCCTGATGGCAGGCCCTTCGCCCTTCGTGCGCAAGGTGCTGGTGACCCTGCATGAAACCGGCCAGACCGATGCCGTGGATTACGAGGTCGTGGTGGCCTCGCCCACCGGCCCCTCGCCGGAACTGATCGCGGCCAACCCGGTGGGCAAGATCCCCGCGCTGATCCGCCCCGACGCGCCGACGATCTATGACAGCCGGGTGATCTGCCGGTTCCTCAACGCGCGGGCCGGGGCGAGCCTCTATCCCGAGAAACGCCAATGGGACGTGCTGACGCTGGAAGCCACCGGCGACGGCATCATGGAGGCGGCGGTGCTGATGATCTATGAAAACCGCTTTCGCCCCGAGGACAAGCGGGTGCCGGAATGGGTCGAGGCGCAATGGGCCAAGATCGACCGCGCGGTTTCGGCGCTCAACACCCGCTGGATCAGCCACCTGCACGGGCCGCTGGACATCGGCCAGATCTCGGTGGCCTGCGCGCTGAGCTATCTCGATTACCGCCATGCCGCGCGCACCTGGCGCACCGGCAACAGCGCCCTGGCCGACTGGCACGCGCGGTTTTGCCTGCGCGCCTCGATGACCGCCACCGAACCCCGGGACTGAGCCGGACCGCCCGCCAAAAGGGATTCGCCCGAGTCGCCTGTAGGCCGCCAACAAGGCCCAAGATCTTCGCGCCATTGGGCCTTTTTTTCAAACAGGTGCCCATTGGGGTTGCGCCACCGTCCATTCAAGGTGATTTTGGCGCGACAATAGGGCGCGTTGGGCCCTGCGCGCTTTTGAACGCTGGACGCCTCCTTGGCGCGACGTTAAATACCGGCCCGGAGTGCTGTGTCTGGCCTTGGCCTGAGCAGCCCACGATTTATTGCCAGGCAACCTGGCGTTGAAATGGAGATCACTCGTGTCCCACGCAGACGATCACGAAGGCACCCGCAGAGATTTTCTCTACTACGCCACCGCAGGCACCGGCGCCGTAGCGACCGGTGCCGCGGTCTGGCCGCTCGTCAACCAGATGAACCCCTCGGCGGACGTGCGCGCGCTCAGCTCGATCCGGGTTGACGTGTCCGGTGTCGAGGTCGGCACCCAGCTGACGGTGAAATGGCTCGGCAAGCCGGTGTTCATCCGCCGCCGCACCGAGGAAGAGATCGCCGCCGGCCGCGACGTCGAGATGAGCCAGTTGATCGACACCTCGGCACAAAACCCCAACAAGGGTGATGTCGCCGCGACGGACGAAAACCGCACCATGGACGAAGCCGGCGAATGGCTGGTCCAGATGGGTGTCTGCACCCACCTCGGCTGTGTGCCGCTGGGCGATGGCGCCGGTGAATTCGGCGGCTGGTTCTGCCCCTGCCACGGCTCGCACTACGATACCGCAGGCCGGATCCGCAAAGGCCCGGCGCCCGAGAACCTGCACATCCCGCCCGCCGTCTTCGAAGACGAAACCACTCTCGTGCTGGGTTAAGGAGCGTACACATGGCTGGAATTCCTCACGACCATTACGAACCGAAGACCGGTATCGAGAAATGGCTGCATTCGCGTCTGCCCATCGTCGGGCTGATGTATGACACGCTGATGATCCCGACGC
The DNA here is from genome assembly GCA_006226775.1 of Paracoccaceae bacterium. Classification (GTDB taxonomy): domain Bacteria; phylum Pseudomonadota; class Alphaproteobacteria; order Rhodobacterales; family Rhodobacteraceae; genus Marinovum. Next base: position 16,997 of record SBGD01000052.1, on the reverse strand, counting down.
CCAAGAACCTCAACTGGATGTGGATCTGGGGCATCGTGCTGACCTTCTGCCTGGTGTTGCAGATCGTCACCGGCATCATCCTTGCGATGCACTACACGCCGCATGTCGACATGGCCTTTGCCTCGATCGAACACATCATGCGCAACGTGAACGGCGGCCACTTCATCCGCTATGTCCACATGAACGGCGCCTCGCTGTTCTTCATTGCCGTCTACCTGCATATCTTCCGCGGCCTCTACTACGGCTCGTACAAGGCCCCGCGCGAGATCACCTGGATCATCGGCATGCTGATCTACCTGCTGATGATGGCGACCGGGTTCCTGGGCTACGTGCTGCCCTGGGGGCAGATGTCGTTCTGGGGCGCCACGGTGATTACCGGGCTGTTCGGCGCGATCCCCTTCGTCGGCGAGCCGATCCAGACCTGGCTTCTGGGCGGACCGGCGGTCGACAACGCGACGCTCAACCGCTTCTTCTCGCTGCATTACCTGCTGCCCTTCGTGATCGCCGCCCTGGTCGCGGTGCATATCTGGGCCTTCCACACCACCGGCAACAACAACCCCACCGGCGTCGAAGTGCGCCGCGGCTCGAAGGCGGAAGCCGAGAAGGACACCGTTCCCTTCTGGCCCTACTTCGTGATGAAGGACCTCTTCGCGCTGGCGGTGATCCTGGCGGTGTTCTTTGCCATCGTCGGCTTCATGCCCAACTACCTGGGCCACCCCGACAACTACATCGAGGCCAACCCGCTGGTGACACCGGCGCATATCGTGCCGGAATGGTATTACCTGCCGTTCTACGCGATCCTGCGGGCCTTCACCTCGGAAGTCTGGGTCGTGCAATTCGCCAGCTTCGTGACCGGCGGCATCATCGATGCCAAGTTCTTCGGCGTGCTGGCGATGTTCGGCGCGATCCTGGTGATGGCGCTGGCGCCCTGGCTTGACACCTCCTCGGTGCGTTCGGGCAAGTACCGCCCGATGTTCAAGTGGTGGTTCTGGCTGCTGGTCATCGACTTCCTCGCGCTGATGTGGCTGGGTGCCATGCCGGCGGAAGAGCCCTATGCCAGCTTCTCGCTGATCGCCTCGGCCTATTGGTTCGCCTACTTCCTGGTGATCCTGCCGCTTCTGGGCGTGATCGAGAAGCCGCAGGCGCAGCCGGAAACCATCGAGGCCGACTTCAACGCTGCCATGGCCAAGAAGGCCGCCAAGGAAGCGGGCACTGCCCAGCAACCGGCCGAGTAAGAGGACGCGACCATGACAATCAAGACACTCACCCTCGCTGCCGTGACGGCGCTTGGCCTTGGCGCGACCGGCGCCATGGCCGCCGGGGATGCGGGCCATATCGAAGATGTCGACTTCTCGTTCGAGGGGCCCTTCGGATCGTTCGACACGATGCAGCTGCAACGCGGGCTTCAGGTCTATACCGAGGTCTGCGCCGGCTGCCACGGGCTGCAATACGTGCCGCTGCGCACCCTCGCCGACGAGGGCGGCCCGCACCTGCCGGAAGACCAGGTGCGCGCCTATGCCGAGCAGAACTTCGAGGTCTTCGACGCCGAGCTGGACGATTTCCGGCCCGCGCGCCCGACCGACCACTTCCCGGCCAATACCGCCGCCGGCGCGCCTGACCTGTCGATGATGGCCAAGGCCCGCGCCGGGTTCCACGGCCCTTACGGTTCGGGTCTGAACCAGCTGTTCAAGGGCATGGGCGGCGCGGAATACATCTCGGCGATCCTGACCGGCTATACCGGCGAAGAGAAAGAGGAAGCCGGCACCATCTTCTACGAGAACACCGCCTTCCCGGGCGGCTGGATTTCGATGGCGCCGCCGCTCGACGACGACCTGGTGGAATATGCCGACGGCCACTCGACCGATCTGCACAGCCTGTCCGAAGACGTCTCGGCCTTCCTGATGTGGGCGGCAGAGCCCAAGATGATGGCGCGCAAGCAGGCCGGGCTGACCGGGGTGCTGTTCCTCGTCCTGCTCTCGGCGCTGCTCTATCTCACCAACAAGCGCATCTGGGCGCCGGTGAAGAAGAAGGCCAAGCAGGCGGCCAAGTAAGGCCCCTGCCCCCGAAACGACAAAAGCCCCGCTTCGGCGGGGCTTTTCTTTTGCTAATCGGCGCGGTCTCTACCCGGCCAGCCGGGCCAGCGCGCTGCGCAGGTCGATGGCGCCGTCGTAGAGCGCCCGGCCCGAGATCGCGCCGTTGAGCCTGGCGCCGCAGTCCTTCAGCGCCAGCAGGTCGTCGATCGACGACACCCCGCCTGAGGCGATCACCGGGATCGAGACCGCCCGAGCCAGCGCCGCCGTGGCCTCGATATTCGGGCCCTGCATCGCGCCGTCGCGGTTGATGTCGGTATAGATGATCGCGGCCACCCCGGCGTCCTCGAAGCTGCGCGCCAGGTCGGTGACCAGCACGTCGGTCTCCTCGGCCCAGCCCTTGGTGGCGACGCGCCCGCCCCGCGCGTCGATGCCCACCGCGACCTGGCCGGGAAAGGCCTTGGCGGCCTTGCGCACCAGCGCCGGATCCTCGACCGCCACGGTGCCGAGGATGACCCGCGCCAGCCCCTTGTTCAGCCAGCTCTCGATGGTCGCCATGTCGCGGATGCCACCGCCCAGCTGGGTCGGCACCGCGGTCGCGGCGAGGATCGCCTCGACCGCGCCGGCATTGACCGGCGCGCCGGCAAAGGCGCCGTTGAGATCGACCAGGTGCAGCCATTCGCACCCCGCCTCGACAAAGGCCCGGGCCTGGGCGGCGGGGTCGTCGTTGAACACCGTCGCCTTGTCCATGTCGCCGCGCAGAAGCCGCACGGCCTTGCCGTCCTTGAGGTCGATTGCCGGGTAGAGGATCATGATTGCATTCGCCTTTTGTTCAATTGCGACCGCCTTTTGCACGTCCGCCGGCGAATTGCAATGCAGGCCGCCGCCCGGCGTGCGGATGCGACGCGCGCCGCCCTGCCCCGGCGCAAAACGCAAAACGCCCGCCCTGTGACGGGCGGGCGTTCATCGTGTCGGGGGCCGGCGTGTTCAGGCCGCCTTCATCGTTTCATCCTCGGTGAGGATGGTGAAGAGCGTGTTGGGATCGCGGTTGGCCCGCAGCTTGGTGCAGACCCCGGTGTCGCGCAGCAGGCGCGAGACCCGCGCCAGCGCCTTGAGATGTTCGACACCGGCGTCCTCCGGGGCGAACAGGCCGAAGACAAGGTCGACCGGCTGGCGGTCGACGGAATCGAAATCGATCGGCTTTTCCAGAAGCAGAAAGACGCCGACGACGCTCTCGATCCCGGAAATGCGCGCATGTGGCAAGGCCACCCCGTGCCCGACACCGGTCGGCCCGAGGCTTTCACGCTCCAGGAGCGCCTCGACCGCCGAAGGCGCGTCGATTCCATATGCCGACTGGGCCAGATCGGCCACATCATGCATCAACCGCTTCTTGCTGGACGACGCCGTGTTAACCCGTATTGCTGCGGGCTTCAGCAAAGCTGAGAGTTCCATGTCTTGCCTGTATCCCCATCTCCTGAACCTCGCCGTGACAGGACGTCATGCCTGTTCTTGCGGCTCGATCCAGCCGATATTGCCGTCTTCACGCCGGTAGACGACGTTCAAACCCTTTTTCTCGTTGCGGAACACCAGCACAGGGGCGCCCGCAATTTCCATCTGCATGACCGCCTCGCCCACGGTCAGCGCGGGAATGTTGGTCTGCATCTCGGCGACGATGATCGGCTGAAGACTTTCCGGCTCCGAATCCGGTTCCACCCCATCGCTCGCGAGGATATACGATGAGGCCCCATAAGTTTCAACGGGTTCGGTCCGGTCCTTGTGATGGTCCTTCAGGCGGCGCTTGTAGCGCCTGAGCTGCTTTTCCATCTTGTCGCGGCACCCGTCGAAAGCCGCGTAGATTTCCGTCGCATGGGCCTTGGCCTGGGCGTTCAGGCCGGTCGACAGATGCACCGTGGCTTCACAGACATATTCATGTGCGGCACGGGAAAAGACGACATGGGCATCGGTCGGCCGCTCCGCATACTTCTCCACCACACTGCCCAGTTCATCCTTCACATGCGTCTGCAGGGCTGCGCCAATGTCGATTTGCTTGCCAGTGATTTGATAGCGCATCTCGTGTCCTTCTTGTTGTTCCGGTGGCACTTCGGGCGTGGCGCGGCCATGGCCGCCGGTCCCGTCATTCACCTTCCTGGAAAACCGACGCAGACCGTGACTTCAACATCTTCACCCATCCTGCTGGCAGGAGCGCGACTACTCTCGAGGAAAGCCACAACCGCGTCATACCCCGTATTTGAGGACAGGAAGTGCCTGTCTGTCAATCGTTTGTCACGACAATATGTCCGGGCCTGGCGAACTTCAGGTTAACGCCGGGGCAGCTCAGGAAATGCGGAACTGGTCGCCCAGATAGACCCGCCGGACGTTTTCGTTCTGCACCACCTCGTCCGGGGTGCCCGACATCAGCACGGTGCCATCGTGCAGGATATAGGCGCGGTCGACGATCTCGAGCGTTTCGCGCACGTTGTGATCGGTGATCAGCACGCCGATGCCGCGGTTCGACAGGTCGGAAACAAGGCCGCGGATGTCGCCGACCGAGATCGGATCGACCCCGGCAAAGGGCTCGTCCAGCAGCAGGTACTTGGGCTCGGCGGCCAGGCAGCGGGCAATCTCGACCCGGCGGCGTTCGCCGCCCGAGAGCGCCAGCGCGGGGGCGCGGCGCAGGTGCTCGATATGGAACTCGGAGAGAAGCTCTTCCAGCCGCTCGCGGCGGCGCCGCGCCTTCGGCACGGCAATGTCGAGGATGGCGCGGATATTGTCCTCGACCGACATGCCGCGAAAGATCGACATTTCCTGCGGCAGGTAGCCGATGCCCAGCTTGGCACGGCGGTACATCGGCATGTTGGTCACGTCCTGGCCGTCGATCAGCACCTTGCCGCCCTCGGCAAAGATCAGCCCGGCAATGGCATAGAAGACCGTGGTCTTGCCCGAACCGTTGGGCCCCAGCAGCGCCACCACCTCGCCGCGGTGCAACTCCATGCTGACATCGCGGATCACGACCTTCTTGGAGTAGCTCTTGCGCAGGTGTTCGACGCGCAGGCCGGCAGAGCCCGGCGCCACTGTCAGCCGTGGCGATGCCATCACGGATCGCTGCTCTGCTGCTGGATCACGGTCTTGACCCGCCCGGTCATGCGCGCGGTGCCTTCGTTCAGGTCGGCCTCCATGCGGTCGGCGGTCAGCGCATTGCCGCCCTGGGTCAGCAGCACGTTGCCGGTCATCACGATGATGCCGGCCTCGACGTCGTAATCCGCGGCATCGCCCTCGGCGGCCTCTTCGCCGGAAACCAGCGTCACCCCGCCGCGCGCCTCGAGCCGGTCGATGGTGCTGCGGGTCTCGCTGTAGATCACCAGCACCCGCGGCGCCGAAAGCCGCATCTCGCCCTGGCCCACCACCACGTTGCCGGTGAACAGCGCGGTGCCGTCGTTCTGGTTGACCGAGAGGTTGTCGGCGGTGACCTCGACCGGGGCATCGGGATCGGCCTGGATCGAGCCGAAGCCGACCTCTGCCCCCTGGGCCAGAAGGCCTACAGGCAGAAGCGCGATCAGAATTACCGCCAGGAATCGCATACCGGTCATGGAGCCTCACTCTTCATCACTGCTCTCGCTCGCGGGGTGATATACCAGCTTCACGCCGTTTGTGAAAAGCATTTGCACGTTGCCATCGCTCGCATCTTCGCGAATGCGGAATTCGCCGGCGGTCAGGTCGCCGATCGGGCCATCCGCCGTCACCCCCTCGGGCGCATCGGCATTGACCGAGCGCAGCGCGCCCTGCAACAGCGCGGTGCGCACCACGTAGCCGGTGGAACTGTCGATCACCACGTTGCCGCGCAGCTCGATCAGGTCGGCGGGTTCGTTCACCGCCGCATGTTCCGCCACGATGTCGATCCGCGATCCATCGGTCAGCCGAAAGGTGGCCTGCAACTTCTCGGCCAGCACCCCCGCCGGATCGTCGGGCATCGGCCGCGCGCTTTCGGCGGTGACCGAGACCGCGTGGCCCTCGGGCGTGCTGCCGGTGTAATAGGGCGCGGTGACGCTGTCGCGGGTGGGGATCTCGGACACGTTGTCAAAGAAGGTCAGGTCGGGGTCTTCGTTCACCGGGCGCGACAGCAGGAAGATGGTCGACAGAAGCCCGAGCGCCGTCAGCGGCAGCAGGACCTTCAGGCCGGCGATCATTCTGGAATGGGTCGCTTCTCGAATGGCCAAGATACCGGCCCTCACTCAGACTACCGGGACATATCTAGTCATGCCCCGCAAAGGCGCAACGTCAATGCGCAAAGATGTCGATCTCGGGCCAGCCTTCGAGGTCGAGCCGGGCACGGACCGGCAGGAAATCGAAACAGGCCTGCGCCAGCGCGGTGCGGCCCTCGCGCGCCAGCCGCGCATCCAGCTCGTCGCGCAACCGGTGCAGGTAGAGCACGTCCGACGCGGCATATTCCACCTGGGCCGGGGTCAGCTCCGCCGCGCCCCAGTCGCTGGATTGCTGCTGTTTCGAGATGTCGACGCCCAGCAGTTCCTGCAAAAGGTATTTCAGCCCGTGCCGGTCGGTATAGGTGCGGATCAGCTTGCTGGCGATCTTGGTGCAATAGACCGGCGCGGTGACGGTGCCGAAGGCATTGTAGAGCGCGGCAATGTCGAACCGCCCGAAGTGAAAGAGCTTGAGCACCGCCGGATCGGCCAGCATCCGGCAAAGGTTGGGCGCCGCGGTCTGGCCCCTGGCGACCTGCACAAGATGCGCCGTGCCGTCGCCCGAGGACATCTGCACCACACAAAGCCGGTCGCGGTGCGGGTTCAGGCCCATGGTCTCGCAGTCGATGGCCACGACCGGGCCGAGATCGAGATCGTCGGGAAGATCTCCCTGGTAGAGATGGTGTGCCATGCTGCGCGGCCCCGCCTGAGGAAATTTCCCCTGCCAATAGGGCTTTGCCCGCGCCGATGCAACGCCGGCACTGCGGGGCGGGTCGAATCACATTGTCTCAATATCGCCGACAATTTCCCCCAAATTCGATCAATCTCCGCATTCGGCGCGGATTGGATACCACTTTAAGGAGATTGGCCTCGAGTGGTTACAAAATTCTTTTGGGGCAATTCCGCGCCGAAGGGGCAGGATCTGCCCCCGGGTGTAGGGCTTTCACAGCGCATCTTCCCTTGCGGAAAGGGGCGGCGGGGTGGGTTTGCCGGGGCCGTCTCAAGGGGAAAAACCCATGAAATCACTCACTTTACCCGGAAATCCCAATGCTTTCAGGCGATTCATTGTCGCGCAGGGGCCGCCGAAACCGCTGATTGATCCGGATTGTTTCTGATTCAATTACAATCCTACCCCAAAATGCACGCGACGCGGGTATTCCCGCTTTTGCCTGCCCTCGCCGACCCGGGGTTCCCCCCGGTCGCAGAGACCGAATCACCGCTCTGCAAGGCGGCGCGTGCAGGGCCGCAGGTACCGCAAGGGGCAACTCTCCTTCAGGGCGAGTCGCCCTCAGGGCCGCTTGACCTAACACATGCAAACCTTCAAATTCGAGACAGTCGAGCAAGAAAAAGCCTGAACTGAGGCTTGATTTTTGCAAACGGCACTTGGGGGTTAGTGCTTTCACCTGGGAGTGAAGTGTACGGTTAGATAGTCTGCTTGCGGCATGAAACGGCCTTGGCCCACATGCCGCCGAACGCATGAATTTGGGTGTAAGGATATTTCGTGCCGGTATCGGTGCGCCTTGTCCCCCTGTGCGTGCGGTACGTCTCTATTCATCACTTGACTTCGTCGATGACCGCCTCGGGAGGGCATGACATTGACTCTGCACATGCGTTCGGCACCTGCCGCACAAGTTTCGACCGACGACCTGCTGGCTCCGAAACTGCCATTGCCGGAACGCGGGGTCTATCGGCAATATGCCAAACGGATCTTCGACATCGGGATCGTGCTGCTGGCCCTCATCCCGGTGCTGCTGGTCCTGGCGCCGCTGTGCCTGCTGATCATGCGTGACGGGCATTCGCCAATCTATCGGCAGATGCGGATCGGGCGGAACGGGCGGGTCTTCCGGATGTGGAAACTGCGGTCGATGGTGCATGACGCGGACGCGCGGCTCGAGGCCTACCTGGCCGGGAACCCGCGGGCGCGGGCGGAATGGGATCATGCCCAGAAGCTGCGCCACGACCCGCGGGTCACCGTGATCGGCAGTTTCATCCGGAAGACATCGCTCGACGAGTTGCCGCAACTGTTCAACGTGCTGGCGGGCGACATGTCGCTTGTCGGACCGCGGCCGATGATGGTCGACCAGCGCGCGCTCTATCCCGGCACCGCCTATTTCGCCATGCGCCCGGGCATCACCGGCATCTGGCAGACCTCGGCGCGCAACGAGACGAGCTTTTCCGAACGCGCCATCTTCGATGCCCGCTACTTCCGGGAATTGTCCTTTGCGACCGACCTTCGGCTGATTGCCAAGACCTTTCAGGTGGTGGTCAAGGGCACCGGCTACTGACCGGCGCCGGACAGGATTGAACGAGGGGCGGGCCAGGGTCCGCCCCTCTTGCGTTGCGGGTTTCGTTGCGGGCGCCCCCCGCTCGACCTTCGGCGCCGGGAATGCTAGGGCCTTCGGGTCATATCCGGGCTGACTTCGAGGAGGACCCCATGAGCCTGAACGTCTATTTGAGCGGCGAGATCCACACCGACTGGCGCGAGCAGATCATTGCCGGTGCCGAGGGGCTGGACATCACCTTTACCGCCCCGGTCACCGACCACGCGGCCAGCGACGACTGCGGTGTCGCGATCCTGGGCGCCGAGGACAACAAGTACTGGCACGACCACAAGGGCGCCATGGTCAATGCCATCCGCACCCGCAAGGGCCTCGCCGAGGCCGATGTGGTCGTGGTGCGCTTTGGCGAGAAATACCGCCAGTGGAACGCCGCCTTCGACGCGGGCTATGCCGCGGCGCTGGGCAAGTCGCTGATCGTGCTGCAACAGCCCGACGACGACCACGCGCTGAAGGAGGTGGATGCGGCGGCGCTGGCGGTGGCGCGCGAACCTTCGCAGGTGGTCGAGATCCTGCGCTATGTGCTGACCGGCAAGCTGCCGGGCTGACGCGCCCGCGTTCCGGGGAAAGCCCGCGCGGCTTTCCCATCCCCTCGCCGGCCCCAGCGCACTATTGACGCGCTGTGGCGCGGCGCGGACAGTTGCGGTTCAGGATGGACGCTCCGGCGCCGGTAACGAGGGATATGCAGAATGATTCAGGAATTTCGGGATTTCATTGCCAAGGGCAACGTGATGGACATGGCCGTCGGCATCATCGTCGGCGCCGCCTTTACCGCCATCGTCACCTCGATGGTGGGCGACCTGATCAACCCGATCATCGGCCTGTTCACCGGCGGGATCGATTTCACCAACCATTACGCCGTTCTGGCCGGCGAGGTGCCCGCGGGCGCCAGCCTCGAGACGGCGCGGGAATCCGGCGCCTCGGTCTTTGCCTATGGCGCCTTCATCATGGCGGTGATCAACTTCCTGATCATTGCCTTCGTGGTCTTCCTGCTGGTCAAGATGGTCAACCGCATCAAGGAAGCCGCCATCCGGGAGCGCGTCGACACCCCCGCCGAACAGGCCCCCGCCGGGCCCAGCGAGCTTGACGTCCTGCTCGAGATCCGCGACGCGCTGCGGAAATAGCAGGCCCTGCGCCGCGCGGCCCGGATGCCCCGGCCCGCGCGGTTTTTCGTTGCGACAAGGGGCCGGGCCGGGCGACACTTGCACACCCAAGCCAAGGAGCCCCGCGATGGGAGAGCCCGACCGCCGGGTCAGCGTCCTCTTCGGCAAGCTGACCTCCTGGCAGGACGAGATGTCCGCCCTGCGCCGCATCCTGCTGGCCGCGCCCCTGACCGAGGCCTTCAAGTGGCGCGCGCCGGTCTATACCGCCCATGGCCGCAATGTCGCGATCCTGTGGAACTTCAAGGCGCATTGCGCGCTGGGCTTCTTCAAGGGGGTGCTGCTGGACGACCCGCAGGGCCTGCTGGTGGCGCCGGGCGAGAATTCGCGCTCGGCGCGGATGATTCCCTTCACCTCGGTCGCCGAGATCGCGGCACGCGAGGCGGCCGTGACGGTCTTCATCGCGCAGGCGGTGGAGAACGCCAGGGCCGGTCTGAAGGTCGATCTGCCGAAGGACGATCTGGAGATGCCCGAGGAACTGGTGGCGCGGCTCGAGGCCGACCCGGATCTGCAAGCGGCCTTCGAGGCGCTGACCCCGGGGCGGCAACGCGGCTACATCCTGCAGATCTCGGGTGCGAAGCAATCGAAGACCCGCGAGGCGCGGATCGACAAATGGGCGCCGCGCATCCTCGAGGGCAAGGGGTTGCACGACCGCTGAGCGCGGCACCGGCCATGAGGTCCCGGCGCGGGGGCCGGGACGGGGTGGCGCTGGTGGCCCTTGGCGCGCCATGGCGGCGCTGCGCCCGCTGTCCGGATCGTCTGGAAAATTGGAGCGGGCGATGAGATTCGAACTCACGACCCTAACCTTGGCAAGGTTATGCTCTACCCCTGAGCTACGCCCGCATCCGTTCGGCCAACCGGCCTGGGGTCCCTATGGAGCGGGCGATGAGATTCGAACTCACGACCCTAACCTTGGCAAGGTTATGCTCTACCCCTGAGCTACGCCCGCATATCCATTGGGTGACGGGGAGATATAAAGACTTGGCCCGGGCCGCAAGAGGGAATCGGCGCCTGTGACAATGTTTTCCATCGCAAGCCGCGCCAGACCCCGGTTTCCGGCCCCGTCGATCGCGACGGCGCCCTCACCCGCGCAAGCCGGCGGGGCGCCGGGGATGCGCTCAGAGCACGCCCGCGTAGACCGCCGCGATCCGCTCGACCGCCGCTTCCGGCGGCAGCTCCTCGCTTTCGCCGCTGCGGCGCGAGGTCAGTTCCACGACGCCGTTCTTCAGCCCCCGCGGCCCCACGGTGATCCGCCAGGGCAGGCCGATCAGGTCCATGGTGGCGAACTTCGCCCCCGCCCGCTCCTTGCGGTCGTCGTACAAGGGATCGAGCCCCAGCGCCTTGAGCGCGGCATAAAGCGCCTCGCAGGCGGCATCGGCCTCGGCGTCGCCCTGTTTCAGGTTGACGATGCCGCAGTGGAAGGGCGTCACGCCCTCGGGCCAGATGATGCCCTTGTCGTCGTGGCTGGCCTCGATGATCGCGCCCAGAAGCCGCGACACGCCGATCCCGTGGCTGCCCATGTGCACCGGCACCTTGTTGCCCGCGTCATCGGTGACGGTGGCGCCCATCGGCTCGGAATACTTGGTGCCGAAATAGAAGATCTGCCCGACCTCGATGCCCCGCGCGGTACGACGGCGCCCCTCGGGGACCTTGGCGAACTCGTCTTCGTCATGGGTCTCGTCGGTGCGGGCATAGCGCGAGGTGAACTCCTCGAGCACGGCGCGGCAGGCGTCGTGGCTGTCGTAATCGATCTCGCGGTCGCCGAACTTCAGATCGGTGATCTCGCTGTCGTAGAAGACCTCCGATTCGCCGGTCTCGGCCAGCACCAGGAATTCATGCGTGTCGTCGCCGCCGATCGGGCCGCTGTCGGCGCGCATCGGGATCGCCTGCAGGCCCATCCGCTCATAGGTGCGCAGGTAGCTGACCAGGTGGCGGTTGTAGGCGTGCAGCGCGTCTTCCTTCGTGAGGTCGAAGTTGTAGCCATCCTTCATCAGGAACTCGCGGCCGCGCATCACGCCGAACCGCGGGCGGATCTCGTCGCGGAACTTCCACTGGATGTGATAGAGCGTCAGCGGCAGGTCCTTGTAGCTGCCGACGTGGCTGCGGAAGATGTCGGTGATCAGTTCTTCGTTGGTCGGCCCGTAGAGCATGTCGCGCCCGTGGCGGTCGGTGATGCGCAGCATCTCCTCGCCATAGTCGTCGTAGCGCCCGCTCTCGCGCCAGAGATCGGCCGATTGCAGGGTCGGCATGAGCAGCGGGATATGGCCCGCGCGCTGCTGTTCCTCGTGCACGATCTGCTCGATCCGGCGCAGCACCTTGTAGCCCAGGGGCAGCCAGGAATAGATGCCGGCGGTGGCCTGCTTGATCATCCCGGCGCGCAGCATCAGCCGGTGGCTGACGATCTGCGCCTCGGCGGGGTTTTCTTTCAGCACGGGCAGGAAATAGCGGGAGAGGCGCATCTGGAGGAGACCTTTGAGGCAATCGGAGTTGCACGGGTTTTGCGGTATGGGCGCGGCGATGGCAAGGGGCGTGCTTTTCAAACGCCGGGCCTTGCGCCACAGTTGACGCGCGCGCAGCACGCAGGGTGGGCGGTTCCACCGATTGCGCCGCCGGGGACAACCGCCTAAACTTGTCCTTAACCAAGACCCCCGGAAGATGGGGCAGGAGGGCAGTGCAGTGAACCACCTATATTATGGCGACAACCTGCGTGTCCTGCGCGACGAGATCAGGGACGAGTCGGTCGACCTGATCTACCTCGACCCGCCGTTCAATTCCAACGCCTCCTACAACGTGTTGTTCAAGGGCCCGGCGGGCAATGAGAGTGCCGCCCAGATCGAGGCCTTCGACGACACATGGCACTGGACCGACGCGGCGGAAGAGGCCTTTGGCGAGGTGCTGCGCTCGGGCAATGGCGCGGCGGCGGAAATGCTGCGGGCGATGCGGTCGTTTCTGGGCGAGAACGACATGATGGCCTATCTCGCCATGATGGCGGTGCGGCTGCTGGAATTGCACCGGGTGCTGAAACCCACCGGCAGCCTTTATCTGCACTGCGATCCGACGGCGAGCCATTACCTGAAGATATTGCTGGATGCGGTATTTGGCGCGCGGAGTTTTCGGAATGAGATTGTTTGGAAACGCACGACTGCACACAGCGACACAAAAGGTCGCTTTAGCCACGAGACGGACATCATTTTGTTTTTCTCAAAATCAGACGAAACAGTTTGGAATACTCCGTTTGGCCCACATTCGGAAAAGTACATAAAAAGTCATTATCGTCATAAAGATGCAAGAGGACTGCATCGCCATGACAATATCATACGTTCGCAAAGCATGGGGCCAAGGCCCAATTTGGTGTATGAGTTCGAAGGGTTTACTCCGCCATTCGGATGGCGCGTGGTCCGTGATAAATTGGAAGCACTTGCCAAAGACGACAGAATTTATTGGGCAAGGACGGGTACACCATACCTGAAACGATACTTAGACGAGCAACCGGGAGAAATCGTCGGAAACCTTTGGGACGATATCAACCCGGTAAATTCTCGCGCACAGGAACGCCTCGGCTACCCCACCCAAAAGCCCGTCGCCCTGCTTGAACGCATCCTCAACGCCTCCTCCAACCCCGGCGACGTGGTACTCGATCCCTTTTGCGGCTGTGGCACCACGGTCCATGCCGCCGAAAAGCTGGGCCGCAACTGGATCGGCATCGACGTCACCCACCTGGCCATCGGGTTGATCGAAAAACGCCTGCGCGACGCCTTTCCCAAGGTCGAGTTCCAGACCCACGGCACGCCGCAGGACTTCGGCGGCGCACAAGCCTTGGCCGAGGCCGACAAGCACGAGTTCGAGAAATGGGCGCTGTCCCTGATCGACGCCCAGCCCGGCAACCAGGGCAAGAAGGGCGCCGATGGCGGGTTCGACGGCAACAAGTATTTCGGCAAGACCGGGCGCGCGGTGATCTCGGTCAAGGGCGGCAAGTCGGTCGGCGTCGGCATGATCCGCGACCTCGACTCGGTGGTGAAGCGGCTGGGCGCCGATGTCGGCATCCTGCTGACCCTCACCCCGCCGACCCGCCCCATGGTCACCGAGGCTGCCGCCGCCGGGCAATTCGAACTCGAAGGTTTCCAGCCGGTGCCGCGCATCCAGATCGTCACCATCGAAGAGGCGCTGGCCTTGCGCGACCGCTCCGTGCGCCTGCCCGCAGTCCGGTCCGACACCTTCAAGAAGGCATCCCGCGAAGAGGACAAGTCCGCGCAAGGATCGCTGGATCTCTGATCCGGGACTTCTGTCCCCTCCGAAGGGTCAGGTTGTCCCTCTTGTCCCGGATCGAACCTGTCGGTTCTGGCAGAGGGCACCGGTGTTGGCATGGATTTGCACGAACCACGGGCCTTCCCCCAAACCCGCCCCAGACTGACCCGCCCTTGAATCCACCGCCCTGACAGGCAATGTAGTCCCGAAACCCGAGGAAACCGCGCATGGCCCTGCCCGTCAGTCAACAGTTCAAGTATTGGGGGGCCATCGCGCTCTTGTTGGTGGTGGTGCTGTGGTTTCTGGGCGATGTGCTCTTGCCCTTCATCCTCGGCGGGGCGATTGCCTATTTCCTCGATCCCATGGCCGACCGGCTGGAACGGCTGGGGCTGAGCCGGGCGGCGGCGGTGGCGGTGATCACCGTCATCGCGATCATCCTGTTCATCGTCATGGTGCTGCTGGTGGTGCCGGCGCTGCTGGGCCAGGCGGCCGAGCTTTTCGATACCGCGCCGCGGCTTTTTGCCAACCTGCGCGACTTCCTGGTGGCGCGCTTCCCCGACCTGGTGGACAGCGAATCCACCCTGCGGCAATCGCTGGTGGCGGTGGGCGACAAGGTGCAGGCCTATGGCGGACAACTGCTCGAGACGGTGCTGTCCTCGGCGGCCTCGATCATCAACGTGGTGCTGCTCTTCGTCATCGTGCCGGTGGTGGCGGTTTACCTGCTGCTCGACTGGGACCGAATGATCGCGCGCATCGACGAGCTTTTGCCGCGCGATCACGCGCCGGTGATCCGGCGGCTGGCGCGCGACATCGACAGGACGCTGGCCAGTTTCATCCGCGGCATGGGCACCGTCTGCCTGATCCTCGGCACCTATTACGCGGTGGCGCTGATGCTGGCGGGGCTGCAGTTCGGGCTGGTGGTGGGCTTCATCGCCGGGCTGATCACCTTCATTCCCTACGTCGGCGCGCTGGTCGGCGGGGCGCTGGCGGTGGGGCTGGCGCTGTTTCAATTCTGGGGCGACTGGTTGCAAATCGCCATTGTCGCCCTCATTTTCGTTGTAGGACAAGTGATTGAGGGCAATCTGTTGACGCCCAAGCTGGTCGGCAGTTCGGTGGGCCTGCACCCGGTCTGGCTGTTGCTGGCGCTGAGCGTCTTCGGCTCGCTTTTCGGATTCGTCGGGATGCTGGTCGCGGTGCCGGTGGCCGCGGTGCTGGGGGTGGTGGCGCGGTTTGCCACGCGGCAATACCTCGACAGCATGCTCTATCGCGGGGTGTCCGAGGATTGACCATTTTGCACGGCAGGACATTTGAGATGACCGAGCAGCTGAAATTCGACCTGACCACCCGCCCGGCCCTGCGGCGGGAGGATTTCTACGTCTCGCCCTCGAACGCGGTGGCGGTCTCGATGATCGACGGCTGGCGCGGCTGGGCCGGCGGCAAGCTGGTGCTCAAGGGCCCCAAGGGCAGCGGCAAGACCCACCTCGCCCATGTCTGGGCCGAGCAATCGGGCGCCCGCATCGTCCCGGCCGCCGACCTGCCCGGGGTCAGCGTGGCCGAGCTGGCGCAGGCGCCGCTGTGCATCGAGGATGCCGAGGATGCGGCGGGCAATGCCGATGCCGAGGCGCATATGTTCCACCTGCACAACCTGGTGCTCTCCGAAGGCCATGCGCTGCTGGTGACCGCGACCCAGGAACCGGCGCTGTGGAAGCTGGACCTGCCCGATCTGAAAAGCCGGATGGAGGGCACCCAGGTGATCGCCATGACCCCGCCCGATGACGAGCTTCTGGGCGCGGTGCTGGGCAAGCTCTTTGCCGACCGCCAGCTCAGCCCAAACCCCGACGTGGTGCCTTACCTGGTGCGCCATGCGCCGCGCTCCTTCGCCGCCGCGCAGGCCATCGTCGCGCGGCTGGACGACATGGCGCTGGGCACCGGCAAGCCGATGAGCCGCGAGATGGCGCGCCGCGCGCTGGCCGGCCTCAGCGACCTGGACGACTGAGGCGGCATGGCGCAGGCGGATTTCCTGAACTCGGAGTTTCCCGCGCCGGTGGCGCTCGAGGATGTCGACCTGACCGGGCCGGGGCGCTTTTTCAACCGCGAGCTCAGCTGGCTGGGGTTCAACTGGCGGGTGCTGGAAGAGGCCGGCAATCCGCGCGTACCGCTGCTGGAGCGGCTGCGCTTCCTGTCGATCTCGGCGGCCAACCTCGATGAGTTCTTCACCGTCCGCGTCGCCGGGCTGCGCGAACTCGAGAACGAGGGGCTGACCGCACCCGCCGCCGACGGGCTGACGCCCTCCGAGCAACTGGTGCTGATCCGCGAGGATGCCCGCGCGCTGATGGCCGCGCAACAGGAGACCTGGGCAGCGCTGCGCCGCGAGATGGAGGCGCAGGGCATCGAGATCGTCGACCGCGCCGACCTGGACGCCGCGGACAGAAAGCACCTCGACGGCGCCTTTCTGCGCCAGGTCTTTCCGATCCTCTCGCCGCTGGCGATCGACCCGGCGCATCCCTTTCCCTTCATCCCCAACACCGGCTATTCGCTGGCGCTGGAACTCGAGAAAAAGAGCGACCGCAGGCGGCTCAAGGCGCTGCTTCCGATCCCGCACCAGACCGACCGCTTCGTGCGCCTGCCCTCCGCCGAGGGGCGGCACCGCTTCCTGCCGCTGGAACAGCTTCTGCTCTTGCACATGGAGAGCCTGTTTCCCGGCTACCGGCTGAAGGCGCATTTCCTGTTCCGGGTGCTGCGCGACAGCGATCTCGAGGTCGAGGACGAGGCCGAGGATCTTGTCCGCGAATTCGAGACCGCGCTGAAGCGGCGGCGGCGCGGCGAGGTGGTGCGCCTGACGGTATCCTCGGGCGCGCCGCAGCGGCTGCTCGAGGTGGTCAAACGCGAATTGCACGTCCGCGACCGCGAGATCGTGGAGCTTGACGGCATGCTGGGCATGGCCGACCTGGGCGAACTTGTGCTCGACAGCCGCCCCGACCTGCTCTGGCCGAATTTCACCCCGCGGGTGCCCGAACGGGTGCAGGACCA
>SBGD01000025.1 GCA_006226775.1 Paracoccaceae bacterium | reverse complement strand
CCCGAGGGGTCAGGAAATAGACGCTGGTGCGGCCGTGGCGCTGGCTGTCGATCCAGCCGTCCTTGCGCAGGCGGTGAATGGCGACCCGCATCGCCTCGGGCTTGATGCCGATCCGCTCGGTCATGTGGCGCAGGAGCAAGCCGCTGATCCGCGCGCCCGGATCCTGGGCGAGGTCGCCGAAGACCGAGATCAGAAGGGACCAGACCCTTGGGGCCTGGTCCCGTGTCAGATGTCGGACGACAGTTTGAAACGGCGTGGGCTGCATGGGGGGGTCCTAGTCCCCGAAGGCGCGCTTTCCAAGCCTAGGCTTGGTAGGCGTTCATCGTCAGCAGATCGTATTCCGCGATCAGCTCGTCCGCCTGGTTGGTCAGCGTGACATGCCAGCGGACCTCGCCGTAGTCGTCGTTGCGCGGGGTCTTGTGCTTGACCGTCAGGCGCACCTTCATGCTGTCGCCCGCCTGCACCGGCTTCATGAAGCGCAGGGTGTCGAGGCCGGTATTGGCCAGCACCGGGCCTTCGTCGGGATCGATGAACAGCCCGGCGGCGAAGCTGAGCAGCAGGTAGCCATGCGCCACCCGACCGGGGAAGAACGGGTTCCGTTTCGCGGCCTCTTCGTCCATGTGGGCGTAGAAGGTATCGCCGGTGAACTCGGCGAAGTGCTCGATATCCTCCAGCGTGATCTTGCGCGGCTCGGTGTGGATCGTCTCGCCGATTTGCAGGTCATGGAAGCTGCGGGTGAAGGGATGCGCCGGGGCCGGGGTCTCGGTCGCGCCCGGCACCCATTTGCGGCCGATCGCGGTGAGGATGTCGGGGCTGCCCTGGATCGCGGTGCGCTGCATGTAGTGCATGACGCCGCGCACGCCGCCCAGTTCCTCGCCGCCGCCCGCGCGACCGGGGCCGCCGTGGACCATGTGCGGCAGGGGCGCGCCGTGGCCGGTGCTCTCCTTCATGCTGTCGCGGTTGTTGAAGTAGAGCCGGCCGTGGAAGGCGCCCGCCCCCAGCGCCACTTCGCGCGCGACCTCCGGGTCATGGGTGATGACCGAGGCCACCAGCGAGCCCTCGCCGCGGTTGACCAGCGCGATGGCGTGGTCGAGATCGCGGTAGCCCATGACGGTCGAGACCGGGCCGAAGGCCTCGGTGTCGTGGATGCGCTCCGCGGTGTCCGGGTTGGCGCAGTGAAACAGCATCGGCGGCAGGAAGGCGCCCTTGTCGGCGTCGGCGCCCTGGACCTCGAAACTTTCGGGATCGCCGAAGACCCGCTCGGCCTCTTGCCCGATGATGCGGGCCTTTTCCAGCACGTCGCGCTTCTGGCTGTTCGAGACCAGCGCGCCCATGCGGGTGCCCTCGGCCCTGGGATCGCCGATCACGGTCTTTGCCAGCCGCGCGCTGAGCGCTTCGATCACCGCATCGACCTGGGCTTGCGGCGCAAGGATGCGGCGGATGGCGGTACATTTCTGGCCCGCCTTGGCGGTCATCTCGCGCTGGACCTCCTTGACGAAGAGGTCGAATTCCGGCGTGCCGGGAACGGCGTCGGGGCCGAGGATCGAGGCGTTCAGGCTGTCCTGCTCGGCGACGAACCGGATCGAGTTGCGCAGGATATGCGGGCTTGAGCGCAGCTTGAAGGCGGTATCGGCCGAGCCGGTGAAGCCCACCACGTCCTGGCAGGTCAGCCGGTCGAGCATGTCGCCCAGGCCACCGGCCACCAGCTGCAGCGCGCCGGCGGGCAGGATGCCGCTGTCGAGCATGATCTTGACCGCCAGTTCGGTGACATAGCAGGTCGCGGTCGCGGGCTTCACGATCGCGGGCACACCGGCCAGCAGCGTCGGCGCCAGTTTCTCCAGCATGCCCCAGACCGGGAAGTTGAAGGCGTTGATATGCACCGCCACGCCTTTCAGCGGGGTCGCGATATGCTGGCCGAGGAAGGTGCCGCTGCGCGACAGCTGTTCGACCTCGCCGTCGAGATAGACATGCGCGTCGGGCATTTCCCGGCGGCCCTTGGAGGCGAAGACGAGCAACGTGCCGATGCCGCCGTCGACGTCGATCATGTGGTCGTTTTGCGTGCCGCCCGAGGCAAAGGACAGGTCGTAGAGCGCCTGTCTGTGCCCTTTCAGGTGCGCCCCAAGCGCCTTGAGCATCCGCGCCCGGTCATGGAAGGTCATTGCGCGCAGCGCCGGGCCGCCGGTCTGGCGGGCATAGTCCAGCATGCCCTGCACGTCGAGCGAACCGTTGCCGGCCCGGCCCAGCGTTTCGCCGGTCACCGCGTTCTCGAAGGTCCGGGCATCGGCATCGGGGGCGATCCATTCACCCATCGCAAAGCTCTTGACGTCCAGAAGGCTCATGTCGTTTCCTTTCGAAAGGGGCGCAGACATGGCGTGGCCAAGGGCTGCCCGTTTGGTGGATCGGATGCGGGGCGAGGCACTGGCACCGACGGCAACTCCGCCCAGATCCGCCCAGAATCGCTGGTGCATTCATTAATTGACCAACCGGTCGGCTTATGCAAGTCTGAATTTGCAACCGCCCCGGCGCGACGCCACCGATTCTCGTTCAAGCATCTGAAATTTCTACGGAACCTCACATGACCCCGCAAGACCGCGCAACCCGCGCCGCCCAGGCCCTCTGGGCGGATGACGGCGCCTCGCAATGGATCGGCATGAGGCTGGTCTCGGTGGGCGAGGGCACCGCCGTGCTGTCGCTGGTGGTCGAAAAGCACCATTGCAACGGCCACGGCATCTGCCACGGCGGCATCACCTTCTCGCTGGCCGACAGCGCCTTTGCCTTTGCCTGCAACAGCCGCAACCAGTCGACCGTCGCGCAGAGCAACATGATCACCTACACCGCGCCGGCGCGCCTGGGCGACGCGCTGACCGCGACCGCGCGCGAGGTCGCGCTGACCGGGCGCAGCGGCATCTACGATGTGCGGGTGTGCAACCAGGCTGGCGAAACCGTCGCGGAAATGCGCGGGCTGTCGCGGTCGATCAGGGGCCGCTTGTTCGAGGAATGACTTTAGGGATGGAGGACATCACATGAAAGACCTGACCCCGGCGAAAGCCGATCTCGACCCGATCGAGGTCGCCAGCCGCGACGAGATCACCGCGCTGCAACTCGAGCGGATGAAATGGTCGGTGCGCCACGCCTATGACAACGTGCCGATGTACCGCAAGCGCTTCGACGAGGCCGGGGTGCATCCCGACGACCTCAAGGAGCTCAAGGATCTCGCGAAGTTCCCCTTCACCTACAAGAACGACCTGCGCGACAATTATCCCTTCGGTCTTTCTGCCGTGCCGCGCGACAAGCTGGCGCGGATCCATGCCTCCTCGGGCACCACGGGCAAGCCGACGGTGGTGGTCTATACCAAAAACGACATCGAGGTCTGGGCCGACACGCTGGCGCGCAGCCTGCGGGCCTCGGGCCTGCGCGCGGGGGATATCATTCACAACGCCTATGGCTACGGGCTGTTCACCGGCGGGCTGGGCGCGCATTACGGCATCGAGAAGCTGGGGGCCGCGGTGGTGCCGATGGGCGGCGGGCAGACTGAAAAGCAGGTCGGGCTGATCACCGATTTCCAGCCGACCGGCATCATGGTGACGCCCTCCTACATGCTCAATATCCTCGAAGGCTTCCACAAGGCCGGGCTCGACCCGCGCAAATCCTCGCTCGAGGTCGGGGTCTTCGGCGCCGAGCCCTGGACCAATGCCATGCGCAAGGAGGTCGAGGAGGCCTTCGACATGCATGCCGTCGACATCTATGGCCTGTCCGAGATCATGGGGCCGGGCGTGGCCAACGAATGCGTCGAGACCAAGGACGGGCTGCATGTCTGGGAAGACCACTACTACCCCGAGATCATCGACCCGGTCACCGGCGAGGTTGTCGAGGACGGCGAGGAGGGCGAGCTGGTCTTCACCACGCTGACCAAGGAAGGCATGCCGATGATCCGCTACCGCACCCGCGACCTGACCCGGCTTCTGCCCGGCACGGCGCGCTCCATGCGGCGGATGGAAAAGATCACCGGGCGGTCGGACGACATGATCATCCTGCGCGGCGTCAACGTCTTTCCGACCCAGATCGAGGAACAGGTCTGCGCCACCGGCGGTCTCGCGCCCTATTTCCAGATCGAGCTTTACAAGTCCGGCCGCATGGATGCGCTCAGGATCTATGTCGAAGCCAACCCGGATGCGGCGGACGAGTTGTCCAGGACCGCGGCGGCGCGTATGCTGTTCAAGCATATCAAGGACATGGTCGGGGTTTCGACCGAAGTCATCGTCGGCGATCCCGGCTCGGTCGAGCGCAGCCAGGGCAAGGCCGTTCGCGTCGTCGACAACCGGAACAAGGAGTAGACGTGTCGCGTCCCATTGCAAAAGACCACGACGAGAAACGGGCGCATATCCTGAAGATCGCCGCCCGCGTATTTGCCGAACAGGGCTTTGCGCGGGCGTCGATGTCCCAGGTGGCGAAGGATTGCGGCATCTCGAAAGCCAATATCTACCATTATTACACCAGCAAGGATGCGCTGCTGTTCGACATTCTCGACACCTACCTGTCGGAGCTGCGCGATCGGCTCATCGGGCTTGACCTGGCCGATCTTTCGCCCTCGGACCAACTGGCGCGCATCATCGTCGAGACGCTGCGCGCCTACGAGGGCATGGATCACGAACACAAGATCCAGACCGAGGGCATCCCGCTGCTGCCCGACGACCGGCAGAAGGTCCTCAAGGCCTATCAGCGCGATCTGGTGATGCAGATGAGCGGCGTCGTGGCCGCCATCGCCCCCGAGGTCTTTGCCGGCGATCCGCGCAAGCTGCGCGCCACCGCCATGTCGATCTTCGGGATGCTGAACTGGTTCTACATGTGGAACAGCCCCGCCGACCGACAGGCGCGGGACGATTATGCCAGGCTGGTGACCCGGCTCACCTTGAGCGGTGTGCGCGGCCTCTGACCGCCGCGCACCCCGTCATTGGGTCGGCTCACCCGGCGGTCGGCGGGCGGTCCAGCCCCAGCTTGTCCAGCGCCGCGCCGGCCCGCTGGAGCCAGGCATCGCGCAGATCGGCATTGCTGCGGCTGCGCAGGCCCATGGCCTTGAGTGCCGCGCCGCGCGGCGAGACCCCGGCGCCGAAGCTCTCGGAGACCCGCGGCCACCAATAGGCGACGCTCCGGTTCACCGCCTCGGTCCCGCCCTCGGCGATCAGCTTTTCCAGCCCCTCGGCGGCCAGTTCGGTATGCCGGGTTTCGCGCGGGGCGACCTCGCGGATCGCCTCGGCGAAGGGCTGGTAGGAGGAGGTCAGGAACTCGGCAAGCTGCACGTCCACCGCCAGCCCCATCAGCAGGTTCATCACCACCGCATCGGTCCAGCCGTCCAGCGGATAGTTCAGCACCGACAGCCGCATGTCATGGGCATTGCGCGCGGTGCCCGGCGCGGTGTCGCGGGGCAGCCGGTCGGCCCAGGGGTGGTGATTGGCATAGCGCTCGGTATTGGCACCGAATTCGCCCATCAGCTTCAGCACCTTGTCGGCATTGTCGGTCTTTTCCAGTACGATCCGCGCCGCCGCGATGCGCTCCTTGATGCCGGGGCCGGCGTTGATCACATCGGCAAAACCGGCGGCCCCGGCCAGTTCGCTGTCCACGAAGGTGGCCATGATCTTCATCAGCTCGGCACGGTAGCGCGTCGGCACGTTGGCCGGGTTGGTCAGACGGCCGCCCTGGGCGAGGTAGTCGGTGATATCCATCGTGTCTTCGGTCATGGCTCGGGCTCCTATTGATCGTAATCCACGACCACGCGGTCGGTGACGGGGTAGGACTGGCAGGACAGCACATAGCCCTGCGCCACCTCGTAATCCTCGAGCGCATGGTTGGCGAGCATCTCGACCTCGCCCTCCAGCACCCTGCACTTGCAGGTCGAACAGACCCCGGCCTTGCAGGCATAGGGCGCGTCCAGCGCGTTTTCCAGCGCCGCATCCAGCACCGACTGGTCCTTGTCCATGGTGAAGCTGCGCGCGGCGCCGTCCAGGGTGATGGTCGCCTCGGTCGATTTCGCCGCGGCGGCGGCACTGGTGCTGGCCGCCCGGCGCTTCAGCCGTCCGGGCTGGGCGCTGGCGAACAGCTCGAACTTGATCTGGTCGTCGGTCAGCCCGTGGTCGCGCAGGGCCGCGGCAATGCCCAGCATCATCGGCTCGGGGCCGCAGATGAAGGAGGTGTCGACGCTGTCGATGTCGATCCAGTGCTCGAACAAGGCCTTGCACTTCTCGGCATCGACCCGGCCGGTGAAGAGATCGATGTCCTGGGCATCGCTTTCCAGGATGTGGATCACCGTGAGCCGGCCCATGTAGCGGTTCTTGAGGTCTTCCAGGTCTTCGCGGAACATGATCGTGTTCACGCCGCGGTTGGCATAGACCAGCGTGAAGCGGCTGCCGGGTTCGCGCGCCAGCACGGTCTTCATGATCGACAGCACCGGCGTGATCCCCGAGCCGCCGGCAAAGCCGAGGTAGTGCTTCGGCTTCTGCGGGTCGAGCGGGGTGTGGAAGCTGCCCATCGGCTCCATCGCCTCGATCACCATGCCGGGGGCAAGGCTCTCGTTGGCCCAGGTCGAAAAGGCGCCGCCGTCGACCTTCTTGATGCCGACCTGCAGCACGCCGTCGTCCTTGCCGGCACAGATCGAATAGGACCGGCGCACCTCGGTGCCGTCGAAATCCTGGCGGAAGGTCAGGTACTGCCCCTGGATGAAGTCGAAATCGCCGCCGTTCACCGGCTTCAGCGTCACGACAACCGCATCGCGGATGGTTTTCGTGACATCAGTGACGGACAGTGGGTGAAAGCGTGCCATCACGTCTCCTCCTCAGATACATTTGAAATAATCGAACGGCTCGAGGCAGTCCGAGCAGCGCCATTGCGCCTTGCACGGGGTCGATCCGAACTGGCTGATCCGCTTGACATCGGTCGACTTGCAGCGCGGGCAGCATTCCGGCCCGCCGGCCGCGCGCGGCGGCGCGATGCCATAGTCCATCAGCTTTTCGCGCCCCTTGTCCGACAGCCAGTCGGTGGTCCAGGGCGGGCTGATCTGCGTCTTGATGCGCACCGCCCCGATCCCCCGGTCGCGCAGCGCGGTCTCGATGTCCATCGCGATCACGCTGGTCGCCGGGCAGCCCGAATAGGTGGGGGTGACGGCCACTTCCAGCGTGTCGCCCTCCCAGGCCACGCCCCGCACGATCCCGAGGTCGACCACCGAGATCACCGGGATCTCGGGGTCGGGGACCTCGTCCAGCCAGGTCCAGATTTCCTCCGCCGCGGGTTTCATCCTACCACGTCGCCCCCGGATAGGCGCGCTGCAGCCATTGCATCTGCGTCAGCAGGTGGCCCAGGTGCTCGGAGTGCTGAACGCCGGTCTTGCCGCCCTTGTGGGCAAAGCCGCCCTCGGGAATGGCCAGCGTCGCCTCTGCCAGCACGGCGCCGACCCGCGCGTCACAGGCGGTGCGCAACTCGGCCAGATCCGGCGCAACGCCCGCTTCGGCCATGGCCGCGTCGACCGCGTCGGCGACGAACATCTCGCCCACGTAGGGCCAGAGCAGGTCCAGTGCCTTCTGCATCCGCTTGTGGCTTTCGGAAGTGCCGTCGCCCAGCCCGATCACCGTGTCGCCGGAGCGTTCGACGTGGTACATCACCTCCTTGACCGCCTTGGCGGCAATCGCCGCGACCTGTTCGTTGGACGAACCGGTCAGCGCCTTGAGCATCTCGAGGTGCCAGGCATCGAACAGGAACTGGCGCATCATGGTCTGGCCGAAATCGCCGTTGGGCTGTTCGACCAGCAGCACGTTGCGGAAATCCCAGACGTCGCGCCGCATCGCCAGGTCGTCGGCAGAACGGCCCTTGCCCTCGACCTCGGCGGCAAGGCCCAGCCACATCTGCGTCTGGCCGATCAGGTCAAGCGCGGTATTGGCCAGCGCGATATCCTCTTCCAGCACCGGCGCGTGCCCGCACCATTCGCTGACCCGGTGGCCCAGCACCAGGGTGTTGTCGCCCATCCGGCAGAGGAACTCGAACAATTGGCCTTGATCAACCTGCGTCATCACATCGCCCCCACTTCATCGGGAATGTCGAAGAAGGTCGGGTGGCGGTAGACCTTGCTTTCCGACGGCTCGTAGAGCGGGCCTTTTTCCGACGGCGACGACGCCGCGATATGGCGCGCCTCGACCACCCAGATGCTCACGCCCTCGTTGCGGCGGGTATAGACGTCGCGGGCGTTCTTGATCGCCATTTCCTCGTCCGGCGCATGCAGCGATCCGACGTGGCGGTGGCTCATGCCGTGCTGGCCCCGGATGAAGACCTCCCAGAGCGGCCATTCATGGCGCTTGGGGCGGGTCCGGGTCTCGGGCGTGTCGGGATAGGCTGCGTTCGGGGAACTCATGGTGTCATCCTCCCATGTTCGAATATGTGGTGTGTGCCGTCAGACGGGCGAAGACAGCCCGCAAGGGCTGGATGAGCGGCAGGTTCATTCCGCCGCCACCCGGCGCGCGGCCTTCTTCTCGGCATGGGCCAGAAGCCCGTCGCGCACCCATTTGCCATCGTCCCAGGCCTTGTTGCGCGCCGCGAGGCGTTCGGTGTTGCAGGGGCCATTGCCCTGGATCACCTCGAAGAACTCGTCCCAGTCGGGCTCGGCGAAGTCATAGCCGCCTTTTTCGTCGTTCCACTTCAGGGTCTCGTCCGGCACGGTGAGGCCAAGGTATTCCGCCTGCGGCACGGTCTGGTCGACGAACTTCTGGCGCAGCTCGTCATTGGTGTTCATCTTGATCTTCCAGGCCATGGATTGCGCGGAATGCACAGAGTCCTTGTCCGACGGGCCGAACATCATCAGCGAGGGATACCAGAACCGGTTCAGCGCGTTCTGCGCCATCGCCTTCTGCTCCGGCGTGCCGGCGCACATCTTCATCATGATGTCGTAGCCCTGGCGCTGGTGGAAGCTCTCTTCCTTGCAGACCCGGATCATCGCGCGCGAATAGGGCCCGAAGGAGGTCCGCTGCAGCGGCACCTGGTTCATGATCGCCGCCCCATCGACCAGCCAACCGACCGCGCCCATGTCGGCCCAGGTCAGGGTGGGATAGTTGAAGATCGACGAGTACTTCATGCGGCCATCCAGCAGCATCTCGGTCATCTCGTCGCGGGTCACGCCCAGGGTTTCCGCTGCGCAATAGAGGTAGAGCCCATGGCCCGCCTCGTCCTGCACCTTGGCCAGCAGGATCGCCTTGCGCTCGAGCGTCGGCGCGCGGGTGATCCAGTTGCCCTCGGGCAGCTGGCCGACGATCTCGGAATGCGCGTGCTGGCCGATCTGGCGGATCAGCGTCTTGCGATAGCCCGCGGGCATCCAGTCCTTGGGCTCGATCTTCTCGCCCGCGTCGATGCGCGCCTGGAAGGCCGCGAGCCTCTCGGGGTCTTCCTGCGTCGCTTCCGACTTCACCATTTGTGCATACATGTCGTTTCCTTTCCGGTTCAGACCCGTTCGATGATCATGGCGGCGCCCTGGCCCACGCCGATACACATCGTGCAAAGCGCATAGCGCCCGCCGGTGCGTTTGAGGTGATGCGCCGCCGTCAGCACAAGCCGCGCGCCGGACATGCCCAGCGGATGGCCCATCGCGATGGCCCCGCCATGCGGGTTCACCCGCGGGTCGTCATCCGCCACGCCAAGCCTGCGCAGGGTTGCCAGGCCTTGCGAAGCAAAGGCCTCGTTCAACTCTATCACATCCATCTGCTCGATGGTGAGCCCGGCGCGCTCCAGCACCCTTTCGCTGGCCGGCGCCGGGCCGATGCCCATGATCCGCGGGGCGACACCGGCGGCGGACATGCCGATCACCCGCGCCATCGGCGTCAGCCCATGCGCCCTGGCGGCGGCCTCGGAGGCCACCAGCAGCGCCGCCGCGCCGTCGTTCACGCCGCTGGCATTGCCCGCGGTGACGCTCAGCTCGGGGCCGTTGACGCCGCGCAGCCTGGCCAGGGTCTCGGCGGTGGTGCCGGGGCGGGGATGTTCGTCGGTGTCGAAGATGACCGGATCGCCCTTGCGCTGCGGCACCGAGACCGGAACGATCTCGTCCTTGAAGATGCCCGCCGCGTTGGCCGCGGCCCAGCGCGCCTGCGAGCGCGCGGCAAAGGCGTCCTGGTCCCCGCGGCTGACGTCAAAGTCGGCGGCGACGTTGTCGGCGGTCTGCGGCATCGAATCGACGCCGTATTGCGCCTTCATCTTCGGGTTGACGAAGCGCCAGCCGATCGAGGTGTCATGGACCGCATTGGCGCGGGAATAGGCGCTTTCGGCCTTGGGCATCACGAAGGGCGCGCGGGTCATGCTCTCGACCCCGCCGGCGATGGTCAGGTCGTAGTCGCCCGCCTTGATCCCGCGCGCGGCAAAGCCCACGGCATCCATGCCGCTGGCGCAAAGCCGGTTGACCGTGGTGCCGGGCACTTCGACCGGCAGGCCGGCCAGAAGTGCCGCCATGCGCGCGACGTTGCGGTTGTCCTCGCCCGCCTGGTTGGCCGAGCCGTAGATGACGTCGTCGACCTTGCTCCAGTCGACGCCGGGGTTGCGCGCAACCAGCGCCGCGATCGGCAGCGCCGCCAGGTCATCGGCCCGCACAGAGGCCAGCGCCCCGCCATAGCGTCCAATCGGAGTGCGTACCCCGTCACAAATCAACGCGTCCAATGCAAATCCTCCCGCGAATTAATCGACCGTATGGTCGGTGTATTGTCTGCGGAAGATTCGATCAAGATTAAAGTTACGGAAAATACAGGTTCGCTGTTTTCGGTAACATATCGATCCGCCGCAAGGCCAGGGCGCCCATCCTCGGTCGAATCGACTTCGGCCAGGGGCAGGCGCCCAAGGACCAATATAGGGCTTATTGACGCGAAAGGCGCCGCAAGGTTTCCCCTGCGGCCTGGGCCGCCCTAATTCGTCGGCAGATCGTGGATCGCGCCGGTCAGCCAGGCGGGCCAGTCGCGTTCGAAAAACGCCTTGGCGCTTTCGTCGAAGGGCCGGTTGCGCCGGGTGGCGATGCCAAGCGCGCCCTCGGTCATGCGCACCGTGATCTGCTCGCCCTGGTCGGCGGGGGTCTCGCTGCGAAAGCGGAAGGCGTCGAGCGCACCGCTGCGCGCGCGGGGCAGGGCGTCGCCCGCCGGATCGCAGATCGCCCGGGCGCCGCGGCTGCCGCCGCCCTTGGCGATGTAATGGTCAAGCGCGGCCAGTACCGCCTGCGAGGCCAGCGCCATCTGCTGCCATTGCAGCGCGCGGGCAATCTCGCCGGGCCGGTCGTAGCTCAGCCCCTCCCGGCCGATCCGCGCGCAAAGCGCCTTGGCCGCCCGATGCGCCGCGGCGACCTGATCGGGGGTGCAGATGATGCCGGCGTGATCGCTCATCCGGGCCTGCACCTCTTCGCGCACCGCGCGGAACGACAGCGGGCTGTCGGGGTTCAGAAGGCCGGTGACAGTACCCAGCGCCTTGGCCACGACCGGGGCGATCCCTGCATCCGGCGGCGCCACCGCGGCACCGCTGGCCGCCACGTGTTCGGCGACGCGGGTGCCGAAGACCTGCCCGGCGTTCAGCGCCGCGCCGCCCGGACGGGTGGCGCCATGGGTGCCCGCCGCTTCGCCGATGGCATAGATACCCGAGACATTGCTGCGCCCCCAGGTATCGACGGCAATGCCGCCGTTCATGTGCTGGTTGTTGACCGCGAATTCCAGCGGGTCGGCGGCAATGTCGACCTTGTAGCGCCGGTAAAGCTCGATCGCGAGCGGGTTCATGTGGCGCAGCCGGTCGATCGGCTGGGCCTGCGCCGCCCCGGCGGTGCCGAGATAGCGGCTGACATCCGCGTCCAGCCGCGACAGGTCGAAGGGCTGATCGCCCGGCACCGGCAGCGGGTTGCGGTTGAAATCCATGAACACCCGCCGCCCCTTCTGGCCCTCGCGGAAGATGGCGAGGTCGACGAGGCTCGATTTGAAGTCCAGCATCCGGCTGGCGTGGAACGGCCATTGATAGCCCTTGCGGAAGATGTTCGAGGCCATCTCCTGCGTCGTGCGGAAATAATCGCCGAGGAAAGGATGCTCCCGGCCTTCATCATCCAGCGAATAGATATGCGGGATCGCCTGCACGTAGGTGCCCGAAAGGTTCCAGGGAAAGCCCTCGCGCCGGGTGCCGATGCCGAACTGGCTTTCGGTCAGGTTGACCAGGTCCAGCCCCGCCTCCAGCGCCATGCCGAGCGAGCCGAAACAGCCGTTGGGAAAGACGCTGTCGCGGTACAATTCCCCCGGCCCCCCCGCCGCGAGGATCAGCGCGCCGCATTGAAAGACCACGAGGCCCAGCGGGTTGGCTTCGCTCTGCGCCTTGGGCTGCATGGCCAGCAGGCCGACGACGCGGCGCGCGGCGCCGTCGCCATCGGTCAGGATGCGGATCGCGACGGTGTGGTTGAAGACCGGAACGCCCAGCCGGATCGCCTCCTGCGCCAGCACCTTGACCATCAGCCGCGAGGTGCGCGGCCCGCAGCTTGTGGCGCGGCCCACCTCGTCGTGGTCGGTCTGGTAGCGCAGGGTGCCGCCAAGCGCGTCCTGCGGCAGCGGCAGCCCGAGATACTGCAGCGAGGCCATGGCGCGGGGCGAGCCCACCGCCTCGACATAGGCGGTGTCCTCGTCCATCGCCCCGCCGGCGCGGATCGCCCGGGCCATGGCCTTGTAATCGTCGCCCCGGTCCGAGGTATTGGCGGTGTGCAGCGTCTGCTTGTCCGAGCCGGAACAGGCCGAGGTGCCGCCCCAGGCGCTCTGGGTAATGACAGTGACATCGCCGCCCCGGCGGTTCAGCTCGACCGCGGCGCGCAGCCCGGCGGCACCGCTGCCGACGATGATGCAGCCGGCGCGGTGCAGCGGAATGTCATGGCCCTCAAGCTGCATCTGCTCGGTCAGGTCAGGCGCGGGCGGCAGGCGCGGCATCTCCACATCGGTGAGCGCGTCGAGGATGTCTTGCGGGATGCGGTCTGTCACTGGGTCCATCCGTCAGGCTTTCTGGAACGTTCCAATAGGTCCGACAAGGGCTACACGCCTCTCCCCGCGGCGTCAAGCCATGGGCCCCGTCATCCCTCCGGCCGGCTCGAGGCGCGGATCGAGAGGCGGATGGGGCTGCGGGTCTCGGGCGGTGGTTTGCGGCCGTCCTCCAGCCAGTCCAGCACCGTCCTTGCGGCGGTTTCGCCGATCCCGGCAATGTCGCAATGCACCGAGGTGAGGGCGGGAAAGGTCTGGGCCACCTCCTCGATGTCATCGAAGCCGACGATGCGGAAGGCGGTGCCGACGCTGCGCCCGGTCTCGTAACAGCCCGAGAGCAGGCCGAGCGCGACCAGATCGTTGAAACAGACGGCAGCATCCACTTCCGGATGATCGCGGGCCAATATCCGCGCGGCATCGCGGCCAAAGGCCCGGGTCGATCGCCCGG
This sequence comes from Paracoccaceae bacterium, assembly GCA_006226775.1. GTDB lineage: Bacteria > Pseudomonadota > Alphaproteobacteria > Rhodobacterales > Rhodobacteraceae > Marinovum. Next base: position 16,021 of record SBGD01000025.1, on the reverse strand, counting down.
TCAGGATGCAGGGCGCCATGCCATGCGCGGCCAGCACCTCGAGGTAACCTGCCTTGCGCTCTTCGGTCACCGGCCGGCCTTCGAGCCCGCCGACAAAGGCGATGCGCCGCGCGCCGGTTGCCACCAGGTGCTCTGCCGCCGCCCGGCTGCCGGCAAGGTAATCGGGCGCGGCAAAGGGAAACAGATCCAGCCGGTCATCCACCCGGCGCAGCATCTGCATCGCCGGAATCCCCGCCCGGGCAATCGCGTCGAAGGTGCCGGAACGCCCGTAGGCCGGGCAGAGGATCAGCGCCGAGACCCCGTGTTCGATCATCGCGCTGACCACCTGGGCCTGCAGCTTCGGCTGTTCGTCGGTATTGGCCAGCACGGTGGAATAGCCGCGCGCGGACAGCGCCATCTGCAAAGAGGTGGCAAACTCGGTAAAGAACGGGTTGCGCAGGTCGTTGATCACCAGCCCGATCAGCCCCGCGTTTGATGCGCGCATGTTGGCCGCCGAGCGGTTGTAGACATAGCCGATCTCGGCCATCGCCGCGCGCACCTGTTGGCGGGTTTCCTCGCGCACCGACGCGCTGTTCTGCAACACCAGGCTGACCGTGGATTTCGACACCCCGGCCAGCTTGGCGACGTCGATGATCGTGGGGCGGCGGCCTGGGCTCATCTTCGGTGGGTCCCGCTGGTCTGTTGCATTGGCTCATGCCCGCCGCGGCGGCAAAAGTCTATTCCGCCACCGGCAGATCGAAGCACAGGATGCCCGCCTTGCCCTGGTCGGCGTGTTCGGTCAGTTTCGCGCCGATCGCCTGATGCTCGGGGTGGTCCTGATAGGCCTGCAACCCGTCCCAGTCGCGGAAATCGGCGACAAAGCCGTGCATGTAGCCGCGTTCCATCTGTTCCGGGCTTTCGCTGCGCCCCGAGGTGATGCCGAGCAGGCCGGGCAGCTTGCCCTCGATCTGGTGCAATTCGGCAAAGAGCTCGGCGATTTTCGCTTCGCTGACGTCAGGCCGGAACCTGATCAGCACGATATGTCGGATCATCTGTCATCCCATTCCATGGTCGGATTTGATCATGTCGGCGGCCTTTTCGCCGATCATGATGGCGGCGGCATTGGTGTTCGACGAAATCACCGTCGGCATGATCGCATTGTCGACCACCCGCAGCCCGCCGATGCCGTTGAAGCGCAGCCGGATGTCGACGACGGCGCCTTCGTCCGGCCCCATGCGGCAGGTCCCGGCGCAATGATGCGAGGTCTTGGAATGCTGGCAGATGAAGTCGAAATACTCCGCGTCACTCTTCACCTCCGGCCCCGGCAGGCGCTCGGCAAGGATGTAATCCTTCATCGGCGCCTGCGCGAGGATCTCCTGCGTCAGCTTCAGCCCGCGGATCGACATCTCCCGGTCCAGCGGATCGGCCAGGTAGTTCGGGTCGATCAGCGGAGCCTTTGCGGGATCGGCGCTTTGCAGCCGGACACTGCCGCGCGAGCGCGGGCGCAGGTAGCAGGAGTTCAGCGTGATCCCGCCCTGCGGCATCGCCGCGACGCCATGTTCGATGCCGGTGCCCAGCCCGAGGTGCATCTGAAGGTCGGGCGAGCGGGCATCGGCGTCGGCGTACCAGAAGCCGCCGGTCTCGAACAGCGAGGAGGCCACCGGCCCCTTGCGCCCGAAGACATACTGCAGCCCCGCCAGCGCCGCCCAATGGGGTTTGGCATAGCGGTCATAGCTGTAGGGGCCGCTCAACTCGCTGATGCAATAGAGATCGAGGTGATCCTGAAGGTTGGCGCCCACCTGCGGCTGGTCGAGCACCACCTTGATTCCCAGCCCGTGCAGGTCCTCCGCCGGGCCGATCCCCGAGAGTTGCAACAGCCGCGGCGAGCCGATGGCGCCCGAGGCCAGCAGCACCTCCGCAGTGGCGGTCAGCCGCGTCCCGTCCATCAGCTCCACCCCGGTGGCGCGGCCCTTCTCGACGATCACCCGGCGCACCTGCGCGCCCAGCTTCACCGTCAGGTTCTTGCGGTGCCGGTTCGGCGCGACATAGGCCATCGCCGCGGAAGAGCGCCGCACGTTGCGCTGGGTCAGCTGGTAGTAGCAGGTGCCGTCCTGCGCCGCGCCGTTGACATCCATGTTGCGCGGAATGCCAAGCGCTTCGGCGGCGGCGAAATAGGCCTCGCAGATCGGCAGCGGCGCGCGCGGTTCGCTGACCCCCAGCGGGCCGCCCTTGCCGTGGAATTCGTTCTCCCAGGTCTCGTTGTCCTCGGCCTTGCGGAAATAGGGCAGCACGTCGTCATAGCCCCAGCCGGTGCAGCCCATCTGCCGCCAGTCGTCGTAGTCCTGGGCATTGCCGCGGGTGTAGATCTGGGCGTTGATCGCCGAGCCGCCGCCGATCACCTTGGCCTGGGTATAGCGGAAGACCTTGTTCTGCATGTGCTTTTGCGGCACCGTGTCCCAGCCCCAGGAGCCGATGCCCTTGGTCATCTTGGCGAAGCCCGCGGGCAGGTGGTAGAAGGGATGCCGGTCGCTGCCGCCGGCCTCCAGCAGCAGCACCTGCGCCGAGGGGTCCTCGGAAAGGCGCCCGGCGAGGACGGATCCGGCGGATCCGCCGCCGATGATGATGAAGTCGAAACCTTTGGACATTCTGCTTTCCTGCTAGACAGGGCGACGGGGATGGGGCCTTAGCCCCGGATCACGCCGCGAGATCGTGACGTCGGATATGCTCACCCGCGCGGATCGCCAGCGCGGCGATGGTCAGGGCGGGGTTGACCGCGGCCGAGGTCGGCAGGACCGAGGCATCGGTGATGAAGAGGTTGGCGTGGTCATGGCTGCGCCCGAAGCTGTCGACGACGCTGCGCGCGGGGTCGGCGCCCATCCGGGCGGTGCCGCATTGATGCGACGGCGTGCGCCGGTCGAAGGGCCGCGACAGCACCAGCGGGTAGCCCGCCTTGCGCAGCAGCCGTTTCAGCGTCTTGACCAGCACCTCATGCGCCGCCCAGTTCGACCTTTGCCAGTCGAGCACGATCTGCCCGTTTCTCAGTGTCACCCGGCTGTCGGGATTGGGCAGGTCCTCGGACATGGCATAAAGATCGACCGAGCGCCGCGCGATCCAGTTGGCCAGCACCCCGGGCAGGGGCGAGGACGCGCGCAGGATCGGCCCGGAGATCTTGCCCAGAAGCTGGATATTGCCCAGGGGTTCGCCGCCCGGCCCGCCGGTCAGGTAGAAATCGTTGACCATCAGCGTCTTCTGATAGACCGACGGATTGCGCCGCGCCGGATGCAGGGCCAGCACCGCCGAGCAATTGTGGTTCATGAAGTTGCGCCCGACCTGGTCCGAGGAATTGGCCAGCCCCCTGCCATGGGCCTCGTCCGCCGAGGCCAGCAGCAGCGCCGCACTCTGCACCGCGCCGGCGGCCAGCACCACGATCTTCGCGGTGATCACCTCGCCACTGTCCAGTTCCACCCCCGTCACCCGCTTGTCCGGCCCGACCAGCAGGCGGCTCACCCGGCTGTTGGTGCGCAGCGTGACATTGTCATGGGCCAGTGCCGCGCGCAGCCCGCCGCTTTCGGCGTCGAGCTTGCCGCCCTCGGTATCGGGAAAGGCGTCCCAGGGCGTTTGCGCCCGCGCCAGCCAGCGGTCGAGATCGACCCCCAGCGGCAGCGAGGCGGGATGCAAGCCCACCGCCTTGAGCCGCGCCCGCAGATCGCGGATCGCCGGTTCATCGGGCACAGCGCGAAAGGGGAAAGCCGTCGACCTTGCAGGCTCGGTCGGGTCTTCCCCGGCCTGGCCACGCACCGAATAGAGCGCTTCGGCCTTGCCATAGTAAGGCTCGAGATCCTCGTAGGCGATCGGCCAGCCCGGCGTGGTGCCGCCCATGTGGCGCAGCGGGCGGAAATCCTCGGAGCGGTAGCGGATCAGCACCGCGCCGTAGAATTTCGAATTGCCGCCGACATTGTAGTAATTGCCGGGCGAAAACGGCGTGCCGGAACCATCAAGCCAGCGTTCCTCGGGGCGGTAATGGCCCTTGACGAAGATCGCCTCGGCGTCGCGGTCATGGGCCGAGGGGCGCAGGTGATCGCCGCGTTCCAGCACGAGGATGCGCCGCCCGCTTGGCGCCAGCGTCGCGGCCAGCGTCGCCCCGCCCATGCCCGAGCCGACAATGACGATATCCGCCGCCTGTGCCATTCACGACACCCGCTCTTCGGTCTTCGGATCGAAGGCGACCGCCTTTTCCATGTTGATGGCGAAGGGAAAGCTCTGACCGGCATGAACCTCGACATCGGCGCGGAACCGGCCGGTGACCGGCTTGCCGCCCAGCTGGGTGCCGACAAAGGTGTCGGATCCGGCGGGTTCGGTGATCTCGACATGGGCCTCGACGACATGCACCGCGCCGCTGTTGCGGTCGGCGCCGTCGCGGTCGGTGATCGCCTCGGGGCGCAGGCCCAGCACGATCTCGCGGCCATCGTGGCGCTCGAAGCCGCGCGCCTCGGGGAAGGGCAGCGAGACATCCGAGCCATCGGCCAGTTGCGCCACCGCCACCGCGCGCCCGTTCTCGACCGCGATGCGCGCCGGAAAGAGGTTCATCGAGGGCGAGCCCATGAAGCCGGCCACGAACATGTTGGCCGGGTTGTCATAGACCTCCTTGGGCGTGCCCAATTGCTGGACATGGCCGCCGTACATCACCGCGATCCGGGTCGAGAGCGTCAGCGCCTCGATCTGGTCGTGGGTGACATAGACGATGGTGGTCTTCAGCCGCTGGTGCAGCTTCTTGATCTCGGTGCGCATGTCGACCCGCAGCTTGGCATCCAGGTTGCTGAGCGGTTCATCGAACAGGAACACGTCCGGGTTGCGCACCAGCGCGCGGCCCATGGCAACGCGCTGGCGCTGCCCGCCAGAGAGTTGCCCGGGCTTGCGGTCCAGAAGGTGCTGGATCTGCAGAAGCTCCGCCACCTCGTTCATCGCCTTGTCGCGTTCCGGCTTGGGCACGCCATGCATCTCGAGGCCGAAGACGATGTTCTGGCCGACGTTCATGTTGGGGTAGAGCGCGTAGCTCTGGAACACCATGGCGATATTGCGGTCGGCGGGCCGCACCCCGTTCATCGAGCGGCCCTTGATGGCGATCTCGCCCGAGGTGATGTCCTCGAGCCCGGCGATCATGTTGAGCAGCGTGGACTTGCCGCAGCCCGAGGGGCCGACCAGCACCAGGAACTCGCCTTCCTCGACCGAGATGTCGGTTTCGTGCAGCACCTTGACCGCCCCGTAGGACTTGGTGACATTGGTGATATCGAGAAATCCCATGGGATTATCCTTTTACAGATCCGGCCATCAGCCCGCGCACGAAGTAGCGGCCGGCGACGATGTAGACGAGAAGCGTGGGCAGCGCCGCCATGATGGCGCCGGCGAAATGGACGTTGTATTCCTTCACCCCGGTCGAGCTTTGCACGAGGTTGTTCAGCGCCACGGTCATCGGCTGGCTGTCGAAGTCCGAGAACGACGCGCCGAACAGGAAGTCGTTCCAGATATTGGTGAACTGCCAGATCACGCAGACCACGGCGATCGGCCCCGACGAGGGCAGCATGATGCGCCGGAAGATGGTGAAGAACCCGGCCCCGTCGATCATCGCCGCGCGCACCAGCTCGGTCGGGAACTGCTGGTAATAGTTGCGGAAATAGAGCGTCGAGAAGCCGATGCCATAGACCAGGTGGACGAAGATCAGCCCCGGCACGGTGCCGGCCAGCCCGACGATCCCCAGCATCCGCGCCATCGGGATCAGCACCATCTGGAACGGGATGAAGCAGCCGAAGAGCAGCAACCCGAAGATGATCGTGTCGCCGCGAAACCGCCACTTGGTCAGCACATAGCCGTTGAGCGCGCCCAGGACGGTGGAGATTGCCACCGCCGGCACCACCATGACGATGGAATTGACGAAGAACGGCCGGAGCCCGGTGGCCTCGACGCCGATCTGGGCGGTCGACCAGGCGCTGGCCCAGGGGGCGAGGGTCCATTCATCGGGCAGCGCCATCATCCCGCCGGCCTGGATCTCGCTCAGGGGTTTCAACGAGTTGACCACCATGACGTAGAGCGGCAGCAGGTAGTAGAGGCAGAACAGGATCAGCAGGGTGTAGATCACGAAGCGCGATCCGGCCCCGGTGCGCACCACGGTGGCACTTGCATTGCTCGACATCACTTCTTCTCCCTGAGCTCGGAATAGATGTAGGGCACCATGATCGCGGCAATCGCCATCAGCATGATCGTGGCCGAGGCCGCGCCGATCCCCATCTGGTTGCGGGTGAAGGTGTAGGAATACATGAAGGTTGCGGGCAGTTCGGTGGCCGTCCCGGGGCCCCCGCCGGTCAGCGCGATGATCAGGTCGTAGGACTTGATCGCCATATGCGCCAGCACCACGAAGGCCGACATGAAGGCCGGGCGCAGCTGCGGAATGACGATCCGGCGATAGAGCGCGACGTTCGAGGCGCCGTCGATCTGCGCGGCCTTCAACACCTCGTTGTCGATGCCGCGAAGACCGGCGAGGAACATCGCCATGACGAAGCCGGAGGTCTGCCAGACCGCGGCGATGACGATGGTATAGATCGCCATGTCGCCGTCCTTGATCCAGTCGAAGGTAAAGCTCTCCCAGCCCCAGCTGCGCACCACCGCCTGCAAGCCGATCCCCGGATCGAGGAACCATTTCCACGCGGTGCCGGTGACGATGAACGACAGCGCCATCGGGTAGAGATAGATCGTGCGGATGAAGCCCTCGGCGCGGATCTTCTGGTCCAGCAGGATCGCCAGTGCCAGCCCCAGCGCGCAGCAGATCACGATATAGAGCCCGCCGAAGATGACGAGGTTCGAGACCGCCGTGTCCCAGGCGCGGATGCGGAACAGCTTGGAGTAGTTTTCCCAGCCCACCAGCTCGTAGGAGGGCAGGATCCGGCTGTCGGTGAAGGACAGGTAGAAGGTGAAGATGATGAAGCCGTAGACGAAGATCAGTACCATCGCCAGGCTCGGGCTCAGGACGATTTTCGGCAGGGCCTCGCGCAGCCAGTCATTGCCGCCGCGGCGACCTTGGGCACCCTGTGACATGGGCCGTCTCCCTTGGGTGTGAGGGGAAAGCGCCGCGGCGCTTTCCCGAAGTGCAGGTCGCTTACTGCGAGATCTCGACCGCGGTGACCAGTTCCTCGACCGCGGTTTCGCTGTCGTACTCGCCGTTGAAATGCGCGGTGATCACGTCATACATGGCGTTCTTGACCGATGCGGGATTGGCGTGACCATGGCCCATCGAGCCATAGAGGTTGCCGCTGGCCGACGCCGCCTTGAAGTCCTCGTAGGCGCGCTGGCCGCAGGCATCCAGCTCGCTGGCGTCAAGGTCGGTACGCGCGGGCACCGAGCCCTTGACCTTGTTGAAGGCGATCTGGAATTCCGGCGACATGATCGCCTTGGCCAGGGCTGCCTGTTCGTCCGACACGCCGTCGCCCTGGGCGAACATCGCGAACTGGTCGGAGTTGAAGGTCACCTGCTCCTGGCTGCCGGGGAAGCGGAAGCAGAGGAAATCCTCGCCCGGGACCTTGCCGGCGTTGAGAAACTCGCCCTTGGCCCAATCGCCCATCAACTGGAAGGCGGCTTCCTTGTTGATCACCATGGCGGTGGCCAGGTTCCAGTCGCGGCCCGAGAAGTTGTCGTCGACATAGCCGCGCAGCACGCCCATGCGGTCGAAGACCTCCTTCATCTGGTCCGAGCCCAGAGCCTCGGGGTCAAGGTCGATCATCGAGGCCTGGTAGAACTCGGGGCCCCCGACCGAAAGCACGACCCCGTCGAAGAAGGTCGCCTCCTGCCAGGCCTGCCCGCCATGGGCCAGCGCGGTGTAGCCCGCGGCCTTGGCGGCGTCGAGCGCGGCGGTGAACTCTTCCCAGGTCTGCGGCTCTTCCAGGCCCAGCTCGTCCATGATCGCCTTGTTGGCCCAGACCCAGTTGGTCGAATGGACGTTCACCGGCGCGGCCACCCACTGGCCTTCATACGCCGAGAATTTCTGCAGCGCCTGCGGCACCACCTCGTCCCAGTTGCCTTCCGCGGCAATGTCGTTGAGGTTGGCCAGCGCGCCTTCCTTGGCCCAGTCGGTGATGTCGAAGCCCAGCATCTGCACGGCGGTGGGCGGGTTGCCCGAGGTGACGCGCGCGCGCAGCACGGTCATCGCCTGGGTGCCGCCGCCACCGGCGACCGGCATGTCCTGCCAGCCGATGCCCTGGCCCGCCAGGTCGTCCTTGAGCACGTTGAGCGCCGCGGCTTCCCCGCCCGAGGTCCACCAGTGCAGCACCTCGACATCCGCCGCCTGCGCCATCGACGCCGTGGCCATCAGCGCCGCGGCCAGTGTCGTTTTCTTCCCAAAGTAACCACGCATTTAGGTTTCCTCCCGTTTTCGCGTTGGTCTGCCGTCATCCGTTGCCGGATGTCAGGCGGTCTTCACCCAAGGTGCCCTGGTTCGTCCGATACGCATGACCAGTGATTTCACCTCGAGGAATTCTTCAAATCCGTAGCGTCCGATTTCGCGCCCCTGACCGGATTCCTTCATGCCGCCGAAGGCGATCTCGGGAAATCCGTCCATCCATGTGTTTGTCCAGACCGTCCCGGCCCGGACCTTGCGGCCGAAGGCGAGGCAGGTATGCACGTCGTCGCTCCAGACGCCCGCAGACAGACCGTAGGGGGAGTCATTTGCCAGAGCAACCGCCTCGTCGAAATCGCGAAAGGTCAGCACCGTCACCACCGGCCCGAATACCTCTTCGCGCGCGATTGCCATGTCCGGCGTCACACCGCGCACCACGGTCGGCTGGTAGAACTGGCGGCCCAGCCCCGGCACGTCGAGCGCGCCGCCGCCCAGGCAGACCTCGGCCCCGGCGGAGACCGCGTCCTTGACGTAGCCGTCGATCTTGGCCTGGTGCTCGGCGGTGACGATGGCGCCGACCTGGGTGTCGGGGTGCATCGGGTTGCCGAAGACCACCCTGCGCGACAGCGCCACCACCCGGGCGACGAAGTCGTCGGCAATGTCCTCGTGTACCAGGATCCGGCTGGAGGAGTTGCAGCACTGGCCGACGTTGAAATAGATCCCGAAGGTCACCGCATCGGCGGCGCTGTCGAGATCGGCATCGGCAAAGATCACCTGCGGGTTCTTGCCGCCCAGCTCCAGCGCCACCTTCTTGAGCGTGTCGCCCGCCGCGCGGGTGATTGTCTTGCCGACCGCGGTCGATCCGGTGAAACTCACCATGTCGACGTCCGGGTGCGTGCTCATCAGGCTGCCGACCGGGTCGCCATGGCCCAGCACGATGTTGCAGACCCCGGCGGGCAGCCCGGCCTCGGCCAGCAACTCGCCCAGCATGGCGGTGGTCGAAGGCGTCATCTCGGAGGGTTTGACCACGCAGGTACAGCCCGCCGCCAGCGCGAAGGGCAGTTTCTGGCCGAGGATCCAGAACGGGAAATTCCAGGGCGTGATGATCGACACCACGCCGATCGGCTCCTTCAGCACCACGCCGAGAATATCCTCGCCCAGCGTGTTGTGGCTGTCGCCATGCGAGGTCCGCGCCAGCGAGGCCGCGTAGCGCCAGAGATCCGCCGCGCCGCCGCATTCGCCGCGTGATTGGCTGATCGGCTTGCCGCTTTCCAGCGTCTCGATCACCGCGAGGCGTTCCTCGTTGGCCTCGATCAGATCGGCAACCCGGTTCAGCACGGCGGCCCGGTCCTTGGCCGAGAGCCCGCTCCAGCGGCCATCGTCAAAGGCCAGGCGCGCCGCGCGGATCGCCGCCTCGGTCTCGGTCGCGGACCCAAGCGCCGCCTGGCTGACCAGCACGCCATGCGATGGCGAGACACGGTCCAAGGTCCGCCCGTCGGCGCTGTCCATGAAGGTGCCATCGATGAAATGCCGGGCGCGGTAGGGCGCCTGCGGCATGTCGACGGTCTGTTCGGAGAGGATATTGAGGTCCAGCATCTGTCACTTTCCCGAAAAGGTGGGCTTGCGTTTGTCGCGGAAGGCGCCGACGCCCTCCGCCCGGTCATCCGTGGCGGCAATCGCGGCACTTCCCAGCGCTTCGATCATCGCCGCGCGGTCTTCGCCCCGGGCGGCGTGGATCATCGACTTGGCGATCTCCACCGCGCGCGGCGACAGGGTGACGGCGCGCTCCAGCAGCGCCTCGGCCGCGGCGCGGGGGTCTTCCGCCACCGCCGCGACAAAGCCGCAGGCCAGCGCCCGCTCGGCCTTGACCCGGTGCCCGAAGAGCGCCATTTCCTTGACCATCGCCTCGGGCAGGAGCCGCAAGAGCCTTTGCGTCCCGGACCAGCCCGGCACGATGCCCACGCCCGCCTCGGGCAGCGCCAGCGCCGCGCCGGGCGCCATAACCCGCAGGTCGCAGGCCGTGGCAAGCTCAAGCCCGCCGCCGAAGGCATGGCCCTGAAGGACCGCCACGCTGGGTTTCGACAGCCGCGCCAGCCGGTCGAAGATCCGGTGACCGTCACGCACCCAGTGGCGGGCAAACTCGGCGGGCGAGAGATCGCCCCAGCCGTTGATGTCGGCGCCGGTGCAGAAGGCCCGGTCGCCCTCGGCCGTCAGCATCACCGCCCGGATCGCAGGCTCGCGCTCCAGGGCGTCGAGATGCCGGCCCAGCTGTTCCAGCATGGTGACGGTCAGCGCGTTCATCTTGTCCGGGTTGTCGAGCCGCAACTCGGCAACCTCGCCATGCCGCAGCAGGTGAACCGCGCTCATTTCCCCCACCCCATCGGCGCATCCGCCAGCAGTGACAGCGGCAGGGTGATCGCATTCTCGGCAACGGAAACCCGACCGCCGGAGGCGGCGACGATGTCGCGCGCGGGGTCGATGCCGGGCATGATCTCGGTCGCCACCAGCCCGCCCTCGGCCAGCCGCATGACGCAGCGCTCGGTGATATAGAGCACCTCCTGCCCCAGCTTGCGGGCGCGCGCGCCGGAGAAGGTCACATGCTCGACCGCCTCGACCATCTTGGTGAACTTGCCCGGCGCCTTGACCTCGATGCCCTGCGCGGTCAGCTCGATCTGCGCGCCGGCCTCGAACCAGCCGGAGAAGACGATCTTCTTCGCCCCCGAGGTGATGTCGACAAAGCCGCCGCAGCCCGCGGTCAGATAGGGTTTCTTGCCCAGCTTCGAGACGTTGACGTTGCCCTCGACATCGACCTCGAGGAAGGACAGGAAGGACACGTCGAAGCCGCCGCCCTGGAAATAGATGAACTGCTGCGGCGAGGGCACGAAGGCATCGGCGTTCGACGCGCAACCGAAGGCGAAGCCGGTCAGCGGCACGCCGCCCACCGCACCCTGTTCCACCGCCCAGGTGACGGCATCGGGATGGCCTTCCTCCAAGAGGATCCGCGGCACCATGGCGCTGATGCCGAAGCCGAGGTTGGCGGTCATGCCGGGTGTCAACTCCTGCGCCGCACGCCGGGCGATGATCTTCTCGACCCCGTGCTCGGCCAGCGCGAAACTTTCCCAGGGGCGCATCACCTGGCCCGAGATCGCCGGATCATAGGGCGTTTCGCAGGTCTGTTTCTGGTTCTCGTCCACGACGATCAGATCGACCAGGTGCCCCGGCACCCGCACGTCATGCGGCCGCAACGAGCCGCGCCTGGTCACCCGGCTGACCTGGGCAATGACCAGCCCGCCATGGTTGCGCACGCAGATCGCCTGTTCCAGCCCGCCAAGATAGGCGCCCTCGTGTTCATAGGTCAGGTTGCCGTGTTCATCCGCCGTGGTGGCACGCAGGATGGCGACATTGGGCACGATATTGGGAAAATGCAGCCAGGTGTCGCCGTCGAACTCGACCCGCCGGACGATCGGCGCCTCGGCGCCGCGGTCGTTCATCGCACAGCCTTCGCGGATCGGGTCGACGAAGGTCTCCATCCCCACCTTGGTCAGCACGCCGGGGCGGTTGGCCGCCGCCTCGCGGGTCATGTCGAACAGGATGCCGGAGGGCACGTTATAGGCGGCCACCCGGTTCTCGACCACCATCTTCCAGATCTCGGGCATCGGCTTGGACGAGGGCCCCGAAGGGTAGGATCCGCCGAGGATGCGCGCCAGCAGCCCGTCCTTCGCAATGTGGTCGACCCCCTTGACGCCGTACATGTCACCGGCGGCAATCGGGTGGATGCTGGTCAGGCCGCGAGGATGGCCCTCGGCCTCGAACCGTTCACCCAGCGCCTTGAGCACCAGGTCGGGACAGCCCAAGGCAGAGGAGGACGAGACCGTCAGGATGGCCTCGTCGGGAATGCGGGCGACGGCCTGGGCCGCGCTGGCGATCTTGGTCATGCGATGTCCTCGTATTGAATGCTCTGGCGCACGCCGTTCTGGGCGGAAGTCCGGACCGCCAGCGCGATTTGCAGCGACCTGACCCCGTCAAGGCCGCTGGCCGCGGGGCTGCCGTCGCCCGCCACGGCGGCGCAGAACTGCCGCACCGCCTCGGGATAGAGCGGATGGGGATCGAAGGGCACGGCCTTGCGCCCCTCGGCGTTCACCAGTTCGATCTCGCCTTCGGGATCCTGGCTCAGCACGCCGCGGGCGAGGATCGAGCCTTCGGTGCCATGCACCTCGAGACCCGAGGCGGCGAAGGGGTGGGTGAAGCTCTCGTGGCTCATCACCATGGCGCCCGAGGGCATGGTCCAGACCGACATGGCCGAATCCTCGACCCCCTGGCCCATGCCGGAGACGCCCATCTGGCCCGAGACGGCCTGTGGATCCGCGCCGAGGATGAAGCGCACCGTATCGGCGTTGTGCACCGTCAGATCGAGGATCGCCCCGCCACCCGCGCCGGGATTGTCGAGCCGCCAGCCGCGCAGGTGCTCGGGCAGGTGCACGGCGTGAAATACGCGCATCGACAGCACCTCGCCGATGCTGCCGCCCTGCACCATTTCGCGGATGGCGCGGTGGCTTCCGGCACAGCGCAGGTGGTGGTTGGTGGCAAAGACCAGACCCGCATCGCGCGCCGCGCGCACCATGGCGACCGCGCCCTCGACGCTGGTGGCCAGCGGCTTTTCGCAGAGCACATGCTTGCCCGCGGCAATCGCCGCCCGCGCCTGGGCCTCGTGCTTCTCGTTGGTCGAGGAGATGTAGGCCGCACCGACCGAAGGATCGCGCAGCGCCTCGTCGAGATCCGCGGTGGCGCGGGCGATCCCGTGGTCGCGGGCATAGGTCTCGGCTCGGTCGCGGGTGCCGCTGACCACCCAGGTGACCTCTCCGGCCTGCTGCGCGCGGATGGCGGCGATCATGTATTGGCTGGCGATGGTGCTCGCGCCGATGAGTGCCCAGTTCAAGGCCCTCTCCTCCCTCGGTTTGGAACGTTCCATATATTTAGTGGAACGTTCCAAGAGGAGTCAAGGGGGAACTTCCGGCATGCGTAGCGGTTCAGGGCACTCTCTCGAATGCTCGAATGCGCATTTTTTACCGTTTGATAAAATTTTGATTTGTGGCAGGCTGTCCGAAAAGAACAGGGAGACGGCATGACCCACCCATTGACCCCAGGCCTGGCCGCAGGACGCCTGCCTGCCGAGGAGATCGCGGCCAATTTCTCGGATCTGCACCCGGCCTATGATCCGCACGAGGCGCATGTGGCGGCGGATCGCTGCTACTTCTGCCACGACGCCCCCTGCATCACCGCCTGTCCGACGGCGATCGACATCCCGCTGTTCATCCGCCAGATCTCGACCGGCCAGCCCGAGGCGGCGGCGCGGACGATCTTCGAGCAGAACATCCTGGGGGGCATGTGCGCCCGGGTCTGCCCGACCGAGACGCTCTGTGAAGAGGCCTGCGTGCGCGAGGCGGCCGAGGGCAAGCCGGTCGAGATCGGGCGGCTGCAACGCCATGCCACCGACGCGCTGATGGCGCGCCAGGGCCATCCCTTTGCGCGCGCGCCCGAGACCGGCAAGCGCGTGGCGGTGGTGGGCGCGGGGCCGGCGGGGCTGGCCTGCGCGCATCGGCTGGCGATGAAGGGCCATGCGGTGACGATCTTCGAGGCGAAGGAAAAGCCCGGCGGGCTGAACGAATACGGCATCGCCGCCTACAAGACGACCGATGATTTCGCCGCGCGCGAGGTCGACTGGCTGCTGGGCATCGGCGGGATCACCATCGACCATGGCCGCGCGCTCGGCGCCGACCTGACGCTCGACGGGCTGCGCGATGCGCATGACGCGGTGTTCCTCGGCATCGGGCTGGGGGCGGTGAATGCGCTGGGGATCGAGGGCGACGACGCGGCGGGCGATGCGGTCGATTTCATCGCCGATCTGCGCCAGGCGGCGGATCTGACCAGGCTGCCGGTGGGCCGCAACGTGGTGGTGATCGGCGGTGGCATGACGGCAATCGACGCCGCGGTGCAGTCGAAACTGCTGGGCGCCGAGGCCGTGACCCTGGCCTATCGCCGTGGGCGCGACCGGATGGGCGCTTCGCGGTTCGAGCAGGACCTCGCCGCCAGCCGCGGCGTGCGGATCCTCACCAACGTGATGCCGGTGGCAATCGCCGCGGGCGCGGTCACGCTGGAATATACCGCCGAGGTCGAGGGCCGGGTGCAGGGCACCGGCGAGCGGCTGGACCTGCCCGCCGACCAGGTGCTGCGCGCCATCGGCCAGAAGCTGGTGCCGGTCGAGGGGCTGGAGATCGCCGACGGCAAGATCGCCGTCACCGGCCCGGGCCGCACCGGCGTCGAGGGCGTCTGGGCGGGCGGCGATTGCACCCCCGGCGAAGACCTGACCGTGGTGGCGGTCGCCGAGGGCCGCGATGCTGCGGAGGACATCCACGCGGCGCTGATGGCCTGAACCCACGCAGTCCCGGACCCCGATCCGGGACCTCAGGAGAGACGAGCAGAGGCCCCGGATCAGGTCCGGGACTGCGGACCGCAAATCGCAAGGACCCGAGACATGGCTGATCTGACAACCACCTTTCTGGGCATCACCTCGCCCAACCCGTTCTGGCTGGCCTCCGCGCCGCCGACCGACAAGGAATACAACGTCCGCCGCGCCTTCGAGGCCGGCTGGGGCGGGGTCGTCTGGAAGACCCTGGGCGAGGCTGGCCCGCCGGTGGTCAACGTCAACGGCCCGCGCTATGGCGCCGTGCATGGCGCCGACCGCAGGCTCTTGGGCTTCAACAATATCGAGTTGATCACCGACCGTCCGCTCGACGTGAACCTCGAGGAAATGACCCGCGTCAAGAAGGACTACCCCGATCACGCGCTCATCGCCTCGATCATGGTGCCCTGCGACGAGGAGAGCTGGAAGCGCATCCTCGACCGCGTGGCCGAGACCGACTGCGACGGGATCGAGCTGAACTTCGGTTGCCCGCATGGCATGAGCGAGCGCGGCATGGGCGCCGCCGTGGGACAGGTGCCGGAATACATCCAGATGGTCACCGAATGGTGCAAGACGCATTACGACCGCCCGGTGATCGTCAAGCTCACCCCCAATGTCACCGACATCCGCAAGCCCGCCCGCGCCGCCCATGCCGGGGGGGCCGATGCGGTGAGCCTGATCAACACCATCAACTCGATCACCTCGGTCGATCTCGATACCTTCGCGCCCGAGCCCACCATCGACGGCAAGGGCACCCACGGCGGCTATTGCGGCCCGGCGGTCAAGCCCATCGCGCTCAACATGGTGGCCGAGATCGCCCGCGATCCCGAGACCCATGGCCTGCCGATCAGCGCCATCGGCGGCATCACCACCTGGCGCGACGCGGCCGAGTTCATCTCGCTGGGCGCCGGCAACGTGCAGGTCTGCACCGCGGCGATGACCTATGGCTTCAGGATCGTCGAGGAAATGAAGCGCGGGCTGTCGGAATGGATGGACGACAAGGGCATTGCAAGGGTCGAGGATTTCGTCGGCCGCGCGGTGCCCAACGTGACCGACTGGCAGTATCTCAACCTCAACTACATCACCAAGGCGCGGATCGACCAGGAGGCCTGCATCAAGTGCGGCCGCTGCTATGCCGCTTGCGAGGATACCTCGCACCAGGCGATTTCCATGTCGCCCGAGCGCAGGTTCGAGGTGATCGA
>SBGD01000005.1 GCA_006226775.1 Paracoccaceae bacterium | reverse complement strand
TCGATATCGCCTCGGAGTTCCGCTACCGCGAGCCGCCGCTCGATGCCCGCACCCTGACGCTGTTCGTCAGCCAGTCGGGCGAGACCGCCGATACGCTGGCCGCGCTGCGCTATTGCACCGGGCGCGCGGGCAAGGTGATCGCGATCGTCAATGCCATGGAAAGCTCGATCGCGCGCGAAAGCGACCTGGCGCTGCCGATCCTGGCCGGGCCGGAGATCGGCGTCGCCTCGACCAAGGCCTTCACCTGCCAGCTGGCGGTGCTGGCCGCGCTGGCGCTGCAGGCCGCCCGCCAGCGCGGCGCGATCGATGGCGCCCGCATGCGGGACCTCTCGGACCAGCTGCGCCAGGTGCCGGGCCAGGTGACCCGGGCGCTGGCCATCGCGCCGCAGGTCAAGGCGGTCAGCGCCCAGCTGGCGCATTATGACGACGTGCTCTTCCTGGGCCGCGGCGCGCTTTATCCGCTGGCGCTGGAGGGCGCGCTCAAGCTCAAGGAGATCTCCTATATCCATGCCGAGGGCTATGCCAGCGGCGAGCTGAAACACGGCCCCATCGCGCTGATCGACGAGACCATGCCGGTGGTGGTGCTGGCGCCGCATGACGCGATGTTCGACAAGACCGTGTCCAACATGCAGGAGGTCATGGCGCGCGGCGGCAAGATCGTGATGATCTCGGATGCCGCGGATTTTCTTCGCGACACCACCGAGATCTGGCAGCATGTCGCCATGCCGACGGTCGAGGGCCCGTTTGCCGCCATCGTCTATGCGGTGCCGGTGCAGCTTCTGGCCTATCACACGGCGCTGGAAAAGGGCACCGACGTGGACCAGCCGCGCAACCTCGCGAAATCGGTGACGGTGGAATAGCCCCGGCAGGTGCGCCGGGCATCTGCCGTATCGACCCCGGCCCCGGGAGCGGCTAGGCTTTCGGCCAAAGCCCCGGGCCGGTCCGGGATGCGTGACGGGAGACCCGGATGACACAGCCGGAGATGACAGAGATCCTCGCCCGCGCGGAGGCGCGGTTCAAGGCAGGCGCGGCAGAGCAGGCGGCGGATCTGCTGGTGACCGCGGTGCCGGGGCTGGCGCCCGAGAAGATCGTGCCTTTCACCCGCAAGGCCGAGGCGCTGCTGATCCGCAACGGCGCCCGTTTCGCGGCGCTGGATTGTGTCGAGGCGGCGCTCCGGGTCCTGCCGGAGCATGCCGATCTGCTGATCCTGCGGCTGGCGGGCCTGCTGCGGCTGGGGCGCAGCCCCGAGGCGATCCGGCTGCTGGAGCACTGGCAACCCGAGACACCGCCGCCGGCCTATTGGCGCTACCAGGCCCAGGTGGCCATGGTGCTGGGCGATCCGGCGCGCGCGCTGCAGGCGGTGGCCGCGGCGCGCGGGCAGGGGCATGACGACGCGGCGCTGCGGGTCTTCGAGATCAAGGCGCTGATGGGCGAGGCGCCGCAGGAGGCCATCGACTGCGCCGCCCGGGCGCGGAAGGATTTCCCCACCCATGCCGGGGTCTTCCTGCACCTGATCCGGGCCCATCGCGCGGTCGAGGGCCCCGCCGCCGCCCGGGCGCTGGCCGAGGAGGGGGTGACGGCCTTTCCCGCCGCCGCCGCGATCCGCATCGAACTGGCCGAGATCCTGCGCGCGCAGGGCGACAGCGCCGCGGCGATGGCGCAGCTGGACGAGGCGGCGCGCTGCGAGCCCCGCTCGCCCCTGCCGGCGCTGAACATGGCGCTTCTGCACCTGGCCGAACACCGCCCCGAAGAGGCGCTGGAGGCAGCCGACCGGGCGCGGGACCTGGGCCGGGGCATCCCGCGGGTGGACCTGGTCCATGCCAGCTGTCTCGACGCGGTGGGCCGACCCGACGCGGCGCTGGCCGGCATGGAGGCGCTCTTTGCCCGTGGCCAGGCCGGGCCGGCGGGCATCCGCGATCTGGTCAAGACCCACCTGGCGCGCGGCGACCTGGAAGCGGTCGCGCGGTATCTGCGTGCCGGGCAGGATCTCTTTCCCGGCCATCCGGTGCTGGTGGACCAGCTGGTGCTCAACAGCGGGTTGACGGAAGAGGATTTTCCCCCCGGTCAACTGGCCGGCTGGCTCTCGGCCTGCCTGCCCCGTTCCCGGCTGCGGCGGCTGCAGGCGCTCTTGCGGCTGGGCGCCTTCGATTTTCCCGGCGCGCTGGCCGTATTGCGCGCCACACCGCGGGCGGAACGCAGGGCGCAACATGCCGAACTGGTGGCCAAGGTGCTGCTCTATTCCAACCGGCTGAAGCCGGCGATGCGCTACCTGCGGCTGAGCCTGCGCGCCTGGCCCGCGGATCCGCGCCTGGCCGGCCTGGTCTCGGCCACCTTTTCCCGGGCCGGGCATGAGCAGGCCGGGCTGGCGCTTCTGCAGGCGGTGGCCCGGCGCATCCCCGACGGGCAGGCCACCATGGCGCGCCAGGTGATCACCTTGCAGGCCAATCTCGGCCAGCTTGACGCGGCCCTGGCCTCGTTCCGCACCGCCCTTGGGCAGGATCCGGCCAGGGCCCGGGTGCAGGCCCACAAGCTTTTGCGCGAACTGGCCGCCCGCGGCCGCGGCGCGGATGCGGCAGCCGTGCTGCGCGAGGGGCGCGCGGCCGGGATCTGGAACGATCCGCATCTGCAAAAATCCCTGCTGGGCCAGAACATGACCGAGTTGAGCATTGCGCTCATCGATCCTGCGAACGGCCCGCTGAAGCCGCTGCCGCCGGATGACAGCGCGGGTCACCTGGCCCTGGTCACCGCCGAGTCGCAGTCCAATATCGCCGCCATGCGCTTCCTGGTTCATTGGCAGACGCATCTGCAGACGGCCCCCGCCGCGCGCCCGGAGGCCGAGGGGCCGGTCGTGCCGCGGCGGATCGTCCAGTACTGGAACGCCCCCGAACCGCCCGAGGCCCTGGCCGGGATGATCGACAGCTGGCGGGCCGCGCCGGGCTGGGAGCACGAGATGTACGACCGCCGGGCGGCGCTGGATTTCCTGCGGCGCGACTGCGGCCCGAAATGGGCGCGCGCCTTCTCGCTGGCCAACAACCCGGCGCAGGAGTCCGATTTCCTGCGGCTCTGCGTGCTGGCCTGCAAGGGCGGGGTCTATGCCGATACCGACGATATCCTGACCGCCCCGCTGGCGCCGATGATCGATCGCGGCGCCGGGTTCGTGGCGGTGCTGGAGCCGGGGCTGTCGGTCATCGGCAACAATTTCATCGCCGCGGCCCCCGGCCATCCGCTGATCCTGCTGGCGGCGAAGATGGCGCGCGGGGCGCTCCTGGCGCGGGCCAACGAGACCACCTGGTCGAAGACCGGCCCGGGATTGCTGACCCGGGCGGCGGCGCTCTACCTGGCGCGCCAGGCCGAGACCGGGGCCGCGGCCGATGTCGCCTTCCTGCGCTTCGACGATATCCTGGGCCGGATCGCCATCCACAACAACGCGCCGCACAAGCGCAAGGCCGGCGACTGGCGGCAAAGCTCGCGCCCGCGCAACGAGGCGGTCTTCGCCCGCGTCCTGCAGGAGTGCCTCGACCGGCATGGTGCCGCGAAGACGCAATCCGCCGCGTGAGGTCCGGGTCCGCGGCTTCGGCCCCGGGAAGGTCTTTCCCGGGGCGGGCGACAACGCTTTCAAGCCAATGTCGGCAAGAAGAATGCCAGAGAGAAGGTCGAGACAGGTGATCACTCCAGTTCTGCTCACCGGCGGGTCGGGCACGCGGCTCTGGCCGCTGTCGCGCAAGTCCTATCCCAAGCAGTTCGTCCCGCTGATGGGCGCCGAAACCCTGTTCCAGGCCTCGGCGCTGCGCCTGGCGGGGCCGGATTACGCGCCGCCGCTGGTGCTGACCAATTCCGACTTCCGCTTCATCGTCACCGAGCAGCTTGCCGGGATCGGCCTTGATCCCGGCGCGATCCTGATCGAGCCCGAGGGGCGCAATACCGGCCCTGCCGTTCTGGCCGCCGCCCTGTGGTTGCAGCGCGCCGATCCCGAGGGGCTGATGCTGGTGGCGCCTTCCGATCATGTCATCCCCGATGCCGCGGCCTTTCGCGAATGCGTCGAGCTTGGCTGCGCCGCGGCCCTGGCGGGCAAGCTGGTGACCTTCGGCATCGCGCCGACCCATGCGGAAACCGGCTATGGCTATCTCGAACTGGCCGAAGCGCCCGAAAACGGCGCCCCGGCGGTGATCGACCTGCTGCGCTTCGTCGAAAAGCCCGATGCCGCGCGCGCCGCCGAGATGGCGGCCTCCGGGCGGCACCTGTGGAACGCGGGGATCTTCCTGGTCTCGGTCAGCGCCATCATCGCCGCCTTCCGCCGCCATGCGCCGGAGCTTTGCGATCCGGTCGAGCGGGCCTTGGCCGGGGCCCGGCCGGATCTCGGTTTCCTGCGGCTCGATCCGGGGGCCTGGGCCGGGGTCGAGAGCATCTCGGTGGATTACGCGGTGATGGAACAGGCGGAAAACCTCGCGGTGGTGCCGTTTGCGGGCGGCTGGTCGGATCTGGGCGGCTGGGACGCGGTGCTGCGCGAAAGCGGGCCGGATGCGGATGGCGTGGTGACCTCCGGCCCGGCGCTGGCGATCGACTGCGCCGAGACCCTGCTGCGTTCGGAGGACAACGGGCTGGAACTGGTGGGGCTGGGGCTGAGAAACATCATCGCCGTGGCGATGCCCGATGCGGTGCTGGTCGCCGATGCCTCGCGGGCGCAGGACGTCAAGAGGGTGGTCGCCGAGCTCAAGGCGCGCAAGGCCCGCCAGGCCGAGGAGTTTCCGATCGATCACCGCCCCTGGGGCTGGTTCGAGAGCCTGGTGATCGGCGAGCGCTTCCAGGTGAAGCGCATCCATGTCCATCCCGGCGCGGCACTCAGCCTGCAGTCGCACCACCACCGGGCGGAGCACTGGATCGTCGTCTCCGGCACCGCCGAGGTCACCATCGGCGACGAGGTGAGGCTCGTGACCGAAAACCAGTCGGTCTATATCCCGATCGGCGCGCGGCACAGGATGGTCAATCCCGGCAAGGTGCCCATGGTGCTGATCGAGGTGCAGACCGGCGCCTATCTCGGCGAGGACGACATCATCCGCTACGAGGATGTCTATGCCCGGGGGCAGGGGGCGAAAGGCTGACAGGTCCGATCGGGAGGGGCAGGGACGGGATGCGCCGGGTTGAAAAACGGGGGAGCCTGGCCTGGAGCTGCCATTCGGTCGGGCCCTTCCCGGCCCGGAATCAAGCCGAAGGCGCCGGGCCAGCGGCGGCCCGCCCCCCGGGCTGCCGCTACGGCTGATCTTGGTACTTCGCTCTGATCTTTTTCGGATTTGGCTGATATAAAGTGCGCAGTAAAAACGGTGCGGCGGCATCCCGCGGGCCGCCGCTGGCCCGGCTTGCGTTGTACTTTCGGCAATGGCAGCTCCAGGCCAAACCTGACCCGCAGGTCAGGCAGTCGTCACCGTGCTTTCGCCCAACGTGCGTTCCAGTTTCTTCAGGTATCCCGCCACCAGCGCCCGGGCGGCCCCGGCGCTGCCGGCCTCCGCGTAGCAGCGGAATTCCGGCGCATTGCCCGAGGGCCGCAGGTGCACCACATCGCCGCCGTCGAGCGTCACCCGAACCCCGTCGGTCAGGTCGAGCCCCGCCTCGGCCCCGTCGAAAAACCCCGCCCGCGCGCCCGCATCCTCGCGCAGCCGGGCGAGGAAGGCCTGCGAGGTCTCGGTCGGGATGCCGGCGATCCGGTCGGCGGCGGTGAAGCGCGCGGGCAGGGTGGCCACCAGCGCCGCCAGCGATCCGCCCGCGGCGCGCGCCGCCGCCAGCGGGGCCAGGATCGGCAAGAGGCAATCGCGGGTCATCAAGGGCGCGAGCCGCCCCGCGGGGCCCTTGGCGAGAAAGCCCAGCAGGAAGCCGCCATTGGCCTCGTAGCCCACCACCCGGGCGCCGGGGTCGCGCGCCAGCACCGCCTCCATCGCCGCGATCACGTAAGGCGAGCCGATGCGGGTCAGTTCCACCGTCTCGAACTCCGCCATCTCGCGCACCATGGAATTCGACGACACCGGGGTCACGATCACCTTGGCGCCCAGGCTTTGCGCCGTCAGCGCGCCCAGCACGTCGCCCGGCACCACCTCGCCCGCGCCATCCGCCACCATCGGCCGGTCGGCATCGCCATCGGTCGAGATCACCGCGTCCAGCCCATGCTCGGCACACCAGCGCGCGAGCATCGCCCGGGTCTCGGGGTCCAGCGCCTCGGTATCGACCGGAATGAACTCCTCCGAGCGCGCCAGCGCCACCGCCTCGGCGCCCAGCCCCCGGACCACCTCGACCATCAGGTCGCGCGCCACCGAGGAATGCTGGTAGACGCCGACCCTGAGGCCCGCCAGCGCCCCCGGCCCGAAGCCGTCAAGGTAGCGCGCCACGTAGTCGTCCGCGGCCTCCCGCGCGCTGCGCGCCGCAGTGCCCCCGCCGGGGGCCCGGCCCAGTGCTGCGCCGATGGCCTCCTCGTCGGGTTTGGAGATCTCGCCCGAGGGCACATAGAACTTCAGCCCGTTGCGGTCGGCGGGGATGTGGCTGCCGGTGACCATCACCGCTGCCTGTCCCGCCGCCATCGCCGCCAGCGCCAGCGCGGGCGTCGGCAAGGCGCCGCAGTCCACCACCTCGATGCCCTCGGCCCGCGCCGCTTCGGCCACCGCCCTGGCAATGCGCGGCGAAGAGGGCCGCAGATCCTGCCCCAGCCAGAGCGCCCCGCCATGCGGACAGGCAGCGAGGAAGGCGCGGGTGTAATCGGCGACCAGCGCGTCGGTCAGCTCGGTGACAAGGCCGCGCAGGCCGGAGGTGCCGAATTTGGGGGGCATGATGAGGTCCTTTCGGGTCGCGGAAACCGGGAGACCCCTTCCTTGGCAAGGCTGGCGGCAAAGCTCAAGCCGCCGGGTGCGCCGCTCAGATCACCCCGCATTTCGCCAGGTCCTCGGGCGAGAGGTGATCGCGCAGCTCGCGGGCCAGCGGGGCCAGGTGCGGCGCGTAGTTCTCCCAGCGCGCTACCGCGCGGGTATAGATCGGCTCGCGCACCTGGGCCAGCGAGGCGGTATTGACCTGGCGCGAGGATTTGCGGTGATCGAGCACGCGGGCGTCCCACTCCAGCCCGACAAACTCGAGAATGCCGCGCATCTGGCCCTCGGCATCGGCCACCACGTCCTCGTAGTTGACCACCCGCACCCTCTCGGGGATCACCCGCGACCAGTGATGCACCATCCGGTCGAACTCGCGCCAGGTTGCCGCGAGATTGGTGAAATCGGAGCTGGCGGGCTGGTTCTGGCCGAAGTGCTGGAAGTAGTTCGACAACAGGCAATCGAGCGGATGGCGGCGCAGGAACAGCAGCTTTGCGCGCGGCAGGGCCAATGCGACCAGCCCGGCATAGAGATAGTTCGACGGCATCTTGTCCGAGACATGCTCCGAGCGGATGCCCTCGGCGCGGACCGCATCCATGTAATCCTCGCCCAGCCGGGCGAAATCATCCGCGCTCATGGTGGCCGGCTCGGCCCTCTCGCTGACCACCTCGCGCAGGCGGGCATTGGCCTGAAGCGCTGCCGGAAGCGCCCGCAATTCGCCGCCCGCGGTGACCCGGGGATGGCGCGAGAACATCTGGTCCATCAGCGTCGTGCCCGAGCGCGGCATCCCGGTGATGAAGATCGGTGCGATGGCCGCGAGCCCGCCGCCCGCACAGCGCGCAAGCAGCGCCGGGCTTGCCATCTCGCGCAGCCGCGCGGCGCGCCGGCCATAGGCCTCGGCATCGAAGGGATGCAGATCCCTGGTCACCGCGTTGCCCCGGGCGTAATGCGCGAAGGCGGCGTCATGGCGGCCCAGGTCGTCCATCGCCTTGCCCGCCGCGAAATAGAGCAGGGCGCTGGCCTCGGGGGTCAGCTTGTCGACCTGCGCCAGGTGGTGCTCGAGGATGCGAAGCTCTGGCGCGCCCTCGACCGTGCGGCGCATGGCAATCAGCCGCGACAGGGCCTGCAACCCCGCACTCGGCTGTCCGACGATCCGCAGCAGCGTCTCGGCGGCCTCGTCCATCTTGCCCGCAGAGGCCAGCGCCACGCCCAGGTTCAGATGGGCCTCGGCCGCGTCGGGCTGCAATTCGATCGCCCTGCGCGCGTGGTGTTCGGCGGCGTCGTGGCGTTCTTTGCGATAGAGCGCGCCCGACAGCTGGACATGCGCCCGCACGCTGAGCGGGTCGATGGCCAGCGCCTTGTAGAGGATGTCGACCGCCTTGCCGGACTGGTCGATGGCCAGGTAGGCCATCGCCAGGTTGGTATGGGCATCGATCAGCGCTCCGTCGAGCGCGACCGCGCGTTCGAGATGCCGGATCGCCTCGCGGTAGTCCTTCTCCAGCACCAGCGCACCGCCGAGATTGGACTGGGCCTGGGCAAAGTTCGGCGCGGCTTCGACGGCATTGCGAAACAGGCCGATCGCCTCGTCCCGCCGGCCGGACTGCGCCAGCAGCGCGCCCAGGTCGGCGTTCTGCACCGGGTCGTCCGGGGCCTTGGCCAGCCCGGCGCGCATCAGCCTTTCGGCCTCCTGCACATGGCCCTGCATCGCCGCGTTGAGCCCCTTGTAATGCAAGAGCCGCGGCATCTCGCCAAGCTCTTGGGTCAGCGCCTCGAGAATTGCCGCCGCCTCGGTGAAGCGCCCGCCGGCCTGGTGCCGCCGCACCCGGTCGAGCTGCTCCTGGGCCTGTTCCTTCTGCCGTGCTTTTTCAGAGGCCTGCGATGCCATTGCCGATAATCCCCGCGTTCTGGGCCGCGCGGCAAACGCGGGACGGCGCTGCGGTGCGGCTGGAGCGAGGTTAATGAGCATTGCACGAGAGTCTCAAGCCCCCGACCGCCCCCAGGACCCGATATTCGCCCCTGATGTGAGGCGGATCACCTCCCACGGTACAATTTTTCAGATAATACGGTGTTAACTTTTCTTCTAAATCGTGTGTAAATGAACATGTATCGGGAACCATTGCCACGGTGCGGCTCAAAATCGATTGATCACCAACAGGAACAGACAATATGTCAAAAACCATCAGAACACTCGCTGGCGCCGCCCTTGCGGCCACGGTCCTCGCCTTTCCGCCAGGCCAGGCCAAGGCGGGGCCCGACCCCTTTCTTGGCGAACTCATGCTTTTCGGCGGCAACTTCTGCCCGCGCGGCTGGGCAAAGGCGGATGGGCAGTTGATGGCGATCTCGCAGTTCAGCGCACTGTTTTCGCTTTATGGCACGATCTATGGCGGCGACGGCCGCACCACCTTTGCCCTTCCCGACCTGCGGGGCCGTGCCCCGATCAACGCCGGGCAAGGGCCGGGGCTTCAGGACTATCGCGAGGGGGCGAGGGTCGGGGTCGAAACGGTGACCCTGAACGTGGTGCAGATGCCGTCGCACAGCCACGCCGTCACCAGCACCGCGCAATTGCAGGCTTCGGACGGGCCGGTGAACGCGGCCTCGGCGGCGGACGGCGCCCTGGCCAACCAGGCGGCGCCGCATTACTCCACCCGCGGCAATCTCGACGAAACCATGGAGGCGGGCAGCGTCACCGTCACCTCGACCGCCCTGAACACCGGCGGCAACCAGGCGCATGAAACCCGGGGACCCCGGCTTGCCATGTTCTGGTGCGTGGCAACGGTGGGCGTTTTCCCGTCGCGCAGCTGACATATCACCCCGGGGGCAGGGACGGCTTGATTTCCGCCCCCGGTTCAACGTCTGGTGGATCCCGAGGATTCGTATCATTTTCAGAGGGGCAGTCATGCCGGTCACAAACGCAACATTCGATTTCGATGGGCCCGACGTCAGCAAGGACACCGCGGTTTTCAAGGGCGGGCCGACCTCCGGCACCTTGACCGAACAGGGGATCACCTTCAGTTTCTCGGCCAATCCCGGCTCGGGGGCGTATAGCTTCAGTGCGGCGTTCGCCCTCTCCGTGTCCAGCGGCAGCGCGATGCTGTCGATCGACGACACCCCGGACGAGGAGTTCTTTTCCAACCTGGTGTTCGATTTCCATTCCAGCGTGGCGGGGACGAATTCGATCATCCTGAGCCGGACCAAGACCGACGACGGCGCGCTTCTGACCACGCCGGTCGTGACGACGATCCCCAGCACCCAGATCGTGGCAAATGCCATCGTGAATGCGCCCGCGGGCAAGTGGAACACGATCCAGTTCAACTCCTCCCCCCTCTCCTTCATGGTGCTCGACAGCATCACCGCCACGGTGAACTGCTTTCTGGGCGACACCCGGATCGCAACGCAGGATGGCGCCACGCCGGTTCAGGATCTCAGGGCCGGGGACATGGTGCAGACCGCCGATGGCCGGTTCGTCAAGGTGCTCTGGCTGGGCGAGATGACCATCGATACCGCGCTGATGCATCCCGCCCGGGTCAACCCGATCTGCATCACCGCCGGAGCACTGGGGGGCGGTCTGCCCCTGCGCGACCTGCACGTCAGCCCCGACCACGCGATCGAGATCGACGGCACGCTCTATAACGCCGGCGCGCTGGTGAATGGCGAGACGATCCATCAGGTGGCGCGGATGCCGCGCGAGGGCTTCACCTATTACCACGTCGAGACCGAGGCGCATGAGCTGCTGCTGGCCGAAGGCGTGGCGGCGGAAAGCTATATCGACTACGCCGGGCGCGACAGCTTCGACAATGCGCCCGCAGGCGAGGGCCGGGTGATCGCGGAAATGCCGCTGCCGCGGGTCTCGGCCCGCCGCCTGGTGCCCGAGACGCTCATCGCGCGGCTGGCACAGGCCAGGCCGGCGGAAACCATCGCCGCCTGACCGGGGCAGGAGGATCGGCGCCGCCCTTGCCATGCAGGGCGGCGCCTGTTGGCGCAAGGGGCGTTTCGCCCCTCATAATCCGCGTTATGTTGAAAAGCCTGTGACACGCCGGGCAAGTTACGCCGGCCGGGCTCAAATCCCCTCGATATATCGGGCCTTTACTTGGCGCGGCGCCTGCCGGATACTCCGGCGGAACGCGCTGTTTTTCCTCAATACGACCGGTCTTTCATGCAAATCGCCCTCATTCCTGCCCGCGGCGGCAGCAAGCGTATCCCCCGCAAGAACATCCGCCCCTTCTCTGGCCGCCCGATGATCGGCTGGCCGATTGCCGCCGCCCGGGCATCCGGGTTGTTCGATCACGTGGTGGTCTCGACCGACGACGACGAGATCGCCGAGATCGCCCGCGATCAGGGGGCCGAGGTGCCCTTCATGCGCCCGGACCGGCTGGCGGATGATTTCACCCCCGCCCGCGAGGTGATCGTCGATGCGGTCGAAAGCATGGAGAAGATCACCGGTCGGCAGGTGGACCACCTGTGCTGCATCTATGCCACCGCGGCCTTCGTCCAGCCCGGGGATCTGCAGCAGGCCCGGGCGCAGCTCGACAGGCTGGCGGAGACCGGTTTTGTCTTTGCCGCCGCCGCCTATCCGCACCCGGTGCACCGCGCCCTGGTCGACACGCCCGGGACCGGGGTCGGGATGCTCTTTCCCGACCATGCCGGGACCCGCAGCCAGGATCTGCCGGAGGCCTTTCACGATGCGGGCATGTTCTACTGGGGCCGGCGCGATGCCTTTGTCTCGCGCACACCGATGTTCAACCCGGACTCGCGGCCCTATCTGATGCCGCGCCGCCGGGCGGTGGACATCGACACGCCGGAAGACTGGGATTTCGCCGAGGCGCTGTTCGGGTTGCAGGGGCAAGGCTGGTGCTAGCTTGCCGGCAGCAGCGGCATTTCAGGTAGACAGAAGAGTGTTGGGTCTGTCTTTTACAAGACCACTCCTGGACTGTTCGAGATGAAAACAAGCATGGAAAATGCCATAAAGGATTGCCGAAAGGCCATCGCCGATCGGGATTTCGAAAAAGCTCTTCAAATCGCAGCAAATGCCCGAAAAACGGAAAACAGAAACTCGCCCTCTCTGGCCCGTTTCAGTTTGCAGGCGATAATTGCCGTCGAGGGCGAGCAGGCTGCACAACAAGCCTTTGCCACCCAGACCGAAGGCCTGCGTCCGGATCAGAAGGACAATCTTCGGGTGAGCCTGGCGCTGGATATAGCCGACAAAGCCTTGCAGGACAGGAGGCCGGAACAGGTCCTTGTGGCACTGGGCCAGGTTCAGAACTGGCTCAAACCCAACCACCAGGAAAGAGCGGTGCGATACCGGCTGTACGCTGAATTGGCCTTGGGCCGGCCAGATCGCGCGGCACATGCGGTTCGGGACTTGGAGGATGGCGTAGCGAAAGGCGGCGCTGACAGAGTGGACTGGGTTCTGGAAACATTGGGCGGGTTTTTCCGGACTGGCGTTTTTTCGTCAAACGAGACGCCGTCGTCTGCCACGTCTTCAAAGCCCGCTCTCCAGCCCCAGCTACGTGGCGCACATTTCGGCCCTCCGACCGTACAACGCTCGATCCTGTGGACAAAGGCCCGACTGTTGGACGCCTTGCCGGATCTGGTTCAGATATCCGGTCCGGAGTGGATGCGCCCCATCGAGACGGTGAGTTTTCACGCCTTGTCGGCGGGATCGGGCACGCTTGTGATTCCCGCGATCATGAACGAAGCCGCTGTCCTCAAGGACCCCGAAATCGCAACCAGGGATCAAGGCGCCATCATTTCGAATGCGCTTTTCCACGGGGCCTCGGCGGCAATCACCGACGATCCGGATATCATCGAGTTGCCGAACCTGGCACCGGTTTTCTACTGCCCGGACCGTCGGGCGGCGTTCCTTGCACTGGCAAAAGCCGGGCGCCAACGTCTGTCAGGCCATCTTGTCGGTGTCACGGGAAGCTATGGCAAGACCACGACCCGTGAAATGATTGCCCAGATGCTGGGGTCTTTCGGGCCAACGAGCACCGCGATCGACAACAGGAATGCGCTGAGCGGCATCTCCGAAACCTTGGCGTCGATCCCCCCCTTTGCCACCGATTGCGTTCTTGAAATCGGAATATCGATCCCCGGCACGATGGGTGAGAACATCGCATTGGCACAACCCGATATACCGATTCTGACGACGGTCGCGGATTCGCACCTGGAGAACTATGCCGATCAACGGGAGTTGCTTCTGGAAAAGGCCGGGATTTTCGATCATGCCGGATCGGGCGTGGCATTGATCGGAAGGGCGGCGCTTGACCTTGACGAGCGGTTGCAAGCTCAGGCGTTCGAGAAACTCAATGGCAATTACTGGTCGGTCGGCGTTGATCCCCATGACGATATTCAGCTTGTCAAACACGAAGAGATCAATCGCCGCGGCGTTGCCACGGTTCGGGTCCACGATGACAGTATCAATCTCACCCTGTCGCGATCGGATCGGCATTATGCCATAGCCGCATGCTTCGCCCTTGGTGTGGCCAGGATCAAGGGTATTTCCTTGCGGGAGGCTGCAGAAGCACTTTCCATTTTCCGGCCTTTGGAAGCACAGCGGGGACTACGCTGGCGCATGGAACTGCCGGGAAACGGTAACGTGGCCGAATTGATTGACGATTCACAGAACGCCTCGCCGGATACAGTCAGGTCTCTTTTGCAAAACTTGGCAAGGCGGACTCCTGCGAGACGTGTCCTGGTCTTGGGCGATATGGTGCAGCTTGGCGACGACGCATTGGCGAAACATGTCGCCCTGGCGCCGGATATCGAGGCCTCCGGTATCGCACTCCTGATCACGGTCGGTCCTCAGAGTGCCCATCTGGCAGCCGCAGTGTCAGGGCGCATGGACGTCAGGAGTTTCGACGATACCTGGCAGGCGTCCAGAGAGATCCGGTCCCTCATCGGGCATGGTGACCTGGTGGTCCTCAAGGGATCCCATGTCATGCAAATGGTTCGACTGCGGAACACGTTGGCGCAACCGACGCGCCGACAGATCGTGCGCTCTGTCTGGCGGATCGAAGACGAGCTGGATCGGAGCCGGGGGTCGGCCTGACAAGGCAAGAGACCGACCCCATTTGCAATTCGGGGGCCGCGTCTCAGCCTTCGCTGTCCAGCAGATCCCAGCTCATCGGCGTGCCGCGCTTGACGTCGCGGCCCACCCGGCGGCCCAGCAGCACGTCGTAATGGCGCGGCGCCAGGCCCAGGCCCGGACGGATGCGGCGCAGGGTCTTTTCGGTCAGCACGTCACCGGCCTTCATGTCCTCGCCGATATAGAGCGACCGGCGCTTCTTGCGCCCGGCCTGTTCCGATGCGGTGCCGCCGAACCAGATCTCGCCCATCGCCTGGGCGGCGCGCTTGCATTCGGTGACCAGCGCGGTGAACTCGTCCGGTTCCAGCGAAAAGGCGCTGTCGACCCCGCCTTCGGAGCGGTCGAGGATGAAGTGCTTCTCGATCACCGAACCGCCAAGCGCCGTCGCCGCCACCGCCACCCCGTTGCCCATGGTGTGATCCGACAGGCCATGGTTGGTGCCGAAGGTCTGGCCGATCACCGGCATGGTGACCAGGTTGGTGTTCTCGGGGCTTGCCGGATAGGACGAGGTGCATTTCAGCAGCGTCAGGTTGGTGCAGCCGGCGTCGCGCGCGGTTTCCACCGCCTCGCCGATCTCGACCACGCTGGCCATGCCGGTCGAGATGATCATCGGCTTGCCGGTCTGCGCCACCCGGCGGATGAGCGGCAGGTCGATCGCCTCGAAGGAGGCCACCTTGTAGAGCGGCGCATCGAGGCTTTCCAGCAGGTCCACCGCATCGTCGGAAAACGGCGTCGACATGAAGAGCAGCCCGTGTTCCCTGGCGCGGTCGGCAATCGGCTTGTGCCAGTCCGCCGGAGTATGGGCCTCCTCATAGAGGTCATAGAGCGTGCGCCCGACCCAGAGCGATTTCGGATCGGTGATGGTGAACTCGCCCTCCGAGAGGTCGAGCGTCATGCTGTCGGCGGTGAAGGTCTGGATCTTGATCGCATCGGCCCCGGTTTTCGCGGCGGCATCAACGATCGCCAGCGCCCGGTCGAGCGACTGGTTATGATTGCCCGACATCTCGGCGATGATGAAGGGGCTGCCGTCATTGGCAATGCCGTGGGTCTTGCTGAGTTCTTCGCGCAGTGTGAGCATGGAAGGTCTCGAATCCTTGCTGTCTGAATCAGGTGTAATGCGTGTCGCGATAGGTTTGCGCCGCACGAATGATCTTTTCGAGGTTGATGAACTTCAATGCCAGCTGACGCTGGAACATCGATCCGCCGACCGAATTGAAGTCGTCGCTTCCGGGTGCACAGGCCTTCGTGGTCGAGTCGTAGAGCTTGCGCAGGTATTTCTTCGCCGCGCTGTTGTCGACCGCATCGATCACCGCGGAATTCTGCAGATCCAATGTGTCATAGGAGGCATGCAGCATCATGTTGACACGATCTTCCGAAGTCACCGAGCTGCGATGCTTGGACTTCTTCTTGGCGACGATCAATTTGCGATAGGGAATGCCCGCCAATTGACGCGCATAGGCATATATCTCGCGTTTCGGCTGGCTTGCCTCGGCCAGGTTGCGCGGCCGGCCCAGGTAATAGCTTGTCAGCGGGCCGGACATTGCCAGGAACATCGGGCGGGTGTTCGGGCCGATCTCGAAACCGGCAATCCGCTTGTTGGCCAGTTGCGTGTAGGTGAGATAGCGCATCATGTCGACCGACATGCGGATATCGCCGGAGGCCGCCTGGCCGATATATTCGTCGAAGATCGCGATTTCCCTGTTCAGCGAGGACACCTGATCCATCGGATATTTGCTGCGTGACAGCAGGTTGGGATATTGCGACGACAGGAACCCGCGCAACACGCCTCTGCGGCCCGGTTCCGGATCGGCGATCAGACCCGGGCGCTGCTCCAGGTAGAAATCCAGCGATAGCGCCTGGAAGCGGTCGTCCTCGAGATAGCTGTCGGTCAGCTGGAGATTCTTGAGAAAGGCCGATTTCTGCCGGGCGTCGCGCGTCTCGGTATAGGCGATGCGCTTGCCCGCGGCGGTCAGATAGCCGACCTCGTGCGTTTCCTGCAGCACCTCCATGTGGATATTGGCCAGGGCATCGAAATTCTGGCCGTGAAACAGGATCGTGTCCGACATGTCCCGGTTCATCAGGGCCACATGCGGCGCGCCGTAGGCCGGCAGATCCATCGTCATGTTTTCCCGGATCTTCTCGAAGATCGTGCCATCGGCAAAGACATCGTTCGAGACGAATTCCAGGTTGGCCTTCAACGCCTCGGCGGCGGGAAAGGCCCGCTCTGGCCCGTTCGACGCGGAATGTTCCATCGTGTAGAGGGCGATGTTCTCGGCGCCCAGCACCTCGCGCAGACCGAGGTAGATCGCCAGGCTGTCGACCCCGCCGGAAAACATCAAGGCGGCCTTCATGCCTGGATTGCGCTCGTAGAACCCGGCGACGCTGACCATCGTCTCGTTCATCGCGCGGTAAAACGTCAGCGGGGGTTCCAGCCGGTCGGGGTCACACAGGTAGTTGCGGAACTGCGCCTTGCCGCTGGCACGCACCTCGAGATAGCTTCCCGGCGGCAGACGCGAGACATCGGAGAACATGGATCTGAGCGGCAACTGGTTGAAGTTGCTTTTCGGTGCGTGGCTCAGGAACAGGCAGGCGCCGAAGGCATCCATCCTGGGCGCGGTGGGCATGCAGCCCAGAACCGGGCTGAGCATGCTTCCGACCGACAGCGCCCCGTCCTCGCAATACAGATACCCGCCGGAATAGCCCGGAGAGGCGATCACCCGCAGAACCCCGCGGCTGAGCGCACAGATCACGTAATTGCCCACCGCATGGCGCGCTTCCAGGCGCAGGAAATCGTCGATCGAGTTGCTGTCGAAACGGCTTTTGAGATCTTCCGCGGAAAGATGCAGCGGGCATCCGAATATTTGCCACTTCTTCGAGTCCGGAGATGCAATCTTGATATCGCCTCCCGGCTTCCGGTAAGCCAGAAAGTCATCAAGCGGCAGAAATTCGGAAATTCCTGTTCTGTTCTCCATTACTCTTTTCTCCACAATCTTTTTCCCACTGTACCCGCCAAAGCGATTCCCCAATAAGGCTCTTCGTGCCAAAAGGCTAGTCACGCCCTGCCTGTGTCGCGCGGAAGTCTTCCATCCCCGACCTCAGGTCATGACGCGGCCGCCAGCCAAGCTCGGCGGCGGCGCGGTCCAGCGCCATCACCGTCTCGGGCATCGGGGCCTCGCTGTCGGTGTCATAGCGGATATTGCCGGCATTGCCGAAAACTTCGTTCGCGGTCTCGGCAATCTCGCCGATCGACCAGGCCCGGCCGCCGCCGATGTTGACCGCGCCGCGCGTCTCCGAGGCCAGCGCCGCGCGGATGGCCGAGACCGCGTCGCGCACGTAAAGCTGGTCGATGCGGTAATCGGCATTGCCGGTCAGCACGATGGTCTCGCCCGCCCGGGCCTGGCCCACGAATTTCATCAGCGCGGGCGTGCCCTTTTCGCCCGCCCCGTAGACCGCCGCCAGGCGCAGCGCCACCGAAGAGGGCCCCCTGGCGCGGGTCAGCATTTCCAGGTGCGCCTCGGCCATGAGCTTGGACAGCGCATAGGCATTGATCGGGCGCGCCGGGGCGTCCTCGCGGTAGGGCAGGCCCGAGGCCGGGGAATAGACGGCGATGGTCGAGGCCAGCACGAGGCGCGTCACGCCCACGTCGCGCGACGCCTCGACCAGGTCGGCGACCTGCGCCACGTTGGGCTGCCAGAAGGGGCCGAGATCCATCGGCGCATCCTCGCGCGTCATCCGGCGGCCGGCCAGGTGCACCAGGGCATCGGCGCCGGCAAGCGCTTCGGTCAGGCTGGCGCGGGAATAATCGGTCTGCCGGTCGGTGTCCGAGGCAGGCGCGCCGCGGCCCAGCCGCAGCACCCGGTCGCCCGCCGCCTCCAGCGCGGCGCAGAGGTAGCCGCCGATGAACCCGCTGGCGCCGGTGACCGCGACCGTCCGGCTCATGTGCGTTCCCGCACGTAGTAGCCCACCACTTCCAGCGTGCCATTGACCGGGCGAACCTCTTCGCCGGGCTGGTAGCGGTACTCGTGATGGAGCGCGTCGCCGGGCACCGGGAAACCCTCGGCGCTGAAGGGCTGGCCCGGGGCCATCTGCTGGAACATCAGCTCGGCAATCGGGCGCGTCCGGTCGCCTTCGCCGTGGTTGGACACTTGCGCGGGCGTGCCTTCGCCGGTCAGGCAATCCATCGCCATCTCGATCAGGTCGGCGCCCTCGGCGGCGCGGATCAGCCGCCACATGTGACAGCCATCCAGCCGCGGCGCAATCTCCACCACGCGCGGGCCCTCGGGCGTCACGATCATCTGGAAATAGAGCACGCCGTCGCGACTGCCCAGGGCTTCGACGATACCATCGACCAGCGCCAGCGCGGCGCGCTGGTTGTCTTCGCTGACGTCATCGCAGGGCACCAGGTGGCCGCGCGGCACGCCGAGCGCATGGGGCCCATGCACCAGACGCTCCGACAGCACCTTCATCTTCACCTCGCCGCCGCAGACCAGCACGTTGCACGAGATCTCGACGCCTTCGAGGAAGCCCTCGACAATCGCCTGTTTGCTGCGCGAAAAACCCACCGCCGCCTCGATCGCCGGGGCCAGATCCGCGGCCCGGTCAACCCGGACGACGCCGCGCTGGCCTTGCGCATCGGTCGGCTTGACCATGCAGGGGAAGGTGTCCCAGCCCTCGGCCTCTGCCGCGCTGGCCAGCTTGCGGAAGGGCACGGGGCCGAGGTCATGCTCGGCCAGAAAACCGCGCAGCGCGGCCTTGTCGTCGAGCAGGTCGATGAAGGCGCTGTCGTAGAAATGCGGCAGGCCGACACGCTCGGAGAGCGCCACCACCGATTTCATCGCCACGTCCGACGAGATCGAATAGACCAGATCGGGCTTGTGCGCCTCGACCACCGCCTCCAGCGCGTCGAGGTCGACGATATTGACCGCCTCGACCACGTCGCAGAAGGCCTGGCCTGGTTCGCCCTTGACCGGCGAGGCGCCGATCACCCGCCAGCCGCGGTCCTTCATGTGGCGGATCAGATCCGCCTGCCCGGCATTGGTGCCCAGCACCAGAATGGTTTTTTGCGTGCTCATGTGGTCTCTCTTTCCCGTTCGAGAAGCGCATCCGTCAGGCGCTGCGTCCCCTGCCCGTCCACCAGCGCCCGGCCCTTGGCGGCCATCGCGCGGCGGCGGTCGTCATCCTCGACCAGTGCCGAGACCGCTTTGTACAGCGTCTCGTCCGGCACCGTGCCGACCAGCCCCAGGAAGGGCGCGCCGGTCAGATCCTGCCAGCCCTGGCAGGGCCGTTCCTGGTTGGGCGCCAGCCCGACAAAGACCGTGGGCAGCCCGCAGATCGCCGCCTCGTAGCTCATCGTGCCGCCGCCGATCAGCGCCAGGTCGCAACCCCGCATCAGCCCGGCCATGTCGGGCGGGTTGACGTGGAACTCGGCTTGGCCTTCGGGCCGCGCCGCCACCGCTGCGGCAATCGCCTCGCGCCGGGGATTGCCCGCGCCCGAGACGATGACCAGCGTCACCCCCGCGCCCAGCCGCCCGGCAAGGGCCCGCAGCGCCTGGTCGATGGCGCCGCGGTCGTCGCCGCCGCCAAAAGCCACCAGCACACGGGCCACCGGACGGCCATCGGCGCGCGCCGCGATCCCGGCAAAGGCCGGGCGCAGCACCGCATAGGCCGGGCCGAAGAGGGTCTCGGTGCGGGCCGGATCCACCAGCCAGGGCAGGTATTGCGCGCGCCGCTCATAGGGGCTGGCATTGACCAGCAGGTCGGGCTGGAACATCCACGGCGCGGAGGCATCGAACTGCTGCAGCCAGCGCAGCCCGGCATCGCGCAGCCGCTGCTGGTAGCCGGGATCGACGCGGTAATCGTCCATCACCACGTGCCGCGTGCCATGGGTCTCGCAGAGCGCCAGCACCCGGGCGGCATCCTCGTCCGAGGTGCCGCGGTCGTCGACGCCGTGCCAGGCGGCAAACAGCGCCGCGTCGGCGGGCTGGCGCAGGCTGTCGGGCGGGCCCAGCAGCACCGCGCGCCAGCCAAGCGTGTCCAGGTAGCGCGCCATTTCCCGGCAGCGCATCAGGTGGCCGACCCCGACACTGGCCGAGACATTGCAGCGAAAGATCACGGTGCCGGTCATCGGCTGTCACCATATGCGGGTATCCGGCGCCGGTCCGTCACCGCGCCGACGGGCCGCCCCGGCGCATCGGACCCGGTCTCCCGGGCCGCGCTCAGGCGTTGCCGCCGGTCCA
Organism: Paracoccaceae bacterium; assembly: GCA_006226775.1. Classification (GTDB taxonomy): domain Bacteria; phylum Pseudomonadota; class Alphaproteobacteria; order Rhodobacterales; family Rhodobacteraceae; genus Marinovum. The sequence continues at coordinate 9,869 of SBGD01000005.1, read as the reverse complement.
TTTCAGCTTGTCGCGCTGGACCTGTTCCACCGGCAGGATCTCCTGGCCCTTGAAGGCCAGCGCCCGGTCGACATTGGCGATGTCGCGGCACAGCCGGCGCAGCCCGTCGGGCTCGAGGCTGGCGGCATGGTCGGTGCCCTTCCAGGTGCGGTCGAGGGTGAAGTGCCGCTCGATATGCGAGAAGGTGCCCTTGCCCTCGGCCTCCATCATCCGGCCCACCGCCAATGCGGCCACATCGGCGGCAATGCCCAGGTGGTGACCGGAAAAGCCGATGCTCTTCACCCGGTCGCCGAAGCGCTCCATCAGCGACTTGATCTCGAACAGGCAGATGTCCTCGAAGGCCACCGGGTAGCCCGAGGTGCAGCTGTAGACCACCAGGTCCTTGGCGCGGCCGCGCTCTTCGTAGAAATCCACCAGCTTGCCGATCTCCGCGCCGGTCGACATGCCGGTCGAGACATGGATCTCGCCGGCGAAGTTCTCGCAGAGATAGCCCTGCAACTCGTAATGCTGGTTGGTGGCCGAGGGGATCTTCAGCATCGGCGGGTTGAGCGTCGTCATCTCCCTGGCCGAGGTCAGGTCCCAGACCGAGGTGGAATAGGCGATGCCATTGGCCCGGCATTCCTCGACCAGGTCCTTGTGCTGGTCGAGATCGAGCTCGAGGAACTCGCGGTGCGCGCCATAGGTCGGCCCATAGGCATTTTCCGGCACCGGATGCGGCGTGTCGTATTCGACGGGGGTCAGAAGCTCGCGGTTGTGGCGCTTCTGGAACTTGGCGACATCGGCCTTGCAGACATGCGCCGCGACCCGGATCAACTCCTTGGCGATATCCAGATCACCCTTGTGATTGCAGCCGATTTCCGCGATCACTTGCACTTGGGACGAGGCTTGGGTCATCTTTTCTAATACCTGAAAAATAGGGGAAGAACTTGCAGCGGGACGATTCCGGACACCGTTATCCCGTCACCCCGCAAGTGTCAAACGCCGCCGCGGCAGAGCCGGGGCCGGTGGCGCAGGCCCGCGCGCGCCACGTTCCGGCGGTTTCGGTCATCATGCCGACGCTGAACGCCGAGGCCAGCCTGGCCCGGGCGGTCACCTCGGTCCGGGCCCAGACCCGCGGCGACTGGGAACTGGTGATCGCCGACGACGGCTCGTCCGACCGCACGCCGGCGCTGGCCCGGCAGATGGCGGCGGACGATCCGCGGATCCGGGTGCTCGACGCGCCGGAGACCGGGCCGCACGGCGCCGCGGCGGCGCGCAACCGGGCGATCGCGGTGGCCCGCGGCCGCTATCTCGCCTTTCTCGATGCCGATGACGAATGGCTGCCGGACAAGCTTGCCCTGCAGCTGGGCTGGATGGAGACCGAGGGGCTGGCGCTGACCTATACCGGCTTCTGGCGCCAACAGGGCGACCGGCGGCGCGAGATCAGGGTGCCGGCCCGGGTCGACCGGCAGCGATTGCTCCATGGCAATGTCATCGGCGTGCTGACCGCGATCTGCGACCGCGACCAGCTGGGGCCGGTGGCCATGCCGCTGTTGCCGCTGCGCCAGGACTACGCGCTCTGGCTCGACCTGCTCAAGCGCACCGAGGCGGCGCATGGGCTGCAAGAGCCGCTGGCGGTCTATCACGTGACACCGGGGTCGCTCTCGGCGAACCGCTGGAAGGCGACCCGCGGCACCTGGCGGATGTACCGCAATCATGCCGGGGTCGGGCGGCTGGCCGCCGCCTGGTACCTGGCCAGCCACCTGCTGAAGCGGCTGGCGCGGGGGTAGCGGGCGGCCGTCCGCCCCGCCGGTCAGGCGCGTTTGCGCGACGTGGTGTCCGAGGGCCGCGCCGAGGGATGGCCCGGCTCGAAACGTTCCCCCAGCGCGCGGCCGGTCAGTTCGGCCACCGCGGTATCGGTGCCCTTGGCATAGCTGTCGAGATCCTCCTGGAACCAGTAGGGCGGGTAGATCACCTTGTTGGTCACCGGCCGGGCATGGAAGCGGTAGGGCTGGGTGAAATTGTCATTGGCCATGTAATCCAGCCAGACCGCCGCGCGTTCGCGCAGGTCGGGCGCCACTTCCAGCGGTTTCTCGAACCGCATGTAGGCCTCGAACTCTTCCCGGGTCTGCGGCTGGACATGGCCGATGGGGTAATCGATCGGCGCGAAATGGCCCGCCAGGATGCAGGGAATGCCCAGCAGCCCCAGCTCGATCGTGGTCGTGCCGTTGTAGATCAGCCCGGCATCCATGCGCGAGCGCATGTCGTGGATGTCGAACCAGCGGTGCCCGAGGAAGGCGGCATTGTCGCCCAGCGGCTCCTCGATCAGGTCGCGGAAGTACTCAGTCGGGAAGGTGGCGATCTGGTTGTTGAGCTCATGCGGATGCGGCTTGATCAGCAACAGCGTGTTGCTGCCGCGGACCGTCCGGATGGCATGGTTGATCCAGTCGCGCATGTCGGCATGGACCGGGCCGCCGTCGAAGGGCACGTTGCTGTCGCAGACCACCTTGCCGAAGGCGCAGACCACCTTGCCGCCCATCGCCCGCCAGGCCTGGATCCGCTGGTCGAGCTCGTCGGCCTCGGGCGGGCGCCCGGTGGTGCCCTCGGTCGACCGCTTGACCTTGGTGATCGGCGCAAAGCGCTCCATGATCGCGGGCAGATCGTCCTTCTTCTGCTGGTAATAGGCCTCGAAGTTCTCCGGCAGCGGGAAACTGGCCGAGCGCACATGCGGCGCGCGCGTCATGTTGCGCAGCACGAAGCGCTGCGACACGTTGGTCGAGAAATTGGTGAAGTAGTTCTGATAGCCGTTCGCCGCCTGCAGGCAGAAGAAATTGTCCGGATCGCCATGCACATCGCAATAGGAGCGGAAAATGGTGTCCGGCAGACGGCAGCTGAACAGCGTGATATTGGCCATCGTCAGGCCCGACTTGCGCGAATGGGACCGGGCATATTGCAGCACCCGCGCCATCGCGCCGGTCCAGTCGGCCAGGCTGGCGATGTATTTCTGCATTTCCGGGCAGGAATAGACCACCGAATGGCGCCGCCGGTTGATCGCCGCGTCCTCCCAGACCGAATGCGACAGGTCGATCTCGCCCCACCGCAGCGTGCCCGCTGCCGGATCGGACACGAAATCGGTGATCTCGTCCATCACCGTCGCCGCCTTGCCCGAGATCCGGGTATTGGCGCCCACCGCCCCGTTCATCACGTCGATCGCCGGATCGCCGGTCTTTTCCACCGGCAAGAGCCCCTCGACCAGCGGCACCACCGCCCAGCCGCGGCGCTTGAATTCCACCAGCACCATCAGCGGATAGCGCCGCAGATGGTCGATATTGCGCGGCGCGACGAGAAGCACGCCCTTGGGTTTCCTGGGCTGCGGCACGCTCTGGAAGATCGTCGCCGTCTCGATCAGGAAGCGCAGCTCGCCCGCGCGCTTGATCAGGCTGTAGCTGGAATAGCCGTTCAGCGCGCTGGGATTGGCCAGGAGCTGCCCGTGCACCTCGCCGACGATCTTGAGCGCCTCCTTGAAGCGGCACTGGCGCTGCAGGATATTGGCATAGTACAGCAGCCCGTGGCGCCGGTGCAGGTTCTTCGGCAGGCGTTTGAAGAAGGCGTCGGCCTTCTTGTATTGCTGCGCGGTCATCGCCCAGCGGAAATAGAACTGCATGTCGCGGTTGATCGTCGGCGTGATCTTTTCCAGCTTGGCGGCGATATGGCCGGCACTCTCGGTATTGGCCTCGTTGCGGACGATGGCCTGCGGCGCCGGCCAGAGCGCCGACAACAGATCGGCACGATCCGCCAGGGCCTCCAGGCGGGCGACGATCCGGGCCTCCTTGTCGGTCATGTCCAGCCGCTGGGTCAGCGCCAGCCAGCTGCACAGCGTCAGCACCGTCTCGGTGGCCTGGGTCAGGTTGGTGACCGCGTCATCGGTCAGCAGCCAGCTCAACTCGCTGTCGATATCCGCCAGCCGCTGCCGGGCCAGATCGTAGCTGCTGGTGTAATCCGGCACATGGCGGATGCCGGTGCGGACCATTTCCTCGACCGCCCGCACCTTGCCGCCGAGCGAGGCCGCCGAGGCGAAATCGGCGTCGCAGATCCTCAGATATTCCTCGCGGTCGCGGCCCTGCAGGGCATGTTCCTTGAACGACAGGAACTGCTTCTCGGCCTGTTCCTCGGCTTCCCGGGAAAACACCTTGTTCTTGTCGACCGATCCGGCGGAAATCGCCAGCCTTGGCGACTCCGTGCCGACCGGATCGAACAGGCCCTTGTAGGACCCGGCCTCGTCGGCCCAGTCCATCTGTTCCCGGGCGATCTGGTCGACCGCCCGCCAGGTGCTCTGCAAGAGCTTGAAGCGGCGGGCCACCAGCGCCTCGGGCGCATCGAAGGGATGGGCGATCTCCTCCACCAGAGAGCGGTGGGCCGCATGGTAATCGCCGTCCATCGCCCGGCAGATCGCGATCAGATGGGTGAGGAACGCGCTTTCCTTGAACCGGTCGCGCGCCCTGAGCGCGCAGCGCAACATGCGCTTGCGGCCGACATCGCTGACCATCTGCTGGGCAATCAGCCGCCCGGCCTGGTACTGGCCCGAGCGGTAGGTGCGCTCGAGCTCGGCCATGATCTTGAGGATCTCGGTGAAGTTCTTGCTCTTGATATGCGGCGGCAGCAGCCCGCGCAGCCGCAGCGCCCGCAAATGGGCGCCCTGGTCGTACTGGCCATTGGCCTCATAGGCCTCGGCCTGCATGTGCAGCACGCGCGGATCGTCAGGAAAGAACCGGGCCGGCACCGACAGGATGCGCTGCGCGACCCCGGGCCTGGAGCGATCGAGAAAAAAGCGACCGAACTTCAGGGGCGCCCGGATGAGGAGCTTTCGGCCAAGTTCACTGTGCTTGAACCCTGCATCGCTCTGCTTCGAAACGTCCATCGTCACCCCTGCTGGCGCACGCTTGACCGGCGCGTATCAATACTCACTCGCAAAACACCGAAAGTCGAAACACCCATATAAAAACATATGACCGACCTGCCTGTCTTCTGGCCCGCTGGCCCGCAGACAGGGGTGGAATACCCCAGGCCCGGCGCGCGGCGCAAGCGGTCGCGCGCCATTATAGCAACTTCCGGCCGGTCTAGCCTGCGAAAACCTCGTGCAGCCTTTCGATCACGGTCTGCTGGTCGGTGTCGCTCAGCGTGGCATACATCGGCAGGGTGATCATCCGGGCGTAGTAATCCTCGGAATTCGGACAATGGCCGGGGGCAAAGCCCAGGTCGGCGTACCAGGGCTGCAGGTAGACCGGGATATAGAGCACGTTCACCCCGATCCCCATCTCGCGCAGCCGCGCAAAGGCGGTCTTGCGGTCGACCGGCGAGGCATCGGTGACCAGCACCGGATAGAGATGCAGGCCCGAGCGCTGGTACTCGGCCTGGAACGGCAGTTTCAGCGGCAGGTCGGCCAGGTCGCGGTCATAGACCTCGCGGCGGGCGTGGCGGGCGTCGATATAGCTATCCAGCCGGGTCATCTGGCTGCGGCCCAGCGCGGCCTGCAGGTCGGTGATCCGGTAATTGTAGCCCAGCAGGGTCTGCTGGTAATACCACGGCCCGTCGCTTTCGCCGCGCATCCGCTCGGGTTCGCGGGTGATGCCATGGGTGCGCAGCATCGCCATCACCGCCGCCAGCTCGTCGTCATTGGTCATCGCCATGCCGCCCTCGGCGGTGGTGATGATCTTGACCGGGTGGAACGAGAAGATGGTGATGTCGGAATGGGCGCAATTGCCGACCTTGCCGTTCCGGTAGTCGCCGCCGACCGCGTGGCTGGCATCCTCGACCAGGGCAAAGCCGTATTTCGCCTTCAGCGCGCCCAGCCGCTCCATGTCGCAGCACTGGCCGGCGAAATGCACCGGCGTCACGATCTTGGGCAGGCGCCCGGCCTTCTCGGCTTCGGCCAGCTTTGCCTCCAGCGTGTCGAGGCAGATGTTGTAGGTGTCGGGGTCGATGTCGATGAAATCCACGTCCGCGCCGCAGTAGAGCGCGGCATTGGAGGTGGCGACGAAGGTATTGGGCGAGGTCCAGAGCAGATCGCCCTGCCCCAGCCCCAGCGCCATGTAGGCGACATGCAGCGCCGAGGTGGCAGAGCTCATCGCCACCGCGTGCTTCACGCCGCAATAGGCCGCCAGGCCCGTCTCGAACTCGGCGATCGCGGGGCCCTGGGTGATGAAATCGCTGGTCAGCACATCGCGCACCGCGGCGATATCCGCCTCGGTGATGTCCTGACGGCCGTAGGGAATCATGCCATCGCCATCCGGTTGAATTCGACGATCTCGTCGACGCTGAGGAAATGCTCGTTGGAGCCCGAGTTGTACTCGAAGCCCGGCGGCACGGGCTTGCCTTCTTCGCCGAGCGCATTGGTGGTGAAGGCGTTCTCGCGGTCGAAGAACTTGATGGTCGGCTGCAGCACGTAGTGATCGCCGAATTCCAGCGTCAGGTGGCTGTCATCGGCGGGGCACATGATTTCATGCAGCTTCTCGCCGGGGCGGATGCCGACCACGTGCTGCTCGAGGTCAGGCGCGATCGCCTTGGCCAGTTCGGGCACGCGGACCGAGGGGATCTTCGGCACGAAGATCTCGCCGCCGTACATCCGCTCGAAATTCTTGAGGACGAAATCGACACCCTGCTGCAGCGAGATCCAGAAGCGGGTCATGTTCATGTCGGTGATCGGCAGCGACTCGGCGCCCTGGGCCTTGAGGTTCTCGAAGAAGGGCACCACCGACCCGCGCGAGCCGACGACGTTGCCGTAGCGGGCGACCGAGAAGCGCGTCGGCTTGGTGCCCACCATGTTGTTGGCGGCGACAAACAGCTTGTCGGAGGCCAGCTTGGTCGCGCCATAGAGGTTGATCGGGTTGGCCGCCTTGTCGGTGGACAGCGCCACGACCTTCTTGACGTTGTTGGTGATGGCGGCGTGGATGACGTTCTCGGCCCCGTGGATGTTGGTCTTGATGCATTCCATCGGGTTGTATTCGGCGGCCGGCACCTGCTTCAGCGCGGCGGCGTGGATGACGAAATCGACGCCTTCCATCGCGGTGACCATGCGGTCACGGTCGCGCACGTCGCCGATGAAATACCGCATCTCGGGCGAGTTGAAGGTCTGCGACATCTCGAACTGCTTCAACTCGTCGCGCGAATAGACGATGATCTTCTTGACCGAATAGCGCTCCAGCAGAGTCTTGACGTACTTCTTGCCGAAGCTGCCGGTCCCTCCTGTAATAAAAACCGTTTTGTTATCAAACATCTGTCAATTCTCCTCGAGAGTCATGAGGCGCTCGTTAGCGTACTTCCCGGATTTTGACAACTGGCGAAAACCTGACCTCAACGGCCTTGTCACAAACGGTTAACGGACCGTTCGGCGGCTTTGCCGGGCGGCAAGACCGGCGCTGATATGGCTGCGGCAGGATCCATGCCGCCACAGGTGCAACCCAAGGAGTGCTCCATGTCCAGCCAGTCGCCCGTTCTCTCGCTGCCTTACCTGCAACCGTCCCAGGCGCAGAAGCATGTCACCCACAACGAGGCGCTGCGCCGGCTGGACGCGCTGGTCCAGCTCGGGGTGGCCGGCTTCGACGCCACCACGCCGCCCGCCGCCCCGGCGGAGGGCGAGACCCATGCGCTGGGGTCCGGTGCCACCGGCGCCTGGGCCGGGCAGGACGGCAAGCTGGCCTGTTTCAGCGATGCCGCCTGGCTCTTCATCGCGCCGCAGGAGGGCTGGCGCGCCTGGGGGCAGCAGGAGGGCGAGCTGCGGGTGTTCTCCGGCGGCAGCTGGCTGGCGGTGGTGCCGCCCTTGCAGAACCTCGCCGGGCTTGGCGTCGGCACCACATCGGATGCCACCAACCGGCTGGCGGTGGCCTCGGACGCCGCCCTGTTCAGCCATGCGGGAAGCGATCACCGGCTGACCATCAACAAGGCCGCCGCGGGCGATACCGCCTCGGTGGTGCTGCAATCGGGCTGGTCGGGGCGGGCCGAACTGGGGCTGGCGGGCGACGAGGATTTCCAGGTCCGGCTCAGCGCCGACGGCGCCGCCTGGGCCCCGGCGCTGACCCTGCGCCAGGGCGACGGCGCCGCGCTGGTGCCCTGCCTGATGTCGGGCACCCTCGATGTCGCCAATGACGCGGTCGGCCAGGTGCCGACCCCCGGCGCGGGCGGCATGGTCGCGCTCAACCTGGTGGACCCGGATTTTCCCCAGACCCAGCATTCGGGGCTGTTTTCCTATGACACCGGCCCCTCGCCCTCGCTGCTGACCCTGGCCAAGGGCGCCAGCCTGGAGGATCACGGAAGCACGGTGCTGACCGGCACCACCGGCACCGACGGGCGCACGTCGCTGGCGGTCGGCCCGGGGGAATTGCGGATCGAGAACCGCCACGGCGGGCCGCGCCGCTATGCCTACAGCTTTCTCAACACCTATTGACGGATCCCGGTCGCCGCCGCCCCACAACCGGGAGGGGACAATTGCGGGGCCGGGCGCAAAGGCCCCCGGCCCGGCCTTCCCCCTCCGGCGCCGGATTTGCGGGCGGGGGAGGCCGGGCCCGAAGCCCCGCAGGGCCCCGGTCCTGGGCCGCCTGCCGGAGCGGACGGGCAGCGGCGGAGTGCGCCCCGGCCCGGGTGCCGCCCCGCCTGCAAGGAAGCGGGACTTTCAAAAAACACCCCGATCCCCGCCGCCGCGCGTCACTTTCAGGCTTGTTCGGGCCGGGTTACGGCAAGAAACATGCCGTCGACCGATTGCAACACCGGGCCTGTCATGAGATGTCAGTGAAAACCGGATAAGAGCCCGATGAAGACAGAACCAGACGCCTTTTCCCCCATTACATTGCCGAACAAGACCCGTTTGTGTCCGGCCTGCGGTGCGAATTCCCTGGATTACTCCAGCGATTATCCCTCCGACGTGGCACCCTTTTCCGGGCAGACATTGCTCTATTGCACCGCTTGCGGGCTGGGCCATGTGCCGGATTCCGGAAAACTCCTGGAAGACTATTACCAGTACGATTACGCCCAGAGCAATCGCAAGGACCGCGACGTCGATCCCGAGACCTATTTCTCGGAGGCGCATCGCGAAAGCTCGCAGATGCTGCGGCGCTATTATGCCCGCGCCCGCAACCAGGTCATCCGGCTCAAGAAACACGAGGGCCGGTTCAACCGGGTGCTCGATTTCGGCAGCGGGCCGGGCTACATGCTGCACATCAGCCATACCCGCGAACCCCATGCCTTCGAGCCCGATCTCGAAAGCAAGAAGTACCTCGATTACATCGGCGCCCGGCAATACGCCACGCTGGACGAGATCCCGCAGGCCTATTTCGATGTCATCGTGGCCTCGCACACCATCGAACACCTGGTGGCGGAAGAGATGATCGACACGCTGCGCCTGCTGCTCGGCGCGCTGCGGCCGCATGGGCTGATGCTGATCGAGGTGCCGCAGGGCGGGCATTCCTACCTGCATCTCGAGGGCGCGCGCCAGGATCCGCATACGCTGTTCTTCACCCCGCAGGCGCTGGTCGCGGCGGTCGAACGCGCGGGCGGCGAGATCATCTTTGCCGGCGCGGTGGGCAAGCCCGAGATCCCGCGGCGCAAGGCGCCGATCTACACCCCCGGGGGCAGCGCCTTCAACAAGGTGAACCGCGGCGGGCTTACCGTGATCTGCCGTCCGCCGCAGGCCGCGGAATGAGCCCCGCAAGATAGCGCCCGTAGGCGGTCTTGGAAAACATCTCCGCCCGGGCGCGCAGCGCCTCTGCATCGATCCAGCCCTGGCCGAAGGCGATCTCTTCGGGGCAGCCCACCTGCATCCCCTGCCGGTCGCTGAGCGTGCGCACGAAGTTGCCCGCATCGAGCAGCGAGCCATGGGTGCCGGTGTCGAGCCAGGCAAA
>SBGD01000076.1 GCA_006226775.1 Paracoccaceae bacterium | reverse complement strand
CCACACCGCGCATCCTCACCCCCGCCGTTTCCGTGCCGAGGGTGAATCACGTTCTCAAATCCTTGTCGAGGCGGGACTATTTCAGCACCCTGCTACATCATCACTAACGTCGATTACTCCGGCGTTAACGGCAGGGCCAAGAACGCCTACTTTTTTGTAGGTGGTTCCGACCCTTACTGTTGCTGTTACTCGCTCGAAATCTAGCCCGGACTGTTTGATGACATTGTTTGCCGAGTTCTTGTCCAATTGATCGGCAATATCCTTCAACTTCCCAAGTTTCCCGCGCCTCCTCACGGAAAAATCCATCTCTACGTTCACTTCATCGACATTTATCCCATTCAACACGTCAAACTTATCACGTTTGACTCGATGCTTTACCAATGTAAGCCGCTTGACCTCTGAATTTCCGTAGGATGCTATTTCGCTTGGCATCACTTTGTGGAATTTCAGGTACATCGAATCGCCAGAAAAATTTCGGAACGCTGAATTGAGGTCTGCGTTCACAACCGAAACGCAGGACCAGGTCTTGAATGATTGAAATGCGCACATCGCGTACGCTTTTCCAGGATCAACGAAATATTGATAGTACAGCGGAATTTGCTCGACGTGGTGATCCGCTCTATTAAAGAGCGACTGCCCGGCATTCGGGTCTATTATCTCCGAAGTGTGACCATATGTTCCGTACTTGATGATTCCATCAAAAATGTTTGCGGAAGTGCGCTTCTGCTCGATTGCCCAACTTCTACTAGTCGCCTGATTCTGAGTAAGAGAAGAAGCCGATTTTAGGAAATGTGGCAGGCAGTCACTGAACGTTTTACCGACGCCGTTGGCACCCATATCCACTTGTTTATGTGTTCCAGAGTCATGCATCGTGATCTGGTAGACATACAGACCTATTGTCGTCATTTGCTCACCGTAAAACTACTTAAAGTTCATGCACCACCACTCATGGATGGATGTCAATCCAATTTTACCGAGAAAACCCAAACTCCATATGATTGCACAAAACTACCCTTCAGCGCTGTGACCTAATCGCTAAATTAGTCAAACTGTATCGACGCAGATAACCTCCATTAACCCCCTGTTAACAAACCAAAATGTTTCGCGCGCGAAACATTTTGGCCGATCACAGGAGTCCGGAAAACCGCTCCGGCAGCACCATGATCCGGTCGTCCTCCCCCCGGTCGAACTGCCAGAATCCGGTCTCCCCCCGCGCCTTCCAGCTTCGGTGCATCCCCCGCCGCACCCCGGTCAGGTCAAACGGCACCACCTCACGGCGACCGAAGGCCTCAAACACCGCCCGGTCCTCCCCCCGCGCCTCGGCAAACCAGTGCCGCCCGATCGACGCGGTTTTCACATCCCCGCCCACCGCCTCCGTCACCGCGTTGCGCCGGTTCATCACATCGACATACGCCCCGAAGTCACAGAACTTCAGGTGAAACAGCAACAGCCCCTCCGGCGTCACCAGCTTGTCCGCCTGCGTAAAATGCCCCCCCCGCGCGATCTTCACCCCCTTGGAAATCACGCAAGGTTTCGAATAATGCGGCGCCACCCGCACGTGCCGGCGCGGGCCGAGCACGGCGTCCTCGATCGCCTCGGGCTCTTCCTCCACCCGGTGCAGCACCTCGAGGCCCACCGGCGTCAGCACCCGCCGGGTCGGCTGGTCGCGCAGGAACTCCAGCAGGGTCGCGCCGGCCTCGGGGTCGACCACCACAAGCTCGTCGACGTCGCCGACGATCACATGGTCGTAGTAACAGCGCAGCCCCTGCACGAGGTTGTTGAGCATCCGCCAGCGCTTCATGTCGAAATTGGCATGCGGGTCGCCGGGAATGCCGATCACGTTGGCCCCCGCCGCCAGAGCGGCCACCTCCGCCCCCCGCCCGTGGTTGACCACGTAGCAATTCTCAAGCCCCAGCGCGCCGCCATAATGCCTGAGCCAGGCCTTGAGGAAAAACGCGTCATCGCGCACCATTGTCAGCGCCGCGGCGGTTGTCTGCATGTCTCGATCCTGCTCTTGCCCGGGGGTCTGTGCCCCTGTACCACTTTGCCAAACAATACCCGGTAAACCCGCGATGCGCGACACAATCCTCACCGACCTGGGCCAGACCGGCTGGGCGATCCGCCACGCCGGCCCGGCGCCGCGCAGGTTCCAGGTCATGGGCGAGCGGTCGTCGGGCACCAATTTCGTCAAGCGGCTGGTCGATGCCAATACCGGGCTGGGCAATTCCGAGGTTCTGGGCTGGAAACACGGGTTGCCGATGATGCTGGCGATCCCGGCCGACCTCACCGTCGTCTGCGCCTTTCGCGCCGCCGACCGTTGGGCGCTGTCGATGCATGCCAAGCCCTGGCACTGCCGCCCGCCCATGCAGGCACTGGGGTTTTCCGAGTTCATCCGCGCGCCCTGGGACACCCGCGTCGACCGGCCGCGCTATTTCCCCTGGGCCGATGGTCCGGACTACCGCGGCCAGCCGTTGCAGGCCGACCGGCATCCGGTGACCGGCGCGATGTTTGCCGATCTGTTCGAGCTGCGCGCGGTCAAGATGGCGGCGCTCTTGAGCTATGCGATCCGCCATACCTCCTGCGTCTTCGTGCGGATGGAGGCGGTGCAGACAGCACCCGAGGCCTTCCTCGCCGATCTGAGCGCCGGGTTGTCGCTGCCCGCGCCGCAAGAGCCGATGACGCCGGTGACCAAGCGGCTGGGCGCGCGGTTCAAACCGGCGGTGGCCACGCGCCCTGAGACCCCCGAGGAGATGCCCGACGCCGACCGCGCCTGGATGCGCAGGCGGCTGGATCTGAGCGTCGAAGCGGCGATGGGCTATACCTATTGACGCGCGCCCCCGGCGGGGGCGGCTGTCACGGTGGTGCTTTGGGGGGAAGTGGCGCGGTTGACGGGGCTCGAACCCGCGACCCCCGGCGTGACAGGCCGGTACTCTAACCATCTGAGCTACAACCGCGCGTGAGGGGCTGATTAGGCGATGGCACGGAGGGCGTCAACAGGAAAAACCATCGCCCGGGCGGGTTTTGTTGCGCAGTCCCGTTTTGGTGGAGATCGGCGGATGGCCGGGAGGGTCGAGGCGCGTCAACGGACAGGCAACCGCGCACCATCGGGGGGCGGTCCGGTCTCGGATCAAGGGGGAAAGTGGCGCGGTTGACGGGACTCGAACCCGCGACCCCCGGCGTGACAGGCCGGTACTCTAACCAACTGAGCTACAACCGCGCGTGAGCCGCTGAGTAGGCCAAGGCGCGGCCCCCGTCAAGCCGCTTCGGTGCGAAAGTTGCAGCTTTTCGGTCACAGGGCGCGGCGCAAAACCACAAGATGCTGTGGTGGGTCGCATGGGTCGCCATAGGGTCGGACGCCGCCCGCGGGTTTCGCTTTGAATTCCGGGGCTTGCCGGGGTTTTCTCGGAGCCGACCGGAACGCCGCGCACTGCCATGCGCCCCCTGGGGAGGGAAAATTTGTCAGTCACACGTCGCCAGGCCCTGATTGCAGGGGCCGGATTTGCCGCGGGCGGGATGCTGCCCTCCTTTGCCGCGGCCGGGCCGATCATCAAGCTGCCAAGCGATATCGCCCGGCGCGATGCTGCCACGATCACCGCGGTGCGGACCTCCTCGCCGGTGGTGGCGCTGACCTTCGACGACGGGCCGCATCCGCGCAACACGCCCTGGCTGCTGGACATGCTGCGCGAGCGTCGGCTCAAGGCCACCTTCTATGTCATTGGCAACAGGGTGAAAACCTGGCCAGAGATCGCCCGGCGCATTGCCGAGGAAGGCCATGAGATCGGCAATCACTCCTGGTCGCATCCCGATCTGTCCAGGATCTCCGACGCGGGCGTGTTGAGAGAGATCGACGCCACCACGATGGCGATCTGGAACGCGACCGGGCGGCCTCCGGTGACCTTTCGCCCGCCCTACGGCGCCTTCACCCGGCGCCAGCGCGGCTGGCTCAACGGGCGGCGCAACCTGCCCACGGTCTTGTGGTCGGTCGATCCGGCGGATTGGCGGCGGCCGGGGTCGGCGGTGGTGGCGCAGCGCATCCTCACCGGGTCGCACAAGGGCGCCATCATCCTCAGCCACGACATCCACCGCGGCACCATCGAGGCCATGCCGCGGGTGCTCGACGGGCTGTCCCGGCGCGGGCTGCGCTTCGTGACGGTCAGCCAGATCCTCGGCTGGCCGACCTGGCAGACGCGGCGCTTTGCGCGGGTCTCGTCGTAAAAGGGGGGCCATGGGGCATGGCGGGGTGTGAGGTCCCGGATCAAGTCCGGGACTGCGGTGGTGCGGGGTGTCGGGGGGGCGCCTTGCGGGTTCGGCCGAATTTCTCGCATGGCGGGGTGTGAGGTCCCGGATCAGGTCCGGGACTGCGGTGGTGCGAGGGTGTCCGGGGGGACGCGCCTTGCGGCCTCGGCCGAATTTCTCGCATGGCGGGGTGTGAGGTCCCGGATCAGGTCCGGGACTGCGGTGGTGCGGGGGTGTCGCGGGGTGCGCCTTGCGGGCTCAGCCGAATTTCTCGCGCAGGCGGGCGTTGACCGCGGGGGTCACGAACTTGCTGACGTCGCCGCCCAGGCGGGCGATTTCCTTGACCAGTTTCGAGGCGATCGCCTGGTGGCGCGCCTCGGCCATGAGGAACACCGTCTCGACCGTATCGTCCAGCACGCGGTTCATGCCAACCATCTGATATTCATACTCGAAATCCGCCACCGCCCGCAGCCCGCGGATGATCAGCCCGGCGCCCACGTCGCGGGCGCAGTCGATCAGCAGGTTCTCGAAGGGATGGGCCACGATCTCGATGCCGGTCTGCTCGGAGAGCTTGGCGGCCTCCGCCTCGATCATCGCCACCCGGTCCTCGAGCCCGAACAGCGGGCCCTTGTCGCGGTTGATCGCGACCCCGATCACCAGCCGGTCGACCAGCGCCGAGGCGCGGCGGATGATGTCGAGGTGGCCTTCGGTGATCGGATCGAAGGTGCCGGGGTAGAGTCCGATGCGCATGTCATCCCTCCGGAGGTGTCTGGGGCCGGAACCGGGCGGTCCCGTCGAAGTGGCGGTGTCCGGCTCCTGCCGGATCCGCCCGGGGCGGTCAATGCCCCATGATCATGCCTTGCAGCGCGTCCTTTTCCATCGCCAATTCGCTCAGCCGTGCCTTGACCACGTCGCCGAGCGAGATCAGCCCGATCATCTCGCCACCCTCGACCACCGGCATGTGGCGGAAGCGGCCTTCGGTCATCCGCGACAACACGCTGTCGGTCTGCTCGTCGCGGGTGCAGGTCTGCAATTCGGTGGTCATGTAGGCCGAGACCGGTTCGTTCAGGCAGCCCGCGCCGCTTTTGGCCAGTTCGCGCACGATGTCGCGTTCCGAGAGAATGCCCGCCGCGGTCTTGCCCCCATCGGAGGAGACGACCACGGTCCCGATACCCTTGTCGGCGAGGATCGCCGCGGCCTCCGAGACGCGCATGTCCGGGCTCACGGTTTCGACGGATGACACGCCCTTGGATTTCAGAATTTGCTGGACCAGCATCTCGTGCTCCTTGCATTACGCCTTTCGTGCAGCTTTCCCGCAAGTCATTCTGCTGTCAAGCAATCCCGAAATCTTATTGCGCCAGCGCCTCGAGCCGCGCCACTTCGCCGCGCATTCCGGCCACCAGCGCCGCTGCAAAGCGGTTCATCCGCTCGAGCCGGCGGTCATCGGCGTGGCGCACCAGGTAGAAGGCGCGCTGCAACGAGATCGCCCCGGTCAGCACCTTGCGCAACTCGGGCGCGAAGGGCAGCGCGAAGTCATGCACGATGCCGATCCCGCCGCCCTGGCGCAGCCAGTTGAGCTGGACCGAGACCGAATTGGACGCCAGATGCACCCGCTCGGTGGCCATTTCCGACAGGTAGTCGAGTTCCTGGTCGAAGATCATATCCGAGATATAGCCGACCACCCGGTGATGGCGCAGGTCGGCCACGGTCTCGATCGCGGGCGCTGCCGCGAGATAGCTGTCGGCGGCGGCCACATGCAGGTGATAGTCGGTGATCTTCTGCACGCTCAGCCGCCCGGCGGTGGGCCGGCTGACCGAAATCGCCAGGTCCGCCTCGCGTTTCGACAGGTTGACGACGCGGGGCTGCGAGAGAATCTGGATTTCAAGCTCCGGGTTGTCGCGCGCCATGGCGGCGCAGACCCTGGGCAGGATGAAATTGGCGCAGCCATCCGGCGCGCCGATGCGGATCTGGCCGGTCAGCTGCCCTGCCCCGCCGGCCAGCGCCTCGGCGGCGTCCTGGGTGGCCAGTTCGGCGCGTTCGGCATGGGGCAGCAGCCGCTGGCCGGCATCGGTCAGCGCATAGCCCTGCGGCGACTTGGCAAAGAGCGGCTGGCCCACCGCCTGTTCCAGCCGCGCGATCCGGCGGCCCACGGTGGCCGGATCGATTCGCAGGCTCCGCCCCGCCGCCGACAGGCTGTCCTGCCGCGCCACGGCCAGAAAGATGCGAATGTCGTCCCAGGAATCCACCCTGCCCCGCCTTTGCAGTTTTGCAAAATGTCTTTGGAAGATTGCCACTTCACGCAGGTATTTTGCAAGGCTATGGTCTGCCCAACCCAAGCCCTGAGGAGAATACGATGGAAATCGTCAAGAACTGGATCGACGGCGCCTTTGTCGAAAGCGCCTCGTCGCGCACCGCCGACGTCATGAACCCCGCCACCGGCGAGGTCCAGGCCCAGGTCAAGCTGTCGAGCAAGGACGAGCTGGACCAGGCGGTGGCCCGTGCCGCCGAGGCCCAGAAGGGCTGGGGTGCCACCAACCCGCAGCGCCGCGCCCGGGTGATGATGAAATTCGGCCAGCTGATCAACGAGAACATGGACAAGCTGGCCGAGCTGGTCAGCCGCGAACACGGCAAGACCCTGCCCGACGCCCGCGGCGACGTGCAGCGCGGGCTCGAGGTGGTCGAGGTCTGCATGGGCGCGCCGAGCCTGCTCAAGGGCGAATACACCGACAATGGCGGCCCGGGCATCGACCTTTACTCCATGCGCCAGCCGCTGGGCGTGGTCGCCGGCATCACCCCGTTCAACTTCCCGGCGATGATCCCGCTGTGGAAGATGGCCCCGGCGCTGGCCTCGGGCAATGCGATGATCCTCAAGCCGTCCGAGCGCGTGCCCTCGACCTCGCTGATGCTGGCGGAACTGCTGAAAGAGGCCGGTCTGCCCGATGGCGTCCTGCAGGTGGTCAATGGCGACAAGGAAGTGGTGGACGCCATCCTCGACAACGAGACCGTCGCGGCGGTGGGCTTTGTCGGCTCGACCCCGATCGCGCAGTATATCTATGGCCGGGCCTGCTCCAACGGCAAGCGGGCGCAGTGTTTCGGCGGTGCCAAGAACCACATGATCATCATGCCCGACGCCGATCTCGAAAAGGCGGCGGATGCCCTGGTGGGCGCGGGTTACGGCGCGGCAGGCGAACGCTGCATGGCGATCTCGGTCGCCGTTCCGGTGGGTGCCGAGACCGCTGACCGGCTGATCGAGAAGCTGGTGCCGCGGGTCGAGAAGCTGAAGGTCGGCCCCTATACCTCGGAGGACGAGGTGGATTACGGCCCGGTCATCACCGCCCAGGCCAAGGCGCGCATCGAGGGGCTGATCGCCTCGGGCGTCGACCAGGGCGCGAAACTGCTGATCGACGGGCGCGGATTCGAGCTACAGGGCTACGAGAACGGGTTTTTCTGCGGCCCCTCGCTGTTCGACAACGTGACGCCCGAGATGGACATCTACAAGGAGGAAATCTTCGGCCCGGTGCTGAGCCAGGTCCGCATGGACACTTACGAGGACGCGCTGAACCTGATCATGGACAATGACTATGGCAATGGCACCGCGATCTATACCGCCGATGGCGATACCGCGCGCGACTTTGCCCATCGGGTCAATGTCGGCATGGTCGGCATCAACTTCCCGATTCCCGTGCCGCTGAGCTATCACACCTTCGGCGGCTGGAAGAAATCGGCCTTCGGCGACCTCAACCAGTACGGCCCCGACGCCTTCCGCTTCTACACCAAGACCAAGACCGTCACCGCGCGCTGGTTCTCCGGCATCAAGGACGGCGGCGAGTTCAACTTCAAGGCGATGGACTGAGGACTTTATATCCCGTTCCTGTCGGAGGGCGGCGCCGGAAAGGCGCCGCCCTTTCGCGTTCCTGGCGGGTGCGGATGGGGCGAAATCGGCATTATTTGCTTTATTAAATGACGTAAAGTCACCTCTTAAAACACTTTGGACGCACCCCCAAAGCGGTTTAAAAACGTTTCATCAACGATATTGAGTTATTTCAGTACCATTCAGGGTTGCGGGGTAAAGGTGGGAATTACGGTTTGCAGGAATAACGGTGACAAGGTTGTCATCGTGCGCTTGAGCGGTGTCGTGGATGTCACCAATTGCACGGAGATTTACGACCGGTTGCTGGAGGTCAATCCCGATCACCTGGCGCGAGACGTGTTTTACGACCTGGCCGAGGTGACGGACATCGATCTGACCTTCGACCAGATGAACGCGCTGGTCGGATTGCGACGGCAGTATTATGCGCAAAGCGTCAATGCCCGGATCGGGATCTGGGCGCCCGACGACATGACCTTCGGCATGTCGCGGATGTATGTCTCGCTGCTCGATCAGTTCGACGCGGTGTGCTCCGGGGTGTTTCGCTGCCAGAGGGAGGTGGCCGCCTATCTCGACGTGTCGATTGAAGACTTGTTCGGCGCCCGGGTTGCGCCCGACCGCATGCCCTCCGCCGCCCCCGCCACCGCTCCGTCCCGGCAACCGGGCGGCCCGTCTCTTGCCTAGGGCGAAAGCGTCGTGCCAAGGTCATGGGGATCGCACCCCTGTCGCCGCGGAAAGGACACGCCATGGCCAAGCCGGATTTCACCATCGGCATCGAAGAGGAATACCTGCTGGTCGACCGCGAGTCGCTCGCGCTGGTGCAGGTGCCCGATGCGATGATGGCCGAGTGCAAGGCGGCGCTGGCCGATCAGGTGAGCCCGGAATACCTGCAATGCCAGATCGAGATCGGCACCGGCGTCTGCAAGACCCTGGCCGAGGCGCGCGCCGACCTGCAACACCTGCGCGGCACCATCGCCGACTGCGCCGCCAAGTTCGGGGCCGCGCCGATTGCCGCCTCCTGCCATCCCTTCGCCGACTGGAAAAGCCAGCACCACACCGACCGCGAACGCTATAACCAGTTGCGCCAGGACCTGGGCGGGGTGGTGCGGCGGATGCTGATCTGCGGGATGCATGTCCATGTCGGGCTGAACGACGACGCGATGCGCGCCGACCTGCTCAGCCAACTGGGTTATTTCCTGCCGCATCTGCTGGCGCTGTCGTGTTCCTCGCCGTTCTGGCAGGGCGAGGATACCGGGCTGGGCTCCTACCGCATCTCGGTCTTCGACAACCTGCCGCGCACCGGGCTGCCGCCGCATCTCAACTCCTGGGACGAATACGAACGCTCGGTCAAGGCGCTGGTGGACCTGGGGCTGATCGAGGACAGCACCAAGATCTGGTGGGACCTGCGCCCCAGCCACCGGTTCCCGACGCTCGAGACCCGGATCTGCGATGTCTGCCCGCGGCTGGAGGATACGCTCTGCCTGGCGGCGCTGATCCAATGCGTGACGCGGATGCTCTGGCGGCTGAGGACGCGCAACCAGCGCTGGCGCATCTACGACCGCTTCCTGATCGACGAGAACCGCTGGCGCGCGCAGCGCTATGGCATCGAGGAAGGGCTGATCGATTTCGGCCGGGGCGAGATCGTGCCGATGGACGAGCTGGTGGAGGAGTTGATCGACCTGCTGGCCGAGGACGCCGAGGCGCTGGACTGCGCGGATGAGTTGGTGCATCTGCGCACCATCCTTGCCCGCGGCACCTCATCCACGCGCCAGCGCGCGGTGCGCGCCTCGGCCGAGGCCGCGGGGGCCGATCACGACACTCAGATGCGCGCGGTGGTCAGCCACCTGATCGAGGACTTCCGGGCCGACCTGTGAAGGAAACCGCGCTTTACCCGCCCGTCAAGTCCCTGCTGGAATCCCAGGGCTACGAGGTCAAGGCCGAGATCGGCGCGGCCGATGTGGTCGCGGTCCGGCCGGGTGACGAGCCTGTGGTGGTCGAGTTGAAGACCGGCTTTGCGCTGACGCTGTTTCACCAGGCGGTGGCGCGGCAGGCGATGACCGATTGTGTCTATGTCGCGGTGCCGCGGCAAAGCGGCAAGCGCTTTCTGCGCGCGCTCAAGGAGAACAAGGCGCTGTGCCGGCGGCTGGGCCTGGGGCTGATCACCGTGCGGCTGGCCGATGGCCATACCGAGGTGCATCTCGACCCCGCGCCTTACCGTCCGCGCCAGGTCAAGGCGCGCAAGACCCGGCTCTTGCGGGAGTTTGCCCGCCGCGAGGGCGATCCGAACCTCGGCGGCGCGGCGCGCAACAGCCCGCTGGTCACCGCCTATCGGCAGGATGCGCTGAAGATCGCGGGTTTTCTCGAACAGCACGGCGCCTCACGCTGCGCCGCGATCCGCGCCGCCACCGGTGTCGCGACGGCCACCCGGATCATGGCGGACGATCATTACGGCTGGTTCGAGAGGGTGTCGCGCGGTGTCTATCAATTGACACCGCGCGGGGTGCAGGTCCTGGGGGAGCGCTGACCTGCACGGGGGCAAGGTGCGCAGTGAATGCGCACCCTACGGGCGGCTCACCTGTCGGATGCGATGACCTGCGGCACAGGGACTTGCGCCTTGGCATCCGACAAAAGCGCGTCGGCGACGGTAATCAGCGCGCTCATGGCGAGAACGGGAATAATCAGGCGGGGCATGGCAATGGTCCTTTCAAATCGCGTATCCCCTGTTTACGCCCCCTGCCCCCGCCGCGCCATGCAGGTATTCCTGACCTTTTGCGCCGCGCCGTGCCATACTGGGTCACCAGAATCCGCTTGCATTGGCGGCGGGGTTTCCGTCATTATTGAACGGTCATTCATTTCTGGCAAAACGGGGGAGAGCGTCCAGATGGATTTCGCACTCAGCGAAGAACAGACCGCCATCTTCGACATGGCCCATGCCTTTGGCCAGGAGCATATCGCGCCCTTCGCGCGCGACTGGGAACAGGCGGGCACGATCCCCAGGGACCTCTGGCCGCGGATCGGCGAACTGGGCCTCGGCGGGCTCTACGTGCGCGAGGAGAGCGGCGGCTCGGGGCTGTCGCGGCTGGATGCGACGCTGGTCTTCGAGGCGCTGTCGATGGCCTGCCCCTCGGTCGCGGCGTTCCTGTCGATCCACAACATGTGCGTGAAGATGATCGACGCCTTCGGCTCGGACGAGATGCGCGCACGGCTGCTGCCTGCGGGGCTGGCGATGGACACGGTCTATTCCTATTGCCTGACCGAACCCGGCTCGGGCTCGGACGCGGCGGCGCTGAAGACCCGGGCGGTCAAGACCAACGAGGGCTACCGCGTCACCGGCACCAAGGCCTTCATCTCGGGCGGCGGCTATTCCGATGCCTACGTGGTGATGTGCCGGACCGGCGAGGACGGGCCGAAAGGCATCTCGGCGCTGATCGTCGAGGACGGCAGCGAGGGGCTGTCCTTCGGCGGGCTCGAGGACAAGATGGGCTGGCGCAGCCAGCCGACGCGGCAGGTGCAACTGGACGACTGCCCGGTAGCCTCCGAGAATCTGCTGGGCGAGGAAGGCCGCGGGTTTTCCTATGCCATGGCGGGGCTGGATGGCGGGCGGCTCAATATCTCGGCCTGCTCGCTGGGGGCCGCGCAGACCGGCCTCGACCTGACGCTGGGCTACATGGGCGAGCGCCGCGCCTTCGGCAAGCCGATCGACCAGTTCCAGGCGCTGCAATTCCGCCTCGCCGACATGGAGATCGAGGTGCAGGCCGCCCGCACCTTCCTGCGCCAGGCGGCCTGGAAGCTGGACACCGGCGCGCCCGATGCCACCAAGTTCTGCGCCATGGCGAAGAAATTCGTCACGGAAACCGGCAGCGAGGTGGTCGACCAATGCCTGCAACTGCACGGAGGTTACGGCTATCTCGCCGATTACGGCATCGAGAAACTGGTGCGCGACCTGCGGGTCCACCAGATCCTCGAAGGCACCAATGAAATCATGCGCGTGATCGTCGCGCGCCACATGCTGGCAAACCGATGAGCGATGTCGATATCCGCCGGGTCGGACGCGCCGGCCGCATCACCCTGACGCGGCCCAAGGCGCTGAACGCCCTGACCTACGAGATGTGCCTTGAGATCGACGCCGCGCTCCGGAACTGGGCGCGCGACAGCGCGGTGGCGGTGGTGGTGATCGATGCCGAGGGCGACAAGGCCTTCTGCGCCGGGGGCGACATTGCCGAGATGTATGCCACCGGGCGCGCCGGGAATTTCGACTATGGCCGGCGTTTCTGGCGCGACGAATACCGGATGAACGCCCGGATCGCGGAATACCCCAAGCCGGTGGCCAGTTTCATGCAGGGCTTCACCATGGGCGGCGGCGTCGGGCTGGGCGGGCATGGCTCGCACCGGGTGGTGGGCGAAAGCGCAAGGATCGCCATGCCGGAATGCGGCATCGGGCTGATCCCGGATGTCGGCGGCACGCTGATCCTGAGCCGCGCGCCGGGGCGGCTGGGCGCCTATCTCGGGCTGACCGGGGCGCGCATGGGGCCGGGCGATGCGATCCACGCGGGCTTTGCCGATTGCTACATCCCCGAGGCCGACTGGCCCGACCTGATCGCTGTTCTGGAACGCACCGGCGAATGGTCGATGCTCGACAAATCCTGCCTGATCCCGCCCGAGAGCCCGCTGAAGGCCAGGGCGGCCGAGATCGACGCGCTCTTTGCCGGCGACACCCTGGGCGAGGTGGTGACGGCACTGGAGGCGTCCGATAGCGCGTTTGCCGCCGAGGCGCTGGCGCAGATTGCGCGCAACTGCCCGCTCTCCATGGGCTGCACGCTGGAGATGCTGAAGCGGCTGCGCCAACCGGGGGCGACGATCCGCCAGGCGCTGGAAACCGAGTACCGCTTTACCGCGCGCAGCATGGAGGACGGCGATTTCCTCGAAGGGATTCGCGCCGCCATCATCGACAAGGACCGCGCCCCGGTCTGGAGCGACGGCTTGCGCGATCTCGAGGCCGCACGGGTGACCAGGATCCTGATGCCCCTGGTCGGAGACAAACTGACATTTGCACAGGAGGCAGGCGCATGAAGATCGGCTTCATAGGTTTGGGAAACATGGGCGGGCCGATGGCCGCCAACCTGGCCAAGGCGGGCCACGAGGTCACCGGGTTCGACACCGCCGGGGTGGCGATCGAGGGCGTGACCCTGGCCGGAACCGCGGCCGAGGCCGCGACGGGGCGCGCGGTGGTCATCACCATGCTGCCCAATGGCGCGATCCTGAAATCCGTCGCGGATGAGATCATCCCGGCGATGGACCGCGGCGCGGTGCTGCTCGATTGCTCGACCGTCGATGTCGAAAGCGCCCGCGCGGTGGCCGACCAGGCGCAGAAGGCCGGGCTCGAGCCCTTGGACGCGCCGGTCTCGGGCGGCGTCACCGGGGCCGCTGCGGGCACGCTGACCTTCATGGTGGGCGGGTCGGACATGGGCTTTGCCGCCGTCCGCGAGCTGTTCGACGTGATGGGCCAGAAGGCGGTGCTCTGCGGGCCCTCGGGCAACGGCCAGGCCGCCAAGATCTGCAACAACATGATCCTCGGCGTCACCATGATCGCCACCTGCGAGGCCTTTGCGCTGGCCGACAAGCTGGGCCTCGACCGGCAGGCGATGTTCGACGTGGTCTCGACCTCCTCGGGCTACTCCTGGTCGATGAACGCCTATTGCCCCGCGCCCGGCATCGGCCCGAAAAGCCCCGCCGACAACGGCTACAAGCCCGGCTTCGCGGCGGAACTGATGCTCAAGGACTTGCGGCTGGCGCAACAGGCCGCCGAAGCGGTGGATGCCGACACGCCGATGGGCCAGGCGGCGCGCGATCTCTATGCGCAGTTCGTCGAGGGCGAGGATGGCAAGGGCCGCGATTTCTCGGCCATGCTGCCGCGGTTCGAGACCCGCGGGCGCGGCTGAGACACGACAGTTTGATCCATGTCATATTCCATTATGGGAATATTTTGCTATGATGGAGGCAACGCAACATGAGGAACATGAAAATGCTTGCCAAGAATATGGGTCAGACCGACCGAATCGTCCGCGCCGTGCTGGGCGCGGTGCTGATCATTGCCTGGTTCATGGTGTCGGGCGCCTTTGCCTGGATCCTGCTGGTGGTGGGCATTGCCCTGCTGGCCACGGCGGCCATGGGATCCTGCCCGCCCTATGCGCTTTTCGGCATCAGCACCTGCAAGATGAAGAAGTAGCGGCGGTCACTCCGCCGCCACCTTCCGCGTCTTCAGCATCGGGGCCAGGTAGTGCCCGGTATGGCTGGCCTCGACGCGGGCAACCTCTTCGGGCGTGCCGGTGGCAACGATCTTGCCACCGCCATCGCCGCCCTCGGGACCGATGTCGATGATCCAGTCGGCGGTCTTGATGACATCGAGGTTGTGCTCGATCACCACCACCGTATTGCCCTGCTCCACCAGTTCGTGCAGCACTTCCAGAAGCTTGCGCACATCCTCGAAATGCAGCCCGGTGGTCGGCTCGTCGAGGATATAGAGCGTGCGCCCGGTCGAGCGTTTCGCCAGTTCCTTCGACAGCTTGACCCGCTGCGCCTCGCCGCCCGAGAGCGTCGTCGCCTGCTGGCCGACCTTGATGTAGCCGAGGCCGACGCGCATCAGCGCATCCATCTTGTCGCGGATCGAGGGCACCGCCTTGAAGAACCCCTGTGCTTCTTCAACCGTCATGTCAAGAACGTCGGCTATGCTCTTGCCCTTGAACTTGATTTCCAGAGTCTCGCGGTTGTAGCGCGCACCCTTGCAGGTCTCGCATTCGACGTAGACATCCGGCAAAAAGTGCATCTCGATCTTGATGACGCCGTCGCCCTGGCAGGCCTCGCAGCGCCCGCCCTTGACGTTGAAACTGAACCGCCCGGGCTTGTAGCCGCGCGCCTTGGATTCCGGCAGCCCGGCGAACCAGTCGCGGATCGGCGTGAAGGCCCCGGTATAGGTCGCCGGGTTCGACCGCGGAGTCCGCCCGATGGGCCGCTGGTCGATGTCGATGACCTTGTCGAGGTGTTCCAGCCCCTTGATCGTCTCGCAGGGTGCGGGCGTCTGGCGCGCGCCGTTGAGCCGCATCGAAGCGGTCTTGAACAGCGTCTCGATGGTCAGCGTGGATTTGCCGCCGCCCGACACGCCCGAGACGCAGACGAACCGACCCAGCGGGAACTCCGCCGTGACCTTTTTCAGGTTGTTGCCGGTGGCTTTCACCACCGTCACCGATTTGCCATTGCCCGCGCGCCGCTCCGCCGGCACCGCGATCTCGCGCTGGCCCGAGAGGTACTGCCCGGTCAGCGAGGCGGGATCGGCGGCGACATGCTCGGGCGTGCCGTGGCTGACCACCTGCCCGCCATGGACACCTGCGCCGGGGCCGATGTCGAAGACATAATCGGCCTCGCGGATCGCCTCTTCGTCGTGTTCCACCACGATCACCGTATTGCCCTGATCGCGCAGGTTTTTCAGCGTGCCGAGCAGCCGGTCATTGTCGCGCTGGTGCAGCCCGATGGAGGGCTCGTCGAGCACGTAGAGCACGCCCGTCAGGCCCGAGCCGATCTGCGAGGCCAGCCGGATGCGCTGCGATTCCCCGCCCGAGAGCGTCCCGGCATTGCGCGACAGCGTAAGGTATTCGAGGCCGACGTTGTTGAGAAACCCCAGCCTTTCGCGGATCTCCTTCAGAATCGCGCGGGCGATCTCGTTCTTCTGGTTGCTCAGGTGCTCGGGCACCTGCTTGCACCAGTCAAAGGCCTCGCGGATCGACATCTGCACCACCTGGCCGATGTGCAGCCCGGCAATCTTCACCGCCAGCGCCTCGTCGCGCAAACGGTAGCCGTCGCAGGCGTGGCAATGGCGGTTGTTCTGGTAGCGCTCGAATTCCTCGCGAATCCAGTTGGAATCGGTCTCGCGGTAACGCCGCTCCATGTTGGGAATGACGCCCTCGAAGACGCGGGAGATCTGGTAGACCCGCCCGCCCTCGTCATAGCGGAACTCGATCTCCTCGTCGCCGGATCCATAGAGAAAGACCTGCTGGACATGCGCCGGCAGGTCCTTCCAGCGGGTGTTGCGGTCGAACTCGTAGTGTTTCGCCAGCGCCTCGATGGTCTGCAGGAAATACGGGCTCTTGCCCTTGCGCCAGGGCGCCAGCGCGCCGTCGTAGATCTTCAGCGTGGCATCGGGCACCACGAGGCGTTCGTCGAAGAACAGCTCCATTCCGAGGCCATCGCATTCCGGGCAGGCGCCGAACGGGGCGTTGAAGGAAAACAGCCGCGGCTCGATTTCCGAGATGGTGAAGCCCGAGACCGGACAGGCGAATTTTTCCGAGAAGGTGATGCGCTGCACCTCCTCCTCGGGCGAAGACTGCCCGTCAGGGCTGGATGAGCCGCCACGGGGCGCTGTCTCCAGCACCGCAATGCCATCGGCGAGGTCCAGCGCGGTGCGGAAACTGTCGGCCAGCCGCGTCTCCAGCCCCTCGCGCACCACGATCCGGTCGACCACCACGTCGATGTCATGGCGGTACTTCTTGTCCAGCACCGGCGGTTCGTCCAGCTCATAGAACTGCCCGTCCACCTTGACCCGCTGGAAGCCCTGCTTGCGCAGCTCGAGGAATTCCTTGCGGTATTCGCCCTTGCGGTCGCGGATGATCGGCGCCAGCAGATAGCCGCGCGTGCCGTCCTCCAGCGCCATGACGCGGTCGACCATGTCCTGCACCTGCTGCGCCTCGATCGGCTTGCCGGTGGCCGGCGAATAGGGCGTCCCGGCGCGGGCGAAAAGCAGCCGCATGTAGTCGTAGATCTCGGTCACCGTGCCGACGGTCGACCGCGGGTTCTTCGAGGTGGTCTTCTGCTCGATCGAGATCGCCGGCGACAACCCGGTGATGTGATCCACGTCGGGCTTTTCCATCATGTCGAGGAACTGGCGCGCATAGGCCGAAAGGCTCTCGACATAGCGCCGCTGCCCCTCGGCATAGATCGTGTCGAAGGCCAGCGACGACTTGCCCGAGCCCGACAGCCCGGTGATCACCACCAGTTGGTCGCGCGGGATATCCACGTCGATGGATTTGAGGTTGTGCTCGCGCGCGCCGCGCACCTCGATATATTTCAACTCGGCCATGAAATCCCCACGTCTGACCCGGTGACAGTTAGTGGAACCGACGCGAAAAACAATGCGATGCCCCCGGTCAATACCGGAACATTACCAGAACATTAACCATGCGTCACGGGGAATATGCGAATTTGCTGTGGATAACCGGGCGCCGCGCGACGATGCGGCGCAGGGGCATTCCGGGCTTGATCGCGGCGCCGGCATTGACCAAGGTTGCAGCATTGGTTGATCCTTGGGGGGCATCATGTCCATACTTCGCATTTTCATCGCTGTTTGCCTGCTGTTTCCGATGGCGCTCACCGCGCAGGAACGTCCGCGCACGATCCTGGTGCTCGACGGCTCGGGCTCGATGTGGGGCCAGATCGACGGCATTGCCAAGATCGAGATCGCCCAGGGCGTGATGGGCCAGTTGCTGGCCTCCCTGCCCGAGGACCAGGAACTGGGGCTGACGGTCTATGGCCATCGCACCAAGGGCGATTGCAGCGATATCGAGACGCTGGTGGCGCCCGGGGCCGGCACGCGGGCGGCGATTGCCGATGCGGTGAACGCCATCCAGCCGCGCGGCAAGACGCCGATGACCGACGCGGTGGTCGCCGCCGCCGAAGCGCTGCGCTACACCGAGGAAGCCGCGACCGTGATCCTGGTGTCCGACGGCATCGAGACCTGCAACCCCGACCCCTGCGCCGCGGCGCGGGTGCTCCAGGAGACCGGGGTGGATTTCACCGCCCATGTGGTGGGTTTCGACGTCACCGACCCCGAGGCGCTGCGCCAGATGCAATGCCTGGCCGAGGAGACCGGCGGCCGCTTCCTGACCGCCGCCAATGCCGGTGAACTGGGCGAGGCACTGGTCGAGGTCGCCGCCGCGCCGGAACCGGTGGCGGTGACGGTCAGCTTCGAGGCCACCGAGGGCGACGGCGGGCCGCGCATCGCCACGCCGCTGATCTGGACGCTGGTCCAGGGCGACCGGACGATCCTCGATTTCGAGCGCGGCGCCACCGCCAGCGCCGATCTGCTGCCCGGCGACTACGAGGTCAGCGTGATCCGCCCCGAGGACGAGGCCAGCGCCGAGCAGGTCTTCACCTCCGGCGATACGGGCCAGACGGTGACGCTGGTGCTGCCCGCGCTGCTGCCCGCCGCCAGCCTCGAGGCGCCCGACAGCGCGCCTGCCGGATCGACCATCCAGGTCGGCTGGGAGGGTCCGAACGGGCGCAACGACTACGTCTCGGTGGCGCGCCCCGACGACCGCCAGCACGAGACCTATACCTATACCCGCAAGGGCACCCCGCTCGAACTGCTGATGCCCGCCACCCCCGGCACCTACGAGTTGCGCTACATGCTGTCGGACGGCAACAAGGTGCTGGCCACCCGGCCGATCACCGTGACCGAGGTGACCGCCAACCTCGACGCCGCGCCCGAGGCGCCCGCGGGCTCGGTCCTGCCGGTCACCTGGGAGGGGCCGGATTACGCCAACGACTATGTCTCGGTGGCCCGCATCGACGACCGCGGCTACGAGAAATACGCCTATACCCGCAAGGGCAGTCCCGCCGAGGTGCTGATGCCCTCGCAGCCCGGCGCCTATGAACTGCGCTACGTGATGAACCAGGACAATACCGTGCTGGCGACCCGCAAGGTGACGGTGACCGAGGTCACCGCTTCGCTGGAGGCCGAAGGCACCGCGCTGGCCGGATCGCTCCTGCCGGTCGCCTGGGAAGGCCCGGATTATCCCAACGATTACATCTCGGTCGCCCGCCCCGGCGACAGCGGCTACGAGAGTTACGCCTATACCCGCAAGGGCACCCCGGGCGAGGTGCGGATGCCCACCGTGCCGGGCAGCTACGAATTGCGCTACGTGATGAACCAGGACAATCGCGTGCTCGCGACCTTGCCGGTGGAGGTGACCGAGATCAGCGCCACGCTCGAAGCCCCGGCCCAGGCCGCGGCGGGACAGCAGGTCGAGGTCGCCTGGACCGGGCCGGATTACGCCAACGACTACATCTCGGTCGCGCGGCCCGGCGACAAGGGCTACGAGGGCTATACCTATACCCGCAAGGGCGCGCCGCTGACGGTGACCATGCCGCTGGTGCCCGGCTCCTACGAGCTGCGCTACGTGATGAACCAGGACACCACCATCCTCGCGTCGCAGCCGATCGAGGTGGTGGACGTGCAGGCCACGCTGGAGATCCCCGAAACCGCCCGCGCCGGCGCCGGGATCGTGGTGCAGTGGGACGGGCCGGGCTATGCCAACGACTTCATCTCCATCGCCCGCCCCGGGGATGCGCGCTACGACGCCTATACCTATACCCGCCAGGGCAATCCGTTGCTGCTCACCACACCGCCGGTGCCGGGGGTCTACGAGGTGCGCTACGTCGCCTCGAGCAACGGCCAGTCGATCCTGGCGCGCCGCGAGATCACCCTGACCGAGGTCACCGCCAGCCTTGCGGCGGCCGAGACCGGGCCCGCGGGCGGCACCCTCGCGGTCGAGTGGGAGGGGCCGGATTTCAAGGGCGATTACATCTCGATCGCCCGGGCGCAATCCTCGGACAGCGAGCACGAGAGCTACAAGTACACCGCCGAGGACAGCCCGATGATCCTGCCCCTGCCCGACCAGCCCGGCGCCTATGAATTGCGCTACGTGATCGGCCAGGACCGCATCGTGATCGCCCGGCGGGCGCTGGTGGTGGAATGAGGTAAGGGCGCGGGGATCGGAGCTGGCCGTCGGACTGACCTGTGAGCGTAGCACCAAGCGCGTGAACAGCGGCGAAGCCGCCGCGCATCGCCGGGCCGCCCCCCGGCACGGCGATTGGTTGCCGTCGGCGCAACGTTCTGAGCTTTTTCGGATTTGGTGAGATAAAGCGCCACGCACACAGGTCGGATCGCCGCACCACGGCCCGACGATGCGCGGCTTGCGCCCTGCTCGACCCGGCCCCGCCTAACCGCGCCGCGTCACGTCGAACCCGTAAAGCCAGTCGAACTGCCGCAGGAACCGCTCCGGCGCCAGCCGCGTGCCCAGGCGCAGCGCGACATGGGCGGCAAACCGCAACGGCCCCGGCCGCAGGTGGTATTTCCAGGCGTTGTCGCTGGCCGCCGCGACGATCCGCTTGCAGCGCGGCAGACGCACGGCCTGGTAGGCGGCCAGCCCCGCCTCGAGGCTGTCGTGTCCTTCCAGCGCCGAGGCCAGCGCCCAGGCATCCTCCAGCGCCATGTTCGCCCCCTGCGCCAGGAAGGGCAGCGTCGGATGCGCCGCATCGCCCAGCAGCGCGCAATGCCCGCCGACCCAGCGCGGCGCCACCGCATGGCGGAACAGCCCCCAGAGATGCACCTCCTCGACCGCCGCCAGCATCCGCGGCACCGCGCCCCCGAACGTCGCAAAGGCGGCGCGCAGGTGGGCCGGGTCGTCGCGGTGATGCCAGCCCTCCTTGGCCCAGGCCTCGCGCTCCTGCACGGCGACCAGGTTGAGCACCGATCCGCCGCGCATCGGGTAGCTGACCATGTGACAGCCCGGGCCCATGTGGACCTGCGCCTCCGGCCCCTGGCCGGTGACATTGGGGATTACCGCGCGCCAGGCGACCTGGCCGGTGAACTGCGGCGGTGCCGGGCCGATCAGCGCGTCGCGCAGCTTCGAGTGCAGCCCGTCCGCCCCCACCACCAGCGCCGCCGAGCGGCTGTCGCCGGTCGACAGATCCACCGAGGGCGGGGTGCCGGGGCGGATGGTCTCGGCCCGCTGCAACAGCCGGATCTCGACCCCGCGGTCGCGCGCGGCCACGGCCAGAAGATCGATCAGATCGGCGCGGTGGACAAAGAAATACCGCTGCTTCGGGCCCAGCCGCCCGAGATCGAGCCGCGCGACCTCTGCCCCGCCGCGGAAGTCGCGCAGCGAGACCGCCCTGCCCTCGACCGAGCGGGCGGCAAGCGCATCGGCCAGCCCCAGCGCCTCGAGCACGCGCAATCCGTTGGGGCTGATCTGCAGCCCGGCGCCGACCTCGCGGATGGCTTCGGCCTGTTCCAGCACGCAGACCCGCGCGCCGCGCCCGGCCAGCGCCAGCGCAGCCGCCAGCCCGCCGATGCCGCCACCGACAATGCAGATATCAAGTCCCGGAAGGGTCATCTTTTCCCCCGTCTCGCGAAAACGCCGGAGCACAGGCCCCGGCGTTTCATGACTCTCTTGCACCCCCGGTCCTGCACCCCCGGCGCGGACTCAGTCGTCGCGGTGCACCTTCTCGCGGCGCTCGTGGCGTTCCTGCGCCTCGAGGCTCATGGTGGCGATCGGACGCGCATCCAGCCGCTTGAGCGAGATCGGCTCGCCGGTGACTTCGCAATAGCCGTATTCACCTTCGTCGATCCGGCGCAGGGCCGAGTTGATCTTGGCGACCAGCTTGCGCTGTCGGTCACGGGTGCGCAGTTCCAGGGCGCGGTCGGTCTCTTCGCTGGCGCGGTCGGCGACGTCGGGAATGTTGCGCGTGCTTTGCTGAAGCCCCTCGATGGTGTCGCGGGTCTCGTCGAGCAACTCGTTCTTCCAATGGATCAGCTTGCGACGAAAATACTCAAGCTGCTTGTCGTTCATGAATGGTTCGTCCTCGGCGGGACGATAATCCTCGGGCAGAAACACTTCCTGTTTCATATCCCCTCCCTCTTCTTGGCCGGTCTGAGGTTCTATCAATTTGTAGCTCCTTTCGCCCGGCAACCCCTGCGGGCTTCGATTACTCCCTGACGCGCCGAATGTCACTACACAAAGCGCTGGATTGACGCGAATAAACCTGATCTGTAGGCACCGCACCATGAGCCAGATCAAGGAGCAGGCATGAAGTTTCAGGGCACCGAGAGCTATGTGGCGACCGAGGATCTGACCGTCGCGGTCAATGCCGCGGTGACGCTGGAACGCCCGCTTCTGGTCAAGGGCGAGCCGGGCACCGGCAAGACCGAACTGGCCCGCCAGGTGGCCGCGGCGCTGGGCCTTCAGATGCTGGAGTGGAACGTCAAGTCCACCACCAAGGCGCAACAGGGCCTCTATGAATACGACGCCGTTTCGCGCCTGCGCGACAGCCAGCTGGGCGAGGAACGGGTGCATGACGTGCGCAACTACATCCGCAAGGGCAAGCTCTGGCAGGCCTTCGATGCCGACGAGAAGGTGGTGCTGCTGATCGACGAGGTCGACAAGGCGGATATCGAGTTTCCCAACGACCTGTTGCAGGAGCTCGACCGGATGGAATTCCACGTCTACGAGACCGGCGAGACCATCCGCGCCCGCCATCGCCCGATCGTCATCATCACCTCGAACAACGAAAAGGAACTGCCCGACGCCTTCCTGCGGCGCTGTTTCTTCCACTACATCCGCTTTCCCGACCCAAAGACCATG
This sequence comes from Paracoccaceae bacterium, assembly GCA_006226775.1. Taxonomy (GTDB): domain Bacteria; phylum Pseudomonadota; class Alphaproteobacteria; order Rhodobacterales; family Rhodobacteraceae; genus Marinovum. The sequence continues at coordinate 74,794 of SBGD01000076.1, read as the reverse complement.
GCGCGAATCGTCGAGGTGCATCACCCCGGCATCAAGGGCGAGCTGCTGACCACCGCGCTGACCCAGTTCTACGAGATCCGCGACCAGGCCGGGCTGAAGAAGAAGCCCTCGACCTCGGAGGTGCTGGACTGGCTGAAGCTGCTGCTGGCCGAGGATCTGACGCCCGAGGACCTGGCCCGCGACGGCGCCAATGCCCTGCCGAAGCTGCACGGCGCGCTTTTGAAGAACGAGCAGGACGTGCATCTCTTCGAGCGGCTGGCCTTCATGGCGCGCGGCCGCCGCTAGGCGCGGGGCCGATCTGTCGACAGATCGGGACCGATCCATCGATGGATCGGCGCCCCGCCCCGGCTGACCGCGCCCGGCGGTCGGCGCGCCGCCGCATTTGCCCCGCCCTTGCCCCGATGTGCGCCGTGTCACGGCCATGCCCGCATGACGCGAGGGGCGCGCGCGTCAAGACCGGCCCTCGGCGGCGCCGCAATATCTGGTGGATCGCGCCGCGCGCCACCACAAGCCTGACGCGGATTTTGACTGAATTGCAACGGTTTAGACCCGCCCCGGCGGGTTGCCTTTTTCCGGCTTAGATATCCCGGAAATCGCCATATACTCACCCAAAAGGCGACAAAGCCATGAAGGATGTCTTAAGGCATCTGAGAGAGCAGGCAGAATACAATGTCCAACGAGACACCGGGGATTCCCCTCACCATCCGTGGTCTGCGCGCCGACGACCGGGCGCAATGGCAGGACCTGTGGCGGCAATACCTGGCGTTCTACGACACCGAGCTTCCCGCCCGGACCCACGACCTCGCCTTCCGGCGCATGCTGGAGGCGGATCCGAACGAGTTTCACGCCCTCGTCGCCGAGCATGACGGGCGGCTCGTCGGATTGGCCCATTTCCTGTTTCACCGTCACGGGTGGAAGGAGGAGCGGGTCTGCTACCTGCAGGACCTGTTTGCCGCGCCCGACCTTCGGGGCCGCGGTATCGGGCACCGGCTGATCGAGGCGGTCTATGCCGCCGCCGATGCCGAGGGCGCCCCGTCTGTCTACTGGCTCACTCAGGAGTTCAACCACACCGCCCGCGATCTTTACGACCGCGTCGGTGTGCTGACCCCTTTCATCAAATATCAGAGAGCCTGAGCCATGCGACGCACCCGCCGACTGCTACTCCCCCTGTATCTGATGCTCTCCGCCTGCATGCCGGTGACACCCTCCGAGACGCCGACCCGTGCCGCCAGCCTCACCTCGACGCTGCCGGCGATGAAGACCTTCTCGGTGCCGCGTCCCGCGCCTGCCGTGCGGTCGAATTCCGACATTGCGCGCGATTTCCTCGACCTGACCTTCCAGCTGGAAAGCGGGCGCGCCCTGCCCGCATTGTCGCGCTTCGAGGGGCCGATCACGGTCAATGTCGCCGGCGACGCCCCGCCCCAGCTTGACCGCGATCTCAAGCGGCTGCTGCACCGGATGCGCAGCGAGGCGGCGATGGACATCCACCAGGTCGCCCCGAACCAGCCGGCCTCGGTGACCATCCATGCGGTCAGCACCAGCGCGATCCGCCGCGCCCTGCCGATGGCGGCCTGTTTCGTGGTGCCCAATGTCGCGTCGCTGGCCGAGTACAAGCGGATGCGCCGGTCGCCCAAGCTCAACTGGGCCCGCATCACCCGGCGCGAGAAGGTGGCGATCTTCGTGCCCAATGACTCGACCCCGCAGGAGATGCGCGATTGCCTGCACGAGGAACTGGCGCAGTCGCTGGGCCCGCTGAACGACCTCTACCGGCTGTCGGACTCGGTGTTCAACGACGACAACGTGCACACGGTGCTGACCGGTTTCGACATGCTGATCCTGCGCGCCACCTATGACGACGCCCTGAAGGCCGGCATGACCCGCGGCCAGGTCGCGGCCCGCCTGCCCGGCATCCTCGCCCGGCTGAACCCGCAGGGCGAAAACGCCCCGGTGCGCCGTCAGAGCCGCACGCCAAGGGTCTGGATCGACGCGGTACAGACCGCGCTGGGCCCCGGCGCCAGCCCTGCCGCGCGCCAGCGTGCCGCCACCGAGGCGCTCAAGGTCGCCTCGGCCATGGGCTGGCATGACCACCGCCGCGCGTTTTCGCACTATGCCCGGGGCCGCATCATGCTGGCCACCGACCCCGACCAGGCGCGCGCCGAGTTCGAAGCCGCGGGCCGCTATTACCGGCAAAGCCCCGCCGCCGATCTGCACCAGGCCTATGTCGCCTCGCAGCTTGCAGCGCTCGAGCTGACCCGGGCCGAACCGGAGCGCGCGCTGAGCCTTGTCGGCCCGCATGTCGACACCGCCGCGCGCTATGAAAACGCCGCCCTGCTGGCCACGCTGTTGCTGATCCGGGCCGAGGCGCTGGACCTGATGGGCCGGGTGTCGGAAGCACGCGAGGTGCGCATGGACTCTCTGGGTTGGGCGCGTTACGGCTTTGGCGCAGATTGGGCGGTGCGGGCGAAACTGCGCGAGATCGCCTCGCTGAGCCCGCTCAAGGGACCCCGCGGCTAGGCCCCCCCACCGGCCGCCGCGGCAGGACCGAAGGCGGCCGGAACGGGAGACGAAACCCCATGTTGGTACTCATCGCTGCCGTGATCGGCGGCATCATCGGCGGCATGACCGCCAAGCGGCGCGGCGGACAGCGGCTGGACATCGTCCAGTACGTCGGCATCTATGCGCTGGCCTTCGCGCTGGCGGGCTTTGTGCTGACGCTGATCGTGCACCGCATGGCGCTCTGAGCCGGCGATGTTCGTTCCCTTCTTCGACACCCTGAGACGCGCCGGCATCCCGGTCTCGCTGCGCGAGTACCTGACCTTCCTCGACGGCATGACCGCGGGGCTGGCGACCTATGATGTCGAGGCCTTCTACTACCTCGCCCGGGTGTCGATGGTGAAGGACGAGCGCAACCTCGACAAGTTCGACCGGGTCTTTGCCCATTGCTTCAAGGGGCTGGACCAGATCAGCGCGCAGGATGTGCTGAACGCCGTCGACCTGCCGGAGGACTGGCTGCGCAAGATGGCCGAAAAGCACCTGAGCCCCGAGGAAATGGCCGAGATCCAGGCGCTTGGCGGGTTCGACAAGCTGATGGAGACGCTGAAGAAGCGGCTCGAGGAACAGAAGGGCCGCCACCAGGGCGGCTCGAAATGGATCGGCACGGCGGGGACGTCGCCCTTCGGGGCGAACGGCTACAACCCCGAGGGCGTGCGCATCGGCCAGGACGAGAGCCGTCATCAGCGCGCCGTCAAGGTCTGGGACAAGCGCGAGTTCCGCAACCTCGACGACCAGGTCGAGCTTGGCACCCGCAACATCAAGGTGGCGCTGAAGCGGCTGCGCACCTGGGCACGCACCGGCGCGGCGGAGGAGCTTGACCTCGACGGCACCATCCGCGCCACGGCCGAGCATGGCTATCTCGACGTCAAGACCCGGCCCGAGCGGCACAATGCCGTCAAGGTGGTGCTGTTTCTCGATGTGGGCGGCTCGATGGACGCGCATATCCGGGTGGTGGAGGAGCTTTTTTCCGCCGCGCGGACCGAGTTCAAGCACCTCGAATACTACTATTTCCACAACTGCCTTTACGAGGGCGTCTGGCGCGACAACCGCAGGCGGTGGTCCGAGGTGACGCCGACCTGGGAGGTGCTCAACACCTACGGCTCGGACTACAAGTGCATCTTCGTCGGCGATGCCAGCATGTCACCTTACGAGATCGCCTATGCCGGCGGGGCCAACGAGCACTGGAACGAGGAAGCGGGCCAGGTCTGGTTGCAGAGGGCGCGGGAGCAATGGCCGTCGAACCTCTGGATCAACCCGGTGCCCGAGCCGCATTGGGACTACACCCAGTCGATCCGCATGATCCACGAGATCTTCGAGGGCGCCATGGTGCCCCTGACCTTGCAGGGCCTCGAGAGCGGCATGAAGGCCCTGACCCGCTAGGGTTTCCCCGGACGCAATCCGCCAAGCACCCCGCGCGGAGTCAAGGCCGCAGGCCGCCGCGCATCGTCATGCCGAAGGCATGCCTCTGGCATGACGCCGCCCCCCGGCACGGCGATTTGGTTACCGCTGGAGCGACGCTCGCAGCTTTTTCGGATTTGGCCGCCATAAAGCGCCCCGCAACACCGTCGGATCGCCGCACCGCGGCCCGCCGATGCGCGGCTCGCACCAGGCTCGAACGCTACTTTACCGCAAACAGGCCACCCGCCGGTCGGCATAGACCGGCTTGCGCGCCGGAACCGGCAGGATCGGCACATCGCCGAAACAGACCTCCAGGCCCTCTTCCCCCGCGCCGTGAAAGGACTCGCACCCCAGCCCTTCGCAGATCAGCACCTCATGCCCGGCCAGCGCCACATGCACATAGGTGACCCCGCCCTCCGGCGGGTCCAGCCGGATGCCGTCACCGTCGACCAGCTTGTGCACCGGCACCAGGATCGCCTCCTCGCCGAAATAGACCTGCGCGCGCCAGTCGCTCAGCATCACCCGATGCTGGCGCGACAGCCAGACTGCGCGGCGCGGAAGCTCCGGGCCCAGCGCACCGGGGGCGATCCGCACCGGCCAGAACCGCGGATCGCGCGCCACCACCGAGGCCGGAAAGCGCTGGACCAGCACCCGCGCGACCCGGCCCGTGCCGCCGTTCTTCAGGCGCACCTCGTCGCCCGGCGCCAGGTCCTCGACCGCCCGCGGCCCCGCCACCGTGGCAATCCGGCTTCCCGAGCGAAAACAGATCGGCGTGGCCAGGTCGTCATAGGGCCGGCTGCCGCCCTCGCTGGCCGAGATCACCGTCAAGGGCACGCCGATCGGCGGAAAGCCCCCCGGCCCGCCGATGAAGGCCAGCCCCTCGACCGTGGCATAGGAGGTCACGCCGGGTTCGTTGATGTTGAAGCCGATCAGCGTCCAGCTATTGCCGTCGGGATCCTGCACCGTGAGCTGGTATTCCGCCTCGACCCGGCGGCCACTGGCATGGCTGGTGCCGTCGAAGCTCTGCGCCCCGTCCAGCGTCTGGCTGTTGTCGGAATCCTGGAAGTTGCTCTCGGTGTCGAAGACGTCGATCGCCTCCCAGGCGTTGGAGTTGAGCGTGATGCTCACCCCCACGAGGTGCGAGCCGTCGCCCTGGGTAAAGCCGGACAATTGCGCCCCGCCAGAGAGCGTCATCTGCGACTCGCCCAGCGCGTGGATGGTATAGGTGGGCATGCTGCTCTTTTTGTTGCTGCCTCGTTAACCTTTTATCCCTTATCGGCAGCGCCCCGGTCAATCGCGCCGGTCCAGAGCGCGCCAGGGCGCGGCGCAAAACCCACAGGGGGGGGGTGGACAGCGCGGCGCGCGGCGCTAGGCTGGCCCGGGGCATGACGCGGGAGAGGCAGGCCGGTGGGCGCAACGCTGCGGCTTTTATGGCGCGACAACAAGGCGCTTCTGGCGGGCTTCGTGCTGGCGCTGGCGGTGATGCTGTTTTTCGCCGTGCGCACCACCCTGTTCTGGATCTACTGGGCCGATCCGGCCCATCGCAACCAGGCGATCGAGCCCTGGATGACACCGCGCTACGTGGCGCATTCCTGGGATGTGCCGCCCAAGGTGGTGGGGGACGCCCTCGGGCTGGAACCCGGCGGTCCGCGGGTCACCATGGCCGACCTGGCGGCGCGTGAAGGGATCAGCCTCGACGATCTGGTCGCAAGGGTGATGGCCGCCATTCTCGCCCACCGGGCGGCGCGCGCGCCGGAGCGGCCGGAGCGCGGCCGGTGAGCGACGCGCTGTTCGAGCTGGTGGCGGATTACGGCGTCTGGCTGCTGGCGGTGTCGTGTTTCCTGTCCTGCCTGCTGGTGCCGATCCCGACCTCGCTGCTGATGCTGGCGGGCGGCGCCTTTGTTGCCGCGGGCGATCTCGACCTCGGCAACGTGGTGGTCTGGACCTGGCTGGGCGCGATCGCGGGCGACCAGACCGGCTATCACATCGGGCGGCGCAGCGCCGGCGTGCTCGACCGGGTGGCCGCGCGCTGGCCCAGCCGCCGCCCGACCATCGACCGCGCCCGCGACCTGGTGGCGCGGCGCGGCGCGATGGGGGTGTTCTTCTCGACCTGGCTGGTGGCGCCGCTGGGGCCTTATGTCAACTTCATCGCCGGGGCGAGCGGGCTTGGCTGGGGCCGCTTCACCCTCTGGGACGCGGCGGGCGAGGCGATCTGGGTCGGCTTCTACGTCGGCCTCGGCTACGGGTTTTCCGACCAGCTGGGCATGGTGGCCGACCTGGCCGCCAATGCCTCGGGCTTCCTCGTGGCGGCGGCGGTGGCGCTCGGGCTGGGGCTGATGCTGCGGATGCAGATCCGCCGGGCACGGGCGCGGGCCGCCGACAGCACGGGTCCGCGGCGATGAGCCTGCGCCGGACCCGGCCCGCTTTCCGCCTGTTTGCCCGCACGCCGCTGTCATCGAGGCTTGTCCCCGCCCCGCCGGCCCCCATATCTGACAGATGCTGAGGTTCACCCCCATCCTTCTGGCCATCCTCTACGCGCTGGCCATGTATCACTTCTCGGCCTGGCGCACGCGCAAGGAGCTGGACACGCGGTCGACCGAACTGGCCGACCCCAAGCTCAAGGCGCTGACCGACCGCATGGCCGCGGCGCTCGATCTCGAGCGGATCCGGGTGCATATCTACGAGATCGACCCGGTCAACGGGCTGGCCGCCCCCGACGGGCGGATCTTCATCACCCGCGGCTTCTACCGCAAGTTCCGCAATGGCGAGGTCACGGCCGAGGAACTGGCCAGCGTGATCGCCCATGAGTTGGGCCATGTGGCGCTGGGCCATTCGCGCCGGCGGATGATCGACTTTTCCGGCCAGAACGCGCTGCGCACCGCGCTGGGCATGGTGCTGAGCCGGTTTCTGCCCGGCATCGGCGTGCTGATCGCCAATGCGCTGGCCTCGCTGCTGGCGGCGCGGCTGTCACGCTCGGACGAATACGAGGCCGATGCCTATGCCGCGGCGCTGCTCACCAAGGCCGGGATCGGCGTGGCGCCGCAGATCAGCCTGTTTCACAAGCTCGACGCCCTGACGGCGCAGCGGTCCGGCGCCGTGCCCGCCTGGCTGATGAGCCACCCCAAGACCGCCGAGCGGGTGGCGGAACTGGAAAAGCTGGAAGGCCGCTGGCGGTCGGAGTGAGCCCCGCACGCCAGCCGCGTCACCGCCGGTAGTCCTCGGGCTTGATGCCGTAGCGGGCGAGCTTGTCGTAGAAGGTCTTGCGCGGCAGTTTCAACTGTTTCGCCGCTTCCGAGGCGCGGCCGTTCTGGCGCGCCAGGGCGGCGATCAAAAGCGAGCGTTCGACCTGGGCCAATTGCTCGGCCAGCCCCATTTCCGCGGCTTTCGACACTTCCTCGGGCATGCCCAGCACGAAGCGCATTGCCGCCGACATCAGCGAGCGCGCATTGCCCGGCCAGGTCTGGGCCATCAGCGCCGCGGCATGGCCGGGCGAGACCTCGGGCGGGGCGATGCCGGCCTGTTCGGCGGCCTGGGCGACATAGTGGCGAAACAGCACCGGAATATCCTCGGGCCGTTCCGACAGCGCCGGCACGCGCACCGGATGGACCGTCAGCCGGTAGTAGAGATCGGGGTTGAAGCCGCCCTCCTCCCAGATCTCGTCCAGCCCGTCGACCGCCCCGGCGATCAGCCGCACGTCGCCGCCGCCGTCGAGCAGGTCGAGCAGTTCCAGCTGGCTGTCCGCCGGCAGATCGGCGATGCCGTCGAGAAACAGCGCCCCGCCCTCCGCCTGGTCCCAGGCCGCGCGCAGGGCCTCGCGGTCCAGCGTGCGGGCGGCGCGTTTCTCGAAGGGCCCCTTGGCGCGGGGCGAACACAGGTGAATGACCTCGGCCACCTTGGAAATGCCCGAGCCTTGCGGCCCGGTCACCAGCGCCTCGGCGCGCGAGGCGGCGACCTGGCGGACATGGGCGCGCAGGGCCTCGGCGCGCTCGGAGGTGCCGAACAGCAGCCTTGCCGCCGGGTCGCCCTTCTCGATCTGGCGTTTGAAGCGGCGGTTTTCCAGCACCATGGCGCGCGCCTTCAGCGCCCGGTCCAGCACCTTGAGCAGTTCCGCGGTCTCGCAGGGCTTTTCCAGGAAGGCAAAGGCCCCCGCGCCCAGCGCGCGCACCGCCATCGGAATATCGCCCTCGCCGGTCAGCAGGATCACCGGCAGGTCGGGGTCGACCTCCTGGGCATAGTCCAGCAGGTGAAATCCGTCGCGCCCCGGCATGCGGATGTCCGACAGCACGACCCCGGCGAAATCCGCCTTGATGTGATCCTTGGCCACGACGAAGGAGGCGGCCGCCAAGGGCTCGAACTCCGCCAGTTCCAGCGACTGGCAGAGCGCATCGCGCAGGCCCGCGTCGTCATCGACCAGCAACACCCGCTTCATGCCGCCTTGTCCCCGCTTGCCCCGGCCGCGCTCCAGCGCTCGAGCTCGACGGTAAAGACCGCCCCGCCGCCGGGCGCATTGGCGCCCTTGATGGTGCCGCCGAAGCTCTGCACCAGCCCGTAGGAGATCGACAGCCCCAGCCCCATGCCATCGGGCCCGCCGACCTGCTTGGTGGAATAGAACGGATCGAAGATCCGGTCGGGATCGGCGATCCCCGGCCCGGTGTCGGCCACCCGCACCCTGGGCCGGGTGTCCGCGTCCAGCGTGATGGTCAGCACCCGCCGCTCGGCCCCGTCCATGGCATCGGCGGCGTTCGAGATCAGGTTGACGAAGACCTGCCCCAGCCGCACCTCGCCGCCCCAGACCCAGACCGGATCCGCCGGCGGCGCCCAGTCAAGCGTCACCCGCCCCTGCCGCAGCCGCGGCTCGGCCAGTTCCACCGCCGCCTCGATCACCGCCACCACGTCGACCTTGCCCATCGGCTCGGACTCGTTGCGGGCAAAGGCGCGCAGGTTCTTGATGATCCGCGCCATGCGCCGGGCCATGGCGGCGATCCTCCCGAGGTTGGCGCGCGCGGTCTCGGGCTTGCCGCGGTCGAAGAAGGCCTGGGCATTCTCGGCATATTGCTGGATCGCCATCAGCGGCTGGTTCAGCTCGTGGCTGATGCCCGCCGACATCTGGCCCAGCGCCGAGAGCTTGCCGGCCTGCACCAGGTCGGCCTGGGCGCGTTTCAGTGCTGCTTCCGCCTCCTGCCGCTCATGCACCTCGTGGCGCAGCGCGGTATTGGTGTCCGACAGCTCGCGGGTGCGCGCGGTGACGCGGCTTTCCAGCCGGGCATTGGCCATGGCCAGGGTGCGGCGCCGGGCGCCGGCGAGAAACAGCAGCGCTCCGAAGGTGGCCATCAGCGCCGCCACCGCCGCCGCCTGCCACAGCGCCAGCCGCAGCGCCGGGCCGGTGTCGACCAGCGCCTGGGCCGTCATCCGCACCACCGGCAGGTCCTTGGACAGATGCAAGGCGCGGCGCGGCACATAGGGCGACCAGTCCACCGACCAGATCTCATGCGCGCCGACGCTGACGCTGTAGGGCGGCTTGCCACCGGGCGGCGCCGGTCCCAGAGCCCCGGGCGCGCGCTGCCAGAACAGCAGTTCCGAGCGGTTGGAGATGAACAAAAGCCCCTCGCGGTCGAGGAAATAGATCGTCGGCCGGTCGCCGCGCCAGTTCTCTTCCAGCCGGTCGATATTGACCCCCAGCACCAGCGCACCGCGCACCTTGCCATCCGCGCCAAAGGCCGGCGCGGCGAAATACCAGGCGCGCACGCCGAAGACCGCGCTGAAGGCATGGCCCGAGCCCAGCGCGCCCTGCATGGCGCGTTTGAAATAGCCGCTCTCGGCCAGGTCTTCGGGGATCTCCCCGGTCGAGGAGGCCAGCACCGCGCCCCTGGTATCGACATAGACCATGGTCAACGCCGAGGTCTTGCCGGCCACGTCCAGCAGCAGCGTCTCGGCCCGCGCCCGGTCGCCGCCTGCATGCAGCGCGGCGAGGGCGGGCTGGGTGGCGGTCAGCACCGCGACCTCGACATGGTGGCGCAACTGCGCGGTCAGCCGGTCGGCGGCCAGCGACAGGTCGGCCTGACCGCGCTGGGCGATCTGGTCGAGCGCCTGGCGAAAGCCGGTATGCCAGACCCCGGCGCTGATCGCGACGATGGCCGCGACGTAAAGCGCCGCGAGACCGCGGATGGACGAGGAATTGCCTGACATGGGTCCACATTAGCGCGTCAGGGCTTGCAAAGGGAAGTCAGGCAGCGAGGATGGGCCCATGGCCATGCTGACCCAATCCCCGACCGATCCGGCGTTCGTCCAGAACCCCTATCCCTTCTATGCCGCGGCCCGCGCGCAAGGCGCGGTGCATCACTGGCAGGACTACGGCATCGATTGCGCCTTTTCCTTCGCCAGCGTCAATGCCGCCCTGCGCGACAGCCGCCTGGGCCGCGAATGCCCCGCCGATCAGCCCGCGCCGCGGCCCCCGCATCTCAAGGATTTTCACGCCATCGACGACAACTCGATGCTGGAACTGGAGCCGCCGCGCCACACCCGGCTGCGCAAGATGGTGCTGCGCGCCTTCACCTCGGCGCGGGTGGCCGCAATGGCGCCCGAGATCGAGGCCACCTGTCACGCGCTGGTCGACGCGCTGCCCGCGGGCGGCTTCGACCTGCTCCCCACCTATGCCACCCAGGTGCCGGTGCGCATCATTGCCCGCCTGCTGGGGGTGCCCGAGGACATGGGGCCGCAACTGCTGGGCTGGTCCAATGCCATGGTGGCAATGTACCAGGCGCGCCGCGACCGCGCCATCGAGGAGGCGGCCAATGCCGCGGCACGCGACTTTGCCGCCTATCTCTCCGAGTTGATCGCCGCCAGGCGCCGCGCGCCGCAGGACGACCTGATCAGCCAGTTGATCGCGGCCGGCAGCGATGACGACCGGCTGAGCGCCGAGGAGCTGATTGCCACCTGCGTTCTGCTGCTCAATGCCGGGCACGAGGCGACGGTGCATACCCTGGGCAACGGGGTGAAGGCGCTGCTCGAGCATGGCGCCGATCCTGCCTGGCTGACCCCCGGGGCGATTGCCGCCACGGTCGAGGAGATCCTGCGCTTTGATCCGCCGCTGCACATGTTCACCCGCTGGGCCTATGAGGATGTGCAGATCGGCCGCGCCGAGATCCGCCGGGGCCAGCGCATCGGCCTTCTGCTGGGCGCCGCCGGGCGCGATCCGCAGATGTGGGACGCCCCCGACACTTTCGACCCGACCCGCCCGCTCAAGGCGCATGCCGCCTTTGGCGCCGGGCGGCATTTCTGCGTCGGCGCGCCGCTGGCGCGGCTGGAGACGCAGATCGCCCTGCGGGTGCTTTTCGACCGCCTGCCGGGGCTGCACATCACGACGCCGCCGCGCTACGCCGATCTCTACCACTTCCACGGGCTCGACGCCCTGCACCTTTGCGCGCGCTGAAGGCGCGACGCCCCTTGCCCCGCGCCCGCCGGACGCGCAAGGTGAGTTGATCTTGTGGCATTTCCGCCAATGCCGCAGGAACACGGTAGATCTTGAGGCGTTTTAGCGCTAACAGTCGCGCAACGCCAAACTTGTGAGCTTGTACGCATGAAAGACGAAATCCTTCACCATATCCGCTATTCGCTGGGCAAGGACGCCGACCATGCCTCGGTCTATGACTGGCGGATCGCGCTGTCGCTGGCCCTGCGCGACCGGATGGTCGACCACTGGTATCGCAGCACCAGACAGACCTACGAGACCGGTGCGAAACGGGTCTATTACCTGTCGCTCGAGTTCCTGGTCGGTCGCCTGGTCGAGGATGTCGCCTCCAACCTCGGGCTCGACAAGATCGCCCGCGCGGCGATCGAGGACCTCGGCCAGGACTACGACGCGATCGTGCTGGACGAGCCCGATGCGGCGCTGGGCAATGGCGGGCTGGGCCGGCTGGCCGCCTGTTTCATGGATTCGCTGGCCACCCTGGGCATTCCGGCCTACGGCTACGGCATCCGCTATGAGCACGGGCTGTTCGAGCAGAAATTCTCGGACGGCCGGCAGATCGAGACCGCCGAGACCTGGCTGAGCCAGCGCCATGCCTGGGAATTCGAGCGCCCGGAAGTGAAATACCGCATCCGTTTCGGCGGCCATGTCGAGCATCACGAGGGCAAGGCCCGCTGGCACCCCTCGGAAACCGTGCTGGCCACCGCCTATGACACGCCGGTGATCGGCTGGCAGGGGGTCTGGGGCAATACCCTGCGGCTCTGGGGCGCCAAGCCCGCCGGGGTCTTCGACCTCGACAGTTTCAACCGCGGCGATTACCTCGCCGCCGGCCGCTCCGAGGCGCTGGCGCGGACCATCAGCCGCGTGCTCTATCCCGATGACACCACCGACGCGGGCAAGCAGTTGCGGCTGAAGCAGGAATACTTCTTCACCGCCGCCTCGATCATGGACCTGATCCGCCGCTTCCTCTACGATCACGACGACCTGGCCACCCTGCCCGATCACGTCGCGATCCAGCTCAACGACACCCACCCGGCGATTGCCGGCCCCGAGCTTGTCCGCCAGCTGGTCGACGACCACGGGATCGAGATGGACGCCGCCATCGAGATCACCCGCAAATGCCTGGGCTATACCAACCACACCCTGCTGCCCGAGGCGCTCGAGCGCTGGCACGAGGGGCTGATGGGCTATGTCCTGCCCCGCCACCTCGAGATCATCCGCGCCATCGACGCCGCCCACCAGGCCGAATACCCCGGCAGCCCGCGCATCATCGAACATTCCGAGGTGCGCATGGGCGAACTGGCCTTCATCATGGCGCACAAGGTCAACGGCGTCAGCGCGCTGCACACCGAACTGGTCAAGGAAACGGTCTTTGCCGACCTGCACCGCATCCATCCCGACCGGATCGTCAACCAGACCAACGGCATCACCCCGCGGCGCTGGCTCTATACCTGCAACGAGCCGCTGAGCGAGCTGATCAGCCGCGAGATCGGCGACGGCTGGGTCTCCGACCTCGAGCAATTGGCGCAACTCAACGCCAAGGCCGGCGACAAGGCCTTCCTGGCCGATTTCCGGGCCGCCAAGCGCACCAACAAGGTGAAGCTGGCGCAGTGGATCGACGAGACCTGCGGCGTGCGGGTCGACCCCGACGCGATGTTCGACGTCCAGATCAAGCGGATCCACGAGTACAAGCGCCAGTTGATGAACATTCTCGAGACCATCGCGCTCTGGAACGAGATCCGCGACAATCCCAAGGCGGAATGGACCCCGCGGGTGAAGGTCTTCGGCGGCAAGGCGGCGCCGGGCTATCACACCGCCAAACAGATCATCCGGCTGATCAACGACGTGGCGGCCAAGATCAACAACGACCCGGTGACCGGCGATCTGCTCAAGGTGGTGTTTCCGCCCAACTACAACGTCACCATGGCCGAGACCCTGATCCCCGCCTCCGACCTCTCGGAACAGATCTCGACCGCGGGCAAGGAGGCGTCCGGCACCGGCAACATGAAGTTCGCCCTGAACGGCGCGCTGACCGTGGGCACGCTGGACGGCGCCAATGTCGAGATCCGCGAGCATGTGGGGCCCGAGAACTTCTTTCTCTTCGGCCTGACCGCCCGCGAGGTCGAGGCCCGGCGCCAGGAACACGGCTTCGCCCGCGCCGCCATCGAGGCCAGCCCGCGCCTGCGCCGGGTCCTGGGCCAGATCGTCGACGGCGTGTTCTGCCCCGACGAGGTGACGCGGTATCATGAGCTTGTCGGCAATCTCTACGATCACGACTACTTCCTCGTGACCTGCGATTTCGACAGCTATTTCGACGCCCAGCGCCGCGTCGATCTGGCATACCGCAACAAGACCGGCTGGTCGGCCATGGCGTTGAAGAACACGGCAAACATGGGCTGGTTCTCGTCCGACCGCACGATCCGGGGCTATGCGCGCGACATCTGGCGCGTGGGCCCGGCGGACCTGGGAGGATTGGAAAAAAGCGCATGACGGATAGCCCCCTCATTCACCCCGACGAAGCGGCGTCGCTGGCCTCGGGCAGTCACGGCAATCCCTTTGCCGTGCTGGGCCTGCACGACCACGACGGCAAACTGGTGATCCGCGCCTTCCGGCCCGAGGCCGACAGCGTGGAGGTCCTCGACGCCGCGACCGGCAAGCCGGTGGTGACGCTCGACCGGGCCGAAGGGGGCAACGGCGTCTTTGCCGCGCTGATTCCACGACGAAAAAGCCGCTTTGCCTATCGCCTGCGCCTGACCCGCGCCGGCGAGACCTGGACCGAGGCCGATCCCTACGGCTTCGGCCCGGTTCTGGGCGAGATCGACGAATACCTGCTGGGCGAAGGCACCCATGGCCACCTGTGGCGCGCGCTGGGCGCCCATGTGATGACCCATGAGGGCGTCGACGGCACGCATTTCGCGGTCTGGGCGCCCAATGCCAAGCGGGTCTCGGTGGTGGGCGATTTCAACGGCTGGGACGGGCGGCGCTGCGTGATGCGCCGGCGCGGCGCCACCGGCGTGCACGAGATCTTCATCGGCGGCATCGGCGACGGCACCTCCTACAAGTACGAGCTTCTGGATGCCGGCGGCCAGCTTCTGCCGCTCAAGGCCGACCCGGTGGGATTCGGCGCCGAACTGCCGCCGCGCACGGCTTCGGTGGTGCGCGACCTGCGCGGTTACGACTGGCAGGACAAGCCCTGGATGACCTCGCGCGCCGAGGCGCACCGCATCGACGCGCCGATCTCGGTCTACGAGGTGCATCTCGAAAGCTGGCGGCGGGTGCCGGAGGAAGACGGCCGCTCGCTGACCTGGCGCGAGATGGCGGATGTCCTGGTGCCCTATGTCAAGGACATGGGCTTCACCCATATCGAGACCACGCCGATCAGCGAATATCCCTTCGGCGGATCCTGGGGCTATCAGCCGGTGGGGCTGTTCGCGCCGACCTCGCGCTTTGGCACACCCGAGGATTTCCGCCATTTCGTCGATGCCTGCCACGCCGCCGGGCTGGGGCTGATCATCGACTGGGTGCCCGGGCATTTCCCGACCGACCAGCACGGGCTGGGCCGGTTCGACGGCTCGGCGCTTTACGAGCATGCCGATCCGAAGGAAGGCTTTCACCCCGACTGGAACACGCTGGTCTACAACTATGGCCGCGTCGAAGTGGCCAACTACCTGATCGCCAACGCGAAATTCTGGCTGGACGAATACCACATCGACGGGCTTCGGGTCGATGCGGTGGCTTCCATGCTCTATCGCGACTATTCGCGCAAAGAGGGCGAATGGGTGCCCAATGTCCACGGCGGGCGCGAGAACCTGGAAGCGATCAGCTTCATGCAGCGGATGAACGAGGCGGTCTATGCCGACCAGCCCGGCATCATGACCATCGCCGAGGAAAGCACCGCCTTTCCCGGCGTCAGCGCCCCCACCGACACCGGCGGGCTGGGCTTCGGCTTCAAGTGGAACATGGGCTGGATGAACGACACCCTGCGCTACATGGGCGAAGACCCGATCAACCGGAAGTACCACCACGACAAGATGACCTTCGGGCTGCACTATGCCTTTTCCGAGAATTTCGTGCTGCCGATCAGCCATGACGAGGTGGTGCATGGCAAGGGCTCGATGCTGGGGCGGATGCCGGGCGACGACTGGCAGCGCTTTGCCAACCTGCGGGCCTATTACGGCTTCATGTGGGGCCATCCGGGCAAGAAGCTGCTCTTCATGGGCTGCGAGATCGCGCAATCCGAAGAGTGGAACAACGAGACCAGCATCGACTGGCACCTGCTGGATTTCGCGCCGCACAAGGGCGTGCAGGCGCTGGTGCGCGATCTCAACCGGCTCTATTGCGCGACGCCGGGTCTGTACCAGTTGGACAGCAAACCCGAGGGCTTCCGCTGGATCGATGGCGGCAATGCGGAAGAGAGCATTTTCTCCTGGGTCCGGTCCGGCAAGGACGGCGCCGACCCTGTCCTGGTCGTGTGCAATTTCACGCCGGTCACGCGCACCGGCTACAGGATCGGCGTACCGGTCGAAGGCCCCTGGGAGGAGGTTCTGAACACCGATGCGACCGTTTACGGCGGCTCGGGCCAGGTCAATCCCGGCCCCCGCCGGACCACCGCCGAGGCGGCCCATGGCTGCACGCAGTCGCTTGAACTCACAATCCCGCCGCTGGCGACCATGTTCCTGAAATTCCAGGGAAAATGACCAGAGGCTCCTGTCGGAACCAGGGGAGGACCCGATGACAGACACACCGAGACATATTCTTGCACAACAGACCATGGCCTATGTGCTGGCGGGCGGGCGCGGCAGCCGATTGAAGGAGATGACCGATATCCGGGCGAAGCCGGCGGTCTATTTCGGCGGCAAGACCCGGATCATCGACTTTGCGCTGTCCAACGCGGTCAATTCCGGGATGCGGCGGATCTGCGTGGCGACGCAATACCGGGCGCATTCGCTGATCCGCCACCTGCAGCGCGGCTGGAGCTTTTTCCGCGCCGAGCGCAACGAGAGCCTCGATATCCTGCCCGCCTCGCAACAGCTCGACGAGACCAACTGGTACAAGGGCACCGCGGATGCGGTGACGCAGAACCTCAATATCATCAAGGGTTACGGGCCGAAGTACATCCTGATCCTGGCGGGCGACCATATCTACAAGCAGGACTACTCGATCATGGTCGAGCAGCATGTGCGCTCTGGTGCCAAGGTCACCGTGGGCTGTATCGAGGTGCCGCGCGACGAGGCCCGGGCCTTTGGCGTGATGGGCGTCGACGACACCGACAAGATCCTCGAATTCGTCGAAAAGCCCGAGAACCCGCCCGCCATGCCCGGCGACGAGAGCCGCGCGCTGGCCAGCATGGGGATCTATGTCTTCGAGGCCGAATATCTCTACGAGGTGCTGAAGAAGGATGCGGCGAACCCCGACAGCACCCATGACTTCGGCCATGACATCATTCCCGCCATCGTCGCCCAGGGCGGCGCCTATGCCCATCCCTTCGGCCGCTCGTGCGTGCTCTCGGGGCTGGAGGACACGCCCTACTGGCGCGATGTCGGCACCATCGATGCCTATTGGCAGGCCAATATCGACCTGACCGATTTCAAGCCCGAGCTTGACCTCTTCCAGCATGACTGGCCGATCTGGACCTATTCCGAGCTGGTCCCCCCGGCCAAGTTCATCCACAACGAGGAAGGCCGCCGCGGCTCGGCGGTGTCCTCGATGGTCTCGGGCGGCTGCATCATCTCGGGCTCAAAGCTGCATCGCTGCCTGCTCAGCACCGGGGTGCGCACCCACAGCTTTGCCGAGCTCGACGGGGTGATCGTGCTGCCCTATGCCGATATCGGCCGCAAGGCGAAGATCAAGAACGCGGTGATCGACCGCGGCGTCAAGATCCCCGATGGCCTGGTGGTGGGCGAGGATCCCAAGGAGGATGCGCGCCGGTTCCGCCGGTCCGAGAACGGCATCTGCCTGATCACCCAAAGCATGATCGACAAGCTCGATGGCTGAGATGAACGTGCTCATGGTCACCTCCGAATGCGCGCCCTTCATCAAGACCGGCGGGCTGGCGGATGTGGCCGGCGCCCTGCCCGGGGCGCTTGGGCCCCTGGGGATCGACGTCAAGACCGTGCTGCCGGCCTATCCGGCGCTGATGCCGCTGGTGGCACGGGGCACCGAGGTGGCGAGCTTCGGCGACCTGCCCGGCGGGGCCGGGCGGCTGGTCGAGGTCGAGGCCGAGGGCGTGACCCTGCTGCTGCTCGATGCGCCGCAGCTTTTCGACCGGCCGGGCGGGCCCTACTCCGACCCGGCGGGCAAGGATTGGGACGACAATCACCGCCGCTTCGGCTCGCTGGCCCAGGCGGCGGCGCGGATCAGCTTCGACGGGCTGCTGGGCTGGAAACCCGATGTGGTCCATGCCCATGACTGGCAGGCCGGGCTGACGCCGGTCTATCTCAAGCAACCCGGCGTGCCGGTGCCGAAAACCGTGATGACGATCCACAACATCGCCTTTCCGGGCCGCTTCGGCGGGCATACCCGGGGCGAGTTGGGGCTGCGCGGCGACTGGTTCTATCCCGGTGCGGGCTACGAATATCACGGCGATGTCGCCTTTCTGAAGGCCGGGCTGGCCTTTGCCGACCGGATCACCACCGTCAGCCCGACCTATGCGCGCGAGATCCTGACGCCGAAGTTCGGCATGGGGCTCGAGGGCATCCTGCAGGCGCGCGCCGATGTGCTTTCGGGCATCCTCAACGGCATCGACACCGCGGCCTGGAATCCGGCGAAGGACAAGGCGCTGGCGCAGACCTTCGACAGCAAGACGCTGGCGCGCAAGGCCGGCAATCGCGCGGCGCTCTGCAAGCAACTGGCGCTCGATCCCGACCACCAAGGGCCGCTCTTTTGCGTCATCAGCCGGCTGACCGAGCAGAAGGGGCTGGACGCGCTGGTCGGCGCGATCCCGCACCTGGTCGCGGGTGGCGGGCAACTGGCGGTGCTGGGCACCGGCGCGCCCGAGCTGGAAGCCGCCTTCAAGGCGGCGGCGGAAGAGTTCCCCGGCAAGGTCGGCTGTTACATCGGCTATGACGAGGCGTTTTCGCACCTGATGCAGGGCGGCAGCGACGCGATCCTCATCCCCTCGCGGTTCGAGCCTTGCGGGCTGACCCAGCTTTACGGGCTGCGCTACGGCACATTGCCGGTGGTGGCGCGCACCGGCGGGCTGGCCGATACGGTGATCGATGCCAATCTCGCCGCGCTCCGCGCCGGGGTCGGCACCGGCTTTCTGTTCGAGGAGGTCAGCGCCGAGGGCATCGCCGGGGTGCTCGACCGGGTCTTTCGGACCTATGCCGACCGCGACGCCTGGCAGATGCTGCAACGCGCGGCGATGCGCCAGGAAGTGGGCTGGGACACCTCGGCACGGGCCTATGCCGCGCTATATCAAGAGGTCCTGTCGGAATGAACACGAGGGCGCCGATGACCATCGACATCCAGTCCGGCCGGGCCAACCGGCTGGGCGCGCATTTCACCGGCGACGGCACCAATTTCGCGGTGTTTTCCGAGAATGCCTCGAAAGTCACGCTCTGCCTGTTCTCGGCCGATGGCCTGCGCGAGGAGCACCGCATCGCCCTGCCCGAGCGCACCGGCGCGGTCTGGCACGGCTATGTGCCGGGGCTGCGGCCCGGAACGCTTTATGGCTACCGGGTCGACGGGCCCCATGCGCCCGAACGCGGCCACCGCTTCAACCCCAACAAGCTGCTGCTGGACCCCTATACCCGCGAGTTCTTTGGCGCCTTCACCGGGCATGGCGCCACCTATGGCTACCAGATCGGCGCGCCCGAGGGCGACATGTCCTTCAGCACCGCCGACAGCGCGCGCCATGTGCCCAAATCGGTGGTCTCGGATCCGGGCGATTTCCCGATGGACGCCCGGACCCTGGCCTGCGGCCATGACGGCGGGCTGATCTACGAGGCCCATGTCAAGGGCGCCACCATGCTGCACCCCGAAGTGCCGGAGAAACAGCGCGGCACCTATGACGGTTTTGCCTCGGATGCGATGCTCGAGCATCTGACCCGGCTGGGCGTCGACGCGGTCGAGATCCTGCCGGTGCAGGCGCTGAAGTCGGAAGCCATGCTGCGCGACAAGGGGCTGGTCAACTACTGGGGCTACAACACCATCGGCTTCTTCGCCCCCGAGCCGCGCTATTTCGGGCCCAAGGGCGTGCGCGGCTTTCGCGCCATGGTCGAGCGCTTCCATGCCGCCGGGATCGAGGTGATTCTCGACGTGGTCTACAACCACTCGGCCGAGGGCGATCACATGGGGCCTACCCTGTGCTTTCGCGGCCTCGACAATGCCGCCTATTACCGGCTGCTCGACGGCCAGCCGCGCTATTACGTCAACGACACCGGCTGCGGCAATACGCTGGATGTCAGCCATCCCTTCGTGCTGCGGATGATCATGGACAGCTTGCGCTTCTGGGTGCAGGCGATGGGCGTCGACGGTTTCCGCTTCGACCTGGCCACCACGCTCTGCCGCGGCTGGCAGGGGTTCGAGGCGGGCGGCACCTTCCTGACCGCGCTGCGCCAGGACCCGGTGCTGGCCGGGGTCAAGATGATCGCCGAGCCCTGGGACATCGGCCCCGGCGGCTATCAGCTGGGCAACTTCCCGCCGAACTTCGCCGAGTGGAACGACCGCAGCCGCGATACCGTGCGCCGCTTCTGGCGCGGTGACGGGCATAGCGCGCAGGACCTGGGCTCGGCGCTGCTGGGCTCGGCCTCGCTCTTCGACAAGCAGGGGCGGCGCGCCTGGTCCTCGGTGAATTTCGTGGCTGCGCATGACGGCTTTACCCTGGCCGATGCCACCGCCTATATCGAACGCCACAACGAGGCCAATGGCGAGGACAACCACGACGGCCACCACGCCAACCATTCCGACAATTTCGGCGTCGAGGGCGACACCGACCTGCCGCTGATCGTTGCCGGGCGCAAGCAGCGCCAGCGCAACATGCTGGCCACGGTGCTGCTGTCGCAGGGCACGCCGATGCTGCTGGCGGGCGATGAAGGCGGCAACAGCCAGGGCGGCAACAACAACGCCTATTGCCAGGACAATCCGACGGCTTGGATCGAATGGGACAAGCTCGACGACGCCCAGATCGCCTTTACCGCAGCCCTTATCCGGTTTCGCAAGGAGCACGCCGCGGTGCGGCAGAACACCTTCCTGCACGGCGCGGTGCGCCAGGTCGACGGGCTGAAGGACGTCGAATGGCGGGCCTTTGACGGCTCCAGCCTGAACTGGCGCGACCCGGGGCTGTCGAGCCTCTGCCTCGTGCTGCGCGGCTGTGCCGAAAGCGTGCCGGGCAATGCCTCGATGGACACCGTGCTGATCGCTTTCAACCGCGAGGCCCGGTCGCAGGTGCTGGTGCTGCCCGATCCCGGCACCCGGACCTGGGTGCGCAAGATCGACACCGCGCAGGCCGAGCAATCGGCGATGGCGATGGATGTGCGGCGCACCCGCGTGGCGGCGGAATCGGTCACGGCCTTTGTCCTGCGCGAGGAGCCCGGGGAATGACGCCGGATGCCGCGCTGAGGCGGTTGGCGCAGGGCCATGGCGTGCATCTCGACTTTCACGACCTCGCCGGTCAGCGCCACGACACGCCCGTCCCCACCCTGCGCGCGCTGCTGGCGGCGCTGGGGGTGGATGCCGCGAGCGACGCGGCGGTTGCCGACGCACTGGCCGAAGATCGCGCAACCGAGGCCGCACGCCACCTGCCGGGCGAGGTCATCCTGCGCGCCGATGCGCCGCTGGACCTGCCGATCGAGGCGCCCTGCGACTGGGTGCTGCTGGACGAGGCCGGCGCGCCGGTGGCAGAGGGCAAGACCAAGGACAGGCTGGCGCTGCCGCCCATCAACCTGGGCTATTACACCCTGCACCTGACCGGCGCGGGCTGGGCCGAGGAGAGCTTCGTGATGGCCCGCCCGCCCCATGCGCCGCTTCTGGCCCAGACCACCGGCCATGGCCGCAGCTGGGGCGTGACCGCAGCGCTTTACGGCATGCGTTCGGGCGACAACGGCGGGCTGGGCAGCTACGCCGACCTCGGCATCGCCGCCCGCGCGCTTGGCCAGCATGGCGCGCAATATCTCGGCATCAACCCGGTCTCGGCGCTGGGCTGGGCGGCGGAGGACACCATCAGCCCCTATTCGCCCACCCATCGCGGGTTCTTCAACTCCGACCATATCGCGCTTGAGGGCGGTCTCGGCCCCGGGCCGGACAGCGCGCTGATCGACTATGCCGCCTTCCGCGCGGTGCAGCGCCCGGCGCTGGAAGCGGCCTTCAAGGCAACCCGGCCCAGCGCCGCCTTCAAGGCCTTCTGCGCCGAGCGCGGCGCGGCGCTGGACGATTTCGCCACCTTCGAGGCGCTGAGCGAGAAACACGGGCCCGATTGCCGCCAATGGCCCGCCAAGTTGCAGACCCCGGGTGCGGCGGCGCGCAAGGCCGCGGGCAAACGCGCCGTGTTTCACCGCTGGCTGCAATGGCAGGCCGAAACCCAGATCGACGCGGCGCAGGACACGGCGAAAGCCGCGGGCATGGCGCTGGGGCTCTACCTCGACCTCGCGGTCGGCGCGCGGCCCGGCGGCGCCGAGTCCTGGATGCACGACACCACCGTCGCGCGCGGCGTCACCATCGGCGCGCCGCCCGATCAGCTCAGCCCCGAGGGCCAGTCCTGGAACCTCGTGGCCCATGCGCCCGGGCGGCTCTCGGCCGAGCGTTATGCGCCGCTGCGCACCATGCTGCGCAAGCTGATGGGCAAATGCGGGCTGATCCGCATCGACCACGCTCTGGGCCTGATGCGCAGCTTCTGGCTGCCCGATGACGGCAGCCCCGGCGCCTATGTCACCCAGCCCTTCGACGCGCTGCTGGCCGTGGTTGCCATCGAGGCGCATCTTGCGGGCTGCGTCGTGGTGGGCGAGGATCTGGGGCTGGTGCCGGCGGGCTTTCGCGAGCGGATGAATGCCGCCGGGCTCTATTCCTACGCGGTCTGGCAATACGAGGCCCATGACGACGGCTGGCTGCATCCGGCGGGCGATCTGCGGCCCTTCAGCCTGGCGTGTTTTTCCACCCATGACACCCCCACCCTGCGCGGCTTCTGGTACGGCACCGATATCGCGCTCTGGCAGGAGATGGGCTGGATCGGCTCGGGCACCGCGCTGCAGCGCCATTCCCAGCGCGCCCACCAGCGCGCCAGCCTGCGCCAGCACTGCGCCATCCCCCATGCCGCCGGCCCCGGGGACGTGGCCCGGGCGATCCACGGCGCGCTCACCCGCTCGCCCGCGGCCATGGTGGCGGTGCAACTGGACGACATCCTCGGCCGGACCGAGGCGCCCAACCTGCCCGGCACCATCGACGAACATCCCAACTGGCGCCGCCGCACGCCGCTGCCGGTCGAGGATTTCGCCACGGCGCCCGAGATCGCCGAGACGGCCCGCACCATGTCGGCGGGCGACCGCCATCCCCCCGCCCCAGCAGAGAAAGGACCATTGCGATGTCCCGAGTAACCCAGAGCTGCACCCCGTTCGATGGCCAGAAACCCGGCACCTCGGGCCTGCGCAAGAAGACCCGCGTCTTCATGGCGCCCGGCTATCTCGAAGCCTTTGTCCAGTCGATCTTCAACGCCATCGGCGGCGCCGGGGGCAAGACCTTCGTGATCGGCGGCGACGGGCGGTTCTTCAACGCCGAGGCGATCCAGACCATCCTGCGCATGGCCGCCGCCAATGGCGCCAAGCGCGCCATCGTGGGCCAGAACGGGCTTCTGTCCACCCCCGCCGCCTCGAACCTGATCCGCAAGCGCGGCACCGATGGCGGGCTGATCCTCTCGGCCAGCCACAACCCCGGCGGCATCGACGAGGATTTCGGGCTGAAGTTCAACACGCCCAACGGCGGCCCGGCGCCGGAAAAGGTGACGGCGGCGATGTATGACCAGACGACAAGACTGTCGGAATATCATACGCTCGACACCGGTGACATCGACCTTGGCGCCATCGGCGAGAGTGACCTGGGCGGCATGGCGGTCGAGATCGTCGATCCGGTCGAGGATTACGCTGCGCTGATGCAGACGCTGTTCGATTTCGACGCCATCCGGGCGCATATCGCCGGCGGGCTCAGCCTGAAATTCGACGCCATGCATGCGGTCACCGGGCCATATGCAACGGCGATCCTCGAAGGCGAGTTGGGCGCGCCCGAGGGCACGGTGATGAACGGCGTGCCGCTGGAGGATTTCGGCAAGGGCCACCCCGACCCCAACCCGATCTGGGCCAAGCCGCTGGTCGATCTGGTGATGAGCGCTGACGGCCCCGACTTCGCCGCCGCCTCGGACGGCGATGGCGACCGCAACATGATCCTGGGCAAGGGCGTCTATGTCACCCCCTCCGACAGCCTTGCCGTGCTGGCCGCGAACGCGCATCTGGCGCCGGGCTATGCGTACGGGCTGGCCGGTGTGGCGCGGTCGATGCCGACGTCGCAGGCCTGCGACCGGGTGGCCGAGAAGCTGGGCATCGAATGTTTCGAGACGCCCACGGGCTGGAAATTCTTCGGCAACCTGCTCGATGCGGGCCGCGCCACGCTTTGCGGCGAGGAAAGTGCCGGCACCGGGTCGGACCACGTGCGCGAGAAGGACGGGCTCTGGGCGGTGCTGCTCTGGCTCAATATCCTCGCCGCGCGCAAGGTCGCGGTGAAGGAGATCCTGATGGATCATTGGCAGACCTATGGCCGCAACTACTATTCGCGCCACGATTACGAGGCGGTGGACACCGCCGCCGCCAACAGCCTGATGGCCGATCTCGAGGCGCGGCTGCCCGACCTGCCCGGCACCGAGTTGCACGGGCTGAAAGTCACCGGGGCCGACCAATTCGCCTATCACGATCCGGTCGACGGCTCGGTCAGCGAGAACCAGGGCATCCGCATCCTCTTCGAGGGCGGCTCGCGCGCGGTGCTGCGGCTCTCGGGCACCGGCACCGAGGGCGCGACCCTGCGGGTCTACCTCGAGCGCTACATGCCCGCCGACGGCGACCTGACGATCGAGACGCAGGCGGCGCTGAAGGACGTGGCCGCCGCCATCGGCGAGATCAGCGAGTTGCAGGCGCGCACCGGGCGTGACGCCCCCGATGTGATGACCTGACCGCGAGGGCGCTTACAACTCCAGGGTTCCGGACTGGTCCCGCGCCCGCATGCGCACCAGGAAATCCGCGCGCTCCAGCGCGGGGAAGGCTTCCTGCCAGTCGCGGAAGCGGTCGTTGGACACCACCCGCGCATCCAGGCTGACCGCGTGTTGCAGCAGCAGCGGATCGGCGGGCGTGCCCTTTGGCGCCACATGGACGCGCGCCCTGGCGCAGCCCAGCCGCCGGGCCAGCGCTGCCGGGCCGAGATAACCGTCGCCGATCTTGTAGCCGACATTGGCGTCGAACCAGATCACCGGCTCCAGCCCCTCGGCCCGCACCCTCTCGACGACGCTGCGCACCGGGTCGAGCGAAGGCGCCTTGCCGTCCCAATGCATGACGTTGGAGCCATCCAGCACGATATACGGCTTGCGCCGGCCCAAAGTTCTGGGCCGCGCCTTGCCGGGGGCAAAGACGTCGCGCAGCACCAGCACCAGCGCGGCGACACCGGTGATCAGGCCAAGCAGCAGAAGATCGCCCGGGCCGGAGGCATCCGAATCATGGGCGAAGACCCCGAGGGCGACAGAGGCGAGAAGCAGAAGGATCGGCACGGACATGCGGCGACTTTAATGCCCGGATTCGGGCGTCAAAAGGGCGGCGTCGGGGAAAAACTGGTCTCATGGGTTTACCCGGAGCCTCGCTTCCGACCCCGACACCCTGAGCGGGACGACACCATGTTAAAGCAGAGGATCTTGGCAAGGCGGCGACTTTCGCGTCGGCTGAATGACGCGCCGCGCATTGCCGGCGCGCGCGTTGGCGATCCTACGGTCTTGCAGGGCGCTTTATGGCTGCCAAATCCGCAATAGCCCTCAGCTATGTGCGGACATCAGCCATATCGCCGACGCGTGGGGGCGCGTCATGCCGGAGGCATGCCTTCGGCATGACGATGCGCGGCGGGCTGCGCCCTTGATTCCGCGCGGGTGCTGAGCGCCAAACGCCTGCCCCAGACCATCTTCGTTCGATGGGTCAGCCTTGAAGCATCCCGCCCCGGCGCGCTTGGGTGCTGGCGCGCACCACGAGATCCACGTCGATCAACTCGGGCGCGCTGCAGGCCAGAGATCCGGCATTGTCCAGCCTGTTCAGAAGGTTCCGCGCCGCTCTTGATCCCAGCTCCCGGCGGTGCTGGCGAATCGTGGTCAGCGCCGGGACGTAGAATTCCGACATCTCGATATCGTCGAACCCCACCACGGACATCTCGCCGGGCACCGAGATCCCGCCGCGGGTCAGCCCGGCGATCAGCCCGAAGGCCACCATGTCGGACGCGCAGAACACCGCCGTCGGCCGATGCGCCATCGCCAGGATCGCCCCGGCGGCGGCATGGCCGGACTGCAACGAGAAATCGCCGCGGATGATCCATTCGTCGCGCACCGTCAGCCCCAGCCTCTCGCGTTCGGTCATCATGCCCTCGCGCCGCATCCGGGTCAGCACGTTGCCCTTGGGCCCGGTGACATGGGCAATGTCGCGGTGGCCCAGTTCGTGCAGGTGCCGCACCGCCAGCCGCGCGCCGCGCTCATTGTCGCTGCGCACCGAGGGAAAAGCCGCACCCTGCACCCATTCGCAGGCAAAGACGATCCGCTCTTCCACCCCTTCGCGGGCAAAAAGCGCCAGATCCTCGCCGGTCAGGCTGCCATCGAGCGAGATCATGCCGTCGATCCGGCTGTCGCGGAAATAATCGATCAGGACCCGCTCGCGGTCGGGATGGTCGGCGGTATCGGCGATCAGCACGGAATAATCGGTGCCGGCGAACCCGGCGCTGATGCCCGCGAGGATCTGCGAAAAGAACGGATTGCCGAGGTTGGGCACCAGCACCAGCACCGCCCCGGCGCGCTGTTTGCGCAGGTTGCGGGCGGCGCGATTCACCCGGTAGCCGGTGGTGCGGATGGCGTCGAAGACCGCGCGGCGCGTCGCCTCGGTCAGCAGGTCGGGGTTGGACAGCGCCCGGCTGACGGTGGCGGTCGAGACCCCCGCCGCCAGGGCAACATCCTGAATTCTGGCCGCTTTCTGTGTCATCCGTCCGCACTGTCCCCGGGGCGGGCCGGCCTTTGCGCGCCGGACCGCCCTGCCCTCGAATTGGTCGATGTAATCGTTTACAGGGGGTCACAACTTTGCTTAACTGTCAATGTAAACGATTTCAGAGCCCGGGGATTCGCCAGACCGATAACCCCGGATCACCACGACGGGCCGCAAAAAAGGCCCACAGGGAGGACCAGATGACCCATCTTCGCACTACGCTTGCCGCCACCACCGCGCTTTGCGCCACCGGTGCGGTGTCCGCCGCCGACCTGGAGGTGACCCATTGGTGGACCTCCGGCGGCGAGGCCGCGGCGGTGGCCGAGTTCGCCCGCGAGTTCGAGGAGCAGACCGAACACACCTGGGTCGACGGCGCGATTGCCGGCGGCGGCGGCACCGCGCGCCCGGTGATGGTCAGCCGGATCATCGGCGGCGATCCGATGGCGGCCTTCCAGTTCAACCATGGCCGCCAGGCCGAAGAGCTGATCGAGGCCGGCCTTCTGCGCGACATGACCCATGTGGCCGAGGCCGAGGGCTGGCGCGACATCGTCAACCCGCCCTCGCTGCTGGATGCCTGCACCGTCGATGGCCGGATCTACTGCGCGCCGGTCAATATCCATTCCTGGCAATGGCTCTGGCTGTCGAATGCCGCCTTTGAAAAGGCCGGGCTCGAGGTGCCGAAGAACTGGGACGAGTTTGTCGCCGCCGCCCCGGCGCTGCGCGAGGCCGGGATCACGCCGATGGCGCTGGGCGGCCAGCCCTGGCAAAGCTCGGGCGCGTTCAACGTGCTGATGGCGACGCTGGCGGGGCCCGAGGTGCTGCAGAAGATCTACGGCGACGGCGATGCCGACCTGGCCGCGGGCGAAGAGATGAAGCGGGTCTTCAAGGCCGCCTCGGACATGCGCGAGATGGTGCAGGGCTCGAACGTGCAGGACTGGAACCAGGCCACCAACCTTGTCATCACCGACCAGGCCGGCGGCCAGATCATGGGCGACTGGGCGCAGGGCGAATTCGCCGTCGCGGGCGAGGTCGCGGGCAAGGATTACACCTGCCTGCCGGGGCTGGGCGTGCACGAGGTGATCTCGACCGGCGGCGATGCCTTCTATTTCCCCGAGACCGGCGATGCCGAGATCGAGGCGGCACAGGACGCGCTGGCCGCGACCCTGCTGAACCCGAAGACCCAGGTCGCCTTCAACCTCAAGAAAGGCTCCCTGCCGGTGCGCTCGGATGTCGATCTCGAGGCTGCCAACGACTGCATGAAGAAGGGGCTCGAGATCCTGGCCTCGGGGGCGATCATGCCGGATGTGAACATGCTGAACACCGAGGACACCAACAACCAGTTGAACGACCTCTTCGTGCAGTTCTTCCAGGACACCTCGATCAGTGCCGAGGACGCCCAGGCGCAATTCGTCGAGATCGTCGCCAGCAAGGACTGAGCGCCACGCACCATCCTGACGGCCGGGCCGCCCATCGGCCCGGCCGGATTTCCGCCCTTCTTCAGCGCGAGGCACGCCCATGGCCGCCACCCGCCCGATCCGGCTTTTCCGCAACCTCTCGGCCAAGATCGCCGCCATCCCGATGATCCTGACCGCCATGGTGGTCTTTGTCGGCGGCACCGCCTGGACGGTGACCTATTCCTTCACCTCGTCGAAGCTCTTGCCGAAGACCAAGTTCGTCGGGCTCGATCAATACGAGCGGCTCTGGGGCACCGCGCGCTGGCTGATCTCGATCGAGAACCTGCTGATCTATGGCATCTGCATGATGGTGCTGAGCCTGGTGATCGGCTTTCTGCTGGCCGCGCTGCTGGATCAGAAGATCCGCTTCGAGAATACCTTCCGCACCATCCTGCTTTATCCTTTCGCGCTGTCGTTCATCGTCACCGGGCTGGTCTGGCAATGGCTGCTGAACCCGGATTTCGGGGTGCAATCGGTGATCCGCGGGTTCGGCTGGGAAAGCTTCACCTTCGATCCGCTCTATGACGCCCGCATCGTGATCTACGGCGTGCTGATCGCCGGGCTCTGGCAGGGCACCGGGCTGGTGATGTGCCTGATGCTGGCGGGGCTGCGCGGCATCGACCAGGACATCTGGAAGGCCTCCCGCGTCGACGGCATCCCGGCCTGGAAGACCTATGTCTTCATCGTCATCCCGATGATGCGCCCGGTCTTCATCACCACGCTGGTGATCATCGCCAGCGGCATCGTCAAGGTCTACGACCTGATCGTCGCCCAGACCGGCGGGGGCCCCGGCATCGCCTCGGAGGTGCCGGCGAAATACGTCTATGACTACATGTTCCAGGGCCAGAACCTGGGCCAGGGCTTTGCCGCCTCGACGATGATGCTGCTGGCGGTGCTGGTGGTGGTGATCCCCTGGGCATTCCTCGAATTCGGAGGCAGGAAACGTGTCTGATCCCGGTATCCTCTCGGCCACGGTGGTGGGCGCGGACGCCGCGCGCGACGCGCTGGCCGGGCCGCGCGGGCCGAAACCGCGCCGCCGCTTCTCGCGCCGCAACATCTTCATCTACGGCACGCTGATCGTGGTGGCGCTCTACTACCTGCTGCCGCTCTGGGTGATGGTCGTCACCTCGCTCAAGGGCATGCCCGAGATCCGCATGGGCAATATCTTCGCCCCGCCGGTCGAAATCACCTTTGAGCCCTGGGTCAAGGCCTGGGCCGAGGCCTGCACCGGGCTGAACTGCGACGGGCTGTCGCGCGGCTTCTGGAACTCGGTCAGGATCACCGTGCCCTCGGTGGTGGTCTCGATCGTGATCGCATCGGTCAATGGATATGCGCTGGCCAACTGGCGGTTCAAGGGCGCCGACATGTTCTTTACCATCCTGATCTTCGGCGCCTTCATCCCCTACCAGGTGATGCTCTATCCCATCGTGATCCTGCTGCGCGAGATGGGGCTCTACGGCTCGCTCACCGGGCTGGTCATGGTGCATTCGATCTTCGGAATGCCGATCCTGACGCTTTTGTTTCGCAACTACTTCACCTCGCTGCCCGAGGAATTGTTCAAGGCCGCCCGGGTCGATGGCGCCGGGTTCTGGCAGATCTATGTCCAGATCATGCTGCCGATGTCCCTGCCGATCTTCGTGGTGGCGATGATCCTGCAAGTCACCGGAATTTGGAACGATTTCCTGTTCGGCGTGGTCTATACCAAGCCCGATCTCTACCCGATGACGGTGCAGCTGAACAATATCGTCAACTCGGTGCAGGGCGTGAAGGAATACAACGTCAACATGGCGGCGACACTGCTGACCGGGCTGGTGCCGCTGGTCATCTACTTCGTCTCCGGAAAACTCTTCGTGCGCGGCATTGCCGCCGGCGCGGTCAAAGGCTGAGGCAGACATGGACCCGAGCATTTCAATCAAGCATCTCGACCTCAGCTTCGGCGCGGTGGAGGTTCTGAAGGACCTCAACCTCGATGTCGGCCAGGGCGAATTCCTGGTGCTGCTGGGATCAAGCGGCTGCGGCAAGTCCACGCTTCTCAACTGCATTGCCGGGCTGCTGGACGTGACCGACGGGCAGATCCACATCCAGGGCAAGAACGTGACCTGGGAAGAGCCGTCGAAACGCGGCATCGGCATGGTGTTCCAGAGCTACGCGCTCTATCCGCAGATGACGGTCGAGGGCAACCTGAGCTTCGGGTTGAAGAACGCCGGCATCCCCAAGGCCGAGATCGCCGAGCGGATCAACCGCGCCGCCAGGGTGCTGCAGATCGAGCCGCTCTTGAAGCGCAAGCCCGCAGCCCTCTCGGGCGGGCAGCGGCAGCGGGTGGCCATCGGCCGGGCGCTGGTGCGCGATGTCGATGTGTTTCTGTTCGACGAGCCGCTGTCCAACCTCGATGCCAAGCTGCGCACCGATCTGCGCGCCGAGATCAAGGAGTTGCACCACCAGCTCAAGAACACGATGATCTATGTCACCCATGACCAGATCGAGGCCATGACCCTGGCCGACCGCATCGCCATCATGCGCGGCGGGCTGATCCTGCAACTGGCCTCGCCCAACGAGATCTACAACACCCCGGCCTGCAAATATGTCGCCGATTTCATCGGCTCGCCGTCGATGAACTTCCTCGACGGCGCGGTCGAGACCGCGCAAGCGCCGCGCTTCACCTGCGGCTGCGGGAGCTTCGCGCTGGATGGCTATGCCTTCGGGCACGGCCCGGTCGCGGGCCCGGCCTGGCTGGGCATCCGCCCCGAGCATATCGCCACCGGCGCGGCCGCCGAGCCTATGCCGATCCGGCTTGACGCCCGGGTGCGGCTGGTCGAACCCCTGGGCTCGGACACGCTGGTCCGGGTGGCGGTGGGCGATCAGCGGTTCTGGGTGCGCATGGACGGGCAATCGAGCATCGCCGAGGGCGACGAGATCGCCATCGGTTTCGCCCCCGAACGCGTCAACCTTTTCGACAAGCACACCGAAGACCGGCTGTAACCGGCGCTTCGCAACCGACACCCCAAGCACAGGACCCCGCTCATGGACGTCTCATTCCAGCTTTACTCCGCCCGCAACCATACCTCCTGGGAGGACACTTTCGCGCTTCTGGGCAAGCTCGGCTATACCCAGGTCGAAGGCTTCGGCGGCATCTACGACGACCCCGCCGCGACAAAGGCGATGATGGAGGCCAACGGGCTGACCATGCCCTCGGGCCATTTCTTTCCGATCGGCAGTTTCGAGGCGGATTTCGACAAGACCATCGCCACCGCCCGCACCCTGGGCATGAGCCAGCTTTACTGCCCCGCCCCCGAGGACGATCTGCGCAAGGGCGCCGATGCCGCGGCCTGGATCGCGCTGGCCCGGCGTATGGAAGAGGCCGCCAGGCGGGTGCAGGACGCGGGCCTGCGCTTTGGCTGGCACAACCACCATTGGGAGTTCATGCCGCTGGACGACGGCACCCTCCCGATGACCCTGATCCTCGAGACCGCGCCCAGCATCGAATGGGAGATGGACGTGGCCTGGGTGGTGCGCGGCGGCTCGGACCCGCTGGTCTGGATCGAGAACCACAAGTCGCGGATCACCGCCGCCCATGTCAAGGACATCGCCCCCGATGGCGAATGTGCCGACGAGGACGGCTGGGCCGATGTGGGCCATGGCACGCTGGACTGGAAAGGCCTGACCAGGGCGCTGCGCGGCGCCGGGGTGACGCTGTTCGTGATGGAGCATGACAAGCCGTCCGATACCGAACGCTTCGCGCGCCGCTCCATCGAGACCTTCAAGACGCTGTAAGGGGCTGAACATGAGCAAGACACTGGGAATAGGCGTCATCGGCTGCGGCAATATCTCGGCCGCCTACATGCGCCTCGCGCCGCTCTTCGGCGGCATCGAGATGCGCGCCTGCGCCGATCTCAACCCCGAGGCCGCCACGCTGCGGGCCGGGGAATACGGCATCAAGGCGCTGAGCCTCGACGAGATGCTGGCCGCCAGGGATGTGGACATCGTCGTCAACCTGACCATTCCGGCGGCGCATTTCGAGGTCTCGAAAGCGGTGTTGGAAGCGGGCAAACACGTCTATTCGGAAAAACCCTTCGTGCTGTCGGTCGAGGAAGGCCGGGCCTTGAAGGCGCTGGCCGAGGACAAGGGCCTGCGGGTGGGTTCGGCCCCCGACACCTTCCTGGGCGGCGCGCATCAACTGGCCCGCCACCTGGTCGACAGCGGCGCGGTGGGGCGGATCACCTCGGGCACCTGTTTCGTGCAGAGCCCCGGAATGGAGATGTGGCACCCCAACCCCGACTTCTTCTTCCAGCCCGGCGGCGGGCCGATCCTCGATCTCGGCCCCTATTACATCTCGAACCTCGTGCAGATGCTGGGCCCGGTGGCGCGGGTCACGGCGCTGAGCACCTCGGCCTCGGACACCCGCACCATCACCTCGCAGCCGCGCCACGGCGAGACAATCAAGGTCGAGACCCCGACCACGATCCACGCCATCATGCAATTCGCCTCGGGCGCGCAGGTGACCTATTGCGCCAGCTGGGATGTCTGGCAGCACGGCCACGGCCCGATGGAGCTTTACGGCACCGAGGGCACGCTGCATGTCCCCGACCCCAACTTCTTTGGCGGCGAGGTGCGGATGACGCGCAAATCGGCCTTCGTCAACGTGGCCGAGCCCTGGGCGCATCCCTTCGGCATCGCCAACGAGGACACCCGCGCCAATTACCGCTGTGCCGGGCTGGCCGACATGGGACAGGCCATCCTTGCGGGCCGTCCGCATCGCTGTTCGCTGGATTTCTCGCTGCATGTGGTGGACGTCATGACCGCAATCCTGCATTCAGGCGAGACCGGAAACCCCATCGAACTGCGCACCACCTGCGACCGCCCCGAGGCCCTGGCCCCGGAGGCCGCGCAGGCGCTGCTGGCCTAGGAGACGACAAAATGGTCTGGACCGCATCCGACACGAGATATGACACCATGCCCTACCGCCGCTGCGGGCGCTCGGGGCTGAAACTGCCCGCGATCTCGCTGGGGCTGTGGCACAACTTCGGCGAGGATACGCCGCATGAGGTCAAGCGCGCGATCACCCGCACCGCCTTTGACCACGGCATCACCCATTTCGACCTGGCCAACAACTACGGCCCGAGGCCGGGCTCGGCAGAGGCGGCCTTCGGCCAGCTCATGCGCGAGGATTTCGCGCCCTACCGCGACGAGATGATCGTCTCGTCCAAGGCGGGCTACGGCATGTGGCCCGGCCCCTACGGCGAATGGGGCAGCCGCAAGTACCTGGTGGCCTCCTGCGACCAATCGCTCAAACGCATGGGGCTGGACTACGTCGACATCTTCTATTCGCACCGCTTCGACCCCGACACGCCGCTGGAAGAGACCATGATGGCACTCGATCACATCGTGCGCTCGGGCCGCGCGCTCTATGTCGGGATCTCGTCCTACAATGCCCGCCGCACGCGCGAGGCGGCGGCGATCCTCAAGGACCTCGGCACGCCCTGCCTGATCCACCAGCCGAGCTATTCCATGCTCAACCGCTGGGTCGAGGAGGACGGGCTGCTCGATGCGCTCGACGATCTGGGCATCGGCTCGATCGTGTTCTCGCCGCTGGCGCAGGGCATGCTGACCGGCAAGTACCTCGGCGGCATTCCCGAGGGCAGCCGCGCGGCACAGGGCAAGTCGCTGCGCGAGGAATTCCTGAGCACCGAGGCGCTGGACAACATCCGCGCGCTCAATGGCATCGCCGAAGAACGCGGCCAGAGCCTGGCGCAGATGGCGCTGGCCTGGGTGCTGCGCGGCGGACGGGTGACCACGGCGCTGATCGGCGCGTCCAGGCCCGAGCAGGTGGTCGATTGCGTCGGCGCGGTCGGCAATCTCGACTTCTCGGACGAGGAACTGGCGCGCATCGACCGGCACGCCAAGGACATGAACATCAACCTCTGGGCCGCCTCCGCCGAACGCGACGGCCCGCAGCGCAAGAAATGACGCGCCTCCGGGTCCTGCCGGATCGCCCCGGTGCGGGCCATTTGCCCGGGAGGCGCTGATGCTGGCCTCGGTGGAATGGGTCGATATCGTCACCGGCGAGACCCGGGTGGTGCTGGAAACCGACCGGCATGTCGAGGCGCCCAACTGGACGCCGGACGGCCGCGCGCTGATCGTCAATGCGGAAGGGCGGCTTTACCGCCTGCCGCTGGACGGGCCGGAATTGGACGGGCCGGAGCTGGACAGGCCGGAGCTGGTGCCGATCGACACCGGCCCCCTGACCCGACTGAACAACGATCACGGGCTTTCGCCCGATGGCCGCACCCTGGCAGTCTCGCAATCGCCGGGACGCGGCACCTCGCTGATCCATGTCCTGCCCGCCGGGGGCGGCACGCCGCGCCGGATCACGAGGACCGCGCCAAGCTGGTGGCACGGCTGGTCGCCCGATGGCGCCGAGATCGCCTATACCTGCCGCCGCGACGAACAATTCGGCATTGCCACCTGCCCCGCGACCGGCGGCGCGGAGACGCTGCTGATCACCGGCCCGCATCACTATGACGGGCCGGATTACACCCCCGATGGCGGCTGGAT
This sequence comes from Paracoccaceae bacterium, assembly GCA_006226775.1. GTDB lineage: Bacteria > Pseudomonadota > Alphaproteobacteria > Rhodobacterales > Rhodobacteraceae > Marinovum. The sequence goes on along the minus strand of SBGD01000076.1, from coordinate 40,178 downwards.
CTGGTTCAACTCCGACCGCGGCGGCGGGATGCACCTCTGGCGGATGCGCCGCGACGGCAGCGATCCGCAAGAGATGACCCGCGGCGCCAGCGTCGACTGGTTCCCCCATCCCTCGCCCGACGGCGCGCATGTCTGCTACCTGGCCTATCCGCCGGGCACCCAAGGCCACCCCTTCGGCTGCGATGTCGAGCTGCGGCTGATGCCCGCCGATGGCGGCGCCTCGCGCCGGCTGGTGGCGCTGTTCGGCGGCCAGGGCACGCTCAACGTGCCAAGCTGGGCGCCCGACAGCCGCCGCTTCGCCTTTGTCCGCTACTTTCCAGAACCCCGATGACGAAAGGTCCCCCCATGCCCGGTCTGATCAAAGGTCCCGCGATCTTCCTCGCCCAGTTCGCCGGCGATGACGCGCCGTTCAACTCGCTGACATCCATGGCCGAATGGGCCGCCGGGCTGGGCTACAAGGGCGTCCAGATCCCCAGCTTCGATGCCCGGCTGTTCGACCTCGACAAGGCCGCCGAAAGCGACACCTATTGCGACGAGGTCAAGGGCATCTGCGCCGACGCAGGCGTCGAGATCACCGAGCTGTCGACCCACCTGCAAGGCCAGTTGGTGGCGGTCCATCCCGCCTATGACGCGGCCTTCGATGCCTTTGCCCCCGAAGCGGTGCACGGCAATCCGGCGGCGCGGCAGGCCTGGGCGGTGGACCAGGTCAAGAAGGCCGCCGTCGCGGCGCGCAGGCTGGGCCTCGACACCACGGTCAGCTTCACCGGCGCGCTGGCCTTTCCCTACCTCTACCCCTGGCCGCAACGCCCCGCCGGGCTGATCGAGGAGGCCTTCGGCGAGCTGGCACGCCGCTGGCGGCCGATCTTCGACGCCTACGAGGACCAGGGCGTCGACATCGGCTTCGAGATCCACCCGGGCGAGGATGTCTTCGACGGCGCGACCTTCGAGATGTTCCTCGCGGCGTGCAACGACCACCGGCGCTGCCGGATCAACTACGACCCCTCGCATTTCCTGCTCCAGCAGATGGACTACCTGGCCTTCATCGACATCTACCACGAGCGGATCTGCGCCTTTCACGTCAAGGATGCCGAGTTCAATCCTGATGGCCGCCAGGGGGTCTATTCCGGCTACCAGGGCTGGCTGACCCGCGCCGGGCGCTTCCGGTCGCTGGGCGACGGACAGGTGAATTTCGCCGCGATCTTCTCGAAACTGGCGCAATACGGCTATGACAGCTGGGCGGTGCTGGAATGGGAATGCTGCCTGAAATCCCCCGAGCAGGGCGCCGCCGAGGGCGCGCCCTTCATCGCTGCGCATATCATCGAGGTGACCGACAAGGCCTTCGACGATTTCGCCGGCGGCGCGACCGACCGGGGCCGGATTCGCCGGATGATGGGGCTGGACTGAGGCAGGGCTCGGGCGGGGGTCGATCCATCAATGGATCGAGACCGATTTGTCGACAAATCGGCGGCGCGACAGACCGGAACCGGGTTCTCCAGATGATGGGGTTGGACCGAGGCGCGGCACAGGCGGGGGTCGATCCATCAATGGATCGAAACCGATTTGTCGACAAATCGGCCCCCTCAGCCGCCGCCGCTTTCGGCCTTCTTCTCCCAGCGTCCGCTCTCCTCGGACCAGTATTGCGCCGCACAGCCCGCGCCGGTCAGCGCCCGCCACTGGCCGCGCGCGGTGTCCACCGCCTGCGGGTCGTTGCCGTCGAAGAGCACGCAGACCCGCTCCAGCGCCTGCACCTCCGCGGGCGAGACCTCGGCGCCGTCGATCGTCATCAGGCACTGCGGATCGTTGCCCGCCGCCCCGGTGGTCAGCAGGATCGGCTGCAGCGCATCATGCGGCCCGCCGGCAAGTCCATGCGGCAGGAACCCGTCCTCGGGGTCCAGCCAGAGCTTTTCGTCCAGCCAGTCGAGCCGCCCGGCATCGCCGCCGCGCACCGCCACCCGCCAGCCCGCGCCGCGCGCCTTGTCCAGCAGCACCGGCAAGGTGACCTCGAGCGGGCGCCGGGTCAGGTGATAGAAATAGGCCGCCCCCATCGGCTCAGCCCGCCGCGCGCGGATCGTAGTCGCCGAAGCTCCAGACATGGCCCTCGGGATCGGCGACGGTGAAACTCGCGCCGCCATGAGGCTGGTCCTCGAGCGGCATCAGCACCTTCGCCCCGGCGGCCAGGCAACGCGCATGGCGGGCCGGAAGATCATCGACCACCGCATAGATCGTCGTGGTCTCGCGCCCGCCGGTCTGGTCGGGATGCACCATGAACCGCTGAAACGGCGAGGCGGTATCGGGGCCGAACATCATCAGCCCCGTACCCAGCGTCATCTGCACATGCACGATCCGCCCGTCGTCATCGCGGTAAACCGCATGTTCCTCGAGCCCCAGCACGTCGCGCAGAAAGCCGAGCGCGGCCTCGGGGTCGCGGTAGCGGGTGGCGGGGATCAGCATGGCTCACTCCGTCTCGTAGGCATCGCGCACCAGCCGGTCGAGCGCCATGACCCCCCAGCCGGTCGCGCCCTTGGGGGCAAGGTCGGTGTCCTTGCTCACCTGGGCGACACCGGCGATGTCGAGGTGAATCCAGGGCGTCTCTTCCTTGACGAAGCGCCCGAGGAACTGCGCCGCGGTGATCGAGCCCGCGGGCCGTCCGCCGACGTTCTTCATGTCGGCCTTATCCGATTTCAGCTGGTCGTCATAGCTCTTGCCCAGCGGCATCCGCCAGGCGCCCTCGCCCTCGGCCTCGGCGGCCTTGAGAAAGCCGTTGCAGAACTTGTCGTTGTTGGAAAACACCCCGGCATTGTCATGGCCAAGCCCGATGATGATCGCCCCGGTCAGGGTTGCCAGGTCGACCATGGCGGCGGGCTGGAAGGTCTCCTGCGCGTACCACATCACGTCGCACAGCACCAGGCGGCCCTCGGCATCGGTATTGATCACCTCGATGGTGTCGCCCTTCATCGAGGTCACGATATCGCCGGGCCGCGTGGCATTGCCCGAGGGCATGTTCTCGACCAGCCCGACCAGCCCCACCACGTTGGCGCGGGCCTTGCGCAGCGCCAGCGTCTTCATCACCCCGGCCACCACGCCGGCGCCGCCCATGTCCATGGTCATCTCTTCCATGCCCTGCGCCGGTTTCAGGCTGATGCCGCCGGTGTCGAACACCACGCCCTTGCCGACCAGCGCCAGCGGCGCCGCCCCTGCCTCGCCGCCGGACCATTTCATCACCACCACCTTCGAGGGGCTGTCCGAGCCCTGCCCGACGCAGAGCAGCGCGCCCATGCCAAGCTCGGCCAGCCGGTCCTCCTCGAGCACCTCGACCTCGAGGCCCAGCCCGCGCAGCGCCTCGAGCCTTGCGGCAAACTCGGTGGTGGTCAGCACATTGGCCGGCTCGCTCACCAGGTCGCGGGTGAAGAACACGCCCTCGGCCATGGCGGCCATCGGCGCAAAGGTCTCTTCCAGCTCGGCGGGTTTCGAGCACATCATGGTCAGCGCCGCCTCGCGCGGGGCATCCTTGCCGGTCTTGTGGGTGTCGAAGTCATAGCCGCGCAGCGCCAGGCCCAGCGCCAGGTCCTCCATCCCGGCGCGGCCGCCGGCGAGGATCAGCAGGTCGGCCTCGCCGCGCGCCTTGGCCAGCGCCGCGCCGGCGCGGCGCGCCACCGCCCGGTCGGGGCGCCGCGCGAGCTTGAGCACGTCCAGCGCCTCGGCCTCGAGCCCCGCGGGCGAGATCAGCGAGGCCAACTCGCCATCCTTCATCTTGCCGAACTGCTTGCCTTCCGAGAACCGCTTGAGCGCCTGCTTGGTCAGCCGGTTCACCCGGCGCGCGCCCGGGTCCATCCGGCCCTCTTCGTCGAGGATCACCACGATCCGCCCGGTGGCGGTCTCGACAAGGTCCAGGGCGGTCTCTGCAAAGGTGATCTTGGCGGGTGCGGTCATGTCTGTCTGCTCCGGGTAAAGTGGCATCATTGTCACGTCTGGCACCAGTCCTAGTGCGCAGGACCCTGCCAAACCACCCCTTTATGTGGAAGCGCCGGCAATATCCAGTTTTACCGCCCGGCGAATTCTTCTAGGGTCGGGCAAGTTCATGAGGTTGGGGGACCGGGTGGCAAGATTCGACAGATACATCCTGTCGCAGCTGTTCATGCTTTTCGGCTTTTTCGCGCTGGTTCTTGTCGCGGTCTACTGGGTCAACCGGGCGGTGATCCTGTTCGACCAGCTGATCGCCGACGGCCATGCGGCCTCGGTCTTTCTCGAATTCACCGCGCTCTCGCTGCCCCGGGTGATCGGCATGGTGCTGCCGATGGCGGCCTTTGCCGCGGCGGTCTTCGTCACCAACCGGCTGTCGGGCGACAGCGAGTTGACGGTGATGCAGGCCACCGGCTTTTCGCCCTGGCGACTGGCGCGGCCGCACCTGGTCTACGGGCTCATGCTGGCGCTCTTGATGTCGGTGCTCACCCATCTGCTGATCCCGGCCAGTCTCGAGCGGCTGAAGGACCGCGAGCGCGAAATTTCAGGCTCGATCAGCGCGCGGCTTCTGCGCGAGGGCGTGTTTCTGCATCCCGCCTCCGGCGTGACCTTCTACATCCGCGAGATCTCGCCCGAGGGGGAACTGGCCGATGTCTTCATGTCCGACGTGCGCAACCCCGACCGCCATGTCACCTATACCGCCGAGCGCGCCTATCTTCTGCGCGATGACGCAGGCCCCAAGCTGATCATGCAGGACGGCATGGCCCAGGTTCTGACCCCCCAGACCGGGCAGCTCTCGACCACCAATTTCGCCCAGTTCTCGCGCGATATCAGCGGCCTGATCACCCAGAACGGCCAGGGAAGGCGCAAGCTGCGCTATGTCTCGACCCGGGAGCTTCTGTTCGACACCGCGGCGGTGTCGGAAGAAATCCGCGAGGATCCGGGCGACGTGGTGCTGGAAGGCCACCAGCGGATCTCGCAGGCGCTGTTGTGCGTCGTGGCGGCGCTGATGGGCCAGGCGGCCCTTCTGGTCGGCGGGTTCAGCCGCTTCGGCGTGACCCGGCAGATCGTCATGGCGATCTTCCTGCTGGTACTGGTGCAACTGATCGAAGGCGCGATGACCGAGCCTGTGCGGCGCAACGCGGCGCTCTGGCCGCTGGCCTACGTGCATATCGCGGTCGGGCTGGCGATCGCCGGCGCGCTTTACTGGCGGGCGGCGCATCCGATGGCCTTCCGGCGCTGGCGCCGCGCGCCGCGGGCCGAGGGGGCCACATGACGCTGCATCGCTATTTCGCCCGCCGCTTCTTCGGCATCTTCGCCGGGATGGTGACGGTCTTCTTCCTGTTCGTCATGCTGATCGACCTGATCGAGCAACTGGGCCGCTTCGACGAGGAGGTGGGCTTTTCCCAGGTGCTGAAGATCACCCTGCTCAATACCCCCGAAGGGCTTTACCAGATGCTGCCGCTGGTGATGATCCTCTCGGCCATCGCGCTTTGCCTGGCGCTGGCGCGCTCGTCCGAGCTTGTGGTCAGCCGCGCCGCGGGCCGCTCGGGGCTGTCGGCGCTGACCGGGCCGCTGCTGGTCGCGGCACTGGTGGGGGCGGTGGCGGTGGCGGTCTTCAACCCGATCGTGGCGGCCACCTCGACGCGCTATCACGACCTGCGCGAGCTTTACGACAGCGGCGGCACCTCGACCCTGTCGATCGGCCGCGAGGGGCTCTGGCTGCGCCAGGGCGATGCCCGCGGCCAGACGGTGATCCACGCCGAACGCTCCAACCCCAATGCCACGGTGCTGCATGACGTGACCTTCATCGCCTATGCCGCCTCGGGCGGGCCGGTACGGCGGATCGCCGCCGACGAGGCCGCGCTTGCCCCCGGCCAATGGGTGCTGACCAATGCCAAGGTCTGGCCGCTGGTGACCGGGCTCAACCCCGAGACCAATGCGGCGGTCCACGCCGAGTTGCGCCTGCCCTCCAGCCTGACGCAGGAGCGGATCCGCGACAGTTTCGGCAAGCCCGCGGCGGTGTCGATCTGGGACCTGCCGGATTTCATCGCCGACCTGGAAACCGCCGGTTTCTCGGCCCGGCGTCACACGGTCTGGATGCAGATGGAACTGGCCCGCCCGGTCTTCCTGGTGGCGATGGTGCTGCTGGGGGCGGCCTTTACCATGCGCCACGCCCGTTTCGGCGGCACCGGCCTTGCGGTGCTCAGCGCGCTGCTTCTGGGCTTCGGGCTTTACTACGTGCGCAACTTCGCGCAGATCCTGGGCGAGAACGGCCAAATCCCCGCCATCCTTGCCGCCTGGGCGCCGCCCGTGGCGTCGGTGCTGATCGGGCTCGGGCTGATCCTGCATATGGAGGATGGCTGATGCGTCACCGATTGAGCCCGATGCTGGCCCCGTTTCTGGCACTCATGCTGGTGCTGGCGCCGCTGGCGGTCCTGGCCCTGGACGAGACCCCGGCGGAGGACCCCGCGCTGCTGGTTGCCGACAGCGTGGTCGTCACCCCCGACAAGCGGCTGATCGCCGATGGCAATGTCGAGGCGCTCTACCAGGGCACGCGGCTCTGGGCCAGGCGCATCATCTACCTGCGCGAGACCGACCAGCTGGTGATCGAAGGCCCGATCCGCATCGACACCGGCGAGGGCATCGTGGTGCTGGCCGACAGCGCCGAGCTGGACAGCGACCTGCGCAACGGGCTGCTCAAGGGCGCGCGGCTGGTGCTCGACCAGCAATTGCAGATTGCCGCGGTCCAGATGGCGCGGGTCGAGGGCCGCTATGCGCAGCTCTCCAAGGTCACCGTCACCTCCTGCCAGATCTGCGGGCCGCGCGGCGTGGCGCTCTGGTCGATCCGCGCCCGCAAGGCGATCCATGACCAAGAGGAGCAGCAGCTTTACTTCGAGGGCGCGCAATTCCGGGTGCTGGACGTGCCCATCGCCTATATCCCGCGGCTGCGCCTGCCCGATCCGACGCTGAAACGCGCGCGCGGCTTCCTGTTCCCCTCGATCCGCACCACCACCGAGCTGGGCACCGGCGTCAAGATCCCCTATTTCATCCCGCTGGGCGATCATGCCGATGTCACCCTGACGCCGTATCTCTCGCAAGAGACCCGGACGCTGGAATTCCGCTACCGCCAGGCCTTTCGCACCGGCGATATCGAGCTGAACGGCGCGGTGACCAATGACACGCTGCTGCCGGACGAGCCGCGCGCCTACCTGTTCGGCGAAGGCAGTTTCGAGCTCGGGAACGACTACGTGCTGAGCTTCGATTTCGAGATCACCAGCGACGAATCCTATCTCTCGGAATACGATTATTCCGACAGCGACCGGCTGAGCAGCGAACTCAGCCTGTCGCGCACCACGCGGGCCACCGATCTGCGCACGTCCCTGGTGCTCTACAACACCCTGCGCGACGACGAGTTGAACTCGACCCAGCCGACGATCATCCCCGACCTGCGGTTCGAAAAGCGCTACCAGGTGGACGAACCGCTGGGCGGCGAGCTTCGGTTGGCGCTCGAGGGCCATGGCCATATCCGCTATTCCGACAAGGACGTCGACGGGCGCGATGTCAGCCGCGCCACGGTCGAGGGCACCTGGCTCGATCAATGGACCCTGCCCTCGGGGGTGCAGGTGGCGGCGCGGATCGGGGTGGCGCTGGACCAGTTCACCACCGCCCATGATTCCACCGTCGCCGCCGAGGATTACAGCCTCACCCCCAGTGCGGCGCTGACCTTCCGCTATCCCTTCCTGCGCACCACCGCCAGCGGCGCGCGCCAGATGCTGATGCCCGTGGCCCAGATCGGCTGGGTCGGCGGCAGTGACGCGAATGTCGCCAACGACGAAAGCACCCGGCAGGAGTTCGACGAGGCCAACCTGCTGACCCTGTCGCGCTTCCCCGAGCCCGACCGGCGCGAGCGCGGGCTTGCCGCGGTGCTGGGCGCGCGGTTCCTGCACCACAATCCCACGGGCTGGGAGGCCGGGCTGACCGTCGGCCGCGTGCTGCGCAGCGACAAGGAGCCGGACTTCACCCCCACCTCGGGGCTGGACGAGGCGCATTCCGACTGGCTTCTGGCGACCCATTGGCGCCATGTCGACGGGCTCTACATCATCGGCCGCGCGCTGGTGACCGACGATGGCACGGTGTCGAAATCCGAGGCCCGGGGCGCCTGGTCCAATGACCGGATCGACCTTGGCGCCGCCTTCCTGATGCTCGAGCCCGATCTCGAGGAGAACCGCGACGAGCAGGTGGCCGAATGGTCGTTCGACGGATCCTACCGCGTCGCCCGCCACTGGACCGCGCTTGCCAAGCTGCGCTACGACATCGCCGACAAGCGCGCCGCCAAGGCCGGGCTGGGCGTCAGCTATCAGAACGAATGTATCGAGGCGGCGTTTTCCGCGGACCGGACCTTTGCGGATTCATCCAATCTGGACCCCTCGACCACTTATGAGCTAACAGTCTCGCTCAAAGGATTTAGCACAGGCGGCGACGCAGGAGGCTACAGCAGGACATGCAAACCATGATTTCCAGACTTTCCCGGGTTCTTTGCCTCGGTTTGACCGCCCTGATGCTGGCCCCCGCGCCGGGGGCGGCGCAGGGGCTGTTCTCGCCCGCGATCAAGGTCGACGATCAGGTGATCACCAATTACGAGCTGAACCAGCGCGCCCTGATGCTGCAGGTCCTGCGTTCGCCCGGCGACCCGCGCGACACCGCGCGCGAGCAGTTGATCGACGACCGGCTCAAGGTCAGCGCGGCGCGCGACGCGGGCTTCACGCCGTCCGAAGGCGAGATCGCCGCCGGGATGGAGGAATTCGCCGGGCGGGCCAACCTGAGCACCGAACAGTTCATCACCGAGCTCGGCAAGGCCGGGATCGAGGCCCAGACCTTCCGCGATTTCATCATCTCCGGCGTCGCCTGGCGGCAGCTGGTGCGGGCGCGCTTTGCCGGATCGGCGCAGGTTTCCGAGGACGAGGTCGACCGGGCGCTGTCCTCGGCGGGCGGCGGATCCTCGGTGCGGGTGCTCTTGGCCGAGATCATCATGCCCGCCCCGCCGCCCGAGGCGCAGGCGGTGCTGGCGCGCGCCCAGCGGATCGCGCAATATACCACCGAGGCCGAGTTTGCCGCCGCCGCGCGGCAGTATTCGGCGACCAAGACCCGCGGCTCGGGCGGCAAGCTGCCCTGGCAGAAGCTGGAAGACCTGCCGCCGATCCTGCGGCCGCTGGTGCTGGCGCTGGGGCCGGGCGAGGTGACCGAACCGATCCAGATCCCCAATGCCGTCGCGCTGTTCCAGTTGCGCGCCATCGAGGAGACCGAATTCAACCGGCCCAGCTATTCGGCGGTGGAATATGCCGCCTATTACATGGACGGCGGGCGCAGCCCGCAGACCCTGGCCCAGGCCGAGGCCATCGCCGCGCGGGTCGACACCTGCGACGACCTTTACGGCGTGGCCAAGGGCCAGCCCGAGGAGGTGCTGGACCGCAATGCCCTGCCGCCCGACCAGGTGCCGGCGGATGTGGCGATGGAACTGGCCAAGCTCGACCCCGGCGAGGTTTCCACCGCGCTGACGCGGGCGGGCGGGCAGACGCTGGTGCTGCTGATGCTCTGCGGCCGCAGCCCGGCGCTGGAGCAAGAGCAGCCCGACCGCGAAGCGGTGGTCAACTCGCTGCGCAACCGCCGCCTGGCCTCGCTGGCCGACAGCTACCTCGAGCAGTTGCGCGCCGACGCGCGGATCGTCGACCTGCAATGACCGCCCTGCCGGTGGCGCTGAGTTGTGGCGAACCGGCGGGTGTCGGGCCGGAACTGGCGCTCAAGGCCTGGGCGGCGCTGCGCGACCGGCTGCCCTTCTTCCTGATCGGCGATGCCGGGCACCTGCCGGGCGATGCGCCGCATGTGCGGATCACCGATCCCGCCGATGCCGCCTCTGCCATGGCCCGGGGCCTGCCGGTGCTGCACCGCGACTTCGGCCCGCCGGTCACGCCCGGGGTGGCCCAGGCCGCCCATGCGCAGGGGGTGATCGACGCCATTGCCGAAGGCGTGGCGCTGGTGCAATCGGGCCAGGCGCGGGCGCTCTGCACCGCGCCGATCCACAAGCAGGCATTGGCCGAGGGCGCGGGCTTTGCCTATCCGGGCCATACCGAGTATCTCGCCGCCCTTGCCGGGGTCGAGCGGGTGGTGATGATGCTGGCTTCGCCGGCGCTGCGGGTGGTGCCGGTGACCATCCACCTGAGCCTGGCCGAGGTGCCCGCGGCGCTGACGCCGGAGCTTCTGGAACAGACCCTCCGCATCACCCGGGCGGGGCTCATCCAGCGCTTCTCGCTGTCTTCGCCCCGGCTGGCCGTCGCCGGGCTGAACCCGCATGCCGGCGAAGGCGGGCGCATGGGGCGCGAAGAGATCACGCTGATCGCGCCGGTGCTCGACCGCCTGCGCGGCGAGGGCTTCGACATCACCGGCCCGCTGTCGGCGGACACGATGTTCCACCCGGCGGCCCGCGCGCGCTATGACGTGGCGATTGCGATGTACCACGACCAGGCGCTGATCCCGATCAAGACGCTGGATTTCGACCGCGGGGTCAATGTCACCCTGGGCCTGCCCTTCCTGCGCACCTCGCCCGATCACGGCACCGCCTTCGACATCGCGGGCAAGGGGCTGGCCAATCCGGCCTCGCTGATCGCCGCACTGGAGATGGCGGGCGAAGCGACGGGATGAGAGGGCGGGACATGCGTATTTGTGAAAGCGACGAAGATGTCGGCGATTGACGGCTTGCCCCCCCTGCGCGAGGTGATTGCCGAGCATGGGCTGGCGGCGAAGAAATCGCTGGGCCAGAACTTCCTGCTGGACCTGAACCTGACCGCCAAGATCGCGCGGCTGGCGGGGGACGTGTCGGCCTGCGACGTGCTGGAGATCGGCCCCGGCCCCGGCGGGCTGACCCGCGGGCTTCTGGCCGAGGGCGCGCGCAAGGTGCTGGCGATCGAGAAGGATGCCCGCTGCCTGCCGGCGCTGGCCGAGATCGCGGCGCAATATCCCGGGCGGCTCGAGGTGATCAATGGCGATGCGCTGGAGGTGGCGCCGCTGGCCCACCTGATGCCGCCGATCCGGGTGGCGGCCAACCTGCCCTACAATGTCGGTACCGAGTTGCTGGTGCGCTGGCTGACGCCGCAGGCGTGGCCGCCCTTCTGGCAGTCGCTGACGCTGATGTTCCAGCGTGAGGTGGCGCAGCGGATCGTGGCCGAGCCGGGCTCGAAGACCTATGGCCGCCTCGCGATCCTGTCGCAATGGCGCTGCGACGTGCGCATCGTGCTGAACCTGCCACCCGAGGCGTTTTCGCCGCCGCCCAAGGTGTCCTCGGCAGTGGTGCATCTGACCGCCCTGCCCGAGCCGCGCTTTCCGGCGGATGCCAAGGTCTTGCAGGAGGTGGTGGCCCGCGGCTTCAACCAGCGCCGCAAGATGCTGCGCGCCAGCCTCAAGGGGCTGCACCCGGACATCGAGGACCTGCTGCGGGCGGCGGGCATCGCGCCCACGGAGCGCGCCGAGCAGGTGCCGCTCGAGGCCTTCTGCGCGCTGGCGCGCGAGGTGTCAGCCGCAAGACGCGGCTGACCACGCCTTACTCGGCGGCCTGGGACGGCTCATCGCCGTTGTCGGAGGCCGGGGGCGTCTTTTTCCGGGAAGATTCGCGCTTTTTCGGCGCGGCGGGTTCGGACGGGGCAGCCGTCTCGGTCTGGGGGGCGTCCTCGGCCTTGGGGGCGTCGTCCTTCTTGCGCGGGGCCGGCTTGCGACGGGTGCGCTTGGGCTTCTCGGGCACTTCGTCGACCTTGCTTTCCGGCGTCTCGACGAGGCCGCTGTCGGCATCGTCGCCGGCAACCTCCATCACGTCGGGCTGCGGCAGGTCGGCGGGGTCGTGCCGGGGGGGATCGTTCCGGGGCGCATCGTTGCGCGGCGGGTCGTTGCGGGGGGCATCGTTGCGGGGGGCATCGTTGCGGGCAGCCTCGGACCCCTGGTCGGGGGTGTCGCGGTCCTGGCGATCGCCGCGCTCGCGGTCGCGCTGGGCCTGGCGTTCGCGGTTCTGCCGCTCCTGCTCTTCGCGCTTGGCGTCGGTTTCCTTCTGCGCCTCGCTCAGCAGCCGCAGGTAGTGTTCCGCGTGTTGCTGGAAATTCTCGCTGGCCACCCGGTCGCCGGACAATTGGGCGTCGCGGGTCAGCTGGTTGTACTTGTCGATGATCTGTTGCGGGGTGCCGCGCACCTTGCCCTCGGGCCCCGAGCTGTCGAACACACGGTTGATGATATTTCCGCCCGTCGGCTTGCTGCGATTGGATCGCGACCGCGACCGTGACTTGCTTGATCTCATTCTACTGTAGTCCAGCCCGTTTTCGTAAAAATTTTTTGCCGGTTCGCCGGGTGCCGCGCATCTGCACAGATCTGTCGGCGGTCATGCTTTGTGTTCGGCGAGTGTCACGCGGGGCGCTGGAACAGCAACCCATCAGCGGCGACATCCCAGCACTAAACATGTCATGGGCGCCCTTACAAGAGGGTAAATCGTGAAAACCCCCCGTCCTGCGGCCAAAAGCGGCACATTTGCACCGTTTTCTGCCCTTACTTACGCCGAATTGCGCGCAGTGACCACGCGGTCGCGCCCGTCGAGGTCGGCGATCACGATGATCTCGGCCAGCCCGGCGCGGGCCATCAGCCCGGCCACCGCGGCGCCCTGTTGCCAGCCGATCTCGACCAGAAGCCTGCCGTCGCGTTCGAGATGGCGCCGCGCGCCCGCGGTGATCTTGCGATAGGCCGAGAGCCCGTCAGCCTCGTCGGTCAGCGCCAGACGCGGCTCGTGGCTGAGCTCGGGGGCGAGGTCGGCCACCTCGTCGGCGGCGATATAGGGCGGGTTGGCGACGATCAGGTCGAAGGTGCCGGTGACCGTCCCGTACCAGTCGCTGCGCCGCAGGAGCGCGCAGTCCCCCAGCCCCAGCGCCGCGCGGTTGCGCGCCGCCACATCGAGCGCGGCATCCGAGATATCGACCCCCAGCCCCCAGGCGCCCTGGGTCTCGGCCAAAAGGGTCAGCAGGATGCAGCCGCTGCCGGTGCCGAGGTCCAGCACCCGCTCGAAGGGCTGGGCGAGTGCTGCCTCGATCAGGGTTTCGGTCTCGGGCCGGGGGTCGAGGACGTCGCGCGTGACCTCGAACTCGCGGCCATAGAAGGCGCGCCTGCCGGTCAGATGCGACACCGGCTCGCGCGCCGCGCGCCGCGCGATCAGCGCCTCGAAACGTGCCGCGGCGGTGCTCTCGACCTCTTCGGGCAGCACCAGCGTCAGCCGCCCGGCCTCGACCCCCAGCGCATGGGCCAGAAGACGGCGGGCATCGCGCCCGGCCCCGTCGATCCCCACGCCCTTGAGCACCCGCGTGCCGCGCGCCAGAAGCTCGGCCCAGGTCACGACAGCGCCGCCAGTTGCGTCGCCTGGAAATCGGCGGTCAGCGCATCGACGATCTCATCCAGGTCGCCCTGCATCACCTGGTCGAGCTTGTAGAGCGTCAGGTTGATGCGGTGATCGGTCATGCGGCCTTGGGGGAAGTTGTAGGTACGAATGCGCTCGCTGCGATCGCCCGAGCCGACCTGGGCCTTGCGGTCGGCGGACCGCGCGCTGTCGACCCGCTGGCGTTCCAGGTCGTAGAGCCGCGACTTGAGCACCTGCATGGCGATCTCTCGGTTGCGGTGCTGGCTTTTCTCGGACGAGGTGACGACGATGCCGCTGGGCAGATGGGTGATCCGCACCGCGCTGTCGGTGGTATTGACGTGCTGGCCCCCGGCCCCGGACGAGCGCATGGTGTCGATCCGCAGGTCGCCCGCGTCGATCTGGATATCCACGTCCTCGGCCTCGGGCAGCACCGCGACGGTGGCGGCAGAGGTATGGATGCGCCCGCCCGATTCGGTGGTCGGCACCCGCTGGACCCGGTGCACGCCGGACTCGAACTTCAGCCGGGCAAAGACGTTTTGGCCCTTCACATGGGCCACCACCTCCTTGATGCCGCCCAGCTCGGTGGCGTTCTCCTCGATGATCTCGAAGGTCCAGCCCCGCGCCTCGGCATAGCGCTGGTACATGCGTAGCAGATCGCCGGCAAAAAGCGCCGCCTCCTCGCCGCCGGTGCCGGGGCGGATCTCGACAATGGCCGAGCGCGCATCGGCATCGTCCTTGGGCAGCAGCGCCAGTTGCAGCGCATGTTCCGCCTGCGGCAGGCGTTTGCGCAGGACCGGAAGCTCCTCCTCGGCCAGTTCGCGCATGTCGGGATCGTCCAGCATCCCCTGGGCGTCGGCAATATCGGCGCGCAACTGCCGCCAGAGGGCGATCTGGTCGACCACCGGCTTGAGATCGGAGTATTCCTTGGCCAGTTGCGCGATCTCGCCGGCCTCGGCGCCGGCGTTCATCTTCGCCTCCAGGAACTGGAACCGGTCTTCGATCTGGCGCAGGCGGTCTTCGGGGATCATTGCAGAGCTTTGTTTTGCAGGACGAGGATCATGTGATAAACTGGGAAGATGTTGAGAGGAACCCTGCTTTTCATCCTGTTGGCCTCTCCCGCGCTGGCGGATGTGGTCGGTCCGGGCGGGCGCACGGTCGATTGCTATTGCACCGACAAGACCGGTGCGCGGGTGGAACTGGGCCAGACGATCTGTCTGCAGGTCGATGGCCGGATGTTCATGGCGCAGTGCCAGATGTCGCTGAACGTGCCGATGTGGCGCGAGGTGGCCGAAGGCTGCATGAACTCGTCACTCGTCAACCCCCGGCAGTCCCAGGACACGGGCGCGGTTGACGCCGAGATCTGACCTGCCATAGCGCGAACGGGCGAAGATTTCCAGCACCTGGCCACCCCCGGTCAGGCTGAGCGTGGTGTAATCGGGAAACCCCATCAGCTTGCTGCGGGTGACAAAGGTGACCTTGCCCTCCGCCACCGACCCGGCAAGGCGCGTGGTGCGGGGCAAGGCCTGCAGGGCGGCGTCCAGTTCTTCCAGCCGCGCCCTTCCCGCGCCCGCTTCGCGGTAGACGTGCCAGTTCTCGCCCGAGGCATGGCCCAGGTCGCGGATGTCGGAAGTGGCGTGCCAACGGTCGGGATCGTCGGGCACCAGCCGGATCCAGGCGATGCCGGCAGCGACCAGAGCGGCCAGGACAACCAGTATGGTTTTCAGCATCTTACGCCCCCATCTTCAAGTGGCTCCAGCCCCAGAGGCAGATCAATTCCACCGCCACATGCGCCCCGGCAATCGCCGTCGCCCCGGTGGTGTCGAAGGGCGGAGAGACCTCGACCACGTCGCCGCCCTTCAGGTTGATCCCCGCCAGGTCGCGCAGCGTCGCCGCCGCCTGGGCCGAGCTCAGCCCGCCCCAGACCGGGGTGCCGGTGCCCGGCGCAAAGGCCGGATCGAGGCAGTCGATGTCGAAGGTCAGGTAGCTGGGGCTTTCGCCGACGATCTCCCTGACCTTGGCGGCGGTGCTTTTCGCCCCGATTTCATGCACTTCCCGGGCGTCGATGATGTTCATTCCGTGGCTGTCCGGGTTGTCGGTGCGGATGCCCACATGCACCGAGCGCGCCGGATCGATCAGCCCCAGCTTGATCGCCTTGTAGACGAAGGTTCCGTGGTCGATGCGCGTCATGTCGTCATCGGTCCAGGTGTCGGAATGCGCGTCGAACTGGATCAGCGACAGGGGCCCGTAAACCTCGGCATAGGCGCGCAGAATCGGCAGGGTGATGAAGTGATCGCCGCCCAGCGTGACCGTCCCGGTCCTGGCGGACAGGATGCGGGCGATATGGGCCTGCAAGGCGGCGGGAAAATCCGCCACCTTGGCGTAATCGAAAGGACAATCGCCGTAGTCGATAATATTCAGCGCTTCCATGGGGTTATAGCCCCAACCGTAAGGCGCATCGGGGCTTTGCAACGCGCTGGCCTCGCGGATCGCGCGGGGGCCGAGACGGGTGCCGGGGCGATTGGTCACCGCCTGGTCGAAGGGCACGCCGGTCACCGCCAGATCGACGCCGGTCAGGTCCTTGGTATAGCGCCGGCGCAGGAAGGAGGTGGCGCCGCCAAAGGTGTTCTCGAAGCCGAGACCGCTTAAACTTTGCCGCGTAAACGCCTCGTCTACCGTGGTTTTTGCGTCTTCCAGTGCCATGCTACCCTCCTGTGGCGCGCCCCGGGTCTGGACTCCCCGGTCCGCCCGCGACAGGGTGCAGAGAACCGCAATTGACCGAGGGCTGCAATGGCCGATGACGCTTTGATCCACGACCCCGACGGCGGGTTGCCCCGGCTGCTCGAGATCATGCGCCGGTTGCGCGACCCGCAGAGCGGCTGTCCCTGGGACATCGAACAGGATTTCCGCTCGATCGCGCCCTATACCATCGAAGAAGCCTACGAGGTCGCCGACGCCATCGAGCGCGAGGATTGGGCCGAGCTCGAGGGCGAATTGGGCGATCTTCTGCTGCAGACCGTCTATCACACCCAGATGGGCGCCGAGGCCGGACATTTCGATTTTGCCAGCGTGACCAAGGCGATAGCTGACAAGATGGTCGACCGTCACCCGCATGTCTTCGGCAATGAGAGCCGCGACAAGAGCGCCGAACAGCAGGTCGACGACTGGGAAAGCATCAAGGCCGCCGAACGGGCGAGCAAGGCCCAGCAGGGCGCGCTGGACGGCGTCGCGGTGGGGCTTCCGGCGCTGCTCCGGGCCTGCAAGCTGCAGAAACGCGCGGCGCGGGTCGGGTTCGACTGGCCCGAGACCGCGCAAGTGCTGGACAAGATCGCCGAGGAGGCGCGCGAGCTGGTCGAGGCGCGCGAGAGCCTGCCGCAGGACAAGATCGAGGAGGAGATGGGCGATCTGCTCTTCGTCATGGCCAATCTCGCCCGGCACCTCGAGGTTGAGCCGGAACAGGCGCTGCGCCGGGCGAATGCGAAATTCGTGCGGCGTTTCAAGTCGATAGAGGCCGATCTTGCAGCAAAGGGCAAACAACCGTGCGAGTCGACCCTGGAAGAGATGGATGCGCTCTGGGACGCGGCGAAAGCGGCCGAGCGCAAGGGCCTCAACGCAGGAAAGTGATGCCGCGAATGCGCGCGATCTTGTCGAGGTTCGCGGCGTAACGCTCTGACAGGACACGCGATTCCTGATCGGTGAACCCCGCGAATCCGGTCGGGGCGCGCTGGTCGGAATGCGCGCGGATCACCGCCTGCCAGGCGTCCCGCTCCAGGGTCTCGCCGGCGCGATAGCGCTCTTGCAGCGCCTCCAGGGCGGCATCGCTGGCGCTGAGGTTCATCACGCGCGCGGGCTCCTGCAATTCCATATCGAGCCCCGGCACAAGACGGTGCAGCAGGGCGCGGCTCTCGCCCCGGCGGGCAAAGTCGACGACCAGCAGCTCCTCGGGCGCGAGGATGGTCTTGACCGCCCGCACCAGCGCCGGCCAGCCGCGGTCCATGGCAAGGAACTTCGGCACGAGGGTGGCGAAGGGCGGCACCGCATTGTCTTCGGCCCGCTTGCGATAGGCGCTGGCAAAGAGCCCGTCATAGGGCCGCAGCACCAGCAGCACCCGGGCGATGCGGGGGGCGCCGAGGCTTTCCAGCGCGGCCTTCAGCACGCCCAGCCGCGCCTCGGCGGCCGGGTAGAACCGGCCCTGGTAGAAGTGGAACATGCGCCCGGGAATGTTTTCTTCCGACAGGATCAGCGCGCGGCCCGGATCGGCGCTTTGCGCGGCGATGGCGCTGGCGGCGCGCGGGATCATGTCCTGCGGTGCGCGCCTGCCCGGCCCCGGCAGGCGCAGCCGCAGCTTTCCGCCGGGGATGCCGTCGCGCCCGGGATAGGCCGGGTCGAAGCCGCGGGCCTGCAGGGCGCCGCGGTTGAGATCGAGGCACATCTGGAACGACGAGGTCCCGGTGCGATGCGCGCCGATGTGAAGAAAGACAGGTTTGGCCATGCTTTCCCTTGGGTTTTGCGCAAGTCTGGGCCGCGCCCCGGCGCCGCGCAACCGGATTGTCGCGCCGCGTCTCAGGTCTTGGGCACGTTGACGCCTGGCGTCACCGCGCGGCGCTTCAGATGCGCCTCGCGCAGGGTGATGAAGACCACCGAGGCCAGGATCAGCGAGCCGCCCAGCACCACCGCCACGTCCACCGGCTCGCCGAAGACCAGCGCGCCCAGCGTCACCGCCCAGATCAGCTGCAGGAAGGTCACCGGCTGGGTCACCGTCAGCGGCGCGGCGCGGAAGGCCAGCGTCATGGCGAAATGGCCGCCGGTGGCGAAGCAGGCGACGCCGAAACAGACCGCCAGCGTCCAGAGATCCGGCGTGACCCAGACCGCGAAGGCAAAGGGTGCCAGCCCGATGGTCACGGTGATCGACAGCATCGCCACCACGAGGCTGGCCGGGGTCTCGTCGGCAAGGATCTTGGCCACCAGGTAGGAGCAGGCAAAAAGCATCGCCGTGCCCAGCATGGCGATATGGCCCGCGTTGACCTCGCGAAAGCCGGGGCGCAGGATGATCAGCGCCCCCACCAGCGCGACGCAGACCGCGATGATGCGCCGGGTGGCCAGCGTCTCGCCCAGAAACAGCGCCGCCCCCACGGTGACATAGATCGGCGAGAGATAGTTCATCGCGGTGACATCGGCGATCGGGATGCGGGTCATGGCAAAGAACCACAGGATCACGCCCAGCGTATGCACCGCGCCGCGAATGCCGAACAGCCGCCATTGCCGGGCGCTCAGCCGCGTCGCCACCAGGCTGCGCGCCATCGGCAAGAGGAACACCAGCCCTAGCACATAGCGCAGGAAGGCCGCCTCGGCCGCGGGCACCGCATTGTCGAGGTATTTCACCAGCGCGGTCACCGCCACGAAGCTCAGTCCCGTGACCACCATCCAGAACACCCCGAGCACCGGAGTGGCCGCCGCCTTGGGGATCGCCTGGGGGTCTGCATCTGTCTTGGTCTGTGTCATGGCCCGCATCAAGCATTGGCCTTGGGGGATGCACAAGGGCTCAGGCAAAGATCAGCTTGGCGGCGATGGCCCACATGGTCAGCCCGACGACCACGTCCAGCACCTGCCAGGCCCGCGCCGAGGTGAACAGCGGGCGCAGCGCCCGCGCGCCGTAACCCAGCGAGAAGAAGAATGCGAAACTGGCGCTCATCGCGCCCGCGCCAAAGGCCAGCCGGTCGTCGTATTGCGCCGAGATCGAGCCGATCAGCACCACGGTGTCGAGATAGACATGCGGGTTGAGCCAGGTCAGTGCGAGGCAGGTCAGCACCGCCGCCTTCAGGCTCTGGCCGGTGTCGCCGCGGTCTTTCAGCGCCGCGCCGCCGCGCAGGGCCGCGGCGAAATTGCGCGCCCCGTACCAGACCAGGAAGGCCGCCCCGCCCCAGCGCATGACGGTCTCGAACAGCGGCACCGCCTCGGCCAGCGCGCCAAAGCCCGCCACCCCGCCCGCGATCAGCAGCGCATCACTGAGCGCGCAGGTCAGCACCACCGCCAGCACATGCGCGCCGCGCAGCCCCTGGCGCAGCACGAAGGCATTCTGCGCGCCGATCGCCAGGATCAGCGAGAACCCGAGGGCAAAGCCTGCCAAAGCCGCGTGCATCCGCCCTCTCCCTTGCCGGACCTTTCGACGTCTTTACCAAGCGCTTTCACGACCTGCAAACCCCGGTGCCGGAGGGGCGGACCGGGGCAAAACGCTTAACCAAGCGATTTAGTCAGAATTAGGGATTGCAACGCGCTTTGCCGCGCATTACTGAGTGTTTCAGTAAGAATACAACCTCAGGAGACGCCCATGCGTATCACCGCCCTCACCTCGCTTCTTGCCCTGACATTCGGCGCCACCGCGTCGCTGGCGGATGGCGTAGTCAATATCTATTCCTCGCGCCACTACGACAACGACGAATCGCTCTACCAGGCCTTTACCGAGAAGACCGGCATCGAGGTGAACCGCATCGAGGCCGATGCCGACGAGTTGATCGCGCGGCTGACCGCCGAGGGCGCCAATTCGCCGGCGGATGTCTTTCTGACCGTGGATGCCGGGCGCATCTGGCGCGCCGACGAGGCCGGGCTGCTCCAGGCCGTCGACTCCGAGGTGCTGACCTCGCGCATCCCCGCGCATCTGCGCCACCCGGAGGGCCACTGGTTCGGCATGTCCCAGCGCGCGCGGATCATCTTCTACGACAAGACCGAGGTGGAAAACCCGCCGCGCACCTACGAGGCGCTGGCCGATCCCGCCTATGAGGAGCAGGTCTGCATCCGCTCGTCGGGCAATGTCTACAACCAGTCGCTGATGGCCTCGATGATCGACGCGCTGGGCGAGGACGGCGCCCGCGACTGGGCCGCGGGCGTGGTCGCCAACATGGCGCGCGATCCGCAGGGCGGCGACACCGACCAGCTGCGCGCCATCGTCTCGGGGGAATGCGACATCGCGGTCGCCAATACCTATTACTTCCTGCGCGGGCTGGCCGGCGGGGTCGACGGGCTGTCCGACGGCATCGAGGGCATCGGCTGGGTCTTTCCCAACCAGTCCGACCGCGGCGCGCATGTGAACGTGGCCGCGGCGGGCGTGACCGTGAACGCGCCCAACCGCGACAACGCGGTGGCTTTCCTCGAATACCTGGTGACGGACGAGGCGCAGGCCTATTTCGCCAACCAGAACAACGAATATGCCGCGGTGCCGGGGATCGCGCTGGCCGAGAACCCGGCGCGGCTGGGCCTGTTTCGTGCCGATGACCTGAACCTCTCGGTGCTGGGCGAACAGAACCCCACGGCGCAGAAGCTGTTCAACGAGGTCGGCTGGGAATAACCCAAGCCCCGAACCATGAAAGCGACGCCCCGCCGGCAGGACCGGCGGGGCGTCTTGCCATTGCGGGCCGGAAACCGCCTGTGCCGGGCTGCCTGGACCGGTGCGGGACGCAAACCGGTCATGGACTCTTGCGCGCCCGATCGGTTAGTTGACGCCGCAACGCGAGGGGGTAGCCATGGCCGCACGCAGGATCATCATCGACACCGACCCGGGGCAGGACGACGCCGTCGCCATCCTGCTTGCGCTGGCCAGCCCCGAGGAGATCGAGGTGCTGGGCATTACCGCCGTCGCGGGCAACGTGCCGCTGGCGCTGACCGCCAGGAACGCGCGAATCGTCTGCGAACTGGCGGGCCGGCCCGATATGCGGGTCTTTGCCGGTTGCGACCGCCCGCTGAAACGTCCGCTGGTCACGGCGGAACATGTCCACGGCAAGACCGGCCTCGACGGCCCGGTGCTGCCCGACCCGCAGATGCCGCTGCAAGAGGGTCATGCGGTGGATTTCCTCATCGACACCCTGCGCGCCGAACCGGCCGGGACCGTCACGCTCTGCCCGCTGGGGCCGCTGACCAATATCGCCACCGCCTTTGAGCGCGCGCCCGACATCAAGGAGCGGGTACAGCAGATCGTGCTCATGGGCGGGGCCTATTTCGAGGTGGGCAATATCACCCCGGCGGCCGAGTTCAACATCTACGTCGACCCGCATGCCGCTGATATCGTGTTCAAATCCGGCGTTCCGCTGGTGGTGATGCCGCTCGATGTGACGCACAAGGCGCTGGTCACCCCCCCGCGCAACGACGCCTTCCGCGCGCTGGGCACACCGGTGGGCGATGCGGTGGCCGAGATGACCGATTTCTTCGAGCGGTTCGACAAGGAGAAATACGGCAGTTCCGGCGCGCCGCTGCATGACCCCTGCGTCACCGCCTACCTGATCCGCCCCGAGCTGTTCCGGGGCCGGCACATCAATGTCGAGATCGAGACCACCTCGGACCTGACGCTGGGCATGACCGTGGCCGACTGGTGGGGCGTCACCGACCGCGCCGCCAATGCGCTCTTTGTCGGCGATCTGGATGCCGACGGCTTCTTTGCGCTGCTCACCGAAAGGCTGGCCCGTCTATGAGTACCCGACTTCACCTTGCCGGTCCCGAGGATCTCGAGCGGCTGGTGCCGCTGACCCGCGCCTTCTGCACCGAGATGGGCATCTATACCGACGACGACACCCGCCGCGACGGGCTGATGCCGCTGCTCGAAGGCTGCCCGCATGGCGCGGTCTACCTGATCGGGCCGCAGCGCGCGCCGGTGGGCTATATCCTGCTCAGCTTCGGCTGGTCGCTGGAATTCGGCGGCATGGACGGCTTCGTCGACGAGTTGTACATCCGCCCGGCGGTGCGCGGGCGCGGCATGGCCTCGGACGTGCTCTATTCGCTGCCCAAGGCGCTGAAGGAGGCCGGGCTGAAGGCGCTGCACCTCGAGGTCCGGCGCGACGATACCGGCGCGCAGACGCTCTATCGCAAGGCGCATTTCGCGGCGCGCGAAGGCTCGTTCCTGATGTCGCGCAAGCTCTGAAGGCTCAGGTCATCGGCAGCCGCGGCTTGCGGTTCATCAGCGCGATCCCGGCGATGATCAGCCCCAGCGAGGCCACGACTTCAAAGCCCGGACGCTCGCCCAGCAGCACCGCGCCCAGCACCACGCTGAGCACCGGGGTGAGAAAGCCGAAGGATCCCACCGCCGAGGCCTTGTAGCGCGCCAGCAGGTAGAACCACCACAGGAAACACAGGCTGGCGACCAGGACCGCCTGGAAGCCCAGCCCGACCCAGTGCAGCAGCGTCGGATCGCGCAGCACCGGCCCGCCCAGCAGCGCCACCCCCAGCAGGATCGGCGCCGAGACCAGCAATTGCCAGGCCAGCTGGGTCTCGGCCGAGGCCCGCTTGAGCGACGACAGCCGCACCGTCAGCGCCAGCGCCGCCCAGCAGAACGACCCGGCCAGCGCCATCAGGTCGCCCAGCATGTCGCCACCGGCGGCATCGCGGTCGGCCAGCGCCCAGATCACGCCGGCCATGGCCAGCGCCAGCCCGGTCAGCCGCACCGAGGTCAGCCGCTCGCCCGGCAGCAGGAAATGCCCCGCCACCGCCAGCCAGACCGGCATCGAATAGAACAGGATGGCCGAGCGCGAGACGGTGGTGCGGTCGAGCGCGGTGAACAGCAGCAGGAATTCCAGCGCGAACCAGCCGCCCAGCATCAGCCCGGCGGCGACCTGGCTGCGCTCGAAGCGGATCTCGCGGCGCGACAGGGCCACCCAGATCAGCAGCGGGATCAGCGCCAGGGTCGAGCGCAGCCCGGCCTGGAACACCGGCTGCAGGCCGCCATTGGTGTATTTGATCACCACCTGGTTCAGCGCCAGGACGACGGTCAGCACGGTCAGGCTGACAAAGCCGGTGCGGTCAAGTTCGATACGCGTGTTCATCCGGGCGACAGATCACGGACCGCGGGGGCGGTCAAGCCGGGCACTTTCCCCGCCCTGCCCTGCGTGCTACCGCAGAGCACCGAAAACCAGGACGGACGTGCCATGAACATACTGCAGATCACCTCGCTTCTGATCGTGATGGCGGGGCTTTTCGGGGCGATCAACTACCTGGTGCTGAAGCTGCCCGCGGCGATCGGCATCCTGGTGGTGGCCCTGCTCGCCTCGTTCGGGATCATGCTGCTCGACCTGGCCTGGCCGGCGCTGGGGCTGGCCGACACGGTGCGCAGCACGGTGCTGGGGGTCGAGTTCTCGGATGCGCTGCTGGAAGGGATGCTGGGCCTGCTGCTCTTTGCCGGGGCGCTGCATGTGAAGCTGTCGGATCTGCGCGCGCAATGGCGGCTGGTGGTGCTGATGGCGACGCTGGGGGTGGCGCTCTCGACGGTGATCGCGGGGGTCGGGTTTCACTGGATCACCGGCATGCCGATCCTGATCGCGCTGGTCTTCGGCGCCTTGATCTCGCCCACCGATCCGGTGGCGGTGCTGGGGGTCTTGCGCGAGGCCAACCTGCGCAAGGATCTCGAGACCAAGATCGCCGGGGAATCGCTGTTCAACGATGGCGTCGGCTACGTGGTCTTCCTGGTCCTCGTCGGCATCGCCTTCGAGGGCGCGGGCCATGGCGAGAGCAATGGCGACGTGCTGGAATCGGCAGCACTCCTGTTCGCGCAGGAGGCGCTGGGCGGCGCGGTGCTGGGGATCGTTCTGGGCTGGCTCACCTTCCGGCTGATGCGCCATATCGACGATTATTCGCTCGAGGTGCTGCTGACCCTGGGGCTGGCCTTCGGCGGCTATGAACTGGCGGTCTTTCTGCATGTCTCGGCGCCGATCATGGCGGTCTGTGCCGGGCTCCTGATCGGCGATATCGGCGCCCGGGACGGGATGAGCGAGGCGACGCGCGAGTATGTCGATGCCTTCTGGCGGATGATCGACGAGATCCTCAACGCGGTGCTCTTCCTGATGATCGGCTTCGAGGTCTTTGCCGTGGCGCTCAACCTCGATTACCTGCTGGCCGGGGTGATGGCGATCGGGCTGTCGCTGGTGGCGCGCTTTGCGGCGGTGGCGATCCCGGTGCTGGTGCTCAAACCGTTCCGCGCCTTCGCACCCGGCGTGATCCCGATCATGACCTGGGGCGGGCTCAAGGGCGGCATCTCGGTGGCACTGGCGCTGTCGCTGCCCGAGGGCGACTGGAAACCGCTGATCCTGACCGCGACCTACGTGGTGGTGATCTTCTCGATCATCGTCCAGGGGCTGACGGTGGCGCGGCTGGCCAACCGCTTCGGCCGCGAGCCGGATCTCGTCTGATGGCGCTCTTCGTTCTCGACATCGACGCCGAAGGCCGCACCCGGGCCGGCGGGCTGGATGCCGCGGTGCCCGAGGGGCACTGGCGCTGGGTGCATTTCGACCTGACCGCGCCGGGCACCGAGGCGCGGGTCGGCCAGATGGTGCCGCCGCATGCCGCCGAGATCCTGCTGCAGCCCGAAACCCGGCCACGCTACCTTGGCCAGGGCGAGGCGATGATCCTGATCCTGCGCGGGGCGAACTTCAACCCCGGCCAGCAGAGCGACGACATGGTCTCGCTGCGGCTCTGGGCCGAGGCCGGGCTGGTCATCACCCTGCGCCATCGCCCGGTCTTTGCGGTGCGCGAATTGCAGGGCGAGCTTGAGGCCGGGGCGCGGCTGGCCGGCGGGCCCGGCATGCTGGTGGCGGAACTGGTCGAGCGGCTGGTGGACCGGATCGAACAGGTCAGCCTGGCGCTGGACGACGATGTCGACGACCTCGAAGAGGCCATTGTCGAGCCCGATTGCGACCCCGACATCCTCAAGCCCCTGCCGCAGATGCGCCGCGCCGCGATCCGGCTGATCCGCTACCTGCGGCCGCAAAGCGACACCCTGCGCAAGCTCGAGGCGCGCGGGCCCGAGGGGCCGATCGCCCTGCCCCCGGCCGAGATCCGCGAAAGCGCCAACCGCGCGCAGCGCGCGCTCGAGGAGCTGGACGCGGTGCAGCACCGGCTGACCGCGCTGGCCGACCACCAATATGCCCAGAAGGCCGACCAGCTGTCGCGCAACGGCTACGGGCTGTCGGTGGTGGCGGCGGTCTTCCTGCCGCTGGGCTTCGTCACCGGGCTTTTCGGGATGAACGTCGGCGGGCTGCCCTGGACCGACACGCCGGCGGGCTTCCTGATCGTCTGTCTCGGCATGGCGGGTGCCGTGGCGCTGGTGCTGGCGGTGCTGCGGCTGCTGCGGCTGATTTGAGCCTTGGGCTCAGCGGACGGGTTACAGGATCCGAAAAACCTGTCAGACTGCGCCCCAGTTCATGTCACAGGGAGGATACGTCATGGGTATGATGGGCACGCTGGCCAAGATCGCGCTGGGCTATGCCGCGGCGCGCGGGGTGGATCACATGAGCCGCAACCAGGGGCTTGGCGGGCTGCTGGGCGGCGCACAGGTCAAGACGGGCGAAGCCCGGGCCGAGCAGAACGCGACGCTGGCGGCGATGAACCAGGTGCCCGGCATGGACCAGCTGAAAGGCATGATGGGCCAGATGCAGGAGACCGGCAGCCAGGGCCTGGGCAACATGCAGGACATGATGGCCAAGATGGTGGGCGCGGGCGGCGGCGCGGGCTTTGACCTCTCGGCGATGATGGCCGGGCTGACCGGCGACAGGCCGAAGGCCGAAGGTGCCGGCAGCGGGCTTCTGTCGGGCGCCGGGGGGGCCGGTCTCGCCGGGCTTCTGGCCATGGCGGGCGGTGCCGCGGCGGCCTCGGGCAAGGGGGTCGGCGCGCTGCTCGACCAGTTCAAGGACGCGCCCACGGCACCGGAGGCGGAACAGGCCTCGGCGCTGATGCTGCGGGCGATGATCCAGGCGGCCAAGGCCGATGGCGATGTCTCGAAGGAGGAACAGGCCAAGATCCTCGAGGCCATGGGCGAGGACGCCGAGGCCGAGGACGTGGCCTTCGTCAAGGCGCAGCTGAAAGCGCCGGTGGATATCGACGGGCTGGCCGAGGACACGCCGGAGGCGCAGAAGATGCAGGTCTATTCGATGTCGCTGATGTCGATCCGCGTCGATACCGCGGCCGAGGCGCAATACCTCGACAAGCTGGCCGCGGCGCTGGGGCTCGATCAGCAGACGGTCAACATGCTGCATGTGCAGATGGGGGTTCAGCCGCTCTACGCCTGAGCCGTTTTGCGTGACCCCCGGGGGTGTTGGGGGCTTTGCCCCCGGACGCGCCTGCGCGCGCCCTCCCCCAGGATATTTGCGAAACCGGAGAAGCCCTGAAAGGGACCTCCGGAAGCGTTCTCAGGCTGCCTGCGACCTGGCGCGGCGCGGCTGGCGGCGGCGGTTGGACGGTTTGCCCTGGCCTGCCGGCTTGCCCGGCCCGCCGGGACGCCCACGGCCGCGGCCCCTACCCTTGCCGGTGGATTCCGGCGGGGTGATGTCTTCCCAGGGACGGCCCGAGGCCACCGGGATCGAGAGTTTCATCACCTTCTGGATGTCCTTCAGCTGGCCCATCTCGTCCGGCGCACAGAAGGCCACGGCCGCGCCGTCGCGGCCCGCCCGCGCGGTGCGGCCGATGCGGTGGACGTAGTTGTCGGCCACGTTGGGCAGGTCGAAGTTGTAGACATGGCGCACGTCGGGAATGTCGATGCCGCGGGCGGCCACGTCGGTCGCCACGAGGATGCGGACATCCCCGGCGCGGAAGCCGGCCAGGGCGCGGTCGCGCTGGCCCTGGCTCTTGTTGCCGTGGATCGAGGCTGCCGAGAAGCCGCCCGCCACCAGCGATTTCATCAGCCGCTCGGCGCCGTGCTTGGTGCGGCAGAAGACCAGCGCCAGCTCGTCGCGGTGCGCGTCGAGCAGTTCGGTCAGCAGTGCCGGCTTGTGCGCCTTGGCCACGAAATGCACCGCCTGGGTGACCTTGTCGGCGGCCATGCCCGGAGGCGAGACCTCGATGCGCACCGGGTCGGTGAGATAGCTCTGAGCGATCTCGTTCATCTGCTTGGGCATGGTGGCCGAGAACAGCATGGTCTGGCGCTCGGACGGCAGGTCGCGGGCGATCCGGCGCAGGGCGTGGATGAAGCCGAGGTCGAGCATCTGGTCGGCCTCGTCGAGCACCAGGAAGCGGGTCTCGCTGAGGTTCAGCGCCCGGCGGTCCATCAGGTCGATCAGCCGGCCCGGGGTGGCGACCAGCAGGTCGGTGCCGCGTTCCAGCCGCTTGATCTGGGCATTGATCGACTGGCCGCCGACCACCATGGCGGTCTTGATCGAGGTGCCATGGGCCATCGCGGCGATATGATCGACGATCTGTTTGGCCAGCTCCCGGGTCGGGGCCAGGATCAGCGCGCGGATGCTGCGCGGCGCGGGCTTGGAGCCATAGGCCATCAGCCCGGCCATCAGCGGCAGGCCGAAGGCGGCGGTCTTGCCGGTACCGGTCTGGGCCAGGCCCATGACGTCGCGGCCATCGAGGGCGGCCGGAATGGCGCGGCTCTGGATCGGCGTCGGCTCGGTCATGCCGAGGGCGGCAAGTTTGGTGACAAGTTGCTGGGGCAGGCCCATCATGTCGAATTGAGTCAAGATAATTCCTTTCGGGCGCAGCCCCCTGGCCCGCCCATGGTGCCCCGGTACGCGGGGCGAAGTGGTGCGCACAGAAAGCCCACGCCGGGCAGGATTGCCGGGACGTTGCCGTCTGCGTTTCGGCCCCACGCGTGATTTTGGGAACGGCTGCGGTCCAAGGATCGGCGCCTTTCGGCGCACAGGCTGCTCACGCGGCAGTGGACATCGCTGGGGGTCACATCGGCCCTTTCGGCGGCAAAGTCAACCCCGGGGCTTTCCGAAGGCGGACAAATCGCCTAGACCCGGGCGCGCTGCGAGGACGATCGGACAGGACCATGGCTCAGACCATTCAGGAACGCTGCGAGACCAAGGGGCTGCGCATGACCGGCCAGCGCCGGGTGATTGCCGCGGTGCTGGAGGACAGCGACGACCATCCCGATGTCGAGGAGCTTTACGCCCGCGCCGCGGCCCGCGATTCGGCGATTTCCATCGCCACGGTCTACCGCACGGTGAAGCTGTTCGAGGAGGCGGGCATTCTCGACAAGCTCGAGTTCGGCGATGGCCGGGCACGCTACGAGGATGCCGAGCGCGACCATCACGACCACCTGATCGACATGAACTCGGGCGAGGTGATCGAATTCGTCGACCCCGAGATCGAGGCGCTGCAGGAGCGGATTGCCGAGAAGCTGGGCTATCGGCTGATCGGCCACCGGCTGGAGCTTTACGGCGTGCCGATCAAGAAGTGAGTGCGGCGGCGGCATGATCCAGAGCGATCCGCCGTCCCGGACCTGATCCGGCGCGATCCGCAGTCCCGGACTTGATCCGGGACCTCTTCGAGCGTCGGCCATGAGGTCCCCCCGGATCAGGTCCGGGGCAGGCTGGATCAGGTCCGGGACGGCGGTGGGCCAGGGACCGGGCGGCGGCGAAACGACCCGGTGCGGGTTGCATTCCCTGTGCCGCCCGATCTGGTATAAGCGCGGCGATACAGTCAGGAGACGCAGATGAAAACTCAGGTCAAATGGGCCGGCCAACGCCTCTTCACCGGGCAAAGCGCCACCGGGCACACGATTGCCTTCGGCACCGCCGGCGAGGACGGGCTCAAACCCGGGCCCAGCCCGATGGAACTGGTGCTGATCGGCACCGGCGGCTGTTCGGCCTATGACGTGGTGTCGATCCTCGAAAAGGGCCGCCAGAAGATCGACGACGTGGTGGTCGAACTCGATGCCGACCGGGCCGAGACCGAACCCCGGGTCTTTACCCGCATCCACATGCATTTCATCGTCACCGGCCGCGGCATCGACCCTGCGCGGGTGGAACGCGCCATTGCGCTTTCGGTCGAGAAATACTGCTCGGCCTCGGCGATGCTGGCGGCCACCGCGACGCTGACCCATGACTTCGAGGTGCGCGAGACCGGCGCGGCCTGACGCCCTTGGCACCGGCCTCGGTGGTCTCGCCCTTCCGCTACAGCCGGCTGGTCTTCACCATGGGGCTGGGCGTGCTGGGGCTGGGCGACAGGCCGGACGCGCTCACCCTGACCGGGGCGGCGATCATCCTGGCGGCGGGGCTTTACAGCTTCTTTCGCGAACGCCGGATCGCGGCGCACCTGGCGCGCGCCGCCGCCCCCGGCGGGCCGGTCTGAGCGTCAGGCGGACAGGCTCCGGCCGAATCGCCCCCGACCCGCCTGCCCCCGCGCCCGCGGTACGGGTTAGCGCTAACGAGCCCTGTTCCCTATCCGGCTGACCTCTGGTAAGCAAATGGCGAAATCACCGTCACGAGGGACGCCCCCATGAGCACTATCATCGACATATTCGCCCGCGAGATCCTGGACAGCCGGGGCAACCCCACCGTCGAGGTCGACGTCACGCTGGAGGACGGCACCCAGGGCCGCGCCGCGGTGCCCTCTGGCGCCTCGACCGGCGCCTATGAGGCGGTGGAAAAGCGCGACGGCGACAAGGCGCGCTACATGGGCAAGGGCGTGCTCGAGGCCGTGGCCGCGGTCAATGGCGAGATCGCCGATGCCATCGTCGGCATGGACGCCACCGAGCAGGTCGCCATCGACATGGCCATGTGCGAACTCGACGGCACCGACAACAAGGGCCGGCTGGGCGCCAATGCCATCCTCGGCGTGTCGCTGGCGGTGGCCAAGGCGGCGGCGGATTACACCGGCCAGTCGCTTTACCGCTATGTCGGCGGCACCTCGGCGCGGATCCTGCCGGTGCCGATGATGAACATCATCAATGGCGGCGAACATGCCGACAACCCGATCGACATCCAGGAATTCATGATCATGCCGGTCGCCGCCGAGAACATCCGCGACGCGGTGCGCATGGGCGCCGAAGTCTTCCACACCCTGAAGAAAGAGCTTTCCGACGCGGGCCTGTCCACCGGCATCGGCGACGAGGGCGGCTTTGCGCCCAACCTGTCGTCGACCCGCGACGCGCTCGATTTCATCCTGAAGTCGATCGAAAAGGCAGGCTACAAGCCGGGCGAAGACATCTACCTGGCGATGGATTGCGCCGCGACCGAGTATTACCGGGACGGCAAGTACGAGATGAAGGGCGAAGGCAAGTCGCTCTCCTCGCAGGAAAATGCCGACTACCTTGCCGCACTTTGCGACGACTACCCGATCATCTCGATCGAGGACGGCATGTCCGAGGATGACTGGGACGGCTGGAAAATCCTGACCGAGAAACTGGGCGACAAGATCCAGCTGGTGGGCGACGACCTGTTTGTCACCAACCCCACCCGCCTGGCCGACGGCATCAAGCGCGGCGTGGCCAATTCCATGCTGGTCAAGGTCAACCAGATCGGCAGCCTGACCGAGACGCTGAAGGCCGTCGATATGGCGCACCGCGCGGGCTATACCAACGTGATGAGCCACCGCTCGGGCGAGACCGAGGATGCCACCATTGCGGACCTGGCCGTCGCCACCAACTGCGGTCAGATCAAGACCGGCTCGCTGGCGCGCTCGGACCGGCTGGCCAAGTACAACCAGCTGATCCGCATCGAGGAAAGCCTGGGCGAAGTGGCGGAATATGCCGGACGCTCGATCCTGAAATAATCGGCTGTCCGCAGGTCACACCGTTTCGGCCCCCGCAGGCGACTGCGGGGGCCTTTTCATGTCCGGGGTCGGACATAGGCCCCGCCCTGCCACAACGAAAAATGCCCCCCGGAAACCGAGGGGCATCTTCTGGCACAAAGATCGGTGCGTCAGTTACCGCGGGCACGCCGCGGTGTAATAGGTGCCGTCGCCGCGCGCATAGGCGCAGTTCCCGGTCGAGGTGTTCTGCGCCACCACGGTCCCGGCCGCGGCGCCACCGAGGGCGGCGATCAGCGTCCAGGCCGGATCGGCCTCGAGGACCCGCGCGGCGATCAGGCCGGCGGCGGCGCCGCCGGTGACGCCCACGATCGAGCGTTGGTCGGGGGTGAGCGTGTTGCAGGCGGTGAGGGTCGAAATCGCCACGGCAGCAGCAGCAAATACGTGCAGTTTCATCTTGTCTCCTTTCGCCAGCATTCAATGCCTGGCTTCGGACGCATGGTAGCGTTTTTGACCGCATCATCCATCGCTGGTTTGCCCCGACAGCGCTTTCCCGCGGGGAATCCCGCCCCGACCGGCGAAATCTTGCCGACGCCCCGCGCCGCGCTGACCTTTGCGTGATCGTGCGCCGCCAGCATGCCGCCGGTATCATGATACGGGCTTGCGGGCGAAAAGGCCGGGGAAATCAACCGGAGTGTAACGTTTCTTTACGACTTGGAATAGTTCCAGGAATTTTCTCATAATAAATTCGACGCGCCCACCGGCATTTGATTCATGCGCGCCGCCTGTTTTTTAGCGCGTTAATAAATAAGATTTATTTATTATTCACCTTTAGCGCCGCCCCAAGCCTGCATAAAACCCCATCATAACAGATACTTGATCCCTATATGACGCAACGTCACGTTAACTTTGCTTAAGAAAACTACCCAGAGGTTATTGCCGCCTGCCACCCCGCGGGATAACAATTAAAGAAAAACACTCATAAGTAATACCGAGGCAGACATGGGCAAATATCTATCCGCGCAACTCTGCGCGCGACTCTTCACGGGCTTTACGCTGGTGATCAGCGCATTGACCACGATCGGGCTTTATGACGGAGCCCTGGCACATACCTGGCTGAACTTCGACTACGTGTCCGAGTTTGCCTTCATGCGCATTCCCCTGGTGATCTTGATCGGCATCTTCGCGATCTGGCTGATGCTGGGAATCCGCACGCGGATCATCGCCTTTGCATCGCTGGTGCTGGTGACCGTGCTGATCCTGTTCGACGTCGCCTCACCGGTGCCGGTCACCGGCCTCACGGCGGTGTGGGAGTTCGGACATGCGACCGTCTTTCTGTTTTCCCTTCTCATCCTGACCCTGCAGGGCGGCGGCGAAACCGCCCTTGTGCGCGGCGGCTGGGAAGGCCTGCTATAACCGGGCCTCCCGGTTATGACTGAGTGCATGACAGCACTCTCTACCTGACTGAACGGGGGTTTTTACCCCCGTTTTTTTTCGTTTCAGGCGCGCGGATCAGGCGCGGTGGCGGCGCAGGTAGTCGACCAGTTGCCGGGTCGAGCCGTCCTTGCCCTCGGCGCTTTCCTCGCCGGCGACGATCGGGCCCAGCGCGGTGGCCAGTTCCTTGCCCAGCTCCACCCCCCATTGATCGTAGGAGTTGATGCCCAGGATCACCCCCTCGACGAAGACCCGATGCTCGTAGAGCGCCACGATCTGGCCCAGCACCTCGGGCGTCAGCTTGGGATAGATCAGCGTGGTCGAGGGCCGGTTGCCGGGAAAGACCCGGTGGCGGGCCTGGCGTTCCAGTTCCTCGCCCTCGAAGGCATCCTTTACCTTCTCGCGCGCCTCGTCGAGGCTGCGCCCGCGCATCAGCGCCTCGGACTGGGCCAGGCAATTGGCGATCAGCAACTGGTGGTGATGCGCCAGATCCGGCTCATGGCCTTCGGCGGCGACCAGGAATTCGCAGGGCACCACCCGCGTGCCCTGGTGGATCAACTGGTAAAAGGCGTGCTGGCCATTGGTGCCCGGCTCGCCCCAGACCACCGGCCCGCTGTGATAGTCCAGCGTCGTGCCGTCCATCGCCACGCTCTTGCCGTTCGATTCCATCTCGAGCTGTTGCAGGTAGGCCGGCAGCCGCACCAGCCGGTTGTCATAGGGCAGCACCGCGCGGGTGGCATGGCCCAGCACCTGGTTGTGCCAGATCCCCACCAGCGCCAGCAGCACCGGCAGGTTCTCGGCAAATTCGGCGGTCTGGAAGTGCCGGTCCATCGACTGGCCGCCGCGCAGGAAGGCGCGAAAGGCCTCTGCCCCGATGCCGATCATCAGCGACAGGCCGATCGGCCCCCAGACCGAATAGCGCCCGCCGACCCAATCCTCGAAGCCGAAGACCCGCTCGGACGCGATGCCGAAATCGCCGGTCTTGTCGGTGGCCGAGGAAAGCGCGGCGAATTGCGCCGCCGGGTCGCTGACCTTGTCCGACATCCAGGCCCTCGCGGTGCGGGCATTGGTCATGGTCTCGATGGTGGTGAAGGTCTTGGAGGCGACGATGACCAGCGTCGTTGTCGCGTCCAGCCCGCGCAGGGTGTCGGCGATATCGGCGCCATCGACGTTCGAGACGTAATGCACCCGCGGCCCGTCGGCATAGGGCGACAGCGCCCGGTAGGCCATCACCGGCCCGAGGTCGGACCCGCCGATGCCGATATTGACCACATCGGTGATCGCCCCGCCCTGCCCGGTGAAGGTGCCGTCGCGTACCTCGGTGGCGAAGCTCTCCATCCGCGCCAGGGTGTCGAGGACCTCGGGCATGACATCCACGCCATCCACGTTGACCGGCGCGCCATCGAGGTTGCGCAGCGCGGTATGCAGCACCGCGCGGCCTTCGGTCTCGTTGATCTTGCGGCCGGCGAACATCGCCTCGCGTTTCTGCGCCACACCGGCGTTTTCGGCCAGGTCCAGCAGCGCGGCAAGCGCGGTGTCGTCGATATTGGTCTTGGAGAAATCGAACAGGAAGTGGTCGAAAGTGGCGGAAAATTCCGCCGCGCGCCCGGGGTTTTCGAACAAATCGATGATTTTCCGGCCTTCGGTATCGGCGGCCAGGGATTTCAGGGTGCTCCACATGGGGTCTGTTTCCTTGCAGTGAGGGGCGGGCGGCCGATCAGGGCGCCCAGTGGACCGAGGCTTGCGACAGCACGGCGGCCACCGGCGCCTCCTGGGGCGTGGCGTTGCGCGCCTTTTCCAGCGCCTCGCGCTTGTCGTCGCCGAAGATGACGATGTGTTTCGACATGGCATCGTCGAGCACATGGGCGGTCAGGGTGATGCGCGGCTCGGGCGCGCCGGGCGCGCGCATCGCCAACAGGACCGGCGCCTTGGGCGCCAGCGCCTCTTCCAGCCGGTCGGCGCCGGGAAAGAGGCTGGCGGTATGCATGTCCGCGCCCATGCCCAGCAGCAGCACCTGGATCGGCAGGTGCGGCGCGATAGCGGCCTCGAGCTCGGCCAGCCGTTCTTCCGGTTCCTCGGCGGGCAGGTAGAGCGGCAGGTAGCTGGCGGCGGCGGCCCGGTCGACCAGCAGGCGCCGGCGCAGCAGCCGGGTGTTTGACCGGTCGCTGTCCTCGGGCACCCAGCGTTCGTCGGTCAGCATGACATCGACCCGCGCCCAGTCGAGGTTGGTGCCGCAGAGCGCGTCGAAGACCGGCCCCGGCGTGGTGCCGCCGGGCACCGCCATGAGCACCCGCTCCTGGTGTTCCAGCG
Organism: Paracoccaceae bacterium; assembly: GCA_006226775.1. Lineage (GTDB taxonomy): Bacteria > Pseudomonadota > Alphaproteobacteria > Rhodobacterales > Rhodobacteraceae > Marinovum. The sequence continues at coordinate 5,596 of SBGD01000076.1, read as the reverse complement.
CCGAGCGCAATTCGCCGGTCAGCTTGTTGGCGAGGTCGATCGCCAGCATCTCGCGGTCGGCATATTCGAAGAAGTCCATGACCTGTCCTCTCTCTTGATCCCGGCGCGGGTCAGGCGGGGCCGGTCTGCCCCGCCCGGTTCACGCTCTGACCTCGCGCCATGTTCGTCCGTCACGGGCAGGCTTGCCTGCCGGGGCCACCCCCTGCAAGAGGCGCTTTGCCGGCCTTGCCCGGCTCACGATCTGATCTCGCGCCACTTGCGGCCGTCGCGGTGCATCAGCATCAGCGCATCCTCGGGCCCCGTGGATCCGGCGTCATAGAGTTTGGGCACTTCGCCGCGCTCCTCCCAGCCTTCGATGATCGGATCGGTCCAGGCCCAGGCGGCCTCGACCTCGTCTCCGCGCATGAAGAGCGTCTGGTTGCCGCGGATCACGTCCATGATCAGCCGTTCATAGGCGTCGGGCACATCCTCGGCATCCGGGCCCAGCGCGTCGGAGAACGACATGTCGAGCGGCACATCGACCAGCCGCATCCCGCCCGGTCCCGGCTCCTTGATGGTGACGCCCAACTCCATGCCCTCCTTGGGCTGGAGGTGGATGATCAGGATGTTGCGGTGCCGCCCGGCATCGGCGTCGAAGATCGAATGCGGCGTTTCCTTGAACACCACCGCGATCTCGCTGGTGCGCTCTTTCAGGCGCTTGCCGGTGCGCAGGTAGAAGGGCGTGCCGGCCCAGCGCCAGTTGGAGATATGGCATTTCATCGCCACGAAACACTCGGTGGTCGAGCGCGGGTCTTCCGCATCGTCGCGGTAGCTCGGCTGGTCGCCATCGGCGGCATATTGGCCGCGCACGATGTCCTGGGTCTGCACCGGCTCGAGCGCGCGGATCACCTTGAGCTTTTCGTCGCGCACCGCGTCCGGCTCGAACCGCGAGGGCGGCTCCATGGCGATCAGGCACAAAAGCTGCATCAGGTGGTTCTGCACCATGTCGCGCATCGCGCCGGACTTGTCGTAGTAACCGCCGCGCCCGCCGACGCCGACGGTCTCGGCCACGGTGATCTGGATGTGATCGACGTACTGGCTGTTCCACAGCGGCTCGAACAGCATGTTGCCGAATCGCACCGCCATCAGGTTCTGGACGGTTTCCTTGCCGAGGTAATGGTCGATCCGATAGATCTGATCCTCGTGGAAATAGGTCGCCAGGGTCTTGTTCAGCGCCTTCGCCGAGTCGAGATCGCGACCGAAGGGTTTTTCCAGCACGATCCGCGCATCGCGCCGCGCCAGGCCCTTGTTCTTGAGCCGCTCGGCAATGTCGCCGAAAAGCGAGGGCGCGACCGAGAAGTAGAAGGCCTTGACCGTGTTCTTGCGCAGCAGGTCCTTGAGCTCCTGCCAGCCGCCCTCGCCCTGGGCATCGACCGCCACGTAGTGCAGCCGCTCGAGGAAACCGGCGAGATCCGGGCAATCGTCGGGGCGTTCGCCGTCGAATTCGTGGATCGCGTCGCGGACCATCTGGCGATACGCGGCTGAATCCATGTCAGAGCGCGCGGCGCCGATCACCTGCGCCGTCTCGGGCATCTGGCCGGCGCAATGGCGGCGGAACAGACCCGGCAGGATCTTGCGGCGGGCCAGATCGCCGGTGCCGCCAAAGATCACGAGGTCGAATGGGTCCACAGGAATGACGCGTGAGACCATGGTTAACCCTCTTTCTTGTCTGTTCGGCCCGGCACGGGGCCGTTTTCGGTTGCGACCTGTCGACTCGTTAGCGCTAACAGAGCCCTTCGACGCACGTTTACCCCGTGTCCCAGCAAAAGTCTAACACGCATTTCGCGCTTCACAATGGCGGTGGAAAATATGTTGGGGATTGACATTGCAGGCGGTGCGGGCGGGGGCGCGGCCTCGGCCTCATGGCGCGTCGCGCGGGGCCGGGCGGGCAAAATTCATCGATGAATTTTGACGAAATCGTTGACGATTTCGGGTCCTCGCGAAGGTCGGTTCCCGGCGGCGGGCAAATTCCTGCAAGGAATTTGGTCAAAAATCTTGCAAGATTTTTGCCCCCTTACCGGCCGATCATCCAGGTGCCCTCGGGCCAGAAGGCTTGAAACGCAAAGGCAAACAGCACATCATGCGGCACGTCGCGGCCGGCGGCGTCGCGCACCCGGATGGTGCCCACCTCCCTGCCCCGCCCGATCTCGGCACTGTCGAGCGCCGAGGCCTGGCCTTCGGTCCAGCTGATCGTCACCCCGGCCTCGGTGATCTGTGTCGTCGCCTCGAACCGCGACAGGGGCCAGGCCCGCGCGCCCACCCGCACCACCCGCATCAACGGCGCGATCCCGTGCGGCGGCATCTCGCCATTGTAGAGAAACGGCCGACTGGAACTGTCATACTTGCGATAGGGGTTCTGGCCATAGGCGCGCCTCCACCCCGGCTCGGCCATGACAAGGCCCTCGGGGTGACGCGCCGTGAACTGCGCCCAGCTTTCCATCCAGGTCGGCAAGGTCGCGAGTTCGGTGCCGGTCATCTCGCCGACGATGGCCGCGCCCAGGGCCTGCTGCCACCAGCTTTCGGTCTGGCGGTCGTACATCACCATGTCGGAATTGCGCAGCTTGCCCGAGACGCCGAAACTCAGCACCCGGTCTCCGACCCGGCGGTCGAAGGTGATGCCGGAATTGCACAGGGGGCAGAAGGTGACGGCAATCGGCACGCCGGCCACCACGTCGTTGACGATCTCGTGCCAGGTCAGGTAGCGGATCGGATAGGCGCGCGGCGGCGCCCCGGCCAGCGCCACGGTGATCACCGGTTCGCGCGCGCCGATGCGGGTCTCCTCGGAGACCGCGATGAAGGCGGGATCGTCGAGCGCCGGGATGCCGTCCCTGGGTGGCCCGCCCGAGAGGATCTCGGCCCAGTTTTCGACGCTGGTGCGGGAGAAATCGGTCTTCGGCCATTCGGTCCGCCAGGTCTCCGGATTGGCCAGCGCCAGCGTGGCCAGGCCCGAAAAGGCCGCGACGAGACATCCCATTCTGAAAAACATGCGCGCATCCCCCTTCGGCAAAGGATGCAACGGCGGGGGGCGATTGCCCATCCCCCCGCACGCGCCTGTGATCGGATGTGCGACGGTTTACGGCGTGACCGTGACCGTCTTCATCACGTCCGGCTCGCCCACGACGGCGCCGTTCTGGCCCTGGCCGCGCTTGATGGCGTCGACCACCTCCATGCCTTCGGTGACCACGCCCACCACGGTATATTGCCCGTTGAGGAGATGGTCGGCATCGAACATGATGAAGAACTGCGAATTGGCGCTGTTGGGATCCTGCGACCGGGCCATGCCGACCACACCGCGATCGAAGGGCCGGTCGCTGAATTCCGCCGGCAGGTCCGGTCGGTCCGAGCCGCCCCGCCCCGCCATCCGCATCGAGAAGGCCTCCGCCCGGGTATTGCCGAACTCGACATCGCCGGTCTGGGCCATGAAGCCGTCGATCACCCGGTGAAAGACCACGCCGTCATAGGCGCCGCTCTCTGCCAGGTCGGCGATCTGGGCGACATGGGCCGGCGCGATCTCCTCGAAGAGGTCGATGGTCACGGTGCCATTGGCCTCGCCTTCGATCTCGATCTCCAGGCCGGTCGCCAGCGCCGGGCTGGCCAGCAGCGAAAAGGCAAACGCCAGCTTACGCATCGGCGGCCACCTTGACCGAGATCATCCGGTCCGGCTCGGCTGGCGGTTCGCCGCGGGTGATGGCGTCGACGTGCTCCATGCCGGAAATGACCCGGCCGTAGACCGTGTATTGCCCGTTGAGGAAATCGTTGTCCTTGAAGTTGATGAAGAACTGCGAATTGGCCGAATTGGGGTTCTGCGAGCGCGCCGCCCCCAGGGTGCCGCGGGCATGCGGCAGTTTCGAGAACTCCGCCGGCAGATCGGGCAGCGCAGAGCCGCCGGTGCCCGCCATGCGCAGGTTGAAGCCGTCTTCCATGTCGCCGTGCTGGACATCGCCGGTCTGGGCCATGAAGCCGTCGATCACCCGGTGAAAGGCGACATTGTCGTATTCCCCGGCGCGCGCCAGTTCCTTCATGCGCTCGGCATGTTTGGGGGCCACGTCGGCCAGAAGCTCGATGGTGACGGTGCCGTCCTTGAGCTCCATCAGGATGGTGTTTTCGGGATCCTTGATCTCGGCCATTGGGCCCTCCTCATAACCTGGATGGACCGATACCTAATCAGCCGCGCCCCCGGCGGCAAGCCAGCGATTGACCCGGCCTGCCGCAGCGGTCAAACAATGGCGCAACTTACATTTCCGTCAAAGGAGCGGCAAGATGGCCTGGAAAACCCTCGACGACATGGATCTGACCGGCAAGGTGGTGCTGACCCGGGTGGATATCAACGTACCGGTGGATAACGGCAAAGTGACCGACGACACCCGCATCCAGCGCATCCTGCCCACCATCCGCGACATCCTGGCCAAGGGCGGCAAGCCGGTGCTGCTGGCGCATTTCGGCCGCCCCAAGGGCAAGCCGGTGCCCGAGATGAGCCTGCGCATCGTCCAGCCCGCGCTGGAGGCGGCACTGGGCCAGGCGGTGGTCTTTGTCGAAAAACCCTCGCGCGCCGAGATCGACGCCACCGCCGAGGGCGCGGTGATCCTGGTGGAAAACACCCGCTTCTCGCCGATGGAAGAGAAGAACGACCCCGAGATGGCGCAGTTCCTGGCCTCGCTGGGCGATGTCTTTTGCAACGATGCCTTTTCGGCGGCGCACCGGGCGCATGCCTCGACCGAGGGCGTGGCGCGGCTGCTGCCGTCTTGTGCCGGGCGGCTGATGCAGGCGGAACTGTCCGCGCTCGAGGCCGCGCTGGGCACGCCCGAACGCCCGGTGGTGGCGGTGGTGGGCGGCGCCAAGGTCTCGACCAAGCTCGACCTGCTGGGCAACCTGGTGGCCAGGGTCGACACGCTGGTGATCGGCGGCGGCATGGCCAATACCTTCCTCGCCGCCCAGGGCATCGATGTCGGCAAGTCGCTGGCCGAGCATGACATGACCGGCACCGCGCGCGAGATCATGGACAAGGCCAGGGCCGCGGGCTGCGAGATCCTCCTGCCGGTCGACGTGGTGGTCGCGCGCGAGTTCAAGGCCGGCGCGGCGCATGAGACGGTGCCCGCCGATGCCTGCCCCGCCGATGCGATGATCCTCGACGCGGGCCCCGAGACGGTGGCCTTGGTGGCAAAGGCGCTGGCCGCGGCGAAGACGCTGATCTGGAACGGGCCGATGGGGGCTTTCGAGATCGAGCCTTTCGATGCCGCCACCAATGCCGCGGCGAAACAGGCGGCGGATCTGTCGCGCGCGGGCAAGCTGGTCTCGGTGGCCGGCGGCGGCGATACCGTGGCGGCGCTGAACAAGGCCGGGGCGGCGGCGGACTTCACCTATATCTCGACCGCGGGGGGCGCGTTCCTGGAATGGATGGAAGGCAAGGAGCTGCCCGGGGTGGCGGCGCTGGGATAGGGCGGTCGGCGCGAATGGCCTGAAGCGGACAACCGTCGCGCTATCCCGGCCCGGAATCAAGGGCGTAGCCCGCCGGGCCAGCGGCTGCCCGCCCCCCGGGCTGCCGCTACCGCCGATCTTG
>SBGD01000092.1 GCA_006226775.1 Paracoccaceae bacterium | reverse complement strand
GCCCGCCCTTCGAGCCGCCGAACGGCGCCTCGACCAGCGCGCATTTGTAGGTCATCAGCGCCGCCAGCGCCTCGACCTCGTCCTGGTTGACGGCCGGCGAATAGCGGATGCCGCCCTTGACCGGCTCCATGTGTTCGGAATGCACCGAGCGGTAGCCGACGAAGGTCTGGATGCGCCCGCGCAGCCGCACGCCGAAGCGCACCGTATAGGTGGCGTTGCAGACGCGGATCTTTTCCTCGAGGCCCGGCGCCAGGTCCATCAGCGCCACCGCCCGGTTGAACATCAGGTCGACGCTTTCGCGGAATGTCGGTTCATTGGCTGGCTGCATGGGGGTCTCCTCCGATTGGGTCCGGGCCTGCGACTCGCCCGTTTGGTTGGGATTTTACCCCAAGCCTATGACGGGCAGGTTACCGGTTGCGAGTGCTTTCTCGCCCTGCCCCGCCGCCACATTCCGCCGCCCCGGCCCCGCTTTCGCCCCGAATGTGGCACCGCCGACCACGGCAGGAACACTTAACGACACAAGACTCGACAAAATAAGGTCAAATTGTTTCGACCGGCCTGACAATGGCTGTGACGGGCGGTCACTGGCACCCGTATGGCGACAAAAAACCGTTGTCAGACAAGGGCTTGCCTTAATTTCGCCGAGATCCTCGGCCATAAACGACGCAGCGCGAAATCTGCACCGCGCCCCGATGCTGCCACTGCCGAACGGGCGTCCTGTTGGTTAACGCCGGGCAATTTAGAGTGAGGATTGACAAATGAATTGGCACCACCGCCACTCGCTGCCTTCCGTGGGGGAAGGATTGGCAGCAGACCTGAGGAAATTCCGGTCGGAGGAATCCGGCAGCATTACCGTGATGTTCCTGATCGTCTTTATCGCGATCATCGCCTTCACCGGCTTCGGCGTCGACCTGATGCGCAACGAGATGAAGCGCGCGCATCTGCAGGCGACGCTCGACCGCGCCATCCTTGCCGCCGCCGACCTCGAGCAGGAGCTCGATCCGCAGGCGGTGGTGCAGGATTACTTCGCCAAGTCCGGGCTCGCCGATGCGCTGTCCAGCACCGTGGTCGACGAGGGGCTGGGCTACCGCGTGGTTTCGGCCACCGCCTCGGAAACCTCGGACACGCTGTTTCTCGGGCTTGCCGGGATCGAGCAGATGACCGCGCCCGCCGCCGGCGAAGCCGCCGAGCGCATGGGCAACGTCGAGATCTCGCTGGTGCTCGACCGCTCCGGCTCGATGTCGCAATCCTCGACCTCGGGCCTGCCGACCAAGATCGAGAACCTGCAGGTCGCGGCCAATGAATTCATCGACACCGTGGTCCAGGGCCCCGGCGCGCCCAGCCTGACCACGGTCTCGCTGGTCAGCTACAATGCCACGGTCAGCCTTGGCCCGGTGCTGTCGCAGTATTTCAACCTCTCGGCCGAGCACAATTATTCCAGCTGCGCCATCTTCCCCGACAGCGCCTTCAACACGCTGGGCATCTCGCGCACCGCCACGCTGGACCGGCTGAGCCATTTCGACCTCTGGACCACCAGCGAATCCACGACCGCGATCCCGCGCCCCTGGTGCCCGGCCGACAGCTACGGCGCGACCATCGTGCATTCCGCCGACCCGGTCGAACTGCGCGCCGCGATCGACGCGCTGGGGGCCGAAGGCAATACCGCCATCGATCTGGGGATGAAATGGGGCACCGCCCTGCTCGACCCCTCGGCCCAGGACCTGGTCAGCGACATGATCACCGATGGCCATATCGACCCGGTCGTCGCCGGCCGCCCGGTGGCCTATGACGATCATGAGACGCTGAAGATCATCGTGCTGATGACCGATGGCGCCAATACCACCGAATATGACCTCAAGCCGCAGTTCCAGACCGGCATGTCCGACGCTTGGATCGACGACCGCGGCGACAGCGATCCCGCCAACGACCGCTTCTCGTCGCGCATTGTCGACCTGCCGGGCACCGCGGCCGATGTCTATTACTGGGACCGCTTCGAGACCGGCAGCTTCACCCAGCGGTATCGCAACACCCCCGATGGCAATACCGCCGCGCGGCAGATGACCAATGCCGAGGCCTATGCCCGCTTCGGCACCCGCGCCTTCGCCACCAAGCTGTTCCGCACGCCCTACAACGACGGCCAACTGCCGTGGAGCGATTACTCGGGCATCTACAATGCCTATCGCGGCATCGTCGGGGCCAATCACGCCGACGACCGCCTGGCCACCATCTGCCAGGGCGCCAAGGACGCCGGGATCATCGTCTTCACCATCGGTTTCGAGGCGCCGCAGCGCGGGCTGGACGCGATGCTCGATTGCGCCTCCTCGCCGGCCCATTACTTCGACGTCCAGGGCATCGAGATCTCCCAGGCCTTCGACTCCATCGCCCGCACCATCACCCAACTGAGGCTGACCCAATGACCTGCCGCATCCCACACATGCTGCGCCGTTTCTGCCGCGACGAGGCGGGTTCGGCGGAAACCATCTCCTTCGCGATCTGGATGCCCCTGATCCTGATGACCCTGATGCTCGCGACCGAGATCGGCGTCTATTCGGCCCGGGCGACCATGCTGGAAAAGGGGCTCGACCTGGTGATCCGCGACATCCGTCTCGGCACCGGCTCGGCGCCGCAGCACGACGAGATCAAGAACCGGATCTGCGAACAGGCCGCCATCCTGCCCAATTGCGAGGAAAACCTGCGCCTCGAGATGGTGCGGCGCGATCCGCGCTCCTGGACCGGGCTGCCCACCGCCGTCGACTGCATCGATGCCTCGCAGGAGGTCTTGCCGGTGCGCTCGTTCACCAGCGGCCAGAGCAACGAACTCATGGTGCTGCGCGCCTGTGCCAAGGTCTCGCCGATCTTTCCGATGACCTGGTGGGTGCAGGCGCTGCAAAAGGATGGCGCGGGCGACATCGCCCTGGTCACATCCTCCGCCTTCGTCCAGGAACCGAGGTAACCGTCATGATCCCTAAAATTCTCAACAAAACCCGGCAGTATTTTCGCCAGTTCGCCACCGGCACGCGCGGCAGCATCAATGTCGAGGCGATCATCTTCCTGCCCTTCCTGTTGATCTGCATCGTCACCACGATCATGTTCTACGATGCCTATCGCACCGACAGCCTGGGCGACAAGGCGACCTTCACCATCGGCGACATGCTCTCGCGCGAGACCAATTACATCACGCCGGATTACGTCGACAGCGCCAAGTCGCTGATGAACTTCCTGACCGAATCCACCGCCGACGAGAATACCCTGCGGGTCTCGGTGGTCTCCTACGACGCGGTGGCCGACAGCTACAATGTCGAATGGAGCCAGGTCCGTGGCCCCCATGCCGCGCCCCTGGCGCTTGGTGATCTGGCCAATGCCCATACCTTCCTGCCGGTGATGCTCAATGGCGAGCAGCTGATCGTGGTGGATACCTATCTCGACTATGTCTGGCCGCTGAACGTCGGCTTCGACAACTTCACCATGGAGGCCCGTGCATTCACGCGCCCCCGGTTTGCGCCGCAACTCGTCTGGCTGGACAGCTAACCCCCAACAGGCACGAAAGTCAGACGAATTGATGGCCAGCGGCAGGCCGGGCAGACGTGCCCGGCCTGTTTTTTTCCGCGCCGGTGTCAGCCCGGCAGGTCGCCCCGGCGTTCCGCCAGCTTCATGTTCATCAGGTCGGCCATGAATTTCGAGTGTGACCCGGCGGTGACGCCGCCCACGCCGATGCGCCGCCCGAGCACCCAGTAAAGCCCCGGCCGCCAACGCCGCTCCAGCGGGTCGCGGGCAAAGATCATGAAGCCGTTCGAGGGTTTGAACGCCAGCATCCCGCGCTCGACCGAGACGATGTCGTCATAGCCCACCAGCAGGTGGCCTTCGGAATCCGCCAGCCCCTCTTCGGTCAGCACGAGGTGCATCGCCGTGGCCTGGTGCATCCGCATCGCGGCATAAAGCGCGGCCCCGGCCAGCACGATCAGCAGCACCTGCCAGACCAGCCCCTCGAAGCTGCGCGACAGCGCGAGATAGAGCAGGAGCGCGCCCAGCCCGAACATCGTCCCCACGCCGATGACCCGCCGGATCATCGATGTCCTGAGTTCCGCGAGGATTTCCGCCATGTGCCGCCCCTTCCCGAGTTTCCCGCTCCATAACCTGCAATCGGCCCGAGCGCGAGTGGGCGCGGCCGATCTGTCGACAGATCGATCCCGATCCAGTGCTGGATCGGCGGCGCCCACTGTGCGGTCGCGCACAAATCCCGCGCGCGCCGCCCGGTTGATGGAGGCTGATGCACAGACTATCTTGGCCGCAACGCTTCATGGAAAGGAGACCCCCATGTCCCTTAGACCCACCCTCGAAACCCGCCGCGCCCAGCCCACGATCGAGGGCGCCGGGGTTCACCTGCACCGCGCCTTCGGCTTTCAGGACCCCTCCGAGCTTGACCCCTTCCTGCTGTTCGACGATTTCCGCGGCGACCGCCCCGAGCAATACGAGGCCGGTTTCCCCTGGCACCCGCACCGCGGCATCGAGACCATCACCTATGTGCTGAACGGCGAGGTCGACCACGGCGATTCGCTGGGCAATTCCGGCACGCTGGGCGCGGGATCGGTGCAATGGATGACCGCCGGATCGGGCATCCTGCACCAGGAGATGCCGCGCGGCAACGCCAGGGGCCAGATGCACGGCTTCCAGCTCTGGGCCAACCTGCCCTCGTCGCTGAAGATGACCGCGCCGCGCTATCAGGACATCAAGGGCACAGACATTCCCGAGGTGACCGACGATGACGGCACCCGCGTCAAGATCATCACCGGCGAGTTCTGGGGCCAGCGCGGCCCGGTCGACGGCATCGCCGCCGATCCGCAATACCTCGACATCTTCGTGCCGGCGGGCGTGAAGAAGACCTTCAAGGTCGACACCTACCGCCGCGCCTTTGCCTATGTCTTCGAGGGTGCCGGCGCCTTTGCCGATGCCTCCGGCCCGCAGGGCGTGCTGCTGGAAAAGGAAGTCGGCGGCCAGGAGGTCAACATCCGCGACATGTCGGGCAACCGCACGCTGGTGCGCTTCGGCACCGGCGACGCGGTGACGGTGCAGGCGGGCCCCGAGGGCATCCGCTTCCTGCTGATCTCGGGCGCGCCGATCCAGGAGCCGGTGGCTTGGCACGGGCCGATCGTGATGAACACCCGCGAGGAGCTGATGCAGGCCTT
>SBGD01000035.1 GCA_006226775.1 Paracoccaceae bacterium | reverse complement strand
TCGCCGCGGTCAGCGTCGTCTTGCCGTGGTCAACATGGCCGATGGTGCCGATGTTGCAATGCGGTTTGTTACGCGCGAACTTTTCCTTTGCCATGGTAGTGGCTCCCTTGTTTTGGTCTTGCGGTGCGTGACATCACGCACCCTACGGGTTGGTGTAGGGTGCGCCGTCACGGCGCACCGCTCTTTATGCGTACTTGGACTGGATCTCTTCCGAGATGTTCTGCGGCACCGGGTCGTAATGGTCGAACTGCATCGTGAACTGCGCGCGTCCCGAGGACATGGAGCGCAGGGTGTTGATGTAGCCGAACATGTTGGCCAGCGGCACGAAGGCATTGATCGCCACCGCATTGCCGCGCGGTTCCTGGCCGGTCACCTGGCCGCGACGCGAGGTCAGGTCGCCGATGATGCCACCGGTGTATTCCTCGGGCGTCACCACCTCGACCTTCATGATCGGTTCCAAGAGCTTCGCCCCGGCCTTGCGCATGCCTTCGCGCATGCCCATGCGAGCCGCGATCTCGAAGGCCAGAACGCTCGAGTCCACGTCGTGGAACTTGCCGTCGATCAGCGCCACCTTGAAGTCGATCACCGGGAAGCCCGCCAGCGGACCGGAGTCCATGACCGAGCGGATGCCCTTTTCGACCCCGGGGATGTATTCCTTGGGAACGGCACCGCCGACGATGCGGCTCTCGAAGGAATAGCCTTCGCCCGGCTCTGTTGGCGAGATGACCAGCTTGACCTCGGCGAACTGACCCGAACCACCCGATTGTTTCTTGTGGGTGTAGGTATGCTCGACCTCGTGACCAATGGTCTCGCGGTAGGCCACCTGCGGCGCGCCGATATTGGCCTCGACCTTGAACTCGCGCTTGAGACGATCGACCAGGATGTCGAGGTGAAGTTCGCCCATGCCCTTCATGATGGTCTGGCCGCTCTCGATGTCGGTCTCGACCCGGAACGAGGGATCCTCGGCTGCCAGACGGGCCAGGCCCGCCGACATCTTTTCCTGGTCGCCCTTGGTCTTGGGCTCGACCGCGATCTCGATCACCGGATCGGGGAAGGTCATGGTTTCCAGCACCACCTTCTCCTTGGCGTCGCAGAGCGTGTCGCCGGTGGTGGTGTCCTTCAGACCCGCCAGCGCGATGATGTCGCCGGCAAAGGCTTCCTCGATCTCCTGGCGGTCGACCGCGTGCATGATCATCATGCGGCCAATGCGCTCGCGCTTGCCCTTGGTCGAGTTCAGGATGCCGTCGCCCTTGGCGATCTTGCCCGAGTAGATGCGGGTGAAGGTCAGCGAGCCGACGAAGGGGTCGTTCATGATCTTGAACGCCAGCGCCGAGAACGGCGTGTCGTCATCCGCCGGGCGCGGGATATTGCGCTCTTCGGTCTCGTCATCGGGCGAGAAGCCCATCAGCGTCGGCACGTCCTTGGGACCGGGCAGGAAATCGACCACGGCATTGAGCAGCGGCTGCACGCCCTTGTTCTTGAAGGCGGACCCGGCCAGCATCGGGAAGAACGACAGCGACAGCGTGCCCTTGCGGATCAGCTTGCGCAGGGTCGCCTCGTCGGGCATGTCGCCCTCGAGATAGGCTTCCATCGCGTCGTCGTCCATTTCGACGGCGAGCTCGATCATGTTGTCGCGCCACTCGTTGGCCAGATCCTGAAGCTCTTCGCGGATCGGGCGACGCTCCCACGAAGCGCCCAGATCTTCGCCGATCCAGACCCATTCTTCCATCTTGATCAGGTCGATGATGCCTTCCAGCGTGTCCTCGGACCCGATCGGCAGGGCGATCGGCAAAGGCGTGCCGCCGGTGCGGTCCTTGACCATCTTGACGCAGTTGAAGAAATCGGCGCCGATCTTGTCCATCTTGTTGACGAAGACCAGGCGCGGCACCTTGTAGCGGTCGGCCTGACGCCAGACGGTCTCGGTCTGCGGCTCGACACCGGCGTTGCCGTCCAGCAGCGCCACGGCGCCGTCAAGCACCGCCAGCGACCGCTCGACCTCGATGGTGAAGTCGACGTGGCCGGGGGTGTCGATGATGTTGAAACGGGTCTTGGTTTCCGAGGTGCCTTCCGGCGTCGGATCTTCCTGGCGCTGCCAGAAGGTCGTGGTCGCGGCCGAGGTGATGGTGATCCCGCGCTCGGCTTCCTGCTCCATCCAGTCCATGGTGGAGGCGCCTTCGTGGGTCTCGCCCATCTTGTGGTTCTTGCCGGTATAGAACAGGATGCGCTCGGTCATCGTCGTCTTGCCGGCGTCGATATGCGCCATGATGCCGAAGTTGCGATAGCGCTCGAGCGGGTATTCGCGTGCCATGATCAGGGGCTCCTGTTACCAGCGGTAATGGCTGAACGCTTTGTTCGCGTCGGCCATCTTGTGGGTGTCTTCGCGCTTCTTGACAGCAGAACCACGGGAATTGACGGCATCCAGAAGCTCGCCGGCAAGGCGTTCTTCCATGGTATGCTCGTTGCGCGCGCGGCTGGCGTTGATCAGCCAGCGGATCGCAAGCGCCTCGCGGCGCTCGGGGCGCACTTCGACGGGCACCTGGTAGGTGGCCCCACCAACCCGGCGCGAGCGGACCTCGACCGACGGCTTGATGTTGTCCAGCGCCTCGTGGAACAGTTCCACCGGCGCGCGCTTGACCTTGTCCTCGATGCGGGTCAGCGCGTTGTAGACGATGCTTTCGGCGACCGACTTCTTGCCGTCGATCATCAGGTTGTTCATGAATTTGGTCAAAACCCGATCGCCATACTTGGCGTCAGGAAGCACTTCGCGTTTTTCGGCGGCGTGACGACGGGACATCTTATCTCTTTCCTTTTCCTCTTGCGGGCAGAGGTCCCGGATCAGGTCCGGGACGCCCGAAATCTTATTTCGGGCGTTTGGCGCCGTACTTCGAGCGACGCTGCTTGCGGTCCTTGACACCCTGGGTATCCAGGACACCGCGCAGGATGTGGTAGCGCACGCCGGGAAGGTCTTTCACACGACCGCCGCGGATCAGCACGACCGAGTGCTCCTGGAGGTTGTGGCTTTCACCACCGATGTAGCTGATCACTTCGTAACCGTTGGTCAGCCGCACCTTGGCCACTTTCCGCATGGCCGAGTTCGGCTTCTTCGGCGTGGTGGTATAGACGCGCGTGCAAACGCCCCGCTTCTGCGGGCATTGTTCCAGGTGCATCGACTTGGATCGTTTGACTTTGGGCTGCCGCGGCTTGCGGATCAGCTGCTGGATCGTTGGCATGGAGGTATGTTCCCCGTTCTCGCTCTCGTATCAGGTGCATGAGGGCGCCCCCATGCGGTTCATTTCGGCTGCGCAGGTGCGTCCACAAGCGCAAAACCCGCGATCGCAGCCATTCCGAGGTCTACGACGCGGTTGGTTATCAGAGGATCGGAGCGATAGGTGCCCGGATCGTGACCACTGCAATATGCAATTCGGCGGCTGGGGCGACCCCCACATGCCGAGATGAGAGCGGCGTATAGGGGGAGTCGCGGGCCTTGTCAACAGCCGCCCCCCGGCGCGGGCCGGGCGATTTCCCCCGCTTGCCAAGGCTTTGCCATGGTGCAAGGGTCGGGCCAGGACAACCACAGCCGGGAGCACGGGAAAAGGCGATGCAGGTCATTGGATTGTGCCGGTTCTCCTATCCGGCCCTCGGCGGATTCCAGGTCGAACACCAGACGATCGACGCGCGCATCGCCTATCTCTACGCGCCCGAGCGCATGGAAGAGCGGTTTCGCCAGTTCGAGGCCATCACCCTGCCCGGTCTCAAGGCCCAGACCGATGGCGATTTCACCTTCGTCATCGTCGTGGGCGACCAGTTGCCGCGCCCCCATCTCGACCGGCTGCGCGACCTTGTGGCCGATATGCCGCAGGCCCGCATCGTCGCCCAGCCGCCGCGCAATCACCGTGAAGTGATGGCCGAGCTGATAAACGACACCCGCGAGGACCTGGGCAAACCCTGCCTGCAGTTCCGCCACGACGACGACGATGGCGTCGCCGTCACCTTCGTCCAGCGTCTGCGCGAGGCCGCCGAGGACTGTGCCGCGCTGCTGCGCAACCACCGGCTGGTGGGTTTCGACTTCAACCGCGGCTATATCGCCCGCCCCGACAGCCGCGGCCTCCTCGCCGAGGAGAACGTGACCCCCTACTGGGGCGTGGCGCTGGCCATGGCGGTGAAGCCCTGGGCGCGCCACACGATCATGAACTTCGGCCACAACCGGCTGAACCGCTTCATGCCGACGGTGACCTTCACCCATGAAGACATGTTCGTGCGCGGCCACAACGACCACAACGACAGCCGCCAGGGCCGGAAGGTCACCAAGGTCAACATGAAGCGCCTCGACGCCACCGGCGAGGCGCTGTTCCGCGAGACCTTTGCCATATCCGGCGACCGGGTGCGCGAGATCTTTGCCGGCCAGCCGCCCCTGGCGCCTTAAAGCCCCCGGAACATCTTCATGAACCGCTCGATCAGCGCCATGTTCTGCGGCGCCGAGCGGAGGCCGTACAAGGCCCCGCTGCGCGGGTCCTCCAAGGTCGCCGTGGTGAGGCGGCCCCAGATCACCTCGCCGGTGGTCAGGGTGATCCGCTGCTCCCTGCCCGCCGGATGCGGTTTGCGAAAACGGGACGGCGGCGTGCGGAACAGGGTGACCGTCGCGTTCACCAACTGGCCCCGGTGCAGCGCCATCAGGTAGACCTCGTCGGTCACGGCCCCGCGCCGCTTGCCGCTGCCCTTGCGCTGACTGACGAAGTACCAGACCGTGCCCAGCCCCGGCGCGGTGTAATGGCGCAACGCCCCGACCGTGGTGTCCTTGCGTTTCTTCCAGGCCTTGTGGAACCCACCTGCGTAAAAGCCCAACCCGTACTTGTCACCCTCTTTCGTCTTCGTGGGTGCGCAGGTCACACTTACCGCGGCATAGGGGGCTGCGGTCAATCGGCTTTGCAGCCCGAGATGCCGTACCCAGAACTCGGTATCCAGCACCGCCTTGTATTTCGCGCCGGTTGGTCCGTCCTGCCCCCGGTACGGGGTGCGCGTGAACGACCACGAAGGGTCCGCCCCGATCGACAGGTTGCAGGCGTCAAGCCGCTTGGCGCGCAGGTCGAAGGGGATATGCGACGGATCGTGATCGGGCTGCCGCTGCGCCGAGGCGGTCCCGGCAAGCAGCCCCAGGCAGAGAACAAGGTTGCAAAGCAAAGACCCGCGCATGACACACTCCGACAAACCGTTTGACCCGGGCCTCACCCTAGCAGGGTGCTGAAATAGTCCCGCCTCGACAAGGATTTGAGAACGTGATTCACCCTCGGCACGGAAACGGCGGGGGTGAGGATGCGCGGTG
>SBGD01000094.1 GCA_006226775.1 Paracoccaceae bacterium | reverse complement strand
GCGAATTCCTCGGTGACATCAGGTTCGGGTTCGTTGACGTCGTAGCCCCACACGACCAGCCATTCGTTCCACGGGCGCACCATCCGGATCAACCCCATGCCATTTCCGTCGATATCGGTGCCGGGATGCATGGTTTCGTGAAAGGAGGTCGACTGAAATATCGTTTTCTCTCTGATGATTGCGGCGATTGTCGAGCATCTTGCCTGGGTGCAGCGCTGGGGGCGCATCGGGGCCTCACATGTCGGCCGGCGGGACCCGGGGCCGTCCGATACTGTCAGCACCCTCCCGGATCTGCCCGGAATTGGACGCTGCGTCATCCGCCTCCGCTATCTAGAGTGCCTACAGGGGAAATGCGTGGGTGGATGACGATAGATCGTCCCCGGCGTTAAGTGTGGGGACGAAATGTCGAGCAGCGCGAAACGCGATTCCGCTGGCATCCGCCGGGAGCGGAAAGCCGCCATCATGGTCTTTGTGCTAGGCACCACGGTGGGCTTCGGCCCCGCCCTGGCCGATAGCGTGCTCGAGGTGACGGGGGCGACGGGCCAGCCCGGCACGGCGAGTTCGCCCGGCTCTGCAGGAGCCGATCTGGCGCCGGGGGCGTTTAGCTTCGATCTACCCGCAAGCGTCAGTGATTTCGGGTATCTCTTCATCGGCGGGAGCGGCGGGAATGGTATCGCCGGGGCCGATGGGGCGAATGGCGCCAATGGCGCTCCGGTCTCCTCCTCGGGAACGGATGGGCGTGCCGGATCTCAAGGCGCTGCGGGTGTCGCGGCCACCGATGCGGGCCCTGCGGGGGCGGCCTCGGGGATCACGCTCGATCTCAATGCGGATCTGACGACCGGGATGAGCGGCGCCATGGTCGCCGGCGGCACGGGCGGGCTCGGGGCGAAAGGTGGGAATGGCGGCGCTGGGGGGAGCGGCAGCAATGGCGCGGATCAGGCGACGCCCGAACAATCGGGCGGGCTTGGTGGCCGCGGCGCAAATGGCGGTGTGGCTGGCGAGGGCTCGCGCGGGGCGACAGGCGGCGTGGCAAGCGCCAACGGTCTGAGCAATTTCGCGGTGCTGGATGCGGGCGCCGACGGGCTCTCGATCATGGGCGGAGCGGGGGGCGCGGGCGGTGCGGGTGGTCTGGGCGGCGCGGGCGGGTATGGCGGGCAACCCGGCCTGCCTGGACATCCAGGCGTCGCCGGGATCAACTATCTCTACAAGGCCCAGAATGGCGACGAGGTTTATTACGACGGGCTCGGCGCCAGCGCAGGGAGCGGCGGGGCCGGGCGCGGTGGTGGCTCGGGCGGCATCGGCGGCGACGTCACGGACAACACCGTTTCCAACAGCGGAACGATCTTTTCCGGAGCCACCGCCATGCGGCTGAGCGCCGGTGCAGGCGGCGCGGGCGGAGATGGCGGGCGCGGCGGCGACGGCGGCGATGGCGGCAACGGAATGAACGTGCCCTTCTCGGCCGGAAGTGGCGCCGCTGGCCCCGCAGGACCAGGGCTTGTCTACCCGGGCACGAACGATTGTTACGGCGACACTGCCTGCGGCGCGCCGGGGGGCGATGGCGGGCATGGCGGCGACGCGAGACTGCGTGGGGCTAGGAGCGGCTATTTCGGAGATAGTTACGGCACCGGCGGCGCGGGCGCGGCTGGGGGACGTGGCGCGCGCGGCGCGGATGGGGGCGCGCTTGCGCGTAACACGGTGACCAATGACGGCGCGCTGAGCGCCTCAGGCGACGGGATCGCGCTCGCGAGCGGCGATGGCGGTGCGGGCGGCGCAGGTGGCGATGGCGGCACTGGCGGGACCGGTGGCGACGGTGCTGACGGGGTGAAAGGTGGCGATGGTGGTTGGGGCGGCAATGGCTCTGGCGGGGCCGATGGCATCATCGATTCGAGCCTGCATGCCTATCCGGGCGGCAACGGGGGCAATGGCGGCGATGGCGGCTTCGCGGGCCGTTCTTCATCCGGAGCGAATGGCGGACGCGGCGGCAATGGCGGACGCGGCGGCGACGGCGGGCGCGGTGGTGATGCGGGGGACCTGCAGGACAACACAATCACCAATCGCGGCACGATCGACGCAGGCGGTATCGGCATTTCTCTGGCTGGTGGTCAGGGTGGCGCTGGCGGCGCGGCAGGGGTTGGCGGTGTCGGCGGCGCGGGCGGCCTGGGCGGCGCAGGGGCGCCTGCGGCGCTGGCAGGGCCCGGCGGTTCGGGCGGTTCGGGCGGCGATGGGGCTTGCCTTGAGATCGGGGTGCCCCCGCTCGCGGTGACGCTGGTTTGCGCGGATGATGGGTATGACGGGATGCCCGGTTTTGCCGGGCGCCCGGGTGCGGCCACGAGCGCGGGCGCGACAGGGGCTACGGGCGCCACCGGGCAAAGCGGTTTCCTGGGCGATGGCGGCAACGGCGGCAGCGTTGTCGGCAACACGATCACCAATGACGGCACGATCACCTCGGGCGGGGACGGGATCACCCTGATCGGCGGTGACGGCGGTGCGAGCGGCAGCCGGATCGGCGATGGCGGCGCGGTCAGCGGCAACACCGTCGCCAATACCGGCGAGATCACGGCGGGCGGCTTCGGCATCCACTTTCAGGGCGGCGCGGGCACGATCGCAGGCGAGGTCTCCGATAACAGCGTGACGAATGACGCGACCGGCGCGATCACGGGCACCACGGGCGTCTACTTCGCGGCGGGCACGAATAACAGCCTCGACACAACGGGGATCTTGCGCGGCACCGGCGACACGGCGCTGGCCTTCACCTCGGGCAACAACATCGCGACCTTCCAGCACGGCTCGCAAACCTTCGGCGCGCTGCAAGGCGGCACCGGCGACGATCGCTTCGTGCTGAACAACAACGCGCTGATCTCCGGCGATATCGCGGGAAATGGCGGCGCTGACACGCTCGAACTGAGCTTCCGCCGCGTTCTGCCCTCGGAATACACGATGCTGCAGGCGCTGCAGACCGACACGGACAGCTTCACCTTCCGTTTCGAGGATTACGCCTATTCCAGCATCGAGCAGATCGATATGGGCACGCTGCAACTGTCCGATTTCGGCCAGCGCGCCACCTATGCCAACCAGATCGCGGTGGGGCTCGCGCTCGACAATCTGGCGTTCATGACGCGCGACCTCGACACCGCCACCTATGGCATCGACGAACTTTCGCCCGATCTCGACTTGGCGCTGCGCCAGCTCACGCCCGAGCTCTATGATATCCCGCGCGCCACCACGCTCTCCGCGCTCTGGGCGCATCGCGGTGTGGCTTTCGACCGGCTGGATACGGCGCGTGATCAAAAGGGCAGCGCGTTCTGGGTACATCTGAGCGGTCGCCACGCCGTCACCCATCGCTCGAGCGACGTGCTTCTGAACTACAAGACGGGGTCGTTCACCCGGACGATCGGGGCCGATCTCCTGGCCGGGGACGGTTACCGGATCGGCATGGCACTGGGCGACGATCATGAAGTGTCCTCCGCGCGGGGCTACGGCGCGCCGGATTCCTCGCTCAATAGTGCGCGGCGTTTCGCGATGATCTACGGCGCGACGGATCTGGACACGGGCCTGCGCCTGACCGGCAATATCGAATTCGGCCGTGCCAGTTCCAAGGCGAAGCGCCGGATCGAGATCGCGGGCGCGGGCCGCACCGCCGATGCACGTTTCGAAGATCACTACACCGGGGTGAACCTGCGCTTGCTGTGGCCCGAAACAGGATCGGCGGACAGCGGATTGCAATGGGATACCGGGCTGAGCTTTGCTCGGATCCGTCGCGATGCCTTCGAGGAGACCGGCGCGGATGATCTGTCGCTGGCCGTGGCCAAAAGGGTTTCGAACTCGCTCCAGATCTCGGCCGGGCTGACCAAGACCCGGATCCGCCAGCTTGGGAATGGCGGGACCCTGAACGTCAAACTGCGCGGCGGGCTACGGGCCGAACTGCTCGAGCAGGCCCCCATCAAGGCCGCGTTCCTGGCCGTGCCGGGTAGCGATTTCGAGACCGATGGGAACTATGCCGCCGTGCTCGCGAGCGTCGACCTTTCCGTGAACCGGATCGATCTCGACGGTCGGCGCACGCTCTATTTCGGCGCGCATGGCGATTTCCAGCCCAATACCGGTTCGGCCAGCATCGACATCGCGGCTGGGCTTCGATTGCGCTTCTGAGCCCCTCCGGGGTAGGCTGATGAATGACGCCCGTGGCAGACTGGTTTCTTGCGGGCCGGTACCCAATGGCGGAGTGGCCCCGTGTGGCGCTGAACGCCAAGCGATGCCTTCAGTTTCGGACCGGCCATCCCCTGGCGAGTCGGTCAAACGCGACAAGCTCCGATACGAGTGCTGCAGCCGGACCCGGATCATGTTCGGCCAGCTGAATAGGGCTGGTGGAAAGCGGCGCCCCTTGGAGACATCGGCACGACGGTTTTGCGCGCCACCGTCACCTCGTCGCCACCGCGATAGTCCAGCGATGACAGCCGAGCTCGAGCTCTCTAGTCATCTGGGAAGCATGAAATTCCCAGAGCCACCCAACGTAAGGAGGATCGCCAGGTCCCCCCTGTAGGCTTTTCCGCTCGCTTTCCCTTTGTCGGAGATGAAAACGCGCGCCGGGCAGGGCCGGGCGCGCGTCTCATGTCAGATGCGATCGGCTCTTATTCCAACTCGATCAGCAGGTCCTTCGCGTCGATCTGGGCACCGGCGGTGACGTGGACCGCTTTCACCACGGCCTCGCGATCGGCATGGATGCCGGTTTCCATCTTCATCGCTTCGATGGTCAGGAGCATGTCGCCCGGCTTGACCTTCTGCCCCACCGAGACCGAGATCGAGGCGACCGAGCCGGGCATCGGCGCGCCGATATGGTTCGGGTTGCCCGCTTCGGCCTTCGGTTTGGCGGCAGTCGTGGCCTTCACGGCGCGGTTGGGCACACGCACGGCGCGCGGCTGGCCGTTGAGCTCAAAATAGACCTTCACCTCGCCCTGATCGTCGGTCTCGCCGAAGGTCAGATAGCGGATTTCCAGAGTCTTGCCTGGGTCGATCTCGGCCGAGATCTCGTCCTGCGGTTCCATCCCGTAGAAGAAGACCGGGGTCGGCAGCGTACGCACGGGGCCGTAGGTCTCGTGGCGCGTGGCGTAATCGGTGTAGACCTTGGGATACATCAGGTACCCCGCGAGATCCTCGTCGTCGATCTCCATTCCGAGCTGTTCGGCGAGATCCTTGCGCGTCTTCTCCAGATCGACCGGAGGAAGGTGCTTGCCCGGTCGCTCGGTCGAGGGTGTCTCGCCCTTCAGGACCTTCGCCACGATCCCCTCGGGCCAGCCGCCGGGCGGTTGGCCGAGATTGCCGCGCATCATGTCGATCACCGAATCCGGGAAGGAGACATCCTT
>SBGD01000042.1 GCA_006226775.1 Paracoccaceae bacterium | reverse complement strand
AAGAAGCGCGGTGGCCGCCAGCCCGGCCGCGCGCTATGCTACGCCGAAGGCTCCGCGCGCGGCCTCCTACACCACCACCAGGGACACTGCCCGCGAGTGCGGGGGAACCCCCGGCGATTGTATCCAGCGCAGACCGGAGCAGGGTCTATCCCCGCGAGTGCGGGGGAACCTTCAGGATCAAGGCCATGTCGAGCATGTCCGCGGGTCTATCCCCGCGAGTGCGGGGGAACCACAGGTAGTGCAGGCTGCGCACACCGGCTTCCGGGTCTATCCCCGCGAGTGCGGGGGAACCTTCATCGGCTGAAAGCCCTTCATCGCTGACCCGGGTCTATCCCCGCGAGTGCGGTGGAACCCTGGATCGGCGGCATACTCGACACGCTGGAATGGGTCTATCCCCGCGAGTGCGGGGGAACCTCGCGGTGTTGTCCGGCACGAGTTTGTCTGCTGGGTCTATCCCCGCGAGTGAGGGGGAACCCTAGACGAAGGCAAAACTGAAGCATGTCCCAAGGGTCTATCCCCGCGAGTGCGGGGGAACCATCATCAGTACAGCCCCACCTGGATTTTGTTCGGGTCTATCCCCGCGAGTGCGGGGGAACCCTTCCCGCGCTCAGGGGCAGGATCGGATCGCCGGGTCTATCCCCGCGAGTGCGGGGGAACCATGGGTGGGTTGGAGGCTCTGGCGGCAATGGGGGGTCTATCCCCGCGAGTGCGGGGGAACCGTCTGGCTGGAATACCGGGCCGATGCCCCCCGGGGTCTATCCCCGCGAGTGCGGGGGAACCGGTGCGGCTTGGTGATCCGGGGCTTTTTCACAGGGTCTATCCCCGCGAGTGCGGGGGAACCCAAGGGCATCATCCCGTCCGCTAACCTCGATTGGGTCTATCCCCGCGAGTGCGGGGGAACCCAGGTAGAGGCGGGTCATTGCATCGTCGCCACGGGTCTATCCCCGCGAGTGCGGGGGAACCGCCTTGCGGGGTGAAGAAAAAACCATAGGCGCGGGTCTATCCCCGCGAGTGCGGGGGAACCTTGCCGTCGCGCTCCGTCACCGCGCCGAAATAGGGTCTATCCCCGCGAGTGCGGGGGAACCCGCGCGATGCGTCCCGAGCCAAACCCGGGCGTGGGTCTATCCCCGCGAGTGCGGGGGAACCTGGGACCCGAATGAGGAGCAATTCGTCGCGTGGGGTCTATCCCCGCGAGTGCGGGGGAACCCCCGCCAGCGCCTCATCCAAAGACAACCAGCTTTCGGGTCTATCCCCGCGAGTGCGGGGGAACCACATGCTGAGAAGGAGAAACAGACATGAGCAAAGGTCTATCCCCGCGAGTGCGGGGGAACCGAAGAGGTGAATGGGCGTTCTCTTCGCATAACAGGTCTATCCCCGCGAGTGCGGGGGAACCGCTTGCGCATCGCCTCGCTGAATGCCTCAGCGGGGTCTATCCCCGCGAGTGCGGGGGAACCCGCGCCCGGATCACGCTGTCGGTCTGGTCACTGGGTCTATCCCCGCGAGTGCGGGGGAACCCAGCAGGCCGCGCTTGCCACGAATAGTCAGCGGGGTCTATCCCCGCGAGTGCGGGGGAACCGCCTCCTGCTTTGCGGGCGTGGCCTTCCAGGCGGGTCTATCCCCGCGAGTGCGGGGGAACCATAAGCAGACCCGATATAAACGCCCCAAGAAAGGGTCTATCCCCGCGAGTGCGGGGGAACCTCGGGACAAACGCCGCTCTCCCTCCTGTCCAACGGTCTATCCCCGCGAGTGCGGGGGAACCCCGGGATTGGCTGCGACCGCCCGCAGATGGTGGGGTCTATCCCCGCGAGTGCGGGGGAACCCATCCGGGTTCTCACTGACCGCGCGCTCCTGAAGGTCTATCCCCGCGAGTGCGGGGGAACCGCTGTTACTGTCTCGCCAGAGGTGTAGGGTACGGGTCTATCCCCGCGAGTGCGGGGGAACCCAGTGGCGGGCGTGGCTGTCGCCGGTGTCAGGGGGTCTATCCCCGCGAGTGCGGGGGAACCTTGTGCCCCTTGACGTGTGCTCCGACTTCATAGGGTCTATCCCCGCGAGTGCGGGGGAACCTCGCGCCGGGGCAAGTTGCCCCCGTCGCGGATGGGTCTATCCCCGCGAGTGCGGGGGAACCCCTTTGCTGATGCTATGGCGGAAATGCCGGATGGGTCTATCCCCGCGAGTGCGGGGGAACCACCTCGGCGGCACGGTCGGCACGGGCGGCATAGGGTCTATCCCCGCGAGTGCGGGGGAACCATGGACGGCGGGGGCATCGCGGAAATCACGACAGGTCTATCCCCGCGAGTGCGGGGGAACCTCTGGCGTGGATATGCGGATGCCGTCTGTCGCGGGTCTATCCCCGCGAGTGCGGGGGAACCCCCAGGTGGTCGTTGGTGAATTGCGTCAGGATGGGTCTATCCCCGCGAGTGCGGGGGAACCCCTCACTGGTACTGTATGGATGCGCTGATGCCGGGTCTATCCCCGCGAGTGCGGGGGAACCGCCGCCGGTTTTGATGGAGTGCACGCGGTCGAGGGTCTATCCCCGCGAGTGCGGGGGAACCCGCAGCCCGTAAGGAAGAACCCCCGGCCAAAACGGTCTATCCCCGCGAGTGCGGGGGAACCAGACACCTATACAGGAGGTGATGATATGTCCCGGGTCTATCCCCGCGAGTGCGGGGGAACCCTCGGGCTGGTGACGGATATTCACCGCGACAAAGGTCTATCCCCGCGAGTGCGGGGGAACCTCTCGTGACTACTAGATTGAAACTATTGAATTGTCAAAGAGCGCGGGTAGAATTCCAAGAGTCTTACTTTCGTTTTACGAGCAATATGCCATCCGCATCAACAATGGCCTTGGGCGGTGATCCCAGCGTTTCGATCCGTAGATGGCCGGGCGCCGAGGTGTCGCGCCAGACAAGTGTGAGAGACCCTTGGCGCAAGGTTTCCCACCACTCGCAGACCACCCCCCAGACGCGGCCGCGTACGCCTGCCGTCATATCCGAGGCAACATAGACGCCGGGAGAGATTTCCAGCATTACCGAGGTCAGGAAGCCACGGTATCGGGCCTGGACATCACGGGTGACAATGATGGTCAGCGGCATCAGTCATGTCCCTCGATCAGGGCCTTGATCCGTTCGATCATGGCCGGAATGGTCTTGTTGTCGGAAAGGGCGCGTCCGACAAGGCGGCGGGTGACCCGCTCGATGTTTTCAGAGGGGCGGTCGCGGACCTGCCTGGCGGCCTTGAATGCGCAAGGAATGGTGAGCTGATCACGATAGAGATCGGCAATGTCGAGAACGAAGGACTGCCCGGGGTCCTCGTGGATAAAGCCAAGCTGGGGAATCGTTGCCGTTGCGGCGACGGCGATGGCTGCGGCGGCTTCCACGGCACTGGCAGCATGGTTCAGAGCCTGGTTGGGCAGATCCGCCGCATCGGGGTTGCTTCGGTCGTATCTGCGACCGCGCCAGTCGATGCCGATGCGCCGGGCCCAAAGGGCATAGGTTTCTTTCATGCGGGCGCCTTCGATCCCGCGAAGAACATCCAGGTCGCGGTGCGGAAGGACTTCTCCAAGGCGCAAGGCATACATCCGTCGTGCGGTCATGATGCGCAGGTCATCATCGGCCCAAACTCGGGCTTGAAGCCGCGCCAGCCCCGAGCGGTCGGGGATCATCGGCGGCGCGGTGTAAAGGCGCACGCCATCTTCGCCCACGGCGGCAAGGGCCGTGCGGGCATGGGCCAGTAGACGCAGGGCGTCATGACTGACGGTGGAGCCGGGCCCCAGGAGGATCATCGAGACGGCTTGCAGCGGGATCGCGTAGTCGCCGGGCGACAGCGCATCGGCCGGAGTGGTCTCGCCCTGGACAAAGGCCAGCGTGCCGTCGCGCGCCGTGAGGGCGCCGCGCGCGAGGTAGAGGCATCCCGCGCGATCGGCGTGGGGAACCTTGGCGCTGTCGAGACCGAGGCGTCCCTTGAGCATCGTTCACCTCCTGCGTTGCGGCGGACGCAGGAGCACCATGCCATAGCCATAGGCGCGATGGCGGCCGATGCCGCGTGCGAGACGCTCGGCAAAGCCCTGCGGGTCCTGCACGGTGAGGGTGCCGAGGATCGTGGCGTCGGGCCCGTCGATCCGCCTGCCGCCCCGCACCACGACCTGACGCTGGAACTTGTGCAGGCGCGACGTCTCTCGTTCCAGTTCGGCCGTGGGCGAGAGCCGTTTGGCAAGCCAGTCGAGATAGACCTCTTCCCGGGGCCGCGCATGGTCGTTGCGCAGCGTTTCGGCGAGGAAGGCATCCACTTCGGCCCCCTTGGCAAAAGCCGCCCTTTCCGTTGTCAGGGCAGAGGCCAGTCGGACAACGGGACGCAGGCGGAGATCGAAGCCGAGCCGTTGGCCCGCGTGCCATGTCTCGGGTGGGCGGGGGAGAGACCGGAGCAGGTCGAGATCCAGGATCGCGCGTTCACCGGGCAGCGTGACACTTTTGGCCGTTTCCCTCAATGCCTCGGCCGGTTGCGGGCCATAGGCATAAAGCGTGGCCCGCGTTGCGCGTGGCGCGACCATGAGGCGGAAGGGGTGCAGGAGGCCGGGGCCAAAGACCTCGGTCAGCAGGTGATGCAGGGCGAGCCCCTCGTCAAACAGGCCCTTGCCAAACCCGCGTTTGCCCGCCCACCCGTGCAGGTCGGACAGCTGCAGCGGGAGCTCGATGAGATGCAGGCTCATGCGATCTCTCCCTCGCAGACGATCCTGGTGCCGCCATGCAGGCCGGTTTTCCAATTGCGCAAATCCTGAAGGGCGTATTTCAGCGCGCCAGCGTAGGGGCGGCCATCATCCGGCCAGAGCGCGCGTCCTGTCAGCCCCTGTGCCGCGAGGGCCTTCAGGGCTGCATGGGGGCTGTCGGCCTCGATCCAGCCGGCAAAGAGCCGCCGCGTGGGCAGGCAGGGTTTGCGCCCCAGAAACAGGGGCCGCGCCGGGCGGTCGAGCGCCTCGGCCAGCTGCGCGAGCGTCGGGGTGTCGTCGGTGTCCAGTCGCAGCACCACATGGGTGTCATGGTCCGCCAGGTAGTCGCGGCGGCGCCGGTGCGGGCTGTCATAAGTGGCGCCCGCACGTCCTTCGGGCTGTCCCCATGTGGTCCAGCCCTTGTCGTTCTTTTCGAGCTTCGCATTCTGTGTGTCGGTCACGACAAGCGGGGCGTTTCGCCCATCGGGCAGGGCGGCGAGGGCCGCGAACTCCATCCGGTCCTGCAGCGCCTGATGGGCGAGGGTGTCCTCGCGTCGCCAGCCAAGCGCATTGGCAAAGAGCCCTGTCAGGGCCGAGGCGGACGGGTAATCCCGCGTCGGGCCGACATGGTCGATTGTCACCCCGCCAAAGGCCATGAGCGGCGCGGCCAGGTGCAGATGGAGCCATCGCCGCGTCATGCCGCCTCCGGCGCCTTCAGCCGTTCGGGAAGGGATTTGGCGAATTGCGCCAGGTCCGCGAGCGACCCGCGGTCCGCCCCGGGCACGTCGCTGTTGGCAAGCGACATCACGCGGCGGGTTTCACCCGTGGCATAGGCGGCATCGAGCGCGGCAAGGTGATCGCACAACGCGGCGATAGCCTGGCCCGTTTCAGCCTTGCAGGGCGCGCGGAAGGCTTCGGCAAGCGACCGCGGCTGCCGGTCCCCGGCTTCGAGCAGCATGAAGGAGGCGCGCGAATAGGGGGCGGTCGATCCCAGTTTCGCGCCCGGCGAGACCTCGGCAATCAGGTAGGTCAGGTTGTGCAGCACCTCTCCGGCCAGCGCCAGGTCGCCGCCGAGGTTGCGGATCAGCCCGGGCAGGTCGATCACCACATAGCCGTAGAACAGCCCCGAGGTCAGTTCGGTTTCCTGAATGGTGTCTGCGCCGGTGTCCTCTTCGCGGGCCAGGTCGTCGGCGGCGATGAAGTAATCGCTTTCGGCCTCTTCGGCGTGGACGGTGAAGGCATGTGCGACATGCACGGGGGCCTCGATATTGGCGCGCGGGTCGGATGTCACCATGCGGCCGAAAAGGGCACCCGTCAGCCCGCCGGGCAGCTTGGCGCCTTCGCTCATCGCCTTGAGGTTGGCCTTGTGCGCCTTGAGCCAGGCTGACGCCAGATCCTTTGCGGCTTTCTTGTCGCCGCCGGCTTCCGCCACCAACGCCTTGGCGGCCTTGGTCAGGTAGGCGATTTCGACGGCGCCGATCAGCAAGGTCTGGCGCGATTTCTTGTCCGCGCCCTTGTCGCCATAGACCGCCTTCAAGAGAGCATCGCCAATTTCCTTGCGCACGTCGGCGTCAACACTTTCCGCCCAATCTCCAAACACCTTGCGTTCGATGATTTCACGCGACCGGAACGCATCCTCCGCGCCGTCGATCGCGCTCAGCGCATGGGGGTCTTCGGCCAGTCGCCAGTGCCGTTTGAGGCATTGCGAACTGACCCGCGTGCGCAGGGCGCCGCCATAGGGCAGGCGCTTGGCAAGGCCCGCATCGTCGCGGTTGAGCAGGGCGGCGGTATAGGGGGCGAGGAAATGGATTTGCAAGAAACGCGGATCAGACATTTTGGGGTTCCTTTTCACGAGTGCGCGCGCTCTGGTCCAGGCGCCGATAGTAGTGGCGGGCGATCTCTTGTCCGTCATCGTTCAGGTAGGCCCAGGCAAGGCTGGGCACGTCGATCCGGGGATGCTTGCGGGCCAGCATGCGGATGGCCCGTTCAAGGGCGTCGTGTCGCGCCGCGCCCCTGACGGCGAGCAAACGGGCAAGCCGGAGTTCGGAGAACACGGGCTTTTCAAGCCTCGCTTGCGCGTCGCCGCCATCGGCAAGAACAGCGCCGAACCTGCGGCCATCTGCGTGGATGCTTTCGGTCGCACTGGCCGGGGTCAGCAGGGCCAATGCCTTTGTGATCGCGCGCCATGCGGGCTCTTCTGCGGGCGTCATGTTGAACCGAGCGGCCATGCGCCAGAAGACCGGCGCGCCCTCCGGCCCCATGCGTCGCGCCGCGGCCTTTTCGCCGCTGGAGGCATGGAAGAGGGCCGATGCAATCTCCAGGGCCCGCGTTCCGACTGCGGTGTCACGTTCAGACATGTTCTTTCTCTTCGATCCCCAACTCGGCAAAGATTTTCCGGATACCGGCCTCAAAGGCGGCACGGCCACGGGTCATGGCCCGTGGACGCATGATCGCGGCACAGGGAATTGCGGGGGCGGCGCGTTCGAATTCGGCGCGGGCCGCTTCGGTCAGGTGGCGGGTAAAGCGGGTATGCGCCGCATTGCGCGCCTCTTTGGTGGCGTGGCCCAGTCTTTCCCAAAGCGCCGGAAAGAAGGCCGCATCGGCGATGCGCGCGAACTGGTCGCGGGCGGGTTGGCTGCGGGCGTATTCGGCCTTGCCGCGCCTGGCATGATCGCCCTCGGCAGCGATCAGCGCCAAGCCGTCGCGCAAGGCGCGGTCCACGCTTTCGATGGTTTCGACCTGTTCCCGGGAGAACGCGATCGGCTCGGGACCGAGCATCGATTTGATCACCTTCTTCGGCACGGGAATGACACGGGACTTGAAACCGTCAGTCTTGGAATTGCCACGGGCAAAGGCTTCGGCGACCAGGGCCATATCGATCCGGTTTTCGTCACCCGCGGGCGTGGCCAGGTCCGGCACTTTCCAATCCCCGCCATAGAGCAGGCGGTTGACAAGCTTGTAGCTCCAATCCTGTTCCCCGAGCGTCAGGGTCTTGTTCTCGGCCAGGTGAACCGGTGCCCAGGGATCGCCGGTCATGCCCTTGGCGTCCTTTGCCGCGATGCGCGCGGCTTTCGACGTGCCGCGCTTGGCGCAAAGCCCCCGTGGCCCGTCCTGAAGGCGGATGCGGCGACAGACCTCGATGAACATCGGATCGAGCGTAGCCAGGTCAAGCACCTGATTCTCCGGCCAGGGCAGGCACCACAGAAGCGCAGGGCCCGAAAGGTCGTCGCGCTTGGCGACAAGACGCATGACGTCGCGCCGCCACCAGGCAGACGGGTCCACGATTGCGGTGCCGGGGTGCACCGGGGCAAGACCGATCATCGCCCGCGACGAGGACCCACCATTCATGCGCGCAATGCCGTAGTTTCCGGCCCCGCCGAACCCCTCCATCGTTTGCAGGCTGACCAAGGCGAACAGCCAGTCCTGCGGCGTGGCGTCATGGGCGATTTCACGTTTGAGATCGTGGTTGCGCGAGGTGATGAGCATGTCGAGCGCATCCGGCGTGGCCACCTCGCTCCATTTCACGCCGCCGGGATCGGGCGGCTGCAGGAACGCGGGCTTGCCGTCATCCGCGCCGACCAGATGCCACGGCGCGTCATCCTCGAAATCGGCGGTCAGGCCACGCAGGTTGGCGCGCCATGTCGCTTCGTCCTCGGGCAGGGGGCCGTCCTGTCCGCTGCGTGCCAGAACGGCAAGCTGCACAAGGAACATGTGCCAGGCGGGCCGTTGATGGGGGCGCAGGGCAGGAAAACTCGTGACCTCGCCACGCGCCA
This sequence comes from Paracoccaceae bacterium, assembly GCA_006226775.1. Classification (GTDB taxonomy): domain Bacteria; phylum Pseudomonadota; class Alphaproteobacteria; order Rhodobacterales; family Rhodobacteraceae; genus Marinovum. The sequence continues at coordinate 95,958 of SBGD01000042.1, read as the reverse complement.
TCGCCGCGAACAGCCCGGGCAGGGTGAGCGCGCTGCCGTTGGTCTGGATGAGGGGGGCAACCAGGAGGTTTCCGGTCATGTTCAGGTCTCCTCCAATCGTGTCAGCCCGGATGCGTCATAGACCAAGCCCGTCGCTCCGACCCGGAAAGTGAGCGGCGATGTCGTGATGATCTCGGGCGATTCATCCCCCGTCAGGTCGCGCGACCAATGGGCGGGCAGGGCAAGCGTCGAGATCGGGGTGCCGAAGGGGCCAACCGTGCCGTCCGGGAAGGCAACCACGGCGCCGCTTTCGCCCAACCTCGTGCGGATGGCCTCCTCGTTGGGAAAGGTGCAGGGGAACGCTTCGCGACGGTCGAGGATGACGTTCTGCGCGCCCATGGTTTCCGCGATGATCTTTCCCGTGACGCGGCGGCGGTAGTCTTGCCATCCATGCTGCGCGGCGATCTCGTCCAGGCGTTCGGGATGTGTGGCGCGTTCGACCAACCTGCGGTTCATCTGTGGAATGCGCCACAGTGGCGCGGTCTCGATCTCGTGCAGCGTTGCGGCAAGGCCCGGAACGTCCAGATAGACGCCGGAAAGCGTCGTGTTCCGACCATAAGTGCCCAAACCGTTCTCTGGCTCGGATGTCAGCCGGTCAAGCTCGCCCTCGGGGCAGAGGACCACGGCGCTGGCCTGTTCATATCCTTCCGGGCGGGATCGGTTGTGGCGGTGCAGCCGCCCGATCCTTTGCAGAAGCACATCCATCGGGCACAGGTCGGTGATCAGGATATCGGCATCGATGTCGAGCGATTGTTCCAGCGTCTGGGTGCCTATGACGATCACGGCTTGCGCGGGGCTGTCCTTGCCCAGAACAGCCTCGACGCGGGCATCCAGCAGCGCACGATCCTCGGCGGCAAACCGGCTGTGGTGCAGGGTTGGCGTGTCGTTCAGTTGCAACACCAGGTCGGGGGCTTCATCCACGCAGGCGGCATGGGTTTCGCGCGCGCGGTCAACCGTGTTGCGGATGACCAGCACCCGCGCACCACCACGGGCCGCCGATATCGCCATGGCCGCGGCCTCTTCGCCGCTCCAGCCCTTGTGGGCGGTGATCGCGACCTCCTTTTGCGCGCCGTCATCGGTGTGGACAGGAAAACAGTCGTCTTTTGTCCAGACCGCGGGGTAGGGCGTCTGCTCCGCCTCCGGAAGGGACGGCAGCGGTGTTTCGCGCCAGGCAGAGCGGGCCACCGCGCCAAGGGTTGCCGACATCAACAGCGCGTGCCCTCCCAGCGCCAGGTGGTCGCGCAGGACGCCGCGCTGGATTTCCGTCATCCAGGCATCCGAGGCGTGAACCTCGTCAATGACAAGCAAGGATCGCGACAGGGCCGATCCGCGCAGATGGGCGTGTTTGACCTGAAGCCCCGCCATCATCGCCTGATCCACCGTGCCGACCGCGATCTGCGCCGCGAGAAACCGGGTTGCATGTTCGGCGGCCCAGCGTTTCGCGCGGCTTTCATTGCCGGTGTCATCGTCCCATTTGACTTCGAAAGCGGGCAGGCGGATGCCATGTGCCTCGCCGGAAACGGCCTGCCCCGGGATGGCGAGCACGGCTTCGGGGGCCGGGTCGAAGAACATGCTCTGGAGCGTCTTGTCGATGCGGCCTTGCAACTGGCGCGCGGCGGCGCGGGTCGGGACGGCGAAATAAAGGCTGTCCACGGTGCCGTTTTCATAGAGTTGTGCAAAACGCCACAATGCCGCTTCGGTCTTGCCGGCGCCTGTTTCGGCCTCGAGGATCACGAGGTTTTCCGAAAGTGATGTCCCGGCCACGATTTCCTGCGCGGGTCGTGGCGTCGGATGGTCTTTTGATACAAGTGCCCATGAGGCGGGGCCGCTCAAATGGCGGTCGGACCTGTTCAATCCAATGTCACTCAGCCGTCTTTGCGCCCTTTCGCGGGCAATCACCCAGTAGTCGGGATCGTATGCCGCCACGAATGGGAATGCGTCTCGGTCAGAGCCAATCCAATCCGCCAGGGCGAGCAGGCCGCAAAAGAAATGCGCAAAAGCCGGCGTTGGCGGTGGAGGCTCATGTTCACGGATTTCCGGGAACCAGGATGCAAGCGCCTGCCCAAAACGGATTTCTTCGGCTTTCCAGTCATAGCCCTCCAATGGGGCAAAGGCATCCTGCGCCCAGCTTTCCCCCGGGTTCTTTACAGGGCGACCATGGTGGGCAAAGAGAACCTTGAACCAGATCTCAATTCCATCCCAGCGGACGATATGCGGCGCCTGCCCGCCGAGGGCGCTTTCCGCGTCGCCTTGCAGCAGCCATTTCCAGCCGCATCGCAAGTGATCTCGCGGTTTGCGGGGATAGGGTGGAGGCAAGCCCTTGATCTGAAAGGACGGCGCCAGCTTCCCTATGTCGTGGAGAAAGGCGAGCGCCGCAAGGCATGAAATCTGCCCTTCGGTAAGCTTGCCGCCGGTTGCATTCTCAACCCTCTGTTTGAATACGGGGGTTTCGAGAATCGCGCAAAGCGTAGCGGCGACATCGGCGCTATGATGGATCAGGTGATGTGAAGCACCTGAAACGGAATCCATCTTTCCCCAAGGCTGCATTCAGGAAAAACCTTTTCTGGAAAATGCCAGACCCAGAGAAAGCATTCAAAACAGGCTTTTCCCGAGTTTATATGCATCATGCACCGCAATCCGGTAAAGCGCAATCGGTTTCCGCCAGCTTGCACCCGATATGCCGCTCGCTGGTATCGGACTTAAGCCCATCCCCGGTAACCCCGACCGCCCATCAAGACGCTGATCGCGTCATTACTTGATCTGGTTGGGGGGAAGTCGAAATCCTGCGCGAGTTCGATCAGCGTCTTCTTATTCCGGATTGCGGAAACAGCCGCTTTTGCCTTGAATGCCGGGCTGTGGTTCCGGCGCGGTCGTATTGCCATGGCCTTCTCCTCGCTCGCAGCATCCTGCCGGATGAGGAATGTATGGATTGGTCACGTTTACCATTCTGTTCGTGTCTTCGTATTTTCAAGCTTCAAGGAACGTCTGAGTAACGCATCCGGCTGCGCCGAGATGGCGGCTCGAGCGCCATATTGGGCGGGAAGCCGGGTTCCGGGGGCGGATTTCGCCCTGTCAAGCCCGCCGGAGGGCCGATCTGGCGGTATTCGGCCAGGTCACTGCTTATGCCTTCAGCCTCCGTCGCCCGAGGAACAGCTTGCCGAGCGCGAACAGCGTGAAGAGTTGGCGCGGTACCCTGGCGAGGTCGCGGTTGCGGGACTTCACGTGGCCGAATAGGCGCTTGATGACGCGAAACGGATGCGCGCACCGTGGCGATGATCCCGTTGATCCGCACGTCGAGGGGATGCTGTCCACAACCACGCCGATGTCGGCCTTCATGCCGAAACACCGGAAGTTGCCCTTCTTGGGATGACATCTCGGGGGCGCGCGCCTTGGCCTTGTTCTTGTCCGGTGAAGGTGCCTCGATGAGCGTTGGGGTCATCGGACAAAACACCGCGGCAATTCCTCTGGCCAAGAAAACACCCGGATCCTAGAAATACCCGGTAAGCGCCGATCGCGGTCGGGCGGAGACAGGCGAGGGGTGTGACAGGATGTTCAGGATGGCGGCCCGCCCGGTGGCGCGGCTGATGATCGACCATAGCACCGGCGGCGCCGCCACCATGACCGACGCCACCTTCGTGGCGCGCGCGCTGCCGTGACGGGGCGGCGGTCTATTCTGGCGCGGATCGCGCTGATCACGGTGGGGATCGGGGTGGGGATCGGGGCGCTGGTCTGGGTGGCGGGCCATGTCGCGATGCCGGGCGACGCCGCGGCGCAGATCGCCCCCCTGGCCGAGGATCAGAGCCGCGCCCTTGCGGCCCGGATTGCCCTTGCGGCGCTGGGGCTGGTGGTGGCGCTGGGGATCGCGCTGGCGGTGGCCTTCCGGGTCTTGGTGACCCGACGGATCCGGCGCTTGACCCTGGCGGCGGAACGCGCCGCCGAGGGGGAGCGGGGCATTCGCATCGGCGATGCGGGATCGGACGCAATCGGCGCCCTGGGGGCCTCGCTCGACACATTGATGCAGAAACTGGCGCGGCAGCGGCGGGATCTCGAACGCCAGAAACGCCTGATCGGCATGGCGGGCGAGGTCGCGCGCTTTGGCGGCTGGCGCTACCAGATCGCCGACAAGCGGCTGATCTGGAGCGACGAGATGGCGCCGATCCTCGACGAGCCGCCGGGCTTCGTGCCCGATCTCGACGCCGGGCTGGACTATTTCCAGAGCGACGACCGGGCGCGGGTGGCCGAGCTGCTGCAACGTTGCCTGGAGAAGGGCGAGCCCTATGACGGGGTCTATCAGCTGACCACCGCCAAGGGGCGCCGGATCTGGGCGCGCGCGGTGGGCCATCCCTATACCTCTGCCGACGGCACCATCCTCGGCGCCTTCGGTGCCTTTCAGGACGTGACCGAATTGCAGGACATGCGCACAAGGGAGGCGCAGCAGCGCCTGATCGCCGCCGAGGCGCAGAAGAACGAGAGCATCGGCCGGCTGACCGGCGGCGTGGCGCATGATTTCAACAACCTGCTGGCGGTGATCATGGGCAATCTCGAATTGCTGCGCGAGGATCTGCAGTTTCCCCCCGGCGACGAGCGGGCGGAGATGCTGGAAAGCGCGCTGACCGCCACCCGCCGCGGCGCCGATCTGACCCGCAACATGCTGGCCTTTGCCCGCCGCGCGCCGCTGACGCCGCAGCGGCTGAACCTCAACGACCTGGTGCGCGCGACCGAGCAGATCGCCGCGCGCACCCTGCCGGCGACGGTCCGCATCGACTGTTCGCTGCTGGCCAACCTCTGGCCGATCGAGGCCGACCGGGCCTCGATCGAAAGCGCCCTGCTGAACCTGATCGTGAATGCCTCGCACGCCATGCCCGAGGGCGGGCATATCACGCTGGAAACCTCGAACCTGCGGGTCGAGGAGGATTACGTCCTGGCCCGGCACGAGAGCATCGCCCCGGGCCGCTACGTGATGGTGGCGGTCAGCGACACCGGCACCGGCATTCCGCCCGAGCTGATGCCGCATATCTTCGAGCCGTTCTTCACCACCAAGGGCCCGGACCGCGGATCGGGGCTGGGGCTGTCGATGGTGCAGGGCTTCGTCAAGCAGTCGGGCGGCACCGTGCGGGTCTATTCCGAGCCGGGCAGCGGCACCACCTTCAAGCTGATGTTCCCGGCGCTGCATGACCCCGCGGCCGAGGAGGCGGTGCCCGAAACCCCGGCCAGGGGCGCACCGCCGCGCGGCGCGCGCCTGCTGCTGGTCGAGGACCAGGCGGATGTGCTGTCGGCGCTGAGCCGGACGCTGCGGCGGGCGGGCTACGAGGTGGTCACCGCCATCTCGGGCGATGCCGCGGCGGCGCTGTTCGCGCAGGATCAGGCGTTCGACCTTGTCGTTACCGATATCGTCATGCCGGGCGCTCTTCAGGGCCCGCAGCTGGTGCGGCGGCTGCGCAGCCGGGTGCCGGATCTGCCGGCGGTGTTTCTCTCGGGCTATGCCTCGGAGGCGACGGTGCATGGCAACGGGCTGCTGCCGAGCGACATCCGCCTGATGAAACCGCTTCAGCGCGCCGACCTGCTGGCCGCCGTGGCACGCGCGCTGAGCGGCGCTTCGGGCCGGGCCTAGGCGCCGGGCCGCGGCGGGCGCGCGACAAAACCGCGGCGCCCGGGCGCGAGCGAACCAAGCGTCACACTTGCACGCCCGAGGGTTCCCCCGCATCCTGTGGGCAGAACAAAGGCCCGGCGGCTGCGGGCAGGGAGGGAAGATCACATGGGATTCGCAACACTCGCGGACCGCGACGCCATCGAGAACGAAATGCCATGGGAGGCCCGCGACGTGCCGGTCACCATGCACGGGCTGCTGGAGCGGGTGGCGACCCGCTTTCCCGACCGCCCGGCGATCTCGTACCAACTGCTCTCGGGGCCCAGGGACCCGGCGGTCACCGTCTCCTGGCGCCAGTTGCACCAGCGCAGTTGCCAGGCGGCGAACCTGTTCCGGTCGCTGGGGGTGACCTCCGACAAGGTGGTGGCCTTCGTGCTGCCCAATTGCCTCGAGACCGCCTATGTGCTGCTGGGCGGGATGATGGCGGGGATCGTCAACCCGATCAATCCGCTGCTCGAACCCGAGCAGATCGCCTCGATCCTGCGCGAGACCGGGGCAGAGGTGGTGGTCACGCTCAAGAGCTTTCCGAAAACCGACGTCGCACAGAAAGTGGCCGAGGCGGTGCGCCATGCGCCCGGGGTGACGACGGTGCTCGAGATCGATCTCAATACCTATCTGACCCCGCCGAAACGCTGGATCGTGCCTTTCCTGCGGCCCAAGACCCCAGGCGGGCACCGCGCCACGGTCAAGAACCTCATGACCGAGATGGCGCGGCACAATACCGCGCTCGATTTCGAGGACGTGCAGGCCGACCGGGTCGGCGCGCTGTTTCACACCGGCGGCACCACCGGGATGCCCAAGGTGGCCCAGCATCTCTATTCCGGCATGATCTACAATGGCTGGATCGGCGACACGCTGCTGTTCACCGAGACCGACAACATCATGTGCCCGCTGCCGATGTTCCATGTCTTCGCCACCCATGTGATCCTGATGGCGGCGCTGATGTCGGGGGCGCATGTGGTCTTTCCGACCCCGGCGGGCTATCGCGGCGAGGGCGTCTTCGACAACTTCTGGAAGCTGGTCGAGCGCTGGAAGATCTCCTTCATCATTGCCGTGCCGACCGCCTTTTCGGCGCTGATGCAGCGCAAGGTGGATGGGGATATCTCGACCGTGCAGAACGCCTTTTCCGGCTCGGCGCCGCTGCCGCTGGAATTGTTCAAGCGCTTCGAGGGTGCCACCGGCGTGCAGATCATCGAGGGCTACGGGCTGACCGAGGCGACCTGCCTGGTGTCCTGCAACCCGGTGGGCGGAAAGAAGAAGGTGGGCTCGATCGGCATTCCCTTTCCCTATACCCACGTCAAGATCATCAAGCACGCGGGCAATGGCGCCGAGGAATGCGCGGTCGACGAGATCGGCGAGATCTGCGTCGCCAACCCGGGCGTCTATCCCGGCTCGACCTATACCGAGAAGGACAAGAACCGCGAGCTGTTCCACCAGGGCATCTACCTGCGCACCGGCGACCTGGGGCGGGTGGACGAGGAGGGCTATCTCTGGATCACCGGCCGCGCCAAGGACCTGATCATCCGCGGCGGGCACAATATCGACCCGGCCGAGATCGAGGAGGCGCTGCTGATGCACCCGGCGGTGGCCTTTGCCGGCGCCATCGGGCAGCCCGATGCCCATGCCGGCGAACTGCCCTGCGCCTATGTCGAACTGGTGGCCGGGGCCAGCGTCACCGAGCAGGAGCTTCTGGAGCATTGCAAGGTGCATGTGCACGAGCGCGCGGCACAGCCCAAGCACATGACCATCCTCGACGAATTGCCGAAAACCGCGGTGGGCAAGATCTTCAAGCCCGGCCTGCGCAAGCTGGCGATCGCCCGGGTCTATGACGCGGCGCTGGCCGAGCGCGGGGTGAACGCTCATGTCCAGGAGGTGATCGACGACAGCAAGCGCGGGCTGGTGGCACGGATCGCCCGCTCCGGAGTCGCGCGCGAGGAAGACGTGAGCCACGTCCTGGGCGCCTTCACCCGGCCCTGGGAATGGGCGGAGTAGGCGGCGGAGGGCGGTCGTTCACGGTTGTCCTTACGTCATCCCGGACCTGATCCGGGATCTCGCGGTCTGCTGTCGAAGAGATCCCGGATCAAGTCCGGGATGACCGCGGGCGTCTCCGGGATGACCGCGGGCGGCTCCGGGCGCGCGTCAGGGGCGACTGCTCACTCCGCCGCATTGGCGCGCAGGACCGCCAGCGGCACGATGTCGAGCGCCATCTCGTGGGTCGCGGCGAGATCGACCCGGGGGGCGCAGCCCTCGTCGTGGGCCTGCAGGAAGCGGGCGGCGCAGAGGCACCAGTGATCGCCGGGTTTCAGCCCGGCGAAGTGGACCTCCGGCCGCGGTGTCGAGAGGTCATTGCCGACGTATTTCGAGAAGGCGAGGAACTCGGCGGTCATGATGGCGCAGACCGTGTGGCTGCCGCGGTCCTCGGCGCAGGTGTTGCAATGGCCGTCGCGGAAGAAGCCGGTCAGCGGCGTGGTCGAACAGGGCGCCAGCCGCGCGCCCAGCACATTGACCGAAGGTAGCTTGTCCATCCTGCGTCCTTTCCCCTTGTGAGGCTCAACCTAGCCGGGGCGGCGCGAAACTCAACGGAATTTGTCGACCAGCCTTTGCAGCGGCGAGCGGGGTTGCTCGGGCGGGGCAGGCGGCTCATCCGCCCTTGTAGGCGTCTTCGCCCCGGGCGGGGCGGGCGGCTCATCCGCCCTCGCGGGCGTCTTCGCCCCGGGCGGGGCGTGCGGCTCATCCGCCCTTGCGGGCGTCTTTGCCTTGGGCGGGGTGCGTGGCTCATCCGGTTTTGCCGGCGCCTTCGCCTTGGGCGCGGGGCGCGTCGAGCTGCGCGGCGGCGAGACCCGCAGCGCCACCGCGTTGAGAAACCGCGCGCTGTCGCCCGCCGCCAGGTCGGGCGCGCCGCTCGCGATGCCGTCGAGCAGCGGCTCGAGCCAGTCCGCATCCGCCTTGGCGAAATCATGCAGCACGTAGCCCGAGACCAGCTCCTTGCGCCCCGGGTGGCCGATGCCCAGCCGCACCCGGCCATAGGCCTCGCCGATATGGCCATGGATCGAGCGCAGCCCGTTGTGGCCCGCATGGCCGCCGCCGCTCTTGACCCGGGCCTTGCCGGGGGCGAGGTCCAGCTCGTCGTGAAACACCATGATGTCCTCGGGCGCCAGCTTGTAAAAGCGCATCGCCTCGCCCACCGACTGGCCCGAGCGGTTCATGAAAGTCATCGGCTTGAGCAGCAGCACCTTGTCGCTGCCCAGCCGGCCTTCGGCGATCTGGCCCTGGAACTTCGCCTTCCAGGGCGCAAAGCCGTGATCTTCGGCGATCCGGTCGAGCGCCATGAAGCCGATATTGTGCCGGTTGCCGGCATAGTCCTGCCCAGGATTGCCCAGGCCCACGAAAATCCGCATCGCTTGCCGCTCCCTTGCCGCGCCGTTCCCAAGCCTTCTAAACCATATCCCGCGGCATGCAAAAAGCCCCGGAGGCGGCGCACCCGGGGCTTTCGCACATCGTGTCGGTCGCGCAGATCAGTCTTCGGTCTGCTCGGTGGCCGGAACCTCGTCGGCCTCGACCTCGTCCTCGTCTTCCGCGGCCTTGAGGCCGGACGGCGCCGAGATGTTGCAGATCACGAAGTCGCGCTCGGTGGTCGGCTTGGCCCCTGCGGGCAGGGTCACGTCCGAGATATGGACGATGTCGCCGATGTTCAGACCGGCGAGATCGACGGTGATCTCCTCGGGGATGTCACCGGCGGTCACCATCAGTTCCACCTCGGGGCGCACGACGGTCAGCACGCCGCCCTTCTTGAGCCCGGGCGCCTCATCCTCGTTCACGAAGTTGACGTGGATGAACAGGTTGATCTTGGTGGTCCGGCGCAGGCGCATCAGGTCGAGATGCGTCGGCAGGTCCTTGACCACGTCGCGCTGGACGTCGCGGCAGATCACGCGGACGTCGTCCTGGCCGTCGACCTTCAGGTTGAACAGCGTCGAGCGGAAGCGTCCGGCCTTCAGCTTCTTGAGCAACTCGTTGAAGGGGATCTGGATCGGCAGCGGCTCTTTGTCGCCACCGAAGACGATGCCCGGAACCATGCCGTCGCGGCGTGCCTGACGAGCGGCGCCCTTGCCTATCCCCGTCCGTTCCAAAGCGTGAAGATCAGGGATCTCACTTGCCATGTGTGTAACTCCATATTGAGGCGGGGATCCTCCAAGGCTGTATCCCCGCGTGAAGGCGCGCATATAGACCGGATCGGGCGTATTGGAAAGGGCTTTCTGACGCCGGGGCGGCGCATTGCGCCCATTGCGGCACGCGCCGTGGCGTGGCATCCCCCGCAAGGGGCGACAGGACAGGAGGCATCATGCTGTCAGACGGGTTTCACGACGTGCCGCGCGGCAAGGTGGCCGCGGTGGTCACGCATCTGGAGATGCGCGCCGCGCCGGTGCAGGACGGCAGTGTCGATCTGCCCGGAGAGGTGACGGTCCGCGCGGTCGAGACGCCCGATCTGGCCTGGTACCGCGATCTCTTTACCCGGGTGGGCGGGGTCGACTGGCTGTGGTTTTCGCGGCTGCGGATGCCCGATGCAGAGTTGCAGGCGGTGTTGAGCGACCCGCAGGTCCGGGTCTTCGCGGTGGAGTGCGAGGGCCGCGCCGAGGGCCTGCTGGAACTGGACTTCCGCGAGGCCGGCGCCTGCGAGCTGGCCTATTTCGGCCTGACCGCGCGGTTGCAGAGCCGGGGCGTCGGCCGCGCGCTGATGTCCATCGCCATTGCCGAGGCCTGGGCCCGGCCGATCGCGCGGTTTCACGTCCATACCTGCACGCTCGACAGCCCAAGGGCGCTGGGCTTCTACATCCGCAGCGGCTTCACGCCCCTGCGTCAGCAGGTCGAGATTGCCGACGACCCGCGCCTGACCGGCGATCTGCCGAAGGGCGCGGGCGGGCATGTGCCGATCTTCGACTGAAGCCCCGCCGCGCGCCGGATCAGGAGGCCCAGCGGCCCGCGAAATCCTCGGGCACCAGCAGGATGTCGCGACCCACCTCCTTGATGTCGCGCTTGCCGCAGAGCGCCATCGAGACGTCAAGCTCCTTGTGGATCACCTCGAGCGCGCGGGTCACCCCGGCCTGGCCCATGGCCCCCAGCCCGTAGATATAGGCGCGGCCGATGAAGACGCCCTTGGCGCCCAGCGCAACCGCCTTGAGCACGTCCTGACCCGAGCGGATGCCGCTGTCGAGATGCACCTCGATCCGGTCGCCCACCGCATCCAGGATCGCCGGCAGCGCGCGGATCGACGACAACGCGCCATCGAGTTGCCGCCCGCCGTGGTTCGACACGATGATCGCATCGGCCCCGACCTGAAGCGCCATCTTGGCGTCCTCGGCATCGAGGATGCCTTTCAGGATCACCTTGCCGCCCCACAATTCCTTGAGCTTGGCGATCTTGGCCCAGTCCAGCGTCAGATCGAAGTTCTCGTTGGTCCAGGCCATGAGCGAGGCGGGATCGGAGATGTCCTTGACGTGGCCGACGATATTGCGGAACTCGCGGCGCTTGGTCCTGAGCATGCCGAGGCCCCAGCGCCAGCGCGTCGCCAGGTCGGCCAGCACCATCGGCGTCAGCTTGGGCGGCGCGGAAAGCCCGTTCTTGAGGTCCTTGTGCCGCTGGCCGAGGATTTGCAGATCGAGCGTGATCACCAGCGCCGAGCATTTCGCCGCGCGGGCGCGTTCGATCAGCCGGCGCACGTAATCCTCGTCGCGCATGGTGTAGAGCTGGAACCAGAAGGGCTTGGTGGTGTGTTCGGCCACATCCTCGATCGAGCAGATCGACATCGTCGACAGCGTGAAGGGCACGCCGAACTTCTCGGCGGCCTTGGCGGCCAGGATCTCGCCATCGGCGTGCTGCATCCCGGTCATGCCCACCGGCGCAAGGGCCACCGGCATCGAGACCTCCTCGCCGATCATCCGGCTGGCGGTGGTGCGGTTGGTCATGTCCACCGCGACCCGCTGGCGCAGGCGGATCCGGTCGAAATCCGAGGTATTCTCGCGGAAGGTCTGCTCCGTCCAGCTTCCGGATTCGCAATAGTCGAAGAACATCTTCGGCGCGCGCGCCTTGTGCAGGCGCTTGAGGTCTTCGATGCAGGTGACGACGGGCATGGCATCTCGCTTGTGTTGGATTGGTAATTTTTCTTTACCGCCCGCATCCCCGTCGCGCAAGTCTCACGCCTGCGGCGAATGGGCCGTGCATGTCTGTCGCGCGCCGGGTCTCAGGCGCTATGCGCGCCGTCGGCCAGCGTCTTGACGAAGGCCAGCACTTCTTTCGGCGCGATGCCCTGGCCCAGCTTGCCGACGATGGCCGAGCCGACGACGCAGCCGTCGGCCACCGAGGCCACGTCGCGGGCGCGCTCGGGCGTGTTGATGCCGAAGCCCACGATCACCGGCAGATCGGTCGCCGCCTTGATCCGCGCCACCTCCGGGCCGACATCCGAGGCCTGCGCCTCGGCCGCGCCGGTGATGCCGGTGATCGAGACGTAATAGACAAAGCCCGAGGTGTTCTGCAGCACCTTGGGCAGGCGCTTGGCATCGGTGGTCGGTGTGGCCAGGCGGATGAAGTTGAGCCCGGCGGCCTGGGCGGGCAGGCACAGCTCCTCGTCCTCCTCGGGCGGCAGGTCGACGATGATCAGACCGTCGATCCCGGCGGCCTTGGCCTGGGCCAGGAAGGTATCGACGCCGCGCGAATAGATCGGGTTGTAATATCCCATCATCACGATCGGCGTCTCGTCGTCCTCCTCGCGGAAGCGCCGCGCCAGTTCCAGCGTCCGGTCCAGCGTCATGCCGCCTTCCAGCGCGCGCTGCCCGGCCAGTTGGATGGTGGCGCCATCGGCCATCGGATCGGTGAAGGGCAGGCCCAGCTCGATCACGTCGACCCCGGCGGCGGGCAATCCCCGGACCACCTCGAGCGAGGTGTCGAAATCCGGATCTCCGGCCATGATATAGGCCACGAAAGCCTTGGCGTTGCGGGCTTTGAGCGCGGCGAATTTGGCGTCGATACGGGTCATGTCCTGTCCTTCGAGAATGCTGTGTCCCATGTGCCGAATTTGCGCGCCAAAGGCAATGGGGCCAGCACCCGCGATGAAGGCCCGCAAGGGCTTGAAGAGCGGCGGCCGGACGCTGGCCCCGCGCGCAGGCTTGCGCTTGGCTTTCCGCGCACATAGAAGCGCCCCGTACCGCGACAGCGCTACAGCAAGAGCCGCACAGTCAAAGGATCAGGCGCCATGGGCTTCAGGATGGGAATTGTCGGGCTTCCGAATGTCGGCAAGTCAACATTGTTCAACGCGCTGACCCGGACCGCGGCGGCGCAGGCCGCGAACTTTCCGTTCTGCACCATCGAGCCCAACGTGGGCGAGGTCGCCGTCCCCGACGCCCGGCTCGACACGCTGGCGCGCATCGCCGGCTCGAAGCAGATCATTCCCACCCGCATGACCTTCGTCGATATCGCGGGCCTGGTCAAAGGCGCGTCGAAGGGCGAGGGCCTCGGCAACCAGTTCCTCGCCACCATCCGCGAGGTCGATGCCATTGCCCATGTGCTGCGCTGTTTCGAGGATGGCGATGTCACCCATGTCGAGGGCCGCGTCGATCCGGTGGCCGATGCCGAAGTGATCGAGACCGAGCTGATGCTGGCCGATCTCGAGTCGGTCGAGAAGCGCCGCGCCGGCCTGGTGCGCAAGCTCAAGGGCAATGAAAAGGACGCCGTCCAGCAGGACCGCCTGCTCGCCGCCGCCCAGGCCATGCTCGAGGAAGGCAAGCCCGCCCGCCTGGTCGAGGTCGAGGCCGAGGACCGCAAGGCCTGGCGCGGCCTGCAACTGCTCACTTCCAAGAAGATCCTCTATGTCTGCAATGTCGACGAGGCCTCGGCCGCCGAGGGCAATGAATTTTCCGCCCGCGTCGCCGAGATGGCGGCAGAGCAGGGCGCCGGCCACGTCATCATCTCTGCCCAGATCGAGGAAGAGATCAGCCAGCTCGACGACGAGGAAGCCGCGCTGTTCCTCGCCGAGATGGGGCTCGAGGAGGCCGGGCTGAACCGGCTGATCCGCGCCGGTTACGACCTTCTGCACCTCGAGACCTATTTCACCGTCGGCCCCAAGGAGGCCCGCGCCTGGACGATCCGCGAAGGCACCCTGGCGCCGCAGGCCGCCGGCGTGATCCACGGCGATTTCGAGAAGGGCTTCATCCGCGCCGAGACCATCGCCTACGATGATTTCGTCGCCGCCGGCGGCGAGCAGGGCGCCAAGGAAGCCGGCAAGATGCGCGCCGAGGGCAAGACCTATGTGGTCAAGGACGGCGACGTGCTGCACTTCCTGTTCAACACCTGAGCCGTCTGCCGCGTGCGTTCGGGGCAGGCCGGCAAAGCGCCTGACACGGATGCCGCGTGCCGGTGGCGCGCGGCAACCCCGCCGGTTGAGCGACCGATTTCATCCCTCCGACCCCGGGCTTTCCCGCCACTCCGCAAGGCCGGGCCGTGGCGGGCGCGGCGCGTGGCAACCGGCTTAATCGGACTGGACATCCGCGCCTCGGGAGGGTTGTCTAGGCGCATCTCACGACAGGCCCGCCGGGCCTGTGAAACGATCAGTTCGCGAGGAGGCGACAGATGGACAGACGGAAATTTCTGACACGATCCGCGGTGGCGGGGGCTGGGCTTGCCACGCTGGCCGCACCGGCGGTGGCACAGGACAACATCACCTGGCGCATGGTCACGACCTGGCCCAAGAACTTCCCCGGCCTCGGTGTCGGCGCCCAGCGTCTGGCCGACCGGATCACCGCCGCCTCGGGCGGGCGTCTGACCATCCAGGTCTATTCCGCCGGCGAACTGGTGCCGCCGCTGCAATCGCTCGACGCGGTGATCGACGGTTCCGCCGAGATGTGCCACAGCGCCGCCTATTACTGGCAGAACAAGTCCACCGCGCTGTCGTTCTTCACCGGCGTGCCCTTCGGCATGACCTCGCGCGAATTGACCGGCTGGGTCCGGCACATGGGCGGCCAGGAGCTCTGGGACGAGATCTATGACCAGTTCGGCGTGCAGGGGTTCCTGTCGGGCGATACCGGCACCCAGGCCGGCGGCTGGTTCCGCAACGAATTGACCGGTGTGGCCGATGTCGAAGGCCTGCGGTTCCGCACCCCGGGCCTGGGCGGCCAGGTCTGGGAGAAGCTGGGCGCCTCGGTCACCAACATGGCCGCGGGCGAGATCTTCCAGGCGCTGCAGTCGGGCACGCTGGATGCCGCGGAATTCGTCGGGCCCTACAACGACCTCGCGCTGGGCTTCTACCAGGTGGCCAAGAACTACTACTTCCCCTCCTTCGTCGAGCCGGGGCTGGCGACCGAACTGGTGGTCGACAAGGCCAAGTACCAGGCGCTGCCCGAGGATCTGCAGGCGCTGATCCGCGACATCTGCCAGGCGGAATACGACCAGGTGGCCTCGGACTTTGCCGCCAACGATCCGCGCGCGCTCAAGACGCTGGTCGACGACCACGGCGTCAACGTGCTGCAATTCCCCGATGAGATCGTCCAGGCCGGAGCCGAAGCCGCCAAGGAGATCCTGACCGGGCTGCGCGATTCCGACGACGACCTGACCAAGCGCACCGCCGAGAGCTTCATCGAGGCGCTCAACATCATGCGCGTGCGCACGGAAGGTACGGATGGCGCCTTTGTCGAGGCGCGCCGGAAGTACTTCGAGATCTGATCCGGGTCTCGCGCGACGAAAGAAAGGGGCGGCCGATCTGGCCGCCCCTTTTTCATGTCCGGGGTCGTGGCGGCGGCCCTATCCGCGCGGCAGCCAGAGCACGATCTGCGGAAAGGCGAACAGCAGCGCGATGGCGATCAGTTGCAGCAGCACGAAGGGGATGATGCCGCGATAGATCGCGCTGGTCGGCAGGCTGTCGGGGGCCACCCCGCGCAGGTAGAACAGCGCAAATCCGAAGGGCGGTGTCAAAAACGAGGTCTGCAGGTTCACCCCGACCATGACGCCCAGCCAGATCGGATCGATGTCCAGAGCCAGCAGCACCGGCGCGGTGATCGGGATCACGATGAAGATGATCTCGAAGGTATCGAGGATGAAGCCCAGCACAAACATGATCGCCATGACCACGATCATCGCCGTCATCGCCCCGCCCGGCAGGCCGGTCAGCACCGAATGCACCAGGTTGTCGCCGCCCATCAGGCGGAAGACGATGGAAAACACGCTGGCGCCGAACAGGATGATGAAGACCATCGAGGTGATTGTCGCCGTCGACACCCCGGCCTGGGTCACGATGTCCAGCGTGAGCCGCCAGCGCAGCAGCGCCAGCAGGATCGCCCCTACCGCCCCCACCGAGGCCGCCTCGGTCGGCGTGGCGATGCCGCCCAGGATCGAGCCCAGCACCGCGAGGATCAGCAGCAGCGGCGGCACCAGCGCCACCGCGACCTCGCGCAGCAGGCCCGAGCGCTGCTCCGGCGGCACCGGCGTGGCGGGGCAGCTTTCGGGATCGGTCACCGCCTTGAAGATCACGTAGCCGGCGTAAAGCCCGACCAGAAGGATGCCGGGCAGCAGCGCGCCGGCAAAGAGATCGCCGACCGAGACCGGCACCGGGGCGAAGTTGCCCTTTTCCATCTGCACCTGGCTGTTGATGCCCGAAAGCATGTCGCCCATGAAGATCAGCACCGTCGAGGGCGGGATGATCTGGCCCAGCGTGCCCGAGGCGCAGATCACGCCGGTCGCCAGTTTCGGGTCATAGCCCGCGCGCAGCATCGCCGGCAGCGAGATCAGCCCCATGGTGACCACCGTCGCGCCCACCACCCCGGTCGAGGCCGCCAGCATCGCGCCCACCAGCACCACCGACAGGCCCAGCCCGCCGCGCAGGTTGCCGAAGAGCTTGGACATGGTCAGCAGCAATTGCTCGGCAATGCCGGATTTCTCCAGCATCACCCCCATGAAGATGAACAAGGGCACCGCCACCAGCACCTCGCTCGACATGAAGCCGATGTAGCGGTTGGGCAGGCTGCCGAGGTTGGAGGGATCGAAGACCCCGAGGCTCCAGCCCAGAAGGCCGAACAGCAGCGACACGCCGGCAAGCGTGAAGGCGACGGGAAAGCCCAGCATCAGAAAGCCGATGATGCCGAAGAACATGAGACTGGCGAGCACCTCGCCGAGCAGGACCGGATCCATCAGGCTGTTCCCCCATGCAGCGGGTCTTCGCTGACCGGATAGCGCAGATGCTCGGGGAGAAGGTCCTCGCGGTCGGCCAGCACCAGCACCGAGCGCAGCGCCATGGCGATGCCCTGCAACGCCACCAGCACCGCAAAGACGATGATGAAGGATTTCAGCACGAAGAGCCCCGGCATCCCACCGACATTGGACGAGCCTTCGAGGTATTTCCACGACCGCGCCACGAAAGGCCAGCCATAGACCAGCACGACCCCCATGAAGGGCAGCAGGAAGACCACCACTCCGAACAGATCGACCATCGCCTTGCGGCGCAGGCTGGCCGGGCGGTAGAAGATGTCGACCCGCACGTGATCGCCGCGCAGCAGCGCAAACCCGGCCACCGCGGTGAACATCGCGCCGTTCAGCCAGATATAGAGATCGCGCAGCCAGAGATAGCTGACCCCGAAGACATAGCGCTGCACCACGACGGTGAAACAGGCGATCACGATGCCCAGGGCAAGCCAGGAAGCGATGCGCCCGACGAGGGTATTGATGGCGCTGATAACGCACACCGTGGCGGCTACAGCTTGCATGGGGTCTCGCTCCTTGTCTGTCCCGATGGTGTCAAGCGTTTGTCACGATTTCGGGCGCCGAACAACTGCAAGCAGGGCCAAGCGCGCGAGTTTGTGGCACATTCGGCAGGCTCGGACAGGCGTGAGAGCGCCGCGGTCAATCGCCAGTTGAACCGGCCCCGCCGTCAATGCCCGGCGGTGTCTTCGGGATGGGGTGGTGCCTCAAGCGCGGGGCCTGCATCGCTGCTCTTGCCAGGATGCGGCCTTGCCCTGGCGCGGGGCATGATGCAAGTCAATGCTGCGCCTGTGCCGGGCGCTTATGTCTCGGACCTGCATGCGCGATCGGCGGCGCGGGCAATACGAGAGGCGGCAAGGGGAGGCGGAGAGATGACAGGACAACGCGCGGCCCCGGGCGCTGCCCTGCGCCAGGGCAGCCGTTCCACGGACCGGCGGGCCTGAGCGAATGCGCAGGCTGGCCCTTCCCATCGCCATCGCGGCGCTTCTGGTCGCCTTCTGGTTCAGCCCGGATTTCGAGCAGATCGCCGCCGGCGTGGCGATCTTCCTGTTCGGGATGCTGATGCTCGAGGACGGCTTCAAGCTGTTCGGTGGCGGTCTGCTGGAGCGGCTGCTGACCCATGTGACCGGCTCGACCGCGCGCTCGATCCTCTTCGGCGTGCTGGCCACCACGCTGCTGCAATCCAGTTCGCTGGTCTCGGTGATCACCATCTCCTTCCTGAGCGCCGGGCTGATCTCGCTGATCGGCGGGGTGGGCATCATCTTCGGCGCCAATATCGGCACCACCACCGGCGCCTGGCTGGTGGCGGGGCTGGGGCTCAAGGTCAATATCGCCGCCTATGCCATGCCGATGATCGCGCTCGGCATCCTGCTGGTGTTCCAGAAACCGAAAGCGCTGCGCGGGGTCGGCTATGCGCTTGGCGGGCTGGGGTTCCTGTTTCTGGGCATTCACCACATGAAGGAGGGGTTCGAGGCCTTCAAGGACCAGATCGACCTGTTGCGCTTTGCGCTGCCCGGGCTTCTGGGCCTTGTCGTCTATACCCTGCTGGGCACCGGCGCGACCGTGGTGATGCAGTCGAGCCATGCGACCATGGTGCTGATCCTCACCGCGCTTTCGGCCGGGCAGATCACCTATGAAAATGCGCTGGCGCTGGCGATCGGCGCCAATATCGGCACCACCGTCACCGCGATCATCGGCGCGCTCGGCGCCAATTTCCAGGGCAAGCGGCTGGCGCTGGCGCATCTGATCTTCAACCTCACCACGGGGATGGTGGCGCTGGTCTTCATCGCGCCCCTGCGCGAGGCGGTCGATGCGATCAGCGCCGCCACGGGTATTGCCGCCGAGGACTACGCCCTGAAGCTCGCGGTGTTCCACACCCTCTTCAACCTGCTCGGCGTGGCGCTGATGGTGCCGGTGCTGCCCCGGCTGATCGCCTTCATCGAGGGGCGCATCGTCGAGCCGGTGGCGGATGTCAGCCGCCCGAAATACCTCAGCGAGGCGGTCGACGAGTTTCCCCAGACGCTGGAAAGCGCGCTGCGCAAGGAGGTGCAGCACCTGCAGGAGAATGCCACCGAACTGATCCTGCACGGGCTGAACCTGCCCCGGCGCGAGCTGTGGCGCACCGACGACATTGCCGACCTGGTGCAACGCAGCCGCCAGGCCTTCGATCTCGACCTAGAAGAGCGCTATGCGCGGCGGGTCAAGACGCTGCATGCCGCGATCATGGATTTCACCACGCGGGTCGCCGACAAGCAGGTGCCGGAGGATATCGCCGAGCGGATCTATGCGCTGCGCGACGTGTCGGGCGACCTCGTGCAGGCGGTGAAATCGGTCAAGCACCTGCGCAAGAACGTGCTGCGCTATACCACCCGGCCCCAGGGCATCGTGACCGAGCTCTACGACGGGTTGCGCGGCGAGATCGCGCGGATCGTCGTCGAGATCCGCAAGCTGGGCGAGACCCCGCCGGAGGCGCGCAGCGCGCTCTGGCTCGACCAGGAGCGCGCGCAGATCGAGGAGCGGTCACGCTCGACCATGCGCCGGATCGACGCGCTGATCCGCAAGGGGGCGCTGAATGCCAATGCCGCGACCTCGTTTCTCAACGATTCGGGCTATGCCTATGGCGCAATGCGCGACCTGATCGAGGCGGCGCGCAGCTACTACATCGAGCGCGATCCGGCGATGGTCGTGGGCGCCGAGGGTGAGGGGGCTGCGGACGAGGCCGGGGCGGTGCTCGGGGATTGAGGCGCGGGGGTGTTGCATCCGGTGCGCCGAGCGGGGGCGGGGAGGCCCCGGATCAGGTCCGGGGCGGCGGTGTGAGGGTGGCGGAGGGTGCGCGCGGAGATGGGATCGGGGCGGTGATCGGGAACTGAGGCGGGGGTGTTGCATCCGGTGCGCCGAGCGGAGACGGGGAGGCCCCGGATCAGGTCCGGGGCTGCGTTGTGAGGGCTGCGCAGGGTGCGCGAGAGGTTGGGACCGTCGCGGTGATCGGGAACTGAGGCGGGGGTTTGTTGCATCCGGTGCGCCGAGCGGGGGCGGGGAGGCCCCGGATCAGGTCCGGGGCTGCGTTGTGAGGGCTGCGCAGGGTGCGCGAGGGGATGGGACCGGGGCGGCGGTGTGAGGGTGGCGCAGGTGCGCGCGGGAATGAGACCGGGGCGGCGGCGGGTGTCCTGCGCGCGGCTCGGGTGTCCTGCGTCCGATGCCCTGTGTCCTGCGACCGCGTGCGCCGTGCTCTGGCCGGTAGCCGGGACAGGACCCGGGAGTGCTGGGCGCAAGCGGCGGCTAGGACAGGACCCGGGAAAGCTGGGCGCAGGCCTTGAGAGCCTTGTCGGTGCTGCCCCTGGTCAGGAATTCCTCGATCCGGCGCAGGGCCTCGCCGGCGCAGAGGAAATCGAAGGCCAGGCTCGGCTCATAGGCGCGGCGGCGGATCTCGAAATAGAGCACCGCCTGGTCGGTCGCGCCGTAGCTGTACTTGTAGGCCTCGTTGCCATGGCCGAAATCATAGCAGATCAGGCCCTGGCCGATCGCCCATTCGATGCTGTGGACATGCAGCAACTGGCCGATGCCCTTGTCCTCGGCCTGTGGATCGCGGCCGCCGGCGATGAAATGCACCACGCCGTTGCGCCGGTCGACCACATGGCCCAGCGCGCCCAGGGGCCGTTCGCCCTTCCACAACACCGGCAGATAGGCCGCGCCGATCTCCTGCGCCGCGCGCAGCACGTCGCGGTAATTGCCCGCGACCCGCTCGGCGGTCTCGGCGCCCTTCTGGTCGCGCCAGCGGCGTTGCCAGAGGTCCAGCAGCACCTCGAGCGCCGCGTCGAAATCCGCATCTCCCGCCGTGGTGATGTGCAGGGCGCCGCTGTCGAGGTGGTCGCGCTTGAGCCGGTTGTACTTCTGGCGGCGATTGGCGCTGAGCTGCCCGGCAAGGAAGCTGTCGAAATCCTCGGGCAGATCGACCTGGGGGCAGACCAGGTTGTCGGTCTTGTTGCCGTTGATCCGGTAGGACTTGTATTTGACGCCGAAGCCCCGCGCCTCGAAGGCATCGGTGAACAGCCGGCAGCGGCGGTTCTGGGCGACGTAGCGCATGGAAAACCGCATCCAGGGCATGGCGGCCAGATGGTCGGTCACTGCCTGCAGGGCCTCGGCCTCGCGCTCGGGGTGGCACAGGAAGCCGGTGTATTCGCTCCAGAGCAGGCGCCCGCCGGCCTCGAGCTCGGTATGGAACTCGTCGCGGCTGCGGCTCCAGTGGGTGCGGTATTTCAGCGGCAGGATACACAGCGCCGTGCCGGGCCGGTCCGGCGCCTCGGCCACCAGCACGCTCCAGCGATAGGGGTTGGCCCGAAAGGCCCGCGCCATCCAGTCCCAGGTGAGAAAGATCGTGGCTTCCGGGTCGCGCGCCTCCAGCGCCTGCCAGGCCGGGCGCAGGGCGTCGAGCCCCGCCACCGTGTCGACGATGCGCACGGTCAGGGCGGTCCGGATATCTTGCGACTGCAACGTCATGCTGTGACCCTCTGGTTGTGTTTCAGGCCATCCTTGAGAATCCCGAGGAAGACCGCGCCGGTCTCCTCGAAGTCGCGCCCGATCGGCGCGGTCCGGGGGCTGCGGCTGGCGAAATAGGCGCCGACGCGGCAGATCTGCACGGCAAACTCCGGGTGGACCCCGGCATCGTCGTACTTGCGCACCCGCGCCTTGGCGATCCAGCCGCGCTTGCGCGCCTCCTTGACGATCAGCTTGAAGCGCTGGACGCAGTGGAAGGTCAGGTAGAGTGCGAGGTAGTCGAGATAGGCGTCGCGGTCATGGCCGCACCCGGGGTCGAAGGCCTCCTTGACCACCTGCTCCATCACCGCCGGGGGCAGGGGCCAGGCCTCGTCGCCGATCAGCCAGGCAAGATCCTCGGCGCCGTGGCGGGCGCCGGAATACTCGAAATCGAACCAGCGCAGCCGGTCATCCGCGCCCACGGCGGCATTGCCCGAGCGGCAATCCCACTTGACGAATTGCCGGCCCGGGTAATCAAGCGCAGTGCAGAGCGCGGCATGGTCGAGCCCCTTGGCGCGGCCTTGCGAAAACTCGGCCAGGGCCTCGGCGGACTGCACGAGGTTCTCGATCCAGTCGCGGTTCTGGCCCAGGTGGGGCAGGGCATTGTGCAGCTCCTGCCTGCGCCCGGCCTCATGGATGCGGAAAATCGCCGCCACGGCCTCCTGCGCCAGCGCGAGGCGGCGGTCCTTGTCGGCTTCGGCAATGGCGATATTGAGCCGCTGGCCGCCGACGTCGGACTGGAACATCAACTCGCCATCGACGCCCAGGCATTCGGGCGTGTCGCTGCAATCGCGCGAAAGCCGTTCGAGCACGAAGGCCTCGAGGTGGGTGCGGCGGAAATTCGGGCGCAGGGTGGCAATGACCGAGCGGTCCGCGAAATGCAGCCGGTAGCTTGACCGGCCTTCGCCCCCGGGCGCGGTGGCGCGCACGACCTTCTCGCCGAAATGCCGCTCGGCCCGGTCGACGATCCTGGCGATACGCTGCTTGTAGCGGCTGGTCATTCCGTTTCACGTCCCATCTGCCATCCGGTTCGGGCCAGTCTGGCCGGGAATGACGGCGGCAATAGGGAAAAGTCGAGGCAAATGCGCCCCGTCCATGGCGCGAGTCGGGCAGCGGTCGGGCGGGCGCAGGGAATTACCGCGGGTTTCGCCAACAATCTGGCAAGGCCGGGCGCGCTGTTTCCGGATCGGCGGGTAATTTACTGATAATAGATGAGAATTTGATGAAAATTTTGCAGGCGCCGGATCCGGCCGGTAGGTTTTCCGTTAGCGGGGGAAACGAGGCGCTCGCGGGGCCGGTCGGCCTGGGACCGGTGTATTCGGGGACCGCGCGCTGCCGATTTTGGAGGGAATGACAAGCGATGACGGACTATAATTCAGACGACACGATTTACGTGGGTGACGGTGGCGGCACCATGGGATCAGGCTCCGGCGGGTCCAAGGGATCCGGCTCGGGCGGGTCCAAGGGATCCGGCTCCGGTGGGTCGAAGGGATCCGGCTCCGGTGGGTCGAAGGGGTCGGGCTCCGGAGGGTCGAAAGGCTCCGGCTCCGGTGGATCGAAGGGCTCGGGCTCTGGTGGGTCGAAGGGCTCGGGGTCCGGCGGATCGAAGGGCTCGGGCTCCGGCGGGTCGAAGGGCTCGGGCTCTGGCGGGTCGAAAGGCTCGGGTACCGGCGGCACCAAGGGCTCGGGCTCGGGGCATGAGACCGCCAGTTCGACCAAGTCCTATCACAACGGCGGCGTCGAGGGCGACAGCCATGACGCCTGGTACGAGGCCAACATGGCCGGCGAGTTCGAGGCGGACAGCGGCCCCGACGGCTATGTTCTCGACCTCTCGGATGCGGGCGCGGCCTTTGTGCTGAACGTCACCGAGATGGAAGACGGCACCATGATCGGCAGCGTCGAATTCCGCGACGAGGACGGCAATGCGGTCGGCTGGGGGCATTTCGGCAATGTCACCGAGATCATCCTGCCCGAGGATCCCGACAGCTACTACTACACCGAGGCCGACCTCGAGGTGATCGGCGAACACGGCGAAGGCCAACCGCCGAAAGTCTCGCTGGACGACTACCTCTCGCCGGCGGAAGACGACCCGGCAGGCGGCGGCACCACGGGGTCCGGTTCGGGCGGTACGAAGGGCTCCGGTTCGGGCGGTACGAAGGGCTCCGGTTCGGGCGGCACCAAGGGCTCCGGCTCGGGCGGCACGAAGGGGTCCGGTTCTGGCGGCAGCAAGGGGTCCGGTTCTGGCGGCAGCAAGGGCTCCGGCTCGGGCGGCACCAAGGGCTCCGGTTCTGGCGGCACCAAGGGCTCCGGCTCCGGCGGCACCAAGGGCTCCGGCTCGGGTGGCACCAAAGGCTCCGGCTCCGGCGGCACCAAGGGCTCCGGCTCGGGCGGCACCAAAGGCACCGGCACCGGCGGCACCAAGGGCTCCGGTTCTGGCGGCACCAAGGGGTCCGGTTCGGGTGGCAGCAAGGGCTCGGGCTCGGGAGGCACCAAGGGCTCCGGTTCGGGCGGCACCAAGGGCTCCGGTTCGGGCGGCACCAAGGGCTCCGGCTCGGGTGGCACCAAGGGCTCCGGCTCGGGTGGCACGAATGGCTCCGGCTCGGGTGGCACCAAAGGCACCGGCACCGGCGGCACGAAGGGCTCCGGCTCTGGCGGCACCAAGGGCTCCGGCTCTGGCGGCACCAAGGGCTCCGGCTCGGGAGGAACCAAGGGTTCCGGATCGGGCGGCACCAAGGGCTCCGGTTCGGGCGGCACCAAAGGCACCGGCACCGGCGGCACCAAGGGCTCCGGTTCTGGCGGCACCAAGGGCACCGGCACCGGCGGCACCAAGGGCACTGGCTCGGGCGGCACCAAGGGCACCGGCTCCGGTGGCACCAAGGGTTCCGGTTCGGGGGGCACCGCGGGCAGTCATGGCGTGAAGGCGGCGGTGGATCTGCCGGCCTATACGCCCGATCCCTCGGACTATCCGGAGATGACGGAAGAGGAGGTCATGGCCATGATGAACCAGACCGACGACCGTTACGGCTCGACCGAGGAAGACACCGAGAGCGAACCGCAGATGGACGACGACGACATCTTCGTCTGAGCCCGAAGGCCGGCCCGAAAACAGACGCCGGCGCAAGAGTTGCGCCGGCGTTTTTGCATCCGGGCCGCAAGCGGCGTCAGGCAGCGGCGGCCCTGGCCCTGGCCCTGCGGTCCGTGCCGCGGAACATCACGAAGTAGAACACCGGTGCCGCGATCAGCGTCAGGACCGAGGCAAAGGCCAGCCCGCCCATGATCGTCGCCGCCATCGACTGGAAGAAGGCGTCGGTCAGCAAGGGCAGCATGCCGAGGATCGTCGTCGCCGCCGCAAGAAACACCGGCCGCAAGCGCGAGGTGGAGGCCAGCACGATGGCATCGGCCAGCGCCATGTCGGGCCGGGCCTCGCGGGTCAGGTCGATCTCCTCGACCAGCACGATGCCGTTCTTGATCAGCATCCCCGACAGCGACAAGAGCCCCAGCAGCGCGGTGAAGGTGAAGGGCAGGCCCGCGCCCAGCAGCGCCAGCGCGACGCCATTGACCGCCATCGGCACCAGGAGCCAGATGATGATCGGCTGGCGCAGGGCGTTGAACAGCAGCACCGAGATCAGCACCATGACGATCAGGCTCAGCGGCAGTTGCCCGCCCAGCGAGGCCTGCGCCTCGGTCGAGCTTTCCAGCTCGCCGCCCCATTCCATGTGATAGCCCGGCGGCAGGTCCATCGCCTCGATGGTGGCGCGGACCTCGGCCAGCACCTCGGGCGCGGTCATGCCGCGCGGGATGTCGGCGCCCACGGTGATCACCTCGGCCCGGCCGCGGCGGTGAACCAGCGTGTCCTGCGGCTCGAAGACGAAACCGTCGATCACCTGTTCCAGCGGCACGAGGCCCCGGCCGCTCTCGGAATAGATGACGTGATCGGTCAGCGCCAGTTCGCCGGTCTGCGGCGCGCGCAGCACGATGGGGATCTGGCGGTCGCGCTCGCGGAAGGTGCCGCCGTTGATGCCCTCGGTGGCGAATTTCAGCGTCATGGCGATCTGCGCGCGCGAGATGCCGGCATCCTGGGCGCGGTCCTCGGCATAGACCGGGCGCAGCACCAGCTCGCGCTCGCGCCAGTCGTGGCGCGGGGCGATGACATTGTCCGACGCCGCACGCATCCGCGCGATGGCTTCGTCGGCCAGATCGCGCAGCACATCCGGGTCGCGGCCGGAAAACCGCACCTCGACCGGGGCACCGCCGCCGGGGCCGAAGGCCAGCCGCTTGACCCGGAACTCGCCCTGCGGCAGTGCTGCATCGGCAAAGGCCTCGAGCGCGTCCATCTCCGCCTCGATCACGCCGAGCGAGGTGACGCGGACGATCAGGTGGCCATAGCTCGGGTTGGGATCCTCGGCCTGGTAGGTCAGCATGAAGCGCGCCGCGCCCTGGCCGGCAAAGGCGGTCACCGTCTCGACGTTGTCGCGCGCGCCCAGCCAGTCCTCGAGTACCGCCAGATCGGCGGATGTCTGGTGGATCGCCGAGCCCTGCGGCAGCTTGTAATGCACGAAGTAGAGCGGCGTGTTGCTGTCGGGAAAGAACTGCTGCTTGACCTGGCCGAACAGCACGTAACAGACCGCGGTGCCGCCGATCAGCGCCGCGATCACCAGCCAGCGCAGCTTCAGCGAGGCGCGCAGCACGGCGGCATAGCCGCGGAAGATCGCGCCGTCATAGCCGTCGTCGGCGCCATCGTCGCGCCGCTTGAAGAAGTAATGCCCCAGCAGCGGCGTCGCGGTGATCGCCAGCAGCCACGACAGCAGCAGCGAAATCGCGATCACCGCGAAGAGCGAGAACAGGAATTCGCCGGTGGCATCGGGGCTGAGCCCGATCCCGGCAAAGGCCATGATGCCGATCACCGTCGCCCCCAGCAGCGGCACCTGGGTCTTGGCGGCGGCCTCCGAGGCCGCCTCGCGCGAGGTCTTGCCGTGGTGCATGGCGATCTGCATCCCCTCGGCCACCACGATGGCATTGTCGACCAGCATCCCCATGGCAATGATCAGCGCGCCGAGCGAGATGCGCTCCATCTCGATCGAGCCCAGCGCCATGAAGAACAGCGTGCCGACCACGGTCAAGAGCAGCGTCGTGCCCACCACCATGGCCGCCCGCCAGCCCATGAAGACCGCCAGGACGGCGACCACGATGGTGACCGACATCGCCAAGTTGACCAGAAAGGCGTTCGAGGCCTCCTCGACCACCCGGTGCTGGCGATAGACCGCGTCGATCGAGATGCCCAGCGGCAGGTCGGCGCGCAGCGCGGCAAGCTTGGCATCGACCCGCTTGCCGACCTCGACGATATTCTCCTTGGCCAGGCCCGCGACGCCCAGGGTGAAGGCCTCGGTGCCATTGTGGCGCACGATCAGGTCCGGCGTCGCGTCGCGCCCGCGGTGGATATCGGCGAAGTCGATCATGTTGATGATCCGCCCGCCGACCCCGACCGACAACGCCGCGATCTCGGAGACGCTGTCCGAGCCCTCGGGACGCTGCACCAGCGTGCGGCCCTCGCTGTCTTCCAGCGCGCCGCTGTCGACCACCTCGTTGGCACCGGAGATGGCGGCCTGCATGGCGGCGGGGGGAATGCCCAGGGTGGTGCTGAGCGCCAGGTCCGGCTCGACATAGATCACCTCGTCGGGCACCCCGTCCAGCGCCACGTCGGAGACGCCCTCGACCGTCAGGATCTCGCGCCGCAGATAGCTCGACAGGTCGTTGACCTCGGCATCGGAATAGCCCGGCGCGGTCACCGCGTAATACAGCCCGTAGACATCGCCGAAACCGTCATTGACAAAGGGCGCCGCGGCGCCCGGGGGCAGGCGGGCCTCGCCCACGCGGTTGCGCAGCTTGGTCCAGATCTGCGGCAGTTCCGAGCCGTCGAACTCGTCCTGCATGTTGACGGTGATCCACGACAGGCCGGGCTGGTTCATCGACAGGATGTCCTTGACCTCGCCCATCTTCTGGATTTGCGATTCCAGCGGCTCGGTGACCTCCAGGGCGACCTCCTCGGCCGAGGCACCGGGGTATTCGGTGACCACCACCGCGGTCTTGATGGTGAACGCCGGATCCTCGAGCCGGCCCAGGGTGGCAAAGCCCCAGATGCCGCCCAGCAGGCAGACCAGCATGACGATCCAGGTATAGATCGGGCGGTTGATCGAGAAACGCGCGATATCCATGGTCTAGTCCCCGAAGCCGGTAAAGCGGCGGACGGTGGCACCGTCCTGAAGCTGGCCGGCGCCGATCGCCACGATCTCCTGGCCGTCGCTCAGGCCCTCGGTCACCCGGACGCTGCCGGTGTCGGTGGGCTCGATCATGACCGGCGTGGCGCTGACCGTGCCCTCGCGCGCGCCGGTGGGGGTGAAGACCATGACATGGGTGGCGCGGTCATTGCCGATCACCACCGCCGAGGTCGGGATCTCGATGCTCTCGCCACCGGTGCGCATCGTCGCCGAGACCTTGGCGGAGGATCCGGGCAGGACAGTCAGGTCCCCGGGCCGGGGCATCCCGAGGGTGATGCGATAGGTCTGGCCGATCTCGGCGGTCTCGGCCTGGAACTCGCGGATCTCCAGCGGATAGCGTCCCGCGGCGGCGGGAAACTCGGCGATCAGCGTGAGTTCGGGGTCGCGGCCGGCGCGCTGGAACAGGATCTCGGGCACGTCGATCTCGATCCGCAGATCGGACATGTCATGCAGCCGGACCACCGGCGTGCCCGCCGCGACGGTCGAGAAGTTCGGCATCAGCCGCGCCGCCACCACCGCGTCGAAGGGCGCATGCAGCGTGGCATTGTCCAGCGCGCGGCGGGCATTGCGCAGGGCGATCTCGGCCAGCTCGACCTGGGTCTGGGCATCCTCGAGGTTGGATTCGGCGACCGAAGCGCCGACCAGCTTCTTGTAGCGCTCGAGCGTGCGCCGGGCCTGGTCGGCCCGCGCCTGCGCCTCCTGCAGCGCCAGCTCGAAAGGCTCGAGGTCCATCTGCGCCACCAGCGCGCCGCGCGGAACCGAGGATCCCTCTTCCACCGGGAACTCCACCACCTGGCCGCTGACCTGGAACGCGA
This sequence comes from Paracoccaceae bacterium, assembly GCA_006226775.1. Lineage (GTDB taxonomy): Bacteria > Pseudomonadota > Alphaproteobacteria > Rhodobacterales > Rhodobacteraceae > Marinovum. Next base: position 67,417 of record SBGD01000042.1, on the reverse strand, counting down.
AGTCGAGGGTTTCGCGCGCGACCACCTTGCCGAAGAACACCCGGTTCACCTCGGCGGCCCGCGAGGTGACGGTCGCCAGCTTGACCACCGGCGGCTCGGCCATTGCCGCGGTGCCCGACAGCCCGAGCAGGAGCGCCGCGCCAAGCGCAAGGGCCGCGATCGCGGGCCCGAGACCCCGTGCTCCGGCGCGCGCGGCGCCGCGATTGATGTCGACCATCGGTGATGTCCTTCTATCTGGTCCGGCCCGGCGCCGGGTCGGTTTCGGGGGATGCGTCCGCGGTGGCGGCGGTGACGCAAAGCTGCCGCAGGGTGGCAAGCTGGGTCAAAAGGTGATCGCGGTCGCGCGCATGACGGCCCGCCGCCTTGGCCGCGCGCTGGACGCAATCGGCCAGATCCCGCGCCGTGAGTCCGTGCTGCGACAGCGCGGCCTGATGCGGGCCGAGCATCTCGGCGATGACGGCACGAAAGCGCGCGCCGGCCTGGTCCATCTCGTCGCGGGTGCCGGCATGGACACCGTCGACGAAGTCCTCGGCATTGGGCATCGAGGCGACAAAATCGAAACCCGCCACCACCATCCGGTCGAACACCAGATCGAGCCTGGCCCCCAGGTCCGGCGCCGCCGCGCTGCCCGCGGCAATCTCGTCGAGCGCATTTTCGGCATATCTCCGGATCAGCGCGCGCAGGATGTCGTCCTTGTTGCGAAAGGTGTTGTAGAAGGTCTGCCTCGACACCCCGGCCTCCTGGCAGAGATCGCTCATGCTGGTGCGCTTCACGCCATAGCGCGAAAAGACGCGCAGGGCGGCGTCCAGAAGGGCTGTTTCGGTGTCACTCATGGGGTTCCTGCGAATCCGGTTTGACACTCATACTCCGATTGTCAAATTGCACAATCCGCAAAACGCAGGCGTCCCGTCGCGTCACACGCGCAAGGAAGGGGGCGCTGCCCCCTCGGCCTGCGGCCTCACCCCCGGGATATTTCCGAACCAGAGAAGCCCTGGACGGTCCTGAACTTCTTCGGTTCAGAAATATCCCGGGGGTCGTCCGTTTGGGCGCCATTGGTTCAAGCCCAATGGACGACGGGCAGCGCCCCCGGGACGGTCGAAGCCGCAATGCCACGCTCTGATCAAGACGCGCAGGCGGTCCTCCCTGGCCCCGGGGCGGCCGCCAGCCAAAAACGCCCCCTTGCCAGCCCCCTGCCGCTGGGGTCAATTGGCGGCGCGGGGCGGACGTGCATGCCCGATCCCCGCGCCATCCTGCGCGCGACCGCAGGCCAGAGACAACAGACCACCGAGGCCCCCCATGACCCGAGCCAGATTTCCCGTCCTTTTTCCGCTATTGCTGGTCGCCGCCTGCAGCGCCGCGCCCGGAGGGCGCGCGGTGGTCTCCGGCGCCGGGCCGGATGAGCTTTTGAAACTGCGCTCCGGTCCCGGGCTGGAATACCGCGTGGTGCTCGGCCTGCCCGATGGCACCGCGCTGACGCGCCGCGATTGCGTGACCGAACTGGGCCAGCAATGGTGCCGGGTCTCGCTTGCCGCGGCTCCGGGCGTCAGCGGCTTCGTCTCGGGCGATTACCTCGCGGAACGCTGAGCGATCCTCACGCCCCGCAGACGACCACCTCGGTGTCCCAGCCCCGGCAGAGCGCGTCGAGGTCCGGCGACAGGGGCCGGTCGGTGAAAAACGCATCCACATCGGCCAGCGAGGCGATGCGCGCCGGGGCGGTGCGGCTGAACTTGGTGTGATCGGCCACCAGGAAGGTCTTGCGCGACTGGCGCAGGATGGTGCGGCTCACGTTGACCTCCTGGAAGTCGAAATCCATCATGTCGCCGTCCGCATCCAGCGCCGAACAGCCGACGACCGCCAGGTCGAACTTGAACTGGCTGATGGTGTCGACCGCCAGGTTGCCCACCAGCCCGCCATCGGCGCGGCGCAGGTGACCGCCGGTGACGATCACGTCGCACCGCGGGTTGGCGACAAGGATATTGGCCACGTTCATGTTGTTGGTGACCACCATCAGCTTGCTGTGATGCAGGATCTCGCGCGCCACCGCCTCGGTCGAGGTGCCGATGTTGAGAAACAGCGAGATGTCGTCGGGAATGCGGGCGGCGCAGGTGCGGGCAATGGCCGATTTCGCCTCGGGGTTGAGACCGCGGCGTTCCTCGTAGCCGATATTCGTGGTACCAGAGGGCATGACCGCGCCGCCATGCACCCGTTCGAGATGGCCGGCATCGGCCAGGTCCGACAGATCCCGGCGGATGGTCTGCAGGGTGACGCCGAAATGCTCGGCCAGCCCGTCCACCGTGACCTTGCCCTCGCGGCGGGCGATTTCGAGGATCTCCGAATGCCGGAAGTTCTGCGACATGATGTTCGTTTTCCTTCGATCGGTCCCGGGCGCGCGCCGCTTCGGCATCATCCGCCCATGGTAGCGCCGATCCCGCCCTGCTGACAACCGAGGACCGGCCCGCGGCAGGGCGGCGCTCCCGGGGTATCCGGCCTGAACGGGGAAAAACTTTCCTTGCGGGGCAGGGTGTTGCCCGATTCCGAACCAAAACGAAAACGAAATGGTTGCGAAGCGCGCATGACCTTGCCATGGTGAGCCCAGACATGCGGAGAGGGGGGAATCGCGTGGCACATCGCGACGAAACCAGGGCGACGGACCTGTTCATCATCGGTGGCGGCATCAATGGCTGCGGCATTGCGCGCGATGCGGCCGGGCGCGGGCTCAGCGTCACGCTGGCCGAGATGGACGACCTTGCCTCTGCCACCTCCTCCGCCTCGACCAAGCTGTTTCACGGCGGTTTGCGCTACCTCGAGTATTTCGAGTTCCGGCTGGTGCGCGAGGCGCTGATCGAGCGCGAGACGCTGTTGCGCGCGATGCCGCACATCAGCTGGCCGATGCGTTTTGTCCTGCCGTATCATAGGGATATGCGGTTCGAATCCGATACGCCGACCTCCAAGCTGCTGGGCCTGTTCATGCCCTGGATGAAGGGGCGCCGCCCGGCCTGGCTGATCCGGCTGGGGCTGTTCATGTATGACACCCTGGGCGGGCGGAAGATCCTGCCCGGCACCACCACCCTTTCGCTGCCCGGCACCCGCGAAGGCGCGCCGCTGCAGGCGCGGTTCGATAAGGCCTATGAATATTCCGATTGCTGGGTCGAGGATTCGCGTCTCGTGGTGCTCAATGCCCGCGATGCCGAGGCCCGCGGCGCCCGCATCCTGACCCGGACGAAGGTGGTTTCGGCCTGCCGCGAGGGCGATCTCTGGCGCGTCGAAACGCAAGATAGCGAAAATGGTACAACCGAGACGCATCTTGCCCGGATGCTGATCAATGCAGGCGGTCCCTGGGTCGGCGAGATCATCAAGTCCAAGGTACACATCCAATCCCGCGAAGGCGTGCGACTGGTGCGCGGCAGCCATATCGTGACCCGCCGGCTCTATGACCACGACAAGTGCTATTTCTTCCAGGGCACCGACGGGCGGATCATCTTTGCCATTCCCTACGAAAACGACTTCACCCTGATCGGCACCACCGATGCCGACCATGCCGATCCGGCGCAGAAACCCGAATGCACGCCCGAGGAACGGCGCTACCTGATCGATTTCGCCAACCAGTATTTCGCCAGCCAGATCAGCGAGGACGACATCGTCTGGACCTATTCCGGCGTCCGCCCGCTCTATGACGACGGCGCCTCCAGCGCCACCGCGGCGACGCGGGACTACACCCTGAAGGTCGATGCCGAGGGGGGCGCGCCGGTGCTCAACGTCTTTGGCGGCAAGATCACCACCTACCGGCGGCTGGCCGAAAGCGCGCTGGAACGGGTCGGCGCGCATCTCGAGGTCGCCAAGGGCCCCTGGACCGCGGGCGTGCCCATGCCGGGCGGCGATTTCCCGGTGGACGGGTTCGAGGCCCTGGTGGCCGATCTGAAGACCCGCTTCGGCTTTCTGGACGAGGTCCATGCCCGGCGGCTGATCCGCGCCTATGGCACCGATGCGCCGGAGGTCCTCGGCGATGCGCAGACCGCCGCGGACCTTGGCCGTGATTTCGGCGCCACGCTGAGCGAACGCGAGGTCGCCTGGCTGATGACCCATGAATACGCCCGAACCGCCGAAGATGTGGTCTGGCGGCGCAGCAAGCTCGGCCTGCGGCTGAGCGAGGCGCAGATCGAGGAACTGAACGTCTGGATGGCGGCACACCGCCGGTCCGGCACCGCCGCGGCGGAATAGGGAGGAAAGGCGCGATGACGCTGGAATTGAAGGGCGTGTCGAAACAGGTCGAGGGGCAGGTGCATATCCACCCCACCGACCTCACGCTGCAGAACGGCACGATGAATGTGCTGCTGGGGCCGACCTCGTCGGGCAAGACCTCGCTGATGCGGCTGATGGCGGGGCTCGATGTGCCCAATACCGGGCGGATTTTCTGGGAAGGCAAGGATGTCACCGGCATGCGGGTGCAGGACCGCAAGGTCGCCATGGTCTACCAGCAGTTCATCAACTACCCGTCGATGAGCGTCTACGACAATATCGCCTCGCCGATGAAGCTGATGGGCGTCGATGCCGCCGAGGTCGACCGGCGGGTGCGCGAAAGCGCCGCGCTGATGAAGCTGACCCCGATGCTCGACCGCAAGCCGCTGGAACTGTCCGGCGGCCAGCAACAACGCTGTGCGCTGGCGCGCGCGCTGGTCAAGAACGCAGGGCTGGTGCTGCTCGACGAGCCGCTGGCCAACCTCGACTACAAGCTGCGCGAGGAGATGCGGGTCGAGATCCCCAAGATCTTCGAGGAGGCCGGGTCGATCTTTGTCTATGCCACCACCGAGCCGGAGGAGGCGCTGCTTCTGGGCGGCAATACCGCGACCCTCTGGCAGGGCCGCGTCACCCAGTTCGGCCCGACGCCGCAGGTCTATCGCCAGCCGGTCGATGCCACCACGGCGCGGGTGTTCTCGGACCCGCCGATGAATTTCCTCAAGGTCACCAAGACGGGCAACCAGTTGAAATTCGGCGAAGGCCAGAGCGCCCCGGCCAAGGGCCAGCTCGCGGACTTGCCCGACGGGCGCTATACGGCCGGGTTCCGGCCCAACCACCTGGAAATCGACCGCCATTCCGCCGATGCGATGCAATTCGCCGCCAGGCTCACGGTGACCGAGCTGACCGGGTCCGAGACCTTCGTGCACCTCGATCTGCTCGGCGAGCGCTGGGTCGGCTTGATCCACGGGGTTCACGACCTGACCCTGGGCGAGCGGCTGGATGTCTGGCTCGACCCGCGACACGTCTACATCTTCGGCGAAGACGGCGGGCTGATCGCGCCCGCCGCCTATGCGCTGGCCGCCTGAGGAGGGGACCATGGCAAAGATCACGCTCGACAACCTCGCGCATTCCTACCTGCCCAAACCGGCCAGCGAGGACGATTACGCGCTCAAGGAGCTCAACCACGACTGGGCCGATGGCGAGGCCTATGCGCTGCTGGGGTCCTCCGGCTGCGGCAAGTCCACGCTTTTGAACATCATCTCGGGGCTGTTGCGCCCGTCGCAGGGCCGCATCCTGTTCAACGACCGCGACGTCACCGACGCGCCCACGGCGGAGCGCAATATCGCCCAGGTGTTCCAGTTTCCGGTGGTCTACGACACCATGACCGTGCGCGACAACCTGGCCTTTCCCTTGAGGAACCGGGGCAGGGACGAGGCCTATGTGGCTGAGCGCGTTCAGGAAATCGGCGCCATGATCGGCATGGAGCACATGCTCGACCGCAAGGCCCGCGGGCTGACGGCGGATGCCAAGCAGAAGATTTCGCTGGGCCGCGGCATGGTGCGCAAGGACGTCAATGCGCTCTTGTTCGATGAGCCTCTGACGGTGATCGACCCGCACATGAAGTGGGAATTGCGCACGCAACTGAAAAAGCTGCACCACGATTTCGGCCATACGATGATCTACGTCACCCATGACCAGACCGAGGCGCTGACCTTCGCCGACAAGGTGGTGGTGATGTACGATGGCCGCGTGGTCCAGATCGGCACGCCGGAAGAGCTGTTCCAGCGGCCCGAGCATACCTTCGTGGGCTATTTCATCGGCTCGCCGGGGATGAATGTCCTGCCCGCCGACATCAGCGGCAGGACGGCCCGCATCGAGGGCGCGGAACTGACGCTGACGCGCGGCTACAGCCGGCTCGAGGGCAAGGTCGAGATCGGTGTGCGCCCCGAATACGCCCGCCTCAGCCGCGACGAGGGCCTGCCGGTCACGGTGCGCAGGGTCGAGGACGTGGGCCGGCACAAGCTGGTGCGGGCCGAGTTTTTCGGACATGAGATCAACATCATAGCGGGCGAAGATGATGTGGTGAGCGCGGACATGAACCGGGTGGTTTTCGATGCGGAGCGAGTGAATGTCTACGCCAACGACTGGCGCGTGCCCGGGGAGGCTGCGTGATGGGGGCCTCTGCTCGCACCGTCATCCTCGGGCCCGACCCGAGGATCTCCGGATCAAAAGGTCCTCGGGGCGAGCCCGAGGATGACGGTCGCGCCACGGCGGCAAAAGATCCTCGGGGCGAGCCCGAGGATGACGGTCGCGCCACGGCGGCACCAGATCCTCGGGTCAAGCCCGAGGATGACGGTCGCGCCACGGCGGCACCAGGTCCTCGGGTCAAGCCCGAGGATGACGGTCACGCCACGGCGGCAACAGATCCTCGGGTCAAGCCCGAGGATGACGCGCCCACCTTCCAACCGACCGCAAAAGGAGCCGCATGATGGAAAAGACAGTCAACCAGAAGGCCTGGTTCCTCGTCCTGCCGGTACTCTTGCTGGTGGCCTTCTCGGCGGTGATCCCGCTGATGACGGTGGTCAACTACTCGGTGCAGGACACCTTCGGCAACAACCAGTTCTTCTGGGCCGGCCTCGAATGGTTCAAGGAAATGCTGGACTCCGAGCGGATGTGGAACGCGCTGGGCCGTCAGCTGATGTTCTCGGCCATCATCCTCGCCATCGAGGTGCCCTTGGGCATCTTCGTGGCGCTCAACATGCCGAAATCGGGCTTCTGGTCGTCGCTCTGCCTTGTGCTGATGTCGCTGCCGCTTCTGATCCCGTGGAACGTGGTCGGCACCATCTGGCAGATCTTCGGGCGTGTCGATATCGGCCTTCTGGGCTATACGCTGGATGCGCTGGGCATCAGCTACAACTACACCCAGGACACCGTGGCGGCCTGGATCACCATCGTGGTGATGGATGTCTGGCACTGGACCTCGCTGGTCGCACTTCTGGCCTTTGCCGGCCTCAAATCGATCCCCGACGCCTATTACCAGGCGGCCAAGATCGACCAGGCCTCGCGCTGGAAGGTGTTCCGTTTCATCGAACTGCCCAAGATGATGGGTGTGCTGATGATCGCGATCCTCTTGCGCTTCATGGACAGCTTCATGATCTATACCGAGCCTTTCGTCGTCACCGGAGGCGGGCCGGGCAATGCCACGACGCTCTTGTCGATCGACCTGGTGAAAATGGCGCTGGGGCAGTTCGACCTCGGTCCCGCGGCGGCCTTCTCGCTGATGTATTTCCTGGTGATCCTGCTGGTGTCCTGGGTGTTCTACACGGTGATGACCACGCTGGAAAAGCGGGAGGGGTGAGGTGATGTTTTCCACGTGCCGAACAACCGTCATCCTCGGGCTTGACCCGAGGACCACCCGCCACCCCGCGCGCCCCGTCATCCTCGGGCTTGACCCGAGGACCTTTCGCCACCCCACGCGCACCGTCATCCTCGGGCTTGACCCGAGGACCTTTCGATCACGAGATCCTCGGGTCAAGCCCGAGGATGACGGAATAGCCGGGAAGCCACGAGATCCTCGGGTCGAGCCCGAGGATGACGGATGGCACCGGCGCGCCGCGCGACGGCTGACCACGCCCCACCACACCACCCCCACCGAAGGAGCGATCCGATGACCGACACCACAGCTTCGCGCAGCCGTTCCTTTGCGTTCCCCGCGATCAACTCCCGCGCGGTGGTGATGACGCTTTACCTGCTGTTCCTGCTGCTGCCGATCTACTGGCTCCTGAACATGAGCCTGAAGACCAACACCGAGATCCTCAATGCCTTCACGCTCTGGCCCAATGACCTGACGCTGGACAATTACCGCACGATCCTGACCGATCCGGCCTGGTACATGGGCTATGTCAATTCGCTGATCTACGTGGTGATGAACACCGTCATCAGCCTCGCGGTGGCGCTGCCGGCGGCCTATGCCTTTTCGCGCTATCACTTCATGGGCGACAAGCACCTGTTCTTCTGGCTGCTGACCAACCGCATGGCGCCTCCGGCGGTCTTCGCGCTGCCGTTCTTTCAGCTGTATTCCTCGGTCGGGCTGTTCGACACCCATATCGCGGTGGCGCTGGCGCATTGCCTGTTCAACGTGCCGCTGGCGGTCTGGATCCTGGAAGGCTTCATGCGTGGCGTGCCGAAAGAGATCGACGAGACCGCCTATATCGACGGCTACAGCTTCGGGCGGTTCTTCGTGAAGATCTTCATGCCGTTGATTGCGTCGGGCATCGGCGTGGCGGCGTTCTTCTGCTTCATGTTCTCCTGGGTGGAGCTGCTGTTGTCGCGGACCCTGACCACCGTCGACGCCAAGCCCATCGCCGCGATCATGACAAGGACGCAAGGCGCGGCGGGCATCGACTGGGGCGTGCTGGCGGCGGCGGGGGTGCTGACCATCGTGCCGGGGGCCTTGGTGATCTACTTCGTGCGCAACTACATCGCCAAGGGCTTTGCCCTGGGGAGGGTGTGATGCAAGGGGGTGTTAACCGTTTTCGCGTCATCCTCGGGCTCGACCCGAGGATCTTTCTGGCAAGAGATCCTCGGGTCGAGCCCGAGGATGACGGTGGCGCTGCGCTGGCGGGAGGTCCTCGGGTCAGGCCCGAGGATGACGGTGGAGCGGACCATGACCGAGGCGATGCACGTCTACATCATGACCAACCGGCCGCGCGGGACGCTTTATATCGGCGTTACCGGCGACCTGGTGCGGCGGGTCTGGCTGCACCGCTCGCACGCGGTGCCGGGGTTCACCGACCGGTACAACCTCGAGCGGCTGGTGTGGTTCGAGGGATATGGCGCGCCGGGGCTGGCGATCCAGCGGGAGAAATCGCTGAAGCGCTGGTATCGGCAGTGGAAGATCGAGCTGGTGGAGAAGGCCAATCCGCAGTGGCGGGATTTGTGGGGCGAGATCGCGGTGGTTTAGGGGGCGCTTTCCGCGACAGCCGCCGCGATGCACCGTCATCCTCGGGCTCGACCCGAGGACCTTTGGCCACCCGCGCAGGCGTCATCCTCGGGCTTGACCCGAGGACCTTCATGTCACGAGATCCTCGGGTCAGGCCCGAGGATGACGGTGGGAGCCAGGGGGCACGAGATCCTCGGGTCAAGCCCGAGGATGACGGTGGGTGCCAGGGGGCACGGGATCCTCGGGTCAGGCCCGGGGATGACGGAAAATCCAACCTCTTCACAAGGAGCCACTGACATGGACTGGATGGCATGGACCTGGCCGACGGCGATCTTCTTCATGGTCATCGCCGCGCTGCTGATCACCTTCACGGTGCTCGCGATCAAGTTCCCCGAGACGCCGCGCACCGGCATCCTGCGGATCGAAACAACAAGAGGCGACCGTCTCTTCATCACCCTTCTCGGCTCGGCCTTCATCAACCTGGCCTGGCTCGGATGGGTCGGCGCATATCAACCCTATGCGCTGATCGTCTGCCTGATCTACGCTGCGGCGGTCTTTCGCTGGGTGTAGACATGGGCAAACCGGCGTCGCCCGCAAGGGTCCGAGAAACCTCAAACGGGCGCCGTCTTCGTCGAAACCAAGTTCCTATAATTGGGAGGTTCCAAATGAACTTGCGATTGAAATCAACTACCTCACTGGCAATGGCGCTCACATTGCTGGGAAGTGCCGCCGTCGCGGACATGGAGGCGGCCAAGGCCTTCCTCGATGCCGAGATCGGCGATATGTCGGCGCTCGACCGCGCCGCGCAGGAAGCCGAGATGCAGTGGTTCATCGATGCCGCGGCCCCGATGGCGGGCATGGACATCAAGGTGGTCTCGGAAACCATCACCACGCATGAGTACGAGAGCCAGGTGCTCGCGCCTGCCTTCACCGCGATCACCGGCATCAAGGTCACCCACGACCTGATCGGCGAAGGCGACGTGGTCGAGAAGCTGCAGACCCAGATGCAGTCGGGCGAGAACATCTATGACGGCTATGTCAACGACTCCGACCTGATCGGCACCCATTGGCGCTATCAGCAGGTGCGCAACCTGACCGACTGGATGGCGGGCGAAGGCGCGGATGTGACCAACCCCGGGCTCGACCTCGACGATTTCATCGGCACGCAGTTCACCACCGCGCCCGATGGCAAGCTCTACCAGCTGCCCGACCAGCAGTTCGCCAACCTTTACTGGTTCCGCTACGACTGGTTCAACGACGAAAAGAACAAGGCTGATTTCAAGGAGAAATACGGCTACGATCTGGGCGTTCCGATCAACTGGTCGGCCTATGAGGACATCGCCGAGTTCTTCACCGGGCGCGACCTGTCGCACATGGGGGTCGAGGGCGATATCTTCGGCAACATGGACTACGGCAAGAAGGACCCCAGCCTCGGGTGGCGCTATACCGATGCCTGGATGTCGATGGCCGGGATGGGCGACGTGGGTGAACCCAACGGCCTTCCGGTCGACGAATGGGGCATCCGGGTGAACGAGAACTCGCAACCCGTGGGCTCCTGCGTCGCGCGCGGCGGGGCGACCAATGCGCCGGCCGCGGTCTATGCGGTGACCAAGGCGATCGAATGGCTGGAGAAATACACGCCTCCGGCCGCCGCGGGCATGACCTTCTCCGAAGCGGGTCCGATCCCGGCGCAGGGGCAGATCGCGCAGCAGATGTTCATGTACACCACCTTCGTGCCGCCGCTGGTGGCCTCCGAGCAGGTGATGAACGAGGATGGCACCCCGAAATGGCGGCTGGCACCCTCGCCGCATGGCGTCTACTGGAAGGAAGGCCAGAAGGTCGGCTACCAGGACGTGGGATCCTGGACGCTGATGAAGTCCACGCCCGTGGATCGTGCCAAGGCGGCCTGGCTCTATGCCCAGTTCGTGACGTCGAAGACCGTGGACGTGAAGAAGGCCCATGTGGGTCTGACCTTCATCCGCGAGTCGACCATCCAGCACGACAGCTTTACCGAGCGCAAGGACAAGCTGGGCGGGTTGGTCGACTTCTACCGCTCGCCCGCGCGGGTGGCATGGTCGCCGACCGGGACCAATATCCCCGACTATCCGAAGCTGGCGCAGCTGTGGTGGCAGAACATCGGCGACGCCATGTCCGGTGCGAAAACCCCGCAGGAAGCGCTGGACGGTCTGTGTGCCGACCAGGAGCGCGTGCTCGAGCGCCTGGAACGCGCCGGTATCCAGGGTGAGATCGGTCCCAAGCTGAACGAGGAACGGGATGCGGAGTACTGGTTCAGCCAGGACGGCGCGCCCTATCCCAAGCTGGAAAACGAGGATGAGGAGCCCAAGACAATCGCTTATGATGAGCTGATCAAGTCCTGGCAGTAAGCCTGACCTCGGCCGGGGCCCCCACGTCGGGCCCCGGCCAACTCCACCCGTCATCCTCGGGCTTGCCCCGAGGACCTCAAGCCACAAGTCCCCGGGCCCGCCCCGAGGCCCGCAAGACCACCGTCATCCTCGGGCTTGACCCGAGGACCTCACGCCACCAACGCACCCGCACCCGCACCCGACACATCGCAGACAGGTCCATGACAATGACCCATATTCTGGCCATCGACCAGGGCACCACCTCCTCCCGCGCCATGCTGTTCGATCAATCGCTGGCGGTCACGGCCTCCGCGCAGGAGGAATTCGCCCAGCATTTCCCCGACAGCGGCTGGGTCGAGCATGACCCCTCGGACCTCTGGACCACCACCGCCGCCACCTGTCGCGCGGTGATCGAGAAGGCCGGGATCGACGCGGCGCAGATCGCCGCCATCGGCATCACCAACCAGCGCGAAACCACCGTGGTCTGGGACCGCAAGAGCGGCAAGCCGGTCTACAATGCCATCGTCTGGCAGGACCGGCGCACCTCGGAGGTCTGCAAGACGCTCAAGGCCGAGGGCTTCGAGGACACGGTCACCACCCGCACCGGGCTCTTGCTCGATCCCTATTTCTCGGGCACCAAGCTGGCCTGGATCCTCGACAATGTCGACGGGGTGCGCCAGCGGGCCGAGGCGGGCGAGCTGCTCTTCGGCACCGTCGACAGCTGGCTGGTGTGGAACCTGACCGGCGGCAAGCATCACCTGACCGATGCCACCAATGCCGCGCGCACCATGCTTTACGACATCCACAAGGGCCGCTGGTCGCGGACCATCTGCGAGCGGCTGAACATCCCGGTGTCGATGCTGCCGGAGGTCCGCGACTGCGCCGATGACTTCGGCGAGACCCGGCCCGATCTTTTCGGCCGTCCGATCCCGATCCGCGGCATTGCCGGCGATCAGCAGGCGGCAACCGTCGGCCAGGCCTGTTTCGAGCCGGGGATGCTGAAATCGACCTATGGCACCGGCTGCTTTGCGCTGCTCAATACCGGCGCCGAGCCCGTGACCTCGAGCAACCGGCTGCTGACCACCATCGCCTATCAACTCGACGGCACGCCCACCTATGCGCTGGAAGGCTCGATCTTCATCGCCGGGGCGGTGGTGCAATGGTTGAGGGACGGGCTGCATCTCATTCGCACCGCGGAAGAAACCCAAGTGCTGGCGGAAAAGGCCGATCCCACGCAATCGCTGGTGCTGGTGCCGGCCTTCACCGGGCTGGGCGCGCCTTACTGGAACGCGGAATGCCGCGGCGCGATCTTCGGGCTGACGCGCAATTCCGGCCCGGCGGAATTCGCCCGTGCCGCGCTGGAAAGCGTGGGCTACCAGACCCGCGACCTGCTCAACGCCATGCAGGCCGACATGGGCGGCGCCGGAGACGCGGTGCTGCGGGTCGACGGCGGGATGAGCGGCTCGGACTTTGCCATGCAGTTCCTGTCGGACATCATCGGCGCGCCGGTCGACCGGCCCGAGGTGCTCGAGACCACGGCGCTTGGCGCCGCCTGGCTGGCCGGGCAGAAAGAGGGGGTCTTCCCCTCGCAGGCGGAATTCGCCGCCGGATGGGCGGTGGACAAGGAATTCCGCCCGCAGATGCCCGAAGATATCCGCGCCGCGAAATACGCCGCCTGGCAGCGCGCGGTCGACGCCACCCTGCGGTTCTGAGAGGCGATCAGCCGGCCTTGAAGCGCTCGCGCAGGGCGGTCTTCTGCACCTTTCCCATGGTGTTGCGCGGCAGTTCTTCGATGATCTCGTAGCGGCGGGGATGCTTGAAGCGGGCCAGCTTTTCCTCGACCGCCTGCGACAGCGCCTCGGGGTCCAGCGTCGCGGCGGGGTCGGGCACCACGGCGGCAATGATCGCCTCGCCGAAATCCGCGTGCGGCACGCCGAAGACGGCGGATTCGGTGACGCCCGCGATCTCGTTCAGCACGTCCTCGATTTCCTTGGGATAGACGTTGAAGCCGCCGGTGATGATCAGGTCCTTGGCGCGCCCGACGATCGAGAGATAGCCGTCGGCGCTGACCTGGCCCAGGTCGCCGGTGATGAAGAACCCGTTGTCGCGCAATTCGGCGGCGGTCTTGTCGGGCATCTGCCAATAGCCCTGGAAGACATTCGGCCCGCGCACCTCGATCATGCCGACCGCGTCCCGGGCCACCTCGGCGCCGGTCTCGGCCTCGGTCAGCCGCACCTCGACGCCGGGCAGGGGCTGGCCCACGGTGCCGGGGCGGCGTTCGCCCGCGTAGGGGTTCGAGGTGATCATGTTGGTCTCGGTCATGCCATAGCGCTCGAGGATGTGATGCCCGGTGCGCGCGGTAAAGGCGACATGGGTCTCGGCCAGCAAGGGCGCGCTGCCCGAGATGAAGAGCCGCATCCCGGCGGTCAGTTCGCGGGTCAGGCGGGCATCGCCCAAAAGGCGGGTATAGAAGGTCGGCACCCCCATCAGCAGGGTCGCGCGGGGCAGCGCGGCAATGATCGCGTCGAGATCGAAGGCGGGCATGAAATGCACCGTCGCCCCGGCGGCGAGCGTGGTGTTCAAGGCCACGAAAAGCCCGTGGGTGTGAAAGATCGGCAAGGCATGGATCAGCGTGTCGTCTTCGGTGATGCGCCAGTGCTGCACCAGCGTGCGGGCGTTGGAGGCCAGGTTTTCATGGCTCAGCATCGCCCCCTTCGAGCGCCCGGTGGTGCCCGAGGTATAAAGCAGCCCGGCCAGGTCGCCGGGCCCGCGCGCCACCGTGTCGAACCGTGCCGGGCGCGCGGCCAGATCCGCGGTCAGGCTGCCGCTGCCATCGGCGTTCAGCGTCAGCAGTGTCGCGCCGACACCACCGGCAATCCCGGCCAGTTCGGCCTCGGAGGCGCCATCCGCCACCACGATCCGCGGTTCGGCGTCGCCGACGAAATAGGCCACCTCGTCGCGGGTATAGGCGGTGTTGAGCGGCAGAAAGACCCCGCCGGCCTGCACCGTCGCGGCATAAAGCGCCACCATCTCGACCGACTTGGCGGCCTGCACCACCACCCGGTCGCCGGGGGTCAGCCCCTGGGCCACCAGCGCATGGGCCAGCCGCGCGGCAAGGCCGAGGAAGGCGTCGAACGACAGGTCCGCCGCGCCGTCGCGTTTCAGGAAGGTCTTTGCCGTGCCCGCATGGGCGGCGATCAGGGTGTCGTAGAGATGATTGCTCACGCGGTGCCCCTCCTTTGTTGCAGCGATTTGCTGGCCGGGACAATGTCCCGAAAGCCGGGCGCCGTCGAGACCGTGCCGCTTTGCACAAAGCGCTCGTGGTTCTGTTCGATCAGTTTCAGGTCGTAGTGGTAATTGACCATGACGCCAAGCGACTGGCGCAGGCCGTTCTCGCTCAGATCGGCGCCGGTGTGAATGGCATGGATCTGCGCGCCATTGCCAAGGTGGAAGCGCGCGACGGGATCGAAGGGCGCGCCGGTCTGGGTGCGCGCGTTCAGCAGGTAGTCGGCGGCAAGGCTGCGCAGCGCGTCATCGCCGGCCTCGCCGGCCAGGGCGGCCCGGGCGCGGTCGTCGTCCAGCGTTTCCAGCCAGCGGGTCAGGCGCGGGATCGGCGAGAGGGTGACAAAGGTCTCGAGCCCGGGCAATTCCTGGCGCAGCTCGTCGACCACCTGCTTGATCAGCAGGTTGCCGAAGCTGATGCCCTTGAGCCCGGCCTGGCAGTTCGAGATCGAATAGAACACCGCGACCCTGGTGTCGCGGGCGGCCAGCACCTCGCGGTCATCGGCCAGCACCCGGTGGATCGACTCCGGCACGGTCCGGGTCAGCGCCACCTCGACGAAGATCAAGGGCTCGTCGGGCATGACCGGGTGGAAATAGGCAAAGCAGCGGCGGTCCGAGGGGTAGAGATGGCGGCGCAGGTCGTCCCAGTCGTCGATCGCATGCACCGCCTCGTATTGCACGATCTTGTCGAGGATCGAGGCCGGGGTTTCCCAGCTGATCTGGCGCAGCACCAGGAAGCCGCGGTTGAACCAGCTGCGCAGCAGGTGGCGGAAATCGAGGTCGGTGCGCCCCAGTTCCGGCGCCTCGCGCAGCAGAGCCAGCAGGTCGGTGCGCATCCGCACCAGCGCGCGGGTGGCGCCGGGCGGCTGGTTGAGACGGCGCATAAGCTCCTGGCGCCGCGGTTCCGCCGCTGCCGAGAGCAGGCCGTAATCCTCAAGCGTGCCGCTGGCGGCGTAGCGCTGCACCGCGGTTTCCAGTGCCGCGACGTCGATCTCGAGCCCGGTGTTGAGGAAATCGAAGAACGCCCGCCGCGCCGGGGCGTCGAGCCCGGCGTAGCGGTCGAGAATCGCCTGCGCCAGGTGGATGCCCGAGACCTCGCCCCCGGCATCCAGCAGCGCGCGGCACATCTCTTCGAGACTGCGCTTGTCGCGGGCAAAGGGGCGGGTCAGGCGCCGCTCGAAGATGGTCGTCAGCATGTCGCCGAGAAAACTGCGCTGGCTCATGTCAGCCCTTTCAGGAAAGCCCGACGGTCCGGCCCGAGAGACCGACCGACAGGGTCAGGGACCCCTCGTTTACCAGCCATTTTCGCAAAGTGAAGCTGCGCGCGCCAGTCTTGTGCATCGGGTCGGCCTCGGCCAGCGCGCGCGCGGCCGCGAAGCTGGCGGCGCGGTAGACGATCAGCCCCATGCCCTGCATCTCGTCGCCGGTTTCGTCCGACAGCGGCCCGGCAAAGGCCAGCGCGCCGCGCGCTTCCATCTCGGCCTGGTAGGCGAGATGATCGGGCAGGGCGTCCTTGACCGCCGCCGGATCACCCGCCGGGGTCGAATGAACCACGTAAAGCTCAAGCGCAAGCGCGCCGCGCGAGCGGGCCTCGGCCTTGTAGGCGTCCCATTTGGGCATTTGATGACACTCCCGTTAAAACATCGATCTCGTTAAAACATCGATTTTATTTTACCTGTAGATTTTTTATCGGCAAAACTGCGGTTGATCAAGTTGGAGGAATCGATGCGTCTGCTGGTAGGAAGCGTTGCGGGAAAACAGGGTGTCTTTGCGGTCGAGGGGGAGCGGGCGGTCAACCTGACCGAGGCCGTGCCGGGGGTCGGCGAGGATCTGGCGGCGCTGGCGGGCGATGCGGACCTGCTGGCCCGGGCCGCGAAGGCCGCAGGGGGCGACAAGACGGTTGCGGTCTCGGAGATCACGCCGGCGCTGCCGATTGCCGCGCCGCCGACCATCATCTGCCTCGGGCTGAACTACACCGACCACATCAAGGAAGGCGGCTATGACATTCCCGACTACCCGGCGCTTTTCATGCGCGGGCGGCAGTCGATCATGGCCGCGGGCCAGCCCATGGTGCGGCCCGCCTGTTCCGAGCGGCTGGATTACGAGGCTGAGCTGATGGTCATCATCGGCAAGGGCGGGCGGCACATCGCCGAGGCCGACGCGCTGGGCCATGTCTTCGGCTACACGGTGTTCAATGACGGGTCGGTGCGCGACTACCAGCGCAAGACGCACCAATGGACGCCGGGCAAGAACTTCGACGACACCGGCGCCATCGGGCCTATCGTGGTGACCCCGGACGAGGTGCCCGCAGGCGCCTCGGGGCTGAAGATCGAAAGCCGGGTGGGCGACGAGATCCTGCAAAGCTCGAACACCGCCAACATGATCTGGTCGGCGGCCAGCGCCATCTCGATCATTTCGGAGTACACCACCCTGCAACCGGGCGATCACATCGCGCTGGGCACGCCGCCGGGGGTGGGCCATGCCAAGAAGCCCGAGCCGCGCTGGCTGCGCCCCGGCGAGGTGGTGGAGATCGAGATCGAGGGCATCGGCATCTGCGCCAGCCCGGTCGTTGACGAAGCCAAGGCACAGGCGGCGGAATGATGGCCGAGACCACGGATATCCGCCGCGCCCGCGCGCAACAGGCGGTCCGGGACCTGCGAAGCCGCGTCGGCCGGCTGGACGATGCCGCCATCGACCTGATCCTGCGCGACGCGCGCTCGCATTATGCCTGGACCGACCGCCCGGTGAGCGACGCGGTGCTGCGCGAGATCTACGAGATCGCCATCGCCGGTCCCACCAGCATGAACACCTGCCCGGCGCGGTTCGTCTTCATCACGTCGGAGGCGGCCAAGGACCGGCTGGCCAAGGCGCTGAAACCCAAGAACGTCGCCAAGATGCGCGCGGCCCCGGTGACGGCCATCGTGGCCTGGGATCCGCTCTACTGGCAGCGGCTGGATTTCCTGTTCCCGCACGAGGACCGCAAGCCGCTGTTCGAGGGCAAGGAACAACATGCCCATGACACCGCGTTGCGCAATTCGACCCTTCAGGGCGGCGACCTGATGATCGCCGCGCGGGCGCTGGGGCTGGACGTCGGCCCGATGTCGGAGTTCTCGAACGAGATCGTGGATCGTGAATTCTTTGCCGAAACCGGCTGGAAATCTTCCTGGTCAATATCGGCCATGCGGACGAAAGCGCGCTGTTCCAGAAACTGCCGCGCTTTGAGTTCGACGACATCTGCGAGATCCTGTGAGGGCACCATGGCAATCCGGCAAAAGACCAGCATGACGATCACGCTCGCGGGCAGGGGCACCAGCCATGCCCGCAGCGAGGTCGAGGTGGACGGCAATACCGTGGTGATCGACGAGCCGGTCGCACGCGGGGGCACCAATGAAGGCCCGTCGCCCACCGCCACCGCCTATGCCGCGCTGATCGGCTGCACCAACGTGATCGGCCACAAATGCGCCGCGAAGCTGGGCATCGACATCGGCACCCTCGCCTTTGAGATGGAGGTCGATTTCGACCGCCGCGGCGTGCTTCTGCTCGAGGAGGTGGAGGTGCCCTTTACCGCGATCCGGCTGGACGTGGCCGCCGCGGGGCCCTGCACCGAGGACGAATTGCAACAGGTGGCGCGCGAGACCGCGAAGTTCTGCGCGATCTCGAAACTGTTCGAAAAGGCCGGAACCGACCTGATCATCACGTGGCACAGGGCCTGAAATCCGGCATCACACCCAGGGAGGAGTACACATGCTCAAAACACTCGCAAAAGGCGCAGGCTTCGGCCTTGCACTGGGCGTCATGGCCGGCCCGGCCCTGGCGACCGAGACCATCAAGGCGGTGGTCATCGACGGCTATCCGGCGCGCGCGCTCTGGGTGCAGGAGTTCACCAACTTCTTCATCCCCGAGGTCGACAAGCGCCTGGCCGAGAGTGGCAACTACAAGATGGACTGGCAGGAAAGCTATGGCGGCACCATCGTCAAGCCGCGCGGCGTGCTGGAAGGCATCGAGTTGGGGCTGGGCGATATCGGCATCGTCACCACCATCTTCCACAGCTCGAAACTGCCGAGCCAGGCGATCGCGGCGGTGACGCCTTTCGTGTCGGGCGCGGGCATGAACCTGCGCTATCTCGAAGGCATCGAGAATGCCGCCGGCGTGCGCGGCGGGCTGACCGACTTCTACAACATGCTGCAGACCGGGCTGGTCGATCATGCGCTGCTCTGGCCGGAATCGGCGGCGACCTTCAAGATCGCCGAGGTGGCGCCCTTCATGCTCAAGGCCGATCTGGGCGCGGTGAACTCCAAGACCGTGACCGTCAACAAGGACTACTGGGACGGGCTGCCGGACGAGGTCAAGGAGGCGCTGCTCGAGGTGGCGGTGCTCTACCGTGACCACGTCGCCGGGCTTGCCATGGACAAGGCCGAGGAAAGCCTCGACGCCTTTGTCGCCTCCGGCGGCACGGTGGTGGAAATGGACGAAGCGCAGCGCGCGGCCTGGGCCCGGGCGATGCCCAATATCGCCCAGGAATGGGCCAGGGATCTCGAAGACGCGGGCCAGCCCGGCACCGAGATGCTGAACGCCTACATGGCCAAGCTCAGGGACGCAGGCTTCACGCCGGTGCGCGACTGGGCCGCCGACAGTGGCACGAACTGAAGCGCCGCGCAGTGCGTGACAGGGTGAAACGGATTGCCGACGGCATCGCGATGGCCGCGAATGTCGCCGGCACCTTCGTCGTGGTCCTGCTGGTGGCGGTGGTGAACTATGACATCATCGCCCGCGGGCGGTTCAACCGGCCCTTCATGGGGGCGGTCGAGGTGGTGCAATTCTCGATGGTGCTGATCGTCTTTCTGCAACTGCCGGACGTGATCCGCGTCGGGCGGCTGACCCGCTCGGACGGCTTTCTCGGCCTGCTCAGCGCCCGGGCGCCGCGCAAGGGACGGGTGCTCAGCCGCGCCATCGATGTTCTGAGCGCGGTCTTCATGGGGCTGGTGGTCTGGACCATGGTGCCGGAGTTCCTCGACATGTGGGAGTCCAGGGATTACTTCGGCGTGCCCGGCGTCTTTACCGCGCCCTGGTGGCCGATCAAGCTGGTCATCGTGCTGAGCGCGGCGCTCTGCGCGGTGCATTTCCTGCTGCATGTGGCGCGCCCGCTGATCGATGGCGACGGCCATGCGGAAAGCGGCTCATGAGCCCGGTCGAGATTGGCCTGGTCTCGGTCCTTGCGATTGTCGTGCTGATCTACCTCGGCGTCTATATTCCCATCGCGCTGGGCATGGTCAGCTTCGTCGCCATCTGGATCATGCGCGACAATATCGACCTGTCCTTTGCGCTTCTGAAAATTGCCATCGGCGACAGCGCGATGGAATATACCTTCGCCACCATTCCCTTGTTCACCTTCATGGGGCTGATCGTGTCGAAGGCGGGGCTGGGCGCGGATATCTACTCGGTGATGAACCAGGGCTTCCGGCGCATCACCGGCGGCATCGGCATGGCGACGGTGGGTGCCAATGCGGTCTTTGCCGCGGTGACCGGATCGTCGATTGCCAGCGCCTCGGTGTTTTCCAAGATGTCCGTGCCGGAGATGCTGAAATACGACTACAACCCGCGCTTTGCGGTGGGGGTCGTGGCGGGGTCTTCGGTGCTGGGCATGATCATTCCGCCCTCGGCCATGCTGATCATCTATTCCTTCGTGGCCGAGCAATCGGTGGGCGACATGTTCCTCGCCGGCGTGGTGCCGGGGCTGCTGTTGTCGGCGGCCTATGTCGCGGCGATCTGGGTCATGGCGCGCTTCACGCCCGGTTTCGTCGGCGGTCGCGAGGTCGAGGCCGGAACGCTGATGGGCTGGGGCGAGATCGGGCTGCGCATCGGGCCGATCGCGGTGCTGATCGTCGTCGTGCTGGGCGGCATCTACACCGGCTGGACCACCCCGGTCGAGGCCGGGACCGCAGGCTCGCTTCTGGGCATCATCATCGCCGCGCTGCGCCGGCGCATCAATTGGAAGAGCTTCTGGGAAACGGTGATCGAGACCGGGCATATCACCGCCGCGATCCTGTTCCTGATCACCGCCGCCTCGATGTATGCGCGGATGCTGGGGCTGGCGGGCCTGCCCAACCAGTTGCAGGCGATCCTGGCGGAAAACCAGTTCTCGTTCTTCTGGATCATGGTGCTTCTGGTGGTGCTGATGCTGTTTCTCGGCACCATCCTCGACTCCGCCTCGATCATCCTGATCGTGGTGCCGCTGTTTCTGCCGCTGATCGAGGCGCTGGGGCTCAGCCTTGTCTGGTTCGGCATCGTCGCGGTGGTGGCGGCCGAGATCGGGCTGCTCACCCCGCCGCTGGGCCTGTCGTGCTTCGTCATCAAGGCGACGCTGGACGACGAGCGGATCAAGCTGCAGGACGTCTTTCTCGGCGCGCTGCCCTTTGCCTTCGTCATGCTGCTGGTGCTGGCGGTCCTGATCCGCTTTGCTGCCCTCAGCCTTGCCATCCTGAACTAGAGGATACGCCCATGTGCAACGTCACCAAGGACAATATCACCGAGGCCTTCATCCGCTACATGGGCCCGGACACCGACCCGCGGCTGCGCGAGGTCATGACCAGCCTTGTGCGCCACCTGCACGCCTTCGCGCGCGAGGTGAGCCTGACCCATGACGAATGGCAGCAAGGCATCGGGTTTCTCGAGCAATGCGGCGCGATCTCGGACGCCGAGCGGCATGAATTCGTGCTGCTGTCGGATGTGCTGGGGCTGTCGTCGCTGGTCGACATGCTGCACAACCGGCCCGAGGGCACCTCGTCCTCGGTGCTGGGCCCGTTCCACATCTCCGTCGCGCCGCCGCTGGCGGTGGGCGGCGACCTGCGGGGCGATTTCGACGCCCCGGTGCTGCTGATCGAGGGCGTGGTCAAGGACCCCGAGGGCAATCCGATCCCCGGCGCCACGCTCGACATCTGGCAGACCGCGCCCAACGGGCTTTATTCCAGCCAGGACCCGGAGCAGGACACCTATTCCTTCCACGGGCTCCAGACCGTGGGCGCGGACGGGTACTATGGGTTCACCACGGTCCGGCCGGTCGAGTACCAGGTGCCCACCGACGGCCCTATCGGCGCCTTCTTCGCGGCGACGGGGCGCCATGCCTGGCGGCCCTCGCACCTGCATTTCATTGCCGAGGCCGAGGGGTTCCGGCCCTTGGTGACGGAGGTCTTTGCCGCCGACGATCCCTATCTCGACCAGGACACGGTCTTCGGCGTGCGCGAGGACCTGGTGATGCGCTACCAGGCGATGCCGGCGGGCAGTTTTCCCGAAGCGGGCTTTGCGCTTTCCGGCAAGGTGGCCGAGGAGTACCTCAGGGTCGCCTTCGACCTGACGCTGGTGCCGGCCTGAGCGCCGCTCCGCGCGGGCGTCAGCCGAAGGTGCCCTTGCCCAGCAGCCCCGACAGGAAGTCGCCGGTCAGCCTGTAGTGGTTGAGTAACCGCTCGCTGGCCAGGTCCGCGTCGCGCCCGATCGCCGCGGCCAGGATGCCGGCGTGCTCGTCGCGCACGTCGCGCCGCTGATAGGACAGGGCATGGCCGGCAAGATAGCGATAGCGGATGTTCAGGTCGTAGAGCTGCGAGCAGAATTTCAGCAGGATCGGTGAGCGGGCATTGGCCAGCAGGGCCATGTGAAACGCCTTGTGCAGATGCTCGAACCGCTCGGCATCCTCGCGCTGCGCGCGCTGCATCCGGTGGTGGGCCAGCACCGCCGCTTCCTCCCAGTCCTGCGAGTAATGGGCAATGCTCTCGCGCAGGGCGAGGTCTTCGAGCACGCAGCGCAGCCGCAGGATCTCGCCGAAATTCTCGGCGCTGACCTCGGCGGTACGAAAGCCGCGCTGGTCGAGCCGTTCCACGAGGTTGTCGGAGGTCAGCAGGCTCAGCGCCTCGCGAATGGGCGAGGCGCCGGTGTCGAGCCGCTTGCGCAGCCCGTCGATCTTGAGCTTTTCGCCCGGCTTCAATTCGCCGGTGACGATCATCGTGCGCAACGTGTGATAGGCCCGGTTGGTGGCCGAGCCTTCGGTGTCGTCCATCGCGCGCTCGAAAGTGTTCATCCGTCTCTCCTCGGGCCTGTCATATCGCCCTTGTCGGCGCAATCAATCCCTTTGGGTGCCGCAGGTCGGTGCTGCGCCCCCCTGCCGTCAAGATTGTGCTGCGGGATCGAAAGTAAACGAGTTATTCCGATTTGGAACAATAAAATCGATATATGGCCGGGGTGGGCACACAGCCTCGCAAGCCGCGATGGGCGCAGGGTTGCCCCGCGGGCGGTCGGCGCTGTCATGCGTGCGCGGCCTTGCGTTGGCGCGCGGGCCGGGTAGTTTGCGGTAACCTGAACCAAAGGACCATGCGCCATGACTTCCGACCGCGTTCTCGGCACCGACGACCTTGCGACCAGCTGGATCACCGACCCGCAGCACCGCCGCTTCCTGGCGCAGGACGCCGCCGCGCAGTTCCGCTTCTTCCAGGCCAGCCTGCGCGACGGGCCGGGCTTTCACACCCTCGACTTCGCGGGCCAGCCGCTGCCCAGCGACGTGCAGGAGCTGCACACCACCACCCGGCTGGTGCATTCCTATGCGCTGGGGATGCTGGCCGGGGTGGCCGGCGCCGAGCGGATGGTCGATCACGGCATGAGCTACCTCTGGTCGCATCACCGCGATGCCCAGCACGGCGGCTATCTCTGGGCGCTGGACGAGGACGGCGTGCACGATGGCCGCAAGCTGGCCTATGGCCATGTCTTCGTGCTGCTCGCCGGGGCCAGCGCGAAGATGGCCGGACACCCCGAGGCCGACCGGCTGATCGAGGATGCCTTCCAGGTTCTCGACAGCCATTTCTGGGAGGCCCGGCGCGGGCTGTTCCAGGACGAGTTGACCCGCGACTGGACGCCGTTTTCCGATTATCGCGGCATGAACGCCAACATGCACGGGATCGAGGCGTTGCTGACCGCCCATGAGGCCACCGGCGCGGAAGAGTTCCTCGACCGGGCCGGGCGCATCCTCGAGTTCTTCACGGGGCGGATGGCGCCGGAATACAACTGGCGCCTGCCCGAGCATTACACCCGCGACTGGCAGGTCGACCCGGAATATGCCGGCAACCCGATGTTCCGCCCCGCCGGCACCACGCCGGGCCATTCCTTCGAGCTGGCGCGGCTTTTGCTTCAACATTGGGACCTGCGCGGCAGGCCCGACGACGGCGCGCCGGACCGGGCGCGCAAGCTGTTCGACCGCGCGGTGAGCGATGCCTGGGACAGCGACCGCGGCGGCTTTGTCTACACGCTGAAATTCGACGGCTCCTGGGACAATACCAACCGCTACTGGTGGCCGGTGACCGAGGCCATCGGCACCGCCGCCGCCTTTGTCAAACTCGCCCCCAACGCGGATGACGAAACGCTCTATCGCAGGCTGTGGCGATTCTCGGCGGATCACCTGGTCGATCACCAGGCCGGGGGCTGGTTTCCCGAACTGGCGGCCGACAACGGCAAGGCGGCGACGCAATTCGCGGGCAAGCCCGACATCTACCATTCGATCCAGGCCGCGCTTTTCCCGCCGGTGCCGCGGCTGTCGCGGATCGCCGAGGCCTTGCCCGAAGCGCAGGGCTGAGGGCAGGCTCGGGCCTTCACCCGGCGTGAATTCTGCGCGATTTGCGGCGGGCGGGGTAAAAGACCATGCCCGCTTTTGAAGAGAATCTGCTAAGCTGACACAATATTAACGTGTGTCCGGGCCCGACCCGACCTGCCGCCGACGCGCCTTTTGTCGCGCGCAGGGCCGGGGCGTTTTTCGCCCGATCCGTCAGAGCCGCGGGTCTTTTGCGACCCGCACCGCCCGACCAGAAGGAGATTTTCAATGACCCGTTACCTTGCCGTGCCGAAGAACGATGCCGTCATCGCCGCGCTGGGCATGACCGATGTCTCGATGAACCCCGAAGCCCGCAAATCCCAGGTCGCGCGGGTCAAGGCCATGCGCCGCGCCTATGGCGCCCAGGCCCGCGGCGCCGACCCGGTGACGGCGGCGGTGGCGCGCGACGCGACCATCGTCGGCCACCCCGAAGAGACCACCTCGGTCACCGGCGTGATGGTCTTCGATCTCGACGACAAGGCCCAGGTCGAGGCGCTGCGCGACGAGTTGACCGAATACGAGGTGATCGAGGATCTGCCGCTCTCGCTGATCCCGCCGATGCGCTCGGGCGTGCAGGAGGGCGCGGTGGCGGCGCTGGACACCTGGCACCTCGAGGCGGTGCTGGTCAAGGCGGCGCGCGCCGCGGGCTACAAGGGCCGCGGCGCCGGGGTCGGGGTGGCGATCCTCGACACCGGGGTCGAGGAGGTCGACGAGATCAAGGGCAAGATCAAGTCCGCCTTCCGGCTGAACAAGGACACCACCCTGGCCGAAGAGATCGCCACCATGGACACCGACGGCCACGGCACCCATGTCGCCGGGCTGATCGCCGGCGACAACGTCGGCGTCGCGCCCGAGGCCGAGCTGATGAATTTCATCATGATTCCCAAGGGCATGGGCAATGTCTCGGATTTCATCTTCGCCATCGATTTCGTCGCCAACCGGCCCGAGATCTCGATCATCAGCATGTCGGCGGGCATTCCCGGCTATCATGCCTCGATGAAACCCTCGGTGGTGCTGGCGCGGAACATGGGCATCCTGCCGGTGATCGCCATCGGCAACGAGGGCGCCAATCAGACCCGCAGCCCCGGCAATTACACCGAGGTGCTTTCGGTCGGCGCCTCGTCGCGCGACAGCAAGGTCGCGGCCTTTTCCGGCGGCGGCACCATGGTGCCCGACGCGATGAGCTATACGGTGCCGGATCTGGTGGCACCGGGCAAGGAGATCACCTCCTGCGTCATGGGCGGCGGCTACGAGGCCTGGAACGGCACCTCGATGGCGACACCGATCGTCTCGGGCGTGGCGGCGCTGATCGTCGAGCGCTTTTCGACCATCACCCTGGCCGACCTGACCGACGAGATCACCGGCGCCCTGAGCCTGCTGCCCGGGGTGCCGGAAATTCGCCAGGGCGGTGGATTGCTGCAGTTTCCGCGACATATATGGCATATGGGCAGCTGACACACCGGCTTTCGGTGCCAATCCTGCCGCAGGAGGTCAAGAATGGACCGCAAGTCACTGGAAAAAATCCGTAATCAGTTGAAGGTCAAGCCCGCGGACAGCACCGAACGGCTGGTTCTCCAGGCCGCGCCCGCGGCGCCTTCGCCGGCGCGCGCGCCCACGCCCGACCAGTTCCCGACCCGGCTGGACTATCGCAAGGCCTTGATCGCCCACGAGAACCGGCGCGCGACGCCGGATCTCGACGCGCTGGTCGAACGGCTGCACGCGCTGGGGCTGGAAACCCGCGTCTCGCGCCCCAGCCAGACCGTGGTGGTCGAGGGCAAACCCGCCGCGCTGCGCCAGGCGCTGGAGCAGGACGGGGTCGAGGATGCGCAGTTCGACGCCGAAATCGAGCTGATCCGCCCGGTCAAACCCGATGACGCCGATCCTTGAGGGGGGGATTGGAGTGGTGGTGAATGGGTTGATGCTTGACGTGAGTAACATCTCGTAGGCGATTGGTTACACACGGATAATCCGTTTCTTCTCCGCGCTTCTTCCCGTCTGGCATGTCAACCGGATGCCGCTCTCGAAACTCTTCGTGTCATGCTTCAGAAATGCCGTGCAAGATATTGGTTCGCAAGACTCTCCATCGGCACGACCTCAGAACCCGCTGATCGTCGGCAGCCAGGTCGACAGGACCGGCACGAAGGTGATCAGCAGCAGCGCCAAAGCCAGCGCAAGGAAGAACGGCGGCATCTCGCGGATCAGGCTCGAGGGTTTCAGCCCGACGGTCGAGGACACGACGAAGATCAGGCTTCCCACCGGGGGCGTCGTCAGCCCCAGCGTCAGGTTGACGATCACCACGATGGCGAAATGGTTCGGATCGATCCCCAGCGCAAAGCTGATCGGCGCCAGGATCGGCACGAGGATCATCACGCCTGGCAGCGGATCCATGAAGAGGCCGAAGACGATCAGCAGAAGGTTGACCGCCAGCAGGAACACGATCGGCGAGAGATCCCAGGAGATGATGGTCTCGGCCAGGAACTGCGGCACGCTTTCGATGATCAGCACCCAGGCAAAGGCCCGCGCCGCCCCGAGGATCAGAAGCACCGCGCCGGAGGTCAGCGCCGCGCGCAGCACGATCCCCGGCAGGTCGCGCAACCGCAGCGAGCGATAGACGAACATGCCCACCACCAGCGCATAGAACACCGCAATGACCGAGGCCTCGGTGGGGGTGAAGATGCCGAAGCGGATGCCGCCGACGATCAGCACGATCAGCACCAGCGCGGGCAGGGCAAACAGCGCGATCCGCCCGATCTCGGCCAGCGGGGGCATCCGCTGGCCGGTGGCATAGGCGCGCTTCCGGCTGACATGGGCATTGGCCAAAAGCACCATCACGGTGATCAAGAGCCCCGGCACCACCCCGGCCATGAAGAGCGAGCCGACCGAGACGTTCTGATCCTGCATCGCGTAGATGATCATGGTGATCGAGGGCGGAATGATCGGCCCCACCACGGCGCTGGCGATGGTCAGGGCCCCGGCATAGGAGCGGTCATAGCCGCCTTTCTCCATCATCCGGATCATCATCGTGCCGGGCCCGGCGGCATCGGCCAGCGCGCTGCCCGATATGCCGGCGAACATCGCCGAACTGATGACATTGGCGTGGCCCAGCCCGCCGCGCAGGTGGCCGACGAAAGCCTGCGCCAGCCGCAGGATGGCATGGGTCACCGCGCCGCCGGTCATGATCTCGGAGGCGAGGATGAAGAAGGGCACCGCCAGCAGCGGAAAGCTGTCGAGCCCGGCGAACATCTCCTTGACCACGACAAGCGCGGGATAGCTCGAGGCAAGCGTGATCGCGGCAAAGACCGAGATCGCCATGGCAAAGGCCACCGGCAGGCCCAGCGCCAGCAGCACGAAGAGGGCGAGAAAGAGGATCTCAGCCATTGGCACCGCCGGGCAGGGCCTCGGCCTCAAGACCCAGCGCGCGCAGGGACTTGTACCGCCCCGCCGCGATGAAGGGCCGCGCGATCAGCAGCAGATGCACGATGAGCAGCGCAAAGCCCACCGGCATCGCGGCATAGACATAGAGGAAGGGCAGCCGCAGCGCCGGGGTGACCTGGTACTGCATCCGCTGGGCATATTGCCAGCCGACATGCACCATGAAGCCGAAAAAGGCCAGCAGGATCAGGACGATGCAAGCCCTGAGCAACTTGCGGCCGGTGGAGGGCAGGCTGTCCTGCAGGTTGGTGATCGCCACATGCCCGCCGATGCGCAGCACCAGCCCGGCGCTGACGAAGGTCATCCAGATCATCAGGTATCGCGCCGCCTCATCCGCCCAGGGCAGTGAATGCGCGGTCAGGTAGCGCAACGAGATATTCGCCCCGACAATGAGCGCCATGGCCGAGAGCATCGCGACAACCGCCCAGCCGTTCACCATGACGAAGACATCTTCCAGCCGTTTCACGCCATTCCCCCGGGCCCTGCGTCGGCACCCCGGGGGCGCCGACGCTTGTCTGTCACTGGAAGGTCACGATCGAGTCCACCAGGTCCTTGCCATAGGTCTCGTAATAGCCCTCGTAGGCCGAGGCGATGGCCTCCTGGAAGGCGGCCTTCTGCTCGGGTGACAGCTCGTTGACCTCCATGCCGCGCTCTTTCAGGGTCGCCACGCCGGTGGTCTCGACCTCATCGACATAGCCGCGCATCGCCGTCACCGCCTCTGCGGCGGCTTTCTCGAAGACGGCCTTCTGGTCGTCGTCCAGCCCCTCCCAGAACGGTTTGGACACCAGCAGCATCGCCGGCGAATAGACATGGCCCGAGAGCGTGAGGTATTTCTGCACCTCGTCCAGCTTGACCGAGACGATCACCGACAGCGGGTTTTCCTGCCCGTCGATCACGCCCTGCTGCAACGACGAGATCACCTCGGGCCAGGCCATCGGCGTCGGCGCCGCGCCCATGGCGTTGAAGGCGGCCAGGTGGACCGGGTTCTCCATGGTGCGGATCTTCAGGCTTTGCACGTCGGCGGGCGTCTGGATCGCATTGCGGTTGTTGGTGATGTGGCGAAAGCCCTGTTCGCCCCAGGCCAGCCCGTGCAGCCCGACATTGTCGAACTTCGCAAGGATGTCCTGGCCGATCGGCCCGTCGAGGACGGCGCGGGCATGGGTGAGGTCGCGAAACAGGAAGGGAATGTCGAAGACGCCGGTCTCGGGGACGAAATTCGCCAGCGTGCCGGACGAGACAATCGTTGCCTCGATGGTGCCGATCTGCAGCCCTTCGATCACCTCGCGCTCGCCGCCGAGCCCGGAGGAGGGGAAGTGCTTGAAGCTGAAGGCATCGCCGGTCTCGGCGGTCACGACCTCCTCGAACCGGACGGCGGCCACGCCGTAATGGCTGTCGGGGGCAAGGGCATAGCCGATCTTCACTTCGGTCTGGGCAAGGGCCGGAAGGCCTGCCGCAAGGATGAGGCCGGTGGAAACCAGCCCGCGTGTCACGAATGTCATGGATGTTCTCCCGTTTGACGTAGGATTTTGCTACACAAGGACCTTTTGGCTGGCAACCCCGTGGCCGCGGGCGGCGCCTGCGGCATCGTCGGGCCGCCGTGTCCGTTTCGCGGCAGGGGGGCTGGCCGGTCTCGTGGCTGGCGAGATCTTGCGGCGTTTTTGCGCACATGTCACCTCCGATTGCGCGGATCGGTCCGGAAAAGTTGTTGCGCCGCCTGCGGCGGGCTTCAACCTTCCCTTCCGCCCCTGGCCTGTGTAGACCGAAGCTCCGAGGGTGGCCGATGGCAAGGGCCGGGGCAGCAGGGGGAATAAAGTGAACAGGATCAGGGACATCAGGGCAGGGACCGCCTGCGCGAGCCGCGGATCGCCCGCGCTGATCGGACCCGGGGAATGACCCCCGGGGCGCGCATCCAGGCCGCCGCGGGGCTGCTCGATGCGGTGCTGGCGGGGCAGGCGGCCGAGCAGGCGCTGACCCGCTGGTCGCGGGCGAACCGCTATGCGGGCTCCAAGGACCGGGCGGCGATCCGCGATCTGGTGTTCGACGCCCTGCGGCGCAAGCGCTCCTGTGCCGCCTGGGGCGGCGCCCTGACCGGGCGCGGGCTGATGATCGGCGCGCTGCGCGCCGAGGGCCGCGATCCCGATACCGTCTTCACCGGCCAGGGCTATGCGCCGCCACCGCTGAGCGCAGAGGAACGCGCGGCCTTGGGCACGCCGGATGCCGCCGAGGCCCGCGATCTGCCCGACTGGATCTGGCCGGAATTCGAGGCCTCGCTCGGGGATCGCGCCGAGGCCGAAGCGGCGCTGATGCGCGACCGGGCCGAGGTCTTCCTGCGGGTCAACCTGTTGAAAACCAACCGCGACGCGGCGCAGGACGCCCTTGCCACCGAAGGCATTGCCAGCACCCCGCATCCGCTGTCGCCGACCGCGCTGCGGGTGACGGGCGGCGCCCGCCGGGTGCATCTGGGCGCGGCCTACAAGGACGGCCTGGTCGAGTTGCAGGACGCCGCGTCACAGGCGGTGGTCGATGCGCTGGCGCTTGTGCCGGGCCGCGCGGTGCTGGATTTCTGCGCCGGTGGCGGCGGCAAGGCGCTGGCGATCGCCGCACAGACCCGCGCGCCGGTGGTCGCCCATGACATCGACCCGGCCCGGATGAAGGACATCCCCGTCCGCGCCGCCCGCGCCGGGGCAGATATCGAGATCGCCACACGCCCTTCGGGGGCCTTCGATCTGGTGTTCTGCGACGCGCCCTGTTCGGGCAGCGGCAGCTGGCGCCGCGCGCCCGAGGCGAAATGGCGGCTGACGCCCGAGCGGCTGGCGGACCTCTGGGCGATGCAGGACGCCGTGCTCGACGCAGGCAGCGCCCATGTGGCGCCGGGCGGGGCGCTGGCCTATGCCACCTGCTCGCTGCTCGACAGCGAGAACGACGCGCGGGTGCAGGCCTTTGTGGCGCGCCGCCCGGGGTGGCGGGTCGAGCGTGTGCGAAAGCTCACACTCTCGGACGGGGCGGACGGGTTCTTCCTTGCCGTGTTGCGCCGCGAATGAGGCGCATGTTACTCAACCCTGTGGTGAATACGGGTTCTTGCAGGGTTTAACCCGTCGTTAAGCATCGCCGGGGTGTAATGCGCTCCTGACCCGATTGACCCGGAGGCCGACTTGGCTGAAACCGCCAGCGCCGATATTTTCGACAGCGATCCGCCCAGGCCGGACCGCAGACCGCTCTATCTCGTGGCGGTTTCGCTGATGCTGATCGCGGTGTCCGGCTTTGCGCTGGATGGCAATACAGCGCTTGGCGCGCTGTCGGTGGGCACGGGGATGTTCGCCTCGGCGCTGGTGCTCTATGCCATGCGCGTCCGGCGCATCCGCCGCCAGGCGCGGCTGATCGACCAGGCCGCGGCGCTCTTGCGGCACGATCCGGCGGCCTCGGTCATTGCCGATGCCGAGGGCGGATTGCGCTTTCTCAACCCGGCGGCCGAGGCGCGCTTTCGCCCCGGTGCGCCGCCCGACGACGGCACCGGGAAATCGGTCTCGGGGTTGCTGCGGGGGTTGATCGCCAATCCGGCCAGCGTCGTCTACCGCCTTCAGAAGAAAGCGAATTCCCGGGGGGCGGGGTCGGATATCGTGACCACGCGCAGCGGCCAGGTGATCCTGTCGCTGCATGACATCGGCGCCGACCTGCGGCTCTGGCGGATCGAGGAGGGGCGCGCGCCGCCGGTCGAACAGGGCGAGGCGGGGCTTCTGCCGCGGGTCACGGTGGGGCGGGGCGGCACGATCCTGTTCATGAACGCCGCCGCGCGCAAGCTGATCGGCAAGCGGGTTTCGGCGCTCGACCACCTGTGCAGCGGCACGCTGGTTAATGGCCAGGTCGCGACGCTGGATGTCGAGGCCGGCCCCCTGCCGCGGCTGATCTGCGAGGTCGAGCTGAACGGCGGCCGGCGCGAGATCTTCTTTCTGCCGCCCCCCGCGGGCCCCGGCGACAGCACCAGTTTCGACGGGCTGAGCGTGCCCTTGATGAAGGTCTCGCGCAACGGCGTGGTGATCCGGGCGAATCAGGAGGCGCTGAAACTGCTCAACCGCGACGATGCCGAAGGCGTCAAACTGGCCGACCTGATGGAGGGGCTGGGCCGCCCGGTCACCGACTGGCTGCAGGACGCGGCCGCCGGGCGCAACCAGAACCCCTCGGAATTCCTGCGCATTTCCCGCCGCGACCGCGAGGTTTTCGTGCAGGTGGTGCTGAACCGGGTGTTCGAGGATGGCGAGCCCTCGCTGATCGCCGTGCTCAACGATGCCACCGAGCTGAAGACGCTGGAGGCGCAATTCGTCCAGAGCCAGAAGATGCAGGCCATCGGCCAGTTGGCGGGCGGCGTGGCGCATGATTTCAACAACCTGCTGACCGCGATTTCCGGCCATTGCGACCTGCTGCTCCTGCGTCACGACCAGGGCGACCCGGATTACGGCGACCTCGTGCAGATCAACCAGAATGCCAACCGCGCCGCCGCGCTGGTGGGGCAATTGCTGGCCTTCTCGCGAAAGCAGACGCTCTGCCCGGAAGTGCTCGACCTGCGCGACACGCTGTCGGATCTCACCCATCTGCTCAACCGGCTGGTGGGCGAGAAGGTCGCGCTGACGCTGGAACATGACCCGGTGCTGCGCACCATCCGCGCCGACAAGCGGCAGCTGGAACAGGTGATGATGAACCTGGTGGTCAACGCCCGCGACGCCATGCCCGAGGGCGGCGAGATCCGCATCACCTCCGAGGGGCTGACGCTGGATTCGCCCCTGAAGCGCGACCGCGCCGCGGTGCCGCCGGGCAGCTACGTGCTGGTCAAGGTGCAGGATCAGGGCACGGGGATCGCGCCGGAAATGCTGCAGAAGGTCTTCGAGCCCTTCTATACCACCAAGCGCACGGGCGAGGGGACGGGCCTGGGCCTGTCGACGGTCTACGGCATCGTCAAGCAGACCGGCGGTTTCATCTTCGTCGATTCGGTGGTCGGCCAGGGCACCTGTTTCTCGCTGCTCTTCCCGGTCCATAGCGAGCCGCCCAAGCCCGAAGTCGTAATGGCCCCCGAAGACGACAGCGCCGAGGGCCCGCCCGATCACGATGCGGTGATCCTGCTGGTCGAGGACGAGGCACCGGTGCGCGCCTTTGCCAGCCGCGCGCTGCGGATGCGCGGCTTCAAGGTGCTCGAGGCCGCCTCGGCCGAAGAGGCGCTGGAATTGTTGCAGGACCCGGATATCGAGGTGAATGTCTTCGTGACCGATGTGGTCATGCCGGGGCTGGACGGGCCGACATGGGTGCGCAAGGCGCTGGAAAACCGGCCCGACGTCAAGGTCGTCTTTGTCTCGGGCTATGCGCAGGAAAGCTTCCGCGACGATCAGACCAGCATTCCTAACTCGATCTTCCTGCCGAAACCCTTTTCGCTGCTGGTTCGCTGCTGGAACTGACCGACACGGTGCAGCGCCAGTTGCATTGAGCCATGGCGGGCTTCCGGCAGAAACGGTTTGCGGCTCGAATCGTGGTCGATCCGGACAGCGCGACCTCACGCAATGCTGTCGTAAAGCTCGAACTCGGCGGCGCATTTCCGGCGCAGCTTCTGCTCCATCCGGGGCGAGAGCGAGACCTCCATCGCCGGCGAGACATTCTCGCGCGGCAGATCCAGCGTCACGCCAAGCCGGTCTTCGAGAAACCCGATCAGCCGGGGTTGGTCTTCGTAGCGGAACAGATGGGTGACGCGGGTGCCATTGGGGCGCGGCTCGAGGAACTTGGCCTGGCTGCCGACATCGGCAAAACCGGGGCGGTTGCCCTTGCAATAGCCATCGACGAAATCATCGAAGCTGAGATCCTCGGTCGAATTCGGCTTGCCCGCCATGAAGGGCCGGCGGCGATAGCGATACCAGCTCGACAGCCAGGACACCGGCTCACGCATGACCGCGAGGGTTTCCATGTCCTCGGCGCCCATCTTCTCGAACATCGGACGGAAAAACCGGTTGTAGCGATAGACCGGCGCGTGTTTCAACTCGGGCGGGTTGAGAATGGCCATGTCGGCCCGCGGCGCCAGCGCCACCTCGAAGGCCGATGTGCCGGTTTTCGGCACCGCCAGAAAAGCCAGTCTTTCCTTCCAGAAAACAAGCACTTGCCTGCCTTTCCTGATGTGATTTCCGCCACGTCCGCCCAGCATATGCCCGAGTCCATCCGCCGTAAACCACTCTTTAAGACTTCTGCGGAAAACTGGTGTCATCACGAATTTTCTTGAATTGTTCTCAAATTCGCCGCATCTAGGAACAAGGCAAGAACATTTGGCAGCATTGCCGCCCCGCGGGCGGTGTGAAATAAGGGGCCCGAACAAATGGCAACGGCAGATCTTCTCTCCATGAGCAACAAGCGCAACCCCGACAAGCAAAAGGCGCTCGACAGCGCCCTGGCCCAGATCGAACGGCAGTTCGGCAAGGGGTCGATCATGAAGCTGGGCGGCGACAATGCGCTGCCGGATATCGAATCGACCTCGACCGGATCGCTGGGGCTGGACATCGCGCTGGGGATCGGCGGGCTGCCCAAGGGCCGCATCATCGAAATTTATGGGCCTGAATCTTCGGGCAAAACCACGCTGACCCTGCATTGCGTGGCGGAAGAACAGAAAAAGGGCGGGGTCTGCGCCTTTGTCGATGCCGAACACGCGCTTGACCCGCAGTATGCCCGCAAGTTGGGTGTCGACTTGGACGAATTGCTGATCTCCCAGCCCGACACCGGCGAACAGGCGCTGGAGATCGTCGACACGCTGGTGCGGTCGGGCGCAGTGAGCATGGTGGTGGTCGATTCCGTCGCCGCCCTGACCCCGAAGTCAGAGCTTGAGGGCGACATGGGCGACAGTTCGGTCGGTGTGCATGCCCGCCTGATGAGCCAGGCGATGCGCAAGCTGACCGGCTCGATCAGCCGCTCGAACTGCATGGTGGTCTTCATCAACCAGATCCGCATGAAGATCGGCGTGATGTTCGGCTCGCCCGAGACCACGACCGGCGGCAATGCGCTGAAATTCTACAGCTCGGTGCGGCTGGACATTCGCCGCATCGGCTCGATCAAGGACCGCGACGAGGTGGTCGGCAACGCGACCCGCGTCAAGGTCGTCAAGAACAAGGTCGCGCCGCCGTTCAAGCAGGTGGAATTCGACATCATGTATGGCGAGGGCATCTCGAAGACCGGCGAGCTTCTCGACCTGGGCGTCAAGGCCGGCGTGGTCGACAAGTCGGGCTCGTGGTATTCCTACGGCGACGAGCGGATCGGCCAGGGCCGGGAAAACGCCAAGACCTACCTCAAGGAAAACAAGCGCGTGGCGCTGGAGATCGAGGACAAGATCCGCGCCGCCCACGGGCTCGATTTCGACATGCCGCCCGCCGACAAGGATGGCGAGGACGTGATGGAGGCCTGAGCCCCCGACAGTCGCTGACGGGGACAGCCTAAACCCCCCGGTCGCGGACGCGCGGCCGAGAATACTCCGGGACGGGGCGCAGCGACGGCTGCGCCTTGTCTCGTTTCTGGGCCATCGTGCCCATGGACAGCGCCGGGGCGGGGCGATACATCTTCGCCCGACCTTGAAAGAAGAAGACCCAATGGCCACGCTGAACGACATCCGCTCCACATTTCTCGACTTCTTTGCCAAGAACGGCCACGAGATCGTGCCGTCGAGCCCACTTGTCCCGCGCAACGACCCGACGCTGATGTTCGTCAACTCGGGCATGGTGCAGTTCAAGAACCTCTTCACCGGCGTCGAGCACCGCGACTATCAGCGCGCGACGACCAGCCAGAAATGCGTGCGCGCCGGCGGCAAGCACAACGATCTCGACAACGTGGGCTATACCGCGCGGCACCATACCTTCTTTGAAATGCTGGGAAATTTCAGCTTCGGCGATTACTTCAAGGAGGCCGCGATCCCCTATGCCTGGGAGTTGATCACCCGCGATTTCGGCATCGATCCCAAGCGGCTTCTGGCCACGGTCTATCACACCGATGACGAGGCTTTCGAGATCTGGAAGAAGGTCGGCGTGCCGGAAGACCGGATCATCCGCATCGCCACCTCGGACAATTTCTGGCAGATGGGGCCGACCGGGCCTTGCGGGCCCTGCACCGAGATCTTCTATGACCACGGCGATCACATCTGGGGCGGCCCACCGGGCAGCCCGGAGGAGGATGGCGACCGGTTCATCGAGATCTGGAACATCGTCTTCATGCAGAACGAGCAGTTCGAGGACGGCACCATGCGCCCGCTCGACATGCAGTCGATCGACACCGGCATGGGGCTGGAACGGATCGGCGCGCTCTTGCAGGGCAAGCACGACAATTACGACACCGACCTGATGCGCAGCCTGATCGAGGCCAGCGCCGATGTCTCCTCGACCGATCCCGACGGGCCGGGCAATGTGCATCACCGGGTGATTGCCGACCATCTGCGCTCGACCTCCTTCCTTCTGGCCGACGGGGTGATGCCCTCGAACGAGGGCCGCGGCTACGTGCTGCGCCGGATCATGCGCCGGGCGATGCGGCATGCGCATCTGCTGGGCGCCAAGGACCCGGTGATGCACCGGCTGGTGCCCGCGCTGGTGCGGCAGATGGGGGCGGCCTACCCGGAACTGGGCCGGGCGCAGGCGCTGATCGAAGAGACGCTGCGGCTGGAAGAGACCCGGTTCAAGGCGACGCTCGACCGCGGTTTGAAGCTGCTGGACGACGAATTGGCCGAGCTGCCCGAGGATGCGCCGCTGCCGGGCGAGACGGCGTTCAAGCTCTATGACACCTACGGCTTCCCGCTCGACCTGACGCAGGATGCGCTGCGCGAGAAGGGCCGGGCGGTGGACACCGAGGGCTTCGACGCCGCGATGGCCGAGCAGAAGGCCAAGGCGCGCGCCGCCTGGGCCGGCTCGGGCGAGACCCGCGATGCGGAGATCTGGTTCGACCTGGCCGACAAGCATGGCGCCACCGATTTCCTCGGCTATGATACCGAGGTGGCCGAGGGCCAGGTGCTGGCGCTGGTCAGGGACGGGGCCGAGGTCGCGGCGCTCCAGCCCGGCGAAGAGGGCTGGATGGTTGTCAACCAGACGCCGTTCTATGCCGAGGCCGGCGGCCAGGTGGGCGACAGCGGCACCTATCTCAAGCCCGAGGGCAGTGGCGTGATCGCCGATACCCGCAAGATGGCGGGCGGGCTTTTTGCCCATCGGGTGACGCCCGAGAAGGCGGCGCTTGCCCGCGGCGATGCGCTGGAACTGCGGGTCGATCATGCGCGGCGCACCAATATCCGCGCCAACCATTCGGCGACCCACCTGCTGCACGAGGCGCTGCGCGAGGCGCTTGGCGATCACGTCGCCCAGCGCGGCTCGCTGAATGCGCCGGACCGGCTGCGGTTCGATTTCAGCCATGGCAAGGCGCTGACGCTGGAACAGCTGGCGCGGGTCGAGCGGGACGTGAACGCCTATGTCCGTCAGAACGCCCCGGTCGAGACCCGGATCATGACGCCGGACGATGCCCGCGGCATCGGCGCCCAGGCGCTCTTCGGCGAGAAATACGGCGACGAGGTGCGCGTCGTCTCGATGGGCCGCAAGCCGGGCTCGGGCAAGGGCAGCGACAAGGCGACCTATTCGATCGAGCTCTGCGGCGGCACCCATGTGCGCCAGACCGGCGATATCGGCGTCTTCGTCACCCTGGGCGACAGCGCGTCTTCCGCCGGGGTGCGGCGGATCGAGGCGCTGACCGGGCAGGCGGCGTTCGACTACCTGCGCGGCCAGGATCAGCGGCTGGCCGAGGCGGCGCTGGAGCTCAAGGCCCAAGGCGCGGAGGTGCCCGAGCGGGTGCGCGCGCTGCTGGACGAGCGCAAGGCGCTGCAGGCGGAAGTCGCGCAACTGCGCCGCGAGCTGGCGATGTCGGGCGGTGCCTCCGGCCCGGCTCAGGCGGCCGAGACGGTCAATGGCGTGCCCTTCGTGGCCCAGGTGCTTTCGGGCGTGACCGGCAAGGACCTGCCGCCGCTGATCGATGCGCAGAAGGAAAAGCTGGGCTCGGCCGCGATCCTGCTGATCGCCGATACCGGCGGCAAGGCGGCGGTGGCGGCGGGTGTGACCAAGGACCTGACCGACAAGGTCTCGGCGGTCGACCTGGTGCGCGCCGCGGTGGCGGAACTGGGCGGCAAGGGCGGCGGTGGCCGGCCCGACATGGCGCAGGGCGGCGGCGCGGATGCCGCCGGGGCGGACAAGGCAATTGCAGCGGCCAAGGCCGTGCTGGGAGGATGAGATGAGCGCATACTGGATTGCCCATGTGCATGTGACGGATGAGGAGGCCTATGGCCGCTATGCCAGACTGGCCGGCCCGGCGATTGCCGATCACGGCGGCGAGTTCCTCGCCCGCGGCGGCGCCTACGAGATCCTCGAAGGCAAGGACCGCGCCCGCCATGTTCTGGCGCGCTTTCCGTCGCTGCAGGCGGCGCATGATTGCTACCATTCCGAAGCTTATCAGCAGGCGCTGAGCCATGCCAAGGGTGCGTCGGAACGCGACCTGATCATCGTCGAAGGATCGTGACGGGCAGGGCGGGTTGACGCCCCCCCGGAAATCAAAAGGCCGGGCGATCTGCCCGGCCTTTTTCGTATCAGCTTGTCTTCGACATCCGCTTGCGCTCATGCGGATCGAGATAGCGCTTGCGCAGCCGGATCGAGGCCGGCGTCACCTCCACCAGCTCGTCGTCGTTGATATAGGCGATGGCCTCTTCCAGCGAGAGCGTGATCGGCGTGGTCAGCCGCACCGCCTCGTCGGTGCCGGAGGCGCGCACGTTGGTCAGCTTCTTGCCCTTCAGCGGGTTCACTTCCAGGTCGTTCTCGCGCGAATGCTCGCCGATGATCATGCCGGTATAGACCTTGGCCTGCGCGCCGATGAACATCCGGCCGCGATCCTCGAGGTTCCACAACGCATAGGCCACCGCCTCGCCGTTCTCCATCGAGATCAGCACCCCGGCGCGACGGCCCGGGATCGGCCCCTTGTGCGGCGCCCAGCCGTGGAACACGCGGTTCAGAACCCCGGTGCCGCGGGTGTCGGTCAGAAACTCGCCGTGATAGCCGATCAGCCCGCGCGAGGGCACATGGGCGATGATCCGGGTCTTGCCGGCACCTGCCGGTTTCATCTCGGCCAGTTCGGCCTTGCGGGTGCCGGTCAGCTTCTCGATCACCACGCCGGAATACTCGTCGTCGACGTCGATGGTGGCCTCCTCGATGGGCTCCATGGTGACGCCGTCGATCTCCTTCATGATCACCTGCGGGCGCGAGATGCTGAGTTCAAAGCCCTCGCGCCGCATGTTCTCGATCAGCACGCCCATCTGCAATTCGCCGCGGCCTGAGACCTCGAAGGCCTCGCCGCCCGGGGTATCGGCGATCTTGATGGCGACGTTGCTCTCGGCCTCCTTCATCAGCCGCTCGCGGATGACGCGGGACTGCACCTTCTTGCCTTCGCGGCCCGCCAGGGGTGAATCGTTGATGCCGAAGGTCACGGTGATGGTCGGCGGATCGATGGGCTGGGCGTCCAGCGCATCCTCGACCGCCAGCGCGCAGATGGTATCGGCCACGGTGGCCTTGGACATGCCCGAGATCGACACGATGTCGCCGGCCTGGGCCTCTTCGATGTCCTGCTGGCCGAGGCCGCGGAAGGCCTGGATCTTGGTGACGCGGAACTGCTCGATCTTCTGGCC
Organism: Paracoccaceae bacterium; assembly: GCA_006226775.1. Taxonomy (GTDB): domain Bacteria; phylum Pseudomonadota; class Alphaproteobacteria; order Rhodobacterales; family Rhodobacteraceae; genus Marinovum. Next base: position 27,833 of record SBGD01000042.1, on the reverse strand, counting down.
GATGCGGCTCAGCGCCTGCACCGTGGCGCCGACCTTGAGCTTGCCCGATTCCACCCGCCCGGTCAGGATGCGCCCGACAAAGGGATCGGCGCCCAGCGTGGTGGCCAGCATGCGGAAATCCTCGCCCTGGCGCTTGATCTGGCGCGGGGCAGGGACGTGGTTGACGATCAGGTCGAACAGCGCCGAGAGGTCCTTGCGCGGCCCGTCCAGCTCATGATCGGCCCAGCCGTTTCTGCCGCTCGCATACATATGCGGGAAATCCAGCTGGTCGTCATTGGCATCGAGCGAGGCGAAGAGATCGAAACATTCGTTCAGCGCCCGGTCGGGCTCGGAATCCGGCTTGTCGACCTTGTTGAGCACCACGATCGGCCGCAGCCCCAGCGCCAGCGCCTTGGAGGTGACGAACTTGGTCTGCGGCATCGGCCCCTCGGCCGCATCCACCAGCAGCACCACGCCGTCGACCATCGACAGGATGCGCTCGACCTCGCCGCCGAAATCGGCGTGGCCGGGGGTGTCGACGATATTGATCCGGTGGCTCTTCCATTCGACCGAGGTCGGCTTGGCAAAGATGGTGATGCCGCGTTCACGTTCGATGTCGTTGCTGTCCATCGCGCGTTCTTCGACGGCTTGGTTGGCGCGGAAAGCGCCGGATTGTTTCAGAAGCTCGTCGACAAGCGTGGTCTTGCCATGGTCGACGTGGGCGATGATCGCGATATTGCGAAGGTCCATCGAAATTACCTTTTGGTCGGGGTTGCGCGCGACCTAACGCCCGGGGCGCCAAAGCGCCACCCCCTAATGCGTGACAGTGCCGGAAAACAACTGGATCACCGCGATTCCCGCGACGATCAGCCCCATGCCCAAAAGCGCCGCCAGGTCGAGCTTCTGACCAAAGACCACCAGCCCGATCAGCGCGATGAAGAGGATCCCCAGCCCCGACCAGAGCGCATAGGCCACCCCCACCGGAATGCTCCGCAGCACCAGCGCCAGGAAATAGAAGGCCAGCGCATAGCCCACCACCACCAGCACCGAAGGCCAGAACCGGGTGAACTGCTGGCTGGCCTGCAAGGCCGAGGTGCCGATGGTCTCGAAGGCCACCGCAATGACAAGATAGACGTAAGCCGCCATGACGCGCCTCCGGTAAACCCCGCTCGCCCCCGTCCCCCGCTTCATCTTGCCAGACAAACTCCGGGGTCCGGGGCAGAGCCCCGGTCCGACATCTCACGTCAGCGTCACACCGGCAAGTGGATCGGCCACCTTGCCCGTATCTCCGCATCCACCGATGCCTCCAGCCGCGCCGCCGCCCGGCTTGCCAGGATCGCCTCCTTGCGCGCCGTGGCGCGGGCCAGCAGATCGGGCTTCTGCCGTTCCTCCCATTCCTTGGGCGAGGACCGGTCGCCCAGCGCCGGATAGGCGTAGTCGGTCTGCATCAGCGCCAGCGTCTGGTCGGAGCCCAGGTAATGCCCCGGCCCGCCAAGACAGGTGGCGCGGATCACCTCGACCGAGACCGCCTCCTCGGTGACCTCGATGCCGCGGGTGCAGCGCAGCGCCTGGCCGATCAGGTCGTCGCCGAGGATCAGGCTCTCGTGGCAGAACCCCAGCAGCGAGGCATGCATCCCCGCCGCCTCGTAGACCATGTTGAGACCCGAGAGCCCGGCCATGACGTTCGAGCACATCTGCTCCCATCCCGCCTGCATGTCGGGCAGTTTGGCATCGGCGATCCCCGCCGCGGCGCCGCCGGGCAGGTCGTAGAACTGGTGCATCTGGGCGCAGCCCGCGGTCAGCAGCGCCTGTTCGCCCGACCCGCCCGACATCGCGCCGGTGCGCAGGTCCGACACGAAGGGCCAGGTGCCGAAGATCGCCGGATGGCCCGGCGCGATCGCATTGACATAGACCAGCCCGGCCAGGCATTCCGCCACCGCCTGGGTGATGGCGCCTGCGATCGAGGCGGGGGCGGTGGCCCCGGCCTGTCCCGCCGAGAGCAGCAGCACCGGCATGCCGCCGCGGATGCACTCCTCCATCACCAGGCAGCTTTCGGTGGCGAATTTCATCGGCGGCACGACGAAGCAGTTGGAGTTCGACACGAAGGGCCGGGCGCGCCATGCCGCCTCGCCTCCCGCCACCATGTGCAGCATTTCCAGTGCCGGGCGCACGGTGGCGGGCTCGAAGAACGAGGTGCCGATGTGCTTGGTCGTGCCCGAGACGCAGGCATATAGCGTGTTGAGGTCCATCTCGAAGGTATCGGCGATGTCGCGCGCCACCATCGGGCGCTGCACGAAGTGCAGGTTGTCCAGCGTGTCGGCAATTCGGGCGGCATCGTGCAGGTCCTGCAGGGTGCTTTCGCGGTAGTTGCGGCCATGCACGTCGACCATGTGGACCGCCGCGCCGGCGGTGCCGAAATGCACGCGCTGGCCGGAGAGTTCGAGGTCGTGGCGCGGATCGCGACCGCAAAGCGTGATCGACCGGTTGGCCCGCGCCACCGTGTCCTCGATCAGCGCGGGGGAAAAGCGCAGCCGGCCATCCTCGCCCAGCACCGCTCCGGCGGCGGTCAGCGCCGCCACGCCGCTGGGCGGCGCATCGGCCAGGCCGATCTCGGCCAGCGCGCGCAGCGCGGCCTGGTGGATACGCGCCATGCCGGCCTCGGTCAGCGGGCGATAGGTGCCGCCGGTCATGCCGGGGCGGATCGGGCGCAGGTGCTCGGCGAGCTTGGCGGTTCTTGCGGCATGGCGCGCGGCGCGGCCGCCGGTGCGGGCCTGTCGGACAGGGGTCTGGTCGGTCATCGGGGAACTCCGGCTGGAAAGGGGGGACAGGGTTCAACCCGCTCCCGGCCGTCCGCGCGCCGCGCGCCCGCGGGCAGCGCCGATGGTGCGACATGCGATGATATAGAGACAGAGCCTGTGTGCCACGTCACGCCTCCCTCGCGGTTGTCCGAGCTTGGGATGCCGGGGGGCAAAGATCTGGCCCATCCGCGACATCGCGTCGTTTTCGGCACATTCCACGCCGGGGCGGGGCGAAAAAGCCCGCCGGTGGCGCGCACCGCCCCGCAAAGGCCGCGCCCCGCTGACCCGACGTGCCGCCGGCCCCGGCAAAGTGGGGCCTTGTCTTTCGCGCGGCGGTGTCAAAGACTGCGGCCATGTCCAACGAGACGCAACACAGACACAAGAAACAGGGAACCCCCATGAAAAAGACCTTCGCCCTTTCCGTGATCGGGGCCTTGATGGCCACCACCGTGCCGCTCTCGGCCGAGACCCTGCGCTGGGCCCGGGCCGGCGACGCGCTGACGCTTGATCCTCATTCCCAGAACGAAGGCCCGTCCCATACCGTGCGCCACCAGATGTACGAACCGCTGGTGATCCGCGACATCACCGGCGCCTTCGAGCCGGCGCTGGCCACCGACTGGGCGCCCAAGGAGGACGAGCCCGAGGTCTGGGTCTTCAACCTGCGCCAGGGGGTGAAATTCCACGATGGCGCCGATTTCACCGCCGAGGACGTGGTCTTCAGCTTCGAGCGCGCGATGCAGCCCAATTCCGACATGAAGGAGCTGATCAATTCGATCAAGGAGGTGCGCGCGGTCGACGACCACACCGTCGAGATGGTCACCGACGGGCCGAACCCGATCCTGCCGTCGAACCTCACCAACCTGTTCATCCTCGACAAGGACTGGGCCGAGGCCAACAACACCGTCAACGTGCAGGATTTCGAGGGCGGCGAGATCACCTATGCCACCACCAATGCCAATGGCACCGGCCCCTACAAGCTGCAAAGCCGCGAGCCTGACGTGAAGACCGTCATGGTGCGCAACGACGACTACTGGGGCCGCGACCAGTTTCCCATGGACGTGAGCGAGATCGTCTATACCCCGATCCAGAACGCCGCCACTCGTGTGGCCGCGATGCTCTCGGGCGAGGTGGATTTCCTGCAGGACATGCCGGTCCAGGATCTCGAGCGGGTCAAGAATGCCGACGGGCTGACCGTCAAGCAGGCGCCGCAGAACCGGGTGATCTTTTTCGGCATGAACATGGGCGCCGATGACCTCGAGAGCGACAATGTCGAGGGCAAGAACCCGCTGGCCGACGTGCGCGTGCGCAAGGCCATGTCGATGGCGATCAACCGCGACGCCATCCAGCAGGTGGTGATGCGCGGCCAGTCGATCCCGGCGGGCATGATCGCGCCGCCCTTCGTCAACGGCTGGACCGAAGAGATGGACGCCGAAAGCAGCACCGATATCGAGGGCGCCAAGGCGCTGATGGAAGAGGCGGGCTATGGCGACGGTTTCTCGATCCGGCTGGATTGCCCGAACGACCGCTACATCAACGACGAGGCGATCTGCCAGGCGGCAGTGGGGATGCTGGGCCAGATCGGCGTGAAGGTGAACCTCGACGCCAAGCCCAAGGCACAGCACTTCCCGCTGATCTCGGAAGGCGGGACCGATTTCTACATGCTGGGCTGGGGGGTTCCGACCTACGATTCGGAGTATATCTTCAACTTCCTGGTGCATGGCCGCGAATCCGACATCGGCACCTGGAACGGCACCGGCTATGACAACGACGAGCTGGACGCCAAGATCAAGTCGCTGGCCTCGAACACCGACCTCGAGGCCCGCAACCAGGATATCGCCGACATCTGGCGCGTGGTGCAGGACGAAGCGCTCTACATCCCGATCCACCACCAGGTGCTGAACTGGGGCATGGCCGAGAAATTCGGCATCGAGGTCGACCCGGAAGACCAGCCGAAGGTGAAGAACTTCACGGTGAACTGATCGGGTTCGTGGAAGAGTGAAGGGGCGGTCCTGGCGGGCCGCCCCTCTGCGCGCGCCCTGTCGCTTGGCGGGCGCGCAGCCGCGGATTTCGGCAGGGCCGGGGGCCGGGAGGCGGGCGTTCTCACGACGGGATGCGTTCCGCGCCATTGGCCAGGAAACGCCCCCTGCGAAACCCGGCCCGGATACCCGCGCCTCGCAGGTTCAACCCGGGATGGCGCATCCCGGAAAACGCCACCCCCGCACCCGGCACCGGCGAGACCCGGGCCGCGCAATCGCCCGGGGGGGCCGGAAAATGCGGCTGAAAACAACTGCTCTGGTATGCGGCGACAAAGGCTGTTTAACTGCTACCATTCGTTTGAGGACTCAGCCGTCCTCACAACAGGGAGACAATAAAAATGACGTTCAAACCGAAGCTCGCCAGCTGGGCCATGGCGCTGGCACTGTGCTCGACGGCCGCATCAGCCCAGACACTGGTCTATTGCTCCGAAGGCTCGCCCGAAGGGTTCGACCCGGCGCTTTACACCTCGGGCACCACCTTCGATGCCTCCAGCCACCCGATCTACAACCGCCTGACCCAGTTCAAGGTCGGCACGACCGAGGTGATCCCGGGCCTGGCCGAAAGCTGGGAGGTGTCCGAAGACGGCAAGACCATCACCTTCAACCTGCGCAAGGGCGTGAAGTTTCACAACAACGACATGTTCACGCCGACGCGCGACTTCAACGCCGAGGACGTGATCTTCAGCTTCGACCGCCAGGGCAACGAGGACAATCCCTATTACACCGTCTCGGGCGGCACCTGGGAGTACTTCGGCGGCATGTCGATGCCCGACCTGATCGAAAGCATCGAGGCGCCTGACGAGTATACGGTCGTCTTCAACCTGACCCGGCCCGAGGCGCCGATGATCGCGAACATGGCGATGGATTTCGCCTCGATCGTGTCCAAGGAATATGCCGACGCGATGCTGGAGGCCGGCACACCGGAAATGGTGAACCAGGCGCCGATCGGCACCGGGCCCTTCACCTTCCAAGCCTATCAGAAAGACGCCGTCATCCGCTATTTGCGCAATGACGACTACTGGGGCGACAAGGCCAAGGCCGAGGCGCTGATCTTCGCGATCACGCCGGATGCCTCGGTCCGCTATCAAAAGGTGCAGGCGGGCGAATGCCATGTCACCGCCTATCCGAACCCGGCGGATATCCAGGCGATGAAGGACAATCCCGACATCGTGGTGATGGAGCAGGAAGGCCTGAACGTCGGCTATCTGGCCTATAACACCCTGATGGCGCCCTACGACAATGCCAAGGTCCGCAAGGCGCTGAACATGGCGATCGACAAGCAGGCCATCATCGACGTGGTGTTCCAGGGCTCGGGCCAGATCGCCAAGAACCCGATCCCGCCGACCATGTGGTCCTACAACGATGCGGTTGTCGACGATCCCTACGATCCCGAAGGCGCCAGGGCGATGCTCGAGGCCGAGGGCGTCAGCGACCTGAAGATGAAGATCTGGGCGATGCCGGTGCAGCGTCCCTACAACCCCAATGCGCGGCGCATGGCCGAGCTGATGCAGGAGGATTTCGCCAAGATCGGCGTCGAGGTCGAGATCGTGTCCTATGAATGGGGCGAGTACCTGTCGCGGTCGCGCGCGCTGGACCGCGACGGCGCGGTGCTGCTGGGCTGGACCGGCGACAATGGCGACCCGGACAACTTCCTTGCCGTGCTGCTGGGCTGCGACGGGCTGGAGAACTCGAACCGGGCGAACTGGTGCCACCAGCCGTTCGAGGACCTGATCCAGAAGGCCAAGGTGCTGGGCACGCAGGCAGAGCGCCAGCCGCTCTACGAAGAGGCCCAGGTCATCTTCAAGGACCAGGCGCCCTGGGCGACCATCGCGCATTCGGTGGTCTACATGGCCATGCGCCCCGAGGTGGACGGCTATATCGTGCATCCGCTGGGCGGCCACATCTTCGACCAGGTGGGCCTGAAGTAACCAACCCGGAGCGGCGCCGCCATCGGCGCCGCTTCTTTGTCCGCATCGGCCCTTCGCAAAGGCTTTCCGAAATGACCGAACCGCTTTCCGCCCGGCTTGCCGCCTACGCCGCTGTCGCAACCGATCTGGGGGTGGAGGCGGTGGCGCTGGTGCCCGGGCCGAACTTTACCCGCGCGGTCATTCATCCTTTCATGAGCCACGAACGCCCCTTCCTGATCGTGATCCCCGCGACCGGCACGCCCGCCGCCCTGGTGCCCAACCTGGAATTGCAGAGCTGGGATCTGGTCGGCTTCGAGGGCGCTGTCTTCGACTGGCGCGACCAGGATGGCTATGACGCCGCCTTTGCCGCCCTGACGGCGCATCTGAAGATCGGATCGCTGGCCGTCGAAGGCCAGATCATGCGCGTCTTCGTGCATCACGCGCTGAAAAAGGCGCAGCCCGATCTGCGCATCGTCGACGGCGAGGCGGCGATTTCCGGGCTGCGGATGGTCAAGACGCCCGAGGATATTGCAGCACTCAGGGCCGCCATCGAGATCTCCGAGCGCGCGCTTGCCCAGACCCTGGACGGCGTCCGGCTGGGCCAGACCGAGACCGAGATCGAGCAGGCGCTGATCCAGGCGCTCTTTGCCCATGGGGCCGAGGATCAGGCGTTTCACCCCATCGTCGCCGCCGGCGACGGATCGGCCCGCCCGCACGCCAAGGCGCGGCCCGATTATGCCGTCAAGGCCGGCGACGCCCTGCTGATAGATTTCGGCGCCCGCAAGCACGGGTTTGCCGCCGATATCACCCGCACCGTGTTCCTGGATCATGCCAGCGACCGGGCCGCCGACGTCTATGACACCGTGCTGCGCGCCAACCGCAAGGGGCACGCGATCACCCGCGCCGGGATAACCGCGCATGAGATCGACGATGCGGTCACCGGGGTTCTCGAGGCCTCGCCCTACGGCGACCGCATTCGCACCAAAACCGGCCACGGGCTGGGCCGCGACGTCCACGAAGCCCCCTATATCATGCGCGGCAACCACCAGGTCCTGCCCGCGGGCTGCGTCTTTACCAATGAGCCGGGGCTCTACCGGATCGGCGATTTCGGCGTGCGGATCGAGGATGACATCCTCGTCACCGAGGATGGCTGCGTCTCTCTCACCACCTTTCCGACGGAGCTTACGGTCTTGAAATGCTGAAATACCTGGCCGCGCGCCTGCTCACCTTCGTGCCCACCTTCGTGGGCGTCACGCTGATCTCCTTTGCCTTCATCCGGGTGTTGCCGGGCGATCCGATCATCGTGATGGCGGGCGAACGCGGCCTGACCGAGGAACGTTATGCCGAACTGAGCGCGCAATTCGGCTTCGACCGGCCGATCCATATCCAGTTCTGGGAGTATTTCACCGGCGTCCTGCAGGGCGACCTGGGGCAATCCTTCGTCACCAAGCGCCCGGTCTGGGACGAGTTCTTCACCCTGTTCCCGGCCACGCTGGAACTGTCGATCTGCGCGATGATCTTTGCCGTCGTGCTGGGCCTGCCCGCAGGTGTCATCGCCGCGGTGAACCGCGGCAAGTTCTTCGACCGCGCCCTGATGTCGACCGCGCTGGTGGGCTATTCGATGCCGATCTTCTGGTGGGCCTTGCTGCTGATCATCGTGTTCTCCGGCAACCTGCAATGGACGCCGGTGTCGGGACGCATCGACCTGTTGTACTACTTTCCCAATGCCTCGGGCTTCATGCTCTACGATGCGCTGGCCTCGGGCCAGTCCGGGGCGTTCAAATCCGCGGTGCGTCACCTCTTGCTGCCGACCATCGTGCTGGGCACGATCCCGCTGGCGGTCATCGCGCGGCAAACCCGCTCGGCGATGCTGGAGGTTCTGGGCGAGGATTATATCCGCACCGCCCGCGCCAAGGGGCTGCCGCCGTTTCGCATCAACGGCATCCATGCGCTGCGCAATGCGCTGATCCCGGTGATCACGGTGATCGGCCTGTCCGTCGGCACGCTTTTGGCCGGGGCGATCCTGACCGAGACGATCTTCAGCTGGCCCGGCATCGGCAAATGGATGGTCGACAGCATTTTCCGCCGCGATTACCCGGTGGTGCAGGGCGGGCTCCTGCTGATCGCGGTGATGGTCATGGTCGTGAACCTGACCGTCGATGTGCTTTACGGTGTCATCAATCCCAAGATCAGGAAGCGCTGAGATGACACAGGCCGCCACCAATGCCCCCGAACGCCCCGGACGCCTCAGCGAGTTCTGGTTCTATTTCCGCGAGAACCGAGGCGCGGTGATCGGCCTTTACGTGTTCATCGCCTTTGCGATCTTTGCCGCCTTCGGACCGATCCTGGCGCCTTATGACCCGACCGAGCAGTTCCGCCAGAACACCCTGCAACCCCCCGTCTGGCAGGAGGGCGGCAGCTGGGCCTTCGTGCTGGGCACCGATCCGCTGGGCCGGGACATGCTGTCGCGGCTGATCGAGGGCGCGCGGTATTCGTTCTTCGTCGGCATCGTGGTGGTCACCATCGCGGCCAGCGGCGGCATCCTGGTGGGGCTGATTTCCGGCTTCGCGCCCAGGTGGCTGGACGCGATCATCATGCGCATCATGGACATCATCCTGGCCTTCCCCTCGCTCTTGCTGGCGCTGGTGCTGGTGGCGATCCTGGGACCCTCGCTGACCAATGCGATGATCGCCATCGCCATCGTCCTGCAGCCCCATTACGTGCGCCTGACCCGCGCCAGCGTGCTGTCGGAGCGTCAGAAGGACTATGTCACCGCCGCCAAGGTCGTGGGGGCGGGGCGGCTGCGGCTGATGTTCATCACCGTGCTGCCCAATTGCCTGGCGCCGATCATCGTGCAGGGCGCCCTGTCGTTCTCGACCGCTATCCTCGATGCCGCCGCGCTGGGCTTTCTGGGCATGGGCGCGCAGCCGCCGACGCCGGAATGGGGCACGATGCTGGCCGAAGCGCGCGAGTTCATCCTGCGCGCCTGGTGGGTGGTGACCTTTCCGGGGCTGGCCATCCTGGTCACCGTGCTGGCGATCAACCTGATGGGGGACGGGCTGCGCGACGCGCTCGATCCCAAACTGAAGCGGAGCTGAGCCATAGCCCTTTTGAGCATCCGCAACCTCAGCGTCGACTTCGCCACCGCCTCGGGCCGGTTCCGCGCGGTGGATTCCGTCGACATGGACGTCGACAAGGGCGAGGTCGTGGCCATCGTCGGCGAAAGCGGCTCGGGCAAATCGGTGTCGATGCTGGCGTTGATGGGCCTCTTGCCCTGGACCGCCACCGTGACCGCCGATCGGATCGAGTTCGACGGTCATGATCTGAAAGGTCTGAGCGCACCGGCGCGGCGGCGGATCGTCGGCAAGGATCTGGCGATGATCTTCCAGGAGCCGATGTCCTCGCTGAACCCGTGTTTCCAGGTCGGATGGCAGATCAAGGAGGCGCTGCGCCTTCACCTGGGCATGGACCGGCGCACCCGCCATGCCCGCGCCATCGAGCTGTTCGAACAGGTCGGCATCCCGGCGCCGGAAAAGCGGCTCTCGGCCTTTCCGCATCAACTGTCGGGCGGCATGAACCAGCGGGTGATGATCGCGATGGCGATTGCCTGCAAGCCGAAGCTGCTGATCGCGGACGAGCCGACCACGGCGCTGGATGTCACCATCCAGGCGCAGATCCTCGATCTGCTGGTCGAGTTGCGCGCCGAGACCGACATGGGGCTGGTGCTGATCACCCATGACATGGGCGTGGTGGCCGAAACCTCCGAGCGTGTCTGCGTGCAATACGCCGGGCAGAAGATCGAGGAACAGCCGGTGGTGTCGCTGTTCCGGACGCCGCATCATCCCTATACCGGCGCGCTGCTCGATGCGCTGCCCGAGCGTGCGGTGGGCCGGCATCTGCCGACCATTCCCGGCGTCGTTCCGGGGCAATTCGACCGCCCCGCGGGGTGTCTCTTCTCGCCGCGCTGCAAGTACGCCGATGCGCTTTGCAAGGCCGAGCCGCCCCAGCCACGAAGCGCCGAGCTGGGCCAGGCGCGCTGTCATTATCCCATCAATACCGACGACAGGATCGCGTCATGACGGCTCCGGTGATGTCCGCAAAGGGCCTGACGCGCCACTACGATGTCAGCGGCGGCCTGTTTTCCAGGTCGCAGGTGCTGCGCGCCGTCGGCGGCCTCGATTTCGAGCTTTATGCCGGCAAGACCCTGGCCGTGGTGGGCGAATCCGGCTGCGGGAAATCGACCCTGGCCCGGCTTGTCACCTTTATCGAAGAGCCGACCGAGGGCGCCCTGACGCTGGATGGCAAGCCGGTGACCCGGGCGGATTGGCCCGACCTGCGGTCTTCGGTCCAGATCGTGTTCCAGGACCCTTACGGCTCGCTGAACCCGCGCCAGACCATCGGCACCATCCTGATGGAGCCGCTGGTCATCAATCGCCCCAAGATGTCCGGCAAAGAACGCGAGGCGCAGGCGCGCAAGACCCTTGGCCTTGTCGGGCTGCGGCCCGAGCATTTCGACCGTTACCCGCACATGTTCTCCGGCGGCCAGCGCCAGCGGATCGCCGTGGCCCGCGCCCTCATGCTGGAACCCAAGGTGCTGGTGCTGGACGAGCCGGTCTCGGCGCTGGACCTGTCGATCCAGAGCGCCATTCTCAACCTGCTGGTCGATCTGCAGGACCGGCTGAACCTGGCCTACCTGTTCATCAGCCATGACCTGAGTGTCGTGCATCACGTGGCCGATGACGTCATCGTCATGTACCTCGGGCGCGCTGTCGAAAAGGGCAGCAAGGAGGCGGTCTTTGCCGCGCCGAAACACCCCTATACCAAGGCGCTGCTGTCGGCGACGCCGCGCGCCGATCCACTGGCCAAAGCCGACCGGATCAAGCTGGCCGGAGAACTGCCATCGCCGCTTGAGGTCGGTGCCGGTTGCCCCTTTGCGCCGCGCTGCTGGAAGACCCAGGATCGGTGCCGGGTCGAGCGCCCGGATTTGCAGGGCGACGCCCACCTGGCCGCCTGTCACTTCCCGATCGGCCCGGATGGCGCGTGACCCGCGTGAAGGCCCGGCGCTCCGGTGACGTCCGGTCGGTGTGCGAACGGCGGCGGCTCTCGCCGCGCGAATTTCCCTGCGCGCCTCGCATGGATTTGACACGGCTGGCGTGATCTCGACGCCGCCACCACGCCCAAGCCTGGCCCGATGCCCCCAACCACCAAGGGTTGTGCATGGAAGCAGCCCCCGGCTGTGCTAGGCTCGACCCGAACCAACAGGGGAGAACATGCGATGTCACGAAGGATATGCGCCGTCGCGGCGGCGCTGGGGGTGGCTCTTGCCGCGCCTTTGGCTGCCGAGGACTTCAGATGGGCGGTCACCACCGACCCCCAGTCCATGGACCCGCATGCGGTCAACTCGACGCCCGTGCTGGGCTTTCTCAACAACGTCTACGAGGGCCTCGTGCGCCGCGGCAAGGACATGTCGGTCGAGCCCGCACTCGCCACCGCATGGGAGCCGATCGGGCAGGGCGAGGGCTGGCGCTTTACCCTGCGCGAGGGCGTGACCTTCCACGACGGCAGCGCCTTCGATGCCGAGGACGTGCTGTTTTCCTATGAGCGCGCCTCGAGCCCCGAGGCGGATACCGCAAGCTGGTTCGCGCCGGTCTCGGAGGTCAGGGTCGTCGACGCGCGCACCATCGACTTCATGACCAATGCGCCCAACCCGCTGTTCCCGTCGTCGATCGCCAACTGGATGATCCTCGACAGCGGCTGGGCCGAGGCCAACAATGCCACCCGCCCCGACAAGGAAAGCGGCAACTTCGCCACGATCAATACCAATGGCACCGGCGCCTTCCGGGTCACCGCGCGCGAGCCGGGGCTGCGCACGGTGCTGGAGCCGTTTGAGGGCTGGTGGGGCGAGGCCGAGCACAATATCACCCGCGCCGAGCTGACCCCGATCCAGAACCCGGCGACGGCGGTGGCGGCGCTGCTCTCGGGCGACGTAGATTTCATCAACCCGGTGCCGATCCAGGACGCCGCGCGGCTGGCGCAGGATCCGCAGGTCAAGGTGGTCCAGGGGATCGAGGCGCGGGTCATCATGCTGGGCTTTCCGCATGAAGCCGGGGCACTGAAATACTCGGCCGAAACCACGGACGCCAATCCCTTTGCCGATGCCCGCGTGCGCCAGGCCGTGGCCCATGCGATCAATGTCCCGGCGATCCTGCAGACCATCATGCGCGGCAATGCCGAGCCGGTGAACCAGCTGGTGAGTTCCGCCATGAGCGGCTATTCCGAGGCGCTGGCCGATGCCCCCGCCTATGACCCCGACAAGGCCCGCGCGCTTCTGGCCGAGGCGGGCTTTCCCGAGGGGTTTTCATTTGGCTTCAAATGCCCCAACGACCGCTATCTGAACGACGAATCCGTCTGCCAGGCGGTGACGGGCATGCTGGCGCAGGTGGGGCTCACGGCTTCTCTGGATGCGATGCCGGTCAACAACTACTGGCCCGAGCTGCGCGGCGGCAATTTCGACATCTTCCTGCTGGGCTGGTCGCCGGGCACCTTTGATGCCGAACACCCGATCCGATTTCTCGTCGCCACGCCGAACGAGGAAAAGAAGCTGGGAAGCTGGAATTTCGGGGGCTATTCCAACGCCCGCATCGACGAGCTTCTGCCGCTGATCCAGTCCGAGATCGACGAGGACGCCCGCCAGGCGATGCTCGACGAGGTGGCGCAGATCATGGCCGACGAACAGGCCTATGTGCCGCTTTACGTGCAGCCGCTGGTCTGGGGCACGCGCGCCAATATCGAGCTGACCCAGCGGCCCGACGATTTCTTCATCCTGCGCTGGGTGACGGTGAACTGAGACCGACGTGGGGGGCGATTTCCTGCGGCGCGCCCGCTCTGACGGCGGGGCCGCTCGGGGAATTGTCTTCCGTTTCGACCTGCCCCGGGGGCGTCCTCGCGTCACCGGGGTGCTTTTGCGCTTGACCCGCAATAGCGCGCGTTATCTCTTGGCGCCATGCTAGCCTTCATCATCCGCCGCGTCGGCCAGTCGATCCTTGTCCTGCTGGTGGTGGGGGTCGTCGCCTTTTCGATGTTCAACTTTGTCGGCGATCCGATCGACAACATGCTGGGCCAGGAGCGGACCGCCGAGGATATCGCCCGGCTGCGCGAACAGCTCGGGCTGGATCGGAACTTCTTTGTCCAGTACTTCCGCTTCCTGCAAGAGGCGATCCAGGGCAATTTCGGCGTCAGCTACCGCCAGGGCCGCCCGGTCACGCAGATCCTGCTCGAGCGCGCGCCGGCCACGCTGGAGCTTGCGGCGGTCTCGAGCATCCTTGCCATCGTCTTCGGCATCGCGCTGGGGGTTTTCACCGCGATCCGCCGCGACGGGGTGCTGGCCCATGTCATCATGTCGGCCTCGCTGATCGGGGTCTCGCTGCCCACCTTCCTGATCGGCATCCTGCTGATCTATGTCTTCTCGGTCGAGCTTGGCTGGCTGCCCAGTTTCGGGCGCGGCGACGTGGTGGATCTGGGCGGTTGGAAGACCGGGTTCCTGACCGCCAGCGGCCTCAAGGCGCTGATCCTGCCGTCGATCACCCTGGGGCTGTACCAGATGACGCTGATCATGCGGCTGGTGCGCTCGGAAATGCTCGAGGTGCTGCGGCAGGATTACATCCGGTTCGCCCGGGCGCGCGGCCTCAAGGACCGGACGGTGAACTTTCACCACGCGCTGAAGAACACCATGGTGCCGGTGATCACCGTGATCGGCTTGCAGCTTGGCGCGATCATCGCCTTCGCCATCATCACCGAGACGGTGTTTCAATGGCCCGGTGTCGGGCTGCTCTTCATCAACGCGATCCAGTTCGTCGACATCCCGGTGATGGCGGCCTACCTGATGCTGATCTCGGTGATGTTCGTCGGCATCAACCTGCTGGTCGACATCCTCTATTTCTTCATCGACCCGCGGTTGCGCGCCGACCGGACAGGAGGCCATTGATGACCGACATGCCCCCCGACGCCCCGATCGCGCCGCCGCCCAAGTCGCGGATGCGCCTCGCGCTGGAAAGCGATGTCTTCTACACCTTCCGCCGCTCGCCGGTGGCGGTGATCTCGGCGCTGGTGGTGCTGGTGCTGGTGCTGTCCTCGGTGCTGGCGCCCTGGATCGCGCCGACCAATCCCTTCGATCCGTCCTCGCTGAACCTGATGAACGGTTTCACCCCGCCGATGGAGCCAAATGCCTTTACCGGCGAGACCTTCCTTCTGGGCACCGACGACCAGGGGCGCGATGTCTTCTCGACCATCCTGTATGGCATGCGGATCTCGCTGTTTGTCGGCGTCGCCGCCGTGACCTTCGCCATGATCCTCGGGATCACGCTGGGGCTGATCTCGGGCTATGTCGGCGGCTGGCTGGAGACGATCATCATGCGCACGGCGGATGTGCAGCTGACCTTTCCGTCGATCCTCGTGGCCATGCTGATCTTTGGCATCGCCAAGGGCGTGACGCCGGTGGAATACCGCGACCAGATGGCGATCTGGGTGCTGATCCTCGCCATCGGCCTGTCGGACTGGGTGCAGTTCGCGCGGGTGGTGCGCGGCGCCACGCTGGTCGAGAAGAACAAGGAATACGTCCAGGCCGCGCGGCTGATCGGGCGCACACCCGGCGCGATCATGCTGCGCCATATCCTGCCCAACGTGCTGTCGCCGGTGCTGGTGATCGCGACGATCTCGCTGGCTTTGGCGATCATTGCCGAGGCCACGCTGTCCTTCCTCGGTGTCGGCGCGCCGCCGACCCAGCCGTCGCTGGGCACGCTGATCCGCATCGGGCAGGGGTTCCTGTTCTCGGGCGAATGGTGGATCCTGTTCTTCCCGGCCTGCACGCTGCTGGCGCTGGCCTTGAGCGTCAACCTGTTGGGCGACTGGCTGCGCGATGCGCTGAACCCGAGGTTGCGGTGATGAGCAAGACCGTCCTTTCCATCCGCGATTTCTGCGTCGAGATTCCCACCCGGCATGGCATCGTTCGCCCGGTGGATGGTGTCAGCTATGACATCCACGAGGGCGAAATCCTCGGCGTCGTGGGCGAAAGCGGCGCGGGCAAGTCCATGGCCGGCAATGCGGTGATCGACCTGCTTTCCCCGCCCGCGCATGTCGCGTCCGGCGAGATCTGGCTCAACGGCCAGCGCATCGACCAGCTCAAGGGCGAGGCGATGCGCAAGCTGCGTGGCAAGGAGATCGGCATGGTCTTCCAGGACCCGCTGACCTCGCTCAACCCCTTGCTCAGGATCGGCGATCAGCTGGTGGAAACCATGCAGACCCACCTGAACCTCTCCGACAGCCAGGCGCGCAAACGCGCGGTGGCGGCGTTGGAGGAGGTCGGCATTCCCGGTGCGGCAGAGCGGGTCAATTCCTATCCGCACGAGTTCTCGGGCGGGATGCGGCAGCGGGTGGTGATCGCGCTGGCGCTTTGTGCCGAGCCGAGCCTGATTATCGCCGACGAGCCGACCACGGCGCTGGATGTGAGCGTGCAGGCGCAGATCATTGCGCTGTTGAAACGGCTCTGCCGTGAACGCGGCACGGCGGTGATGCTGATCACCCATGACATGGGCGTGATTGCCGAGGCGACCGACCGCGTGGCGGTGATGTATGCCGGACGCCTGGCCGAGCTTGGCCCGGTGGAACAGGTGCTTACCCGGCCGCAGCATCCCTATACTCACGGGCTGATGGCCTCGACGCCGCTCGCCTCGGCCGGCAAGGACCGGCTGCACCAGATCCCCGGCGCCATGCCGCGGCTGGACGCGGTGCCGGATGGCTGCGCCTTCCACCCGCGCTGTCCGCGCGCCACCGAGGTCTGCCGCAGACCGCCGCCGCCGAAGGTCGAGAACGGGCTCGCCGCCTGTTGGCATCCGCTGGTCGAAGAGGAGAAGGTGCTCTGATGGCGCTGGTTAAGGTCGCAAATCTCACCCGCGTCTTCGATGTGTCGAAACCCTGGCTGAACCGGGTGCTGGAACGGCGCCCCAAGGCCTTTCTGACCGCCGTCTCGGAGGTGGATTTCGAGGTGCCGGAACGCACGACCTATGCGCTCGTGGGCGAGAGCGGCTCGGGCAAGTCGACCATCGGGCGGATGCTGGTGGGGCTCTTGAAGCCCTCGCAGGGCAATGTCGAGATCGAGGGCGTCGACCTGGCGCATGAGACAGATGCCGCCAAGCTCGATGCCATCCGCGCCGATATCCAGATGATCTTTCAGGATCCCTTCGCCTCGCTCAACCCGCGCTGGCGGGTCAAGGACATCATTGTCGAGCCGGTGGCGGCGCGCGGCGGCAAGACCGAGGGGCTGGCCGAGAAACTGCTCGAGCAGGTCGGGCTTTCGGTCAAGGACGCGGGCAAGTTCCCGCATGAATTCTCCGGCGGCCAGCGGCAGCGGATCTGCATTGCCCGGGCGCTGGCCTCGGACCCGCGGCTGATCGTCTGTGACGAGCCGACCTCGGCGCTGGATGTCTCGGTGCAGGCGCAGGTGCTCAACCTGATGAGCGATCTCAAGGACGAGTTCGGCCTGACATACGTCTTCATCAGCCACGACCTGACCGTGGTGCGCCACATGGCCGACCGGATCGGCGTGCTCTACCTTGGCCGGCTGGTCGAGGAGGCGGGGCCGGAGGAGCTCTTCGAGGATTCGAAACATCCCTATACCCAGATGCTGCTGGAAGCGGCGCCGCGGATGGACGGGTTCGGGCGCGAGGTCATCCCGCCCGAAGGCGAGATCCCCGATCCGATCAACCCGCCGCCGGGCTGCGCCTTTCACCCGCGCTGCCCGCTGGCCGAGGATATCTGCAAGACTACCCGCCCGGAAATGCGGGCCTTGCGCGGCGCAAGGGTCGCCTGTCACCTGGCGGACTAGCCGCTCAGTACATCAGCATCGGCGTCAGCCGGGCGAGGGTGGCTTCCAGGGTCTTGCGGTCGATCTCGGCCGGATCGGCGTGCACGGTCAGTTGCGCGCGGGCGTTGAGCAGCCCCGCACCGCTCCGGCGCGTCCCCCGCGCCTCGGAGAGCGAGACGCGGGTGACCACGCAATTGCCGGCCACGCTGCGCAGCGACTTGCACAGCAGGCGCGCATTGGTCAGCGCCTTGCGGCGCCCCTCGGCGGTGAAGGGCACCTCGACGCCGCGGGTCAGTGCCGCGTGCAGCCGCACCGGGCGCAGGCCCTTGCGCTCCAGGTCGCCGGGCGCATCGGCGGGGATGAATCACAGGTTGCCTTGCAGCGTCGTGCGGCCATCGTCCTTGACCCGCGCCCGGGGTTTGGCCACGTCGCAGGTGACGGCCAGGGTGTCGAGCACCTCCGCGCAGAGCCGGATCAGCCGCGACGGCGCGCGCGCAGCGGCATAGACCTCGCGGAAGACCGGATCGGGGATCGGCTCACCGGCGGCGAGCAGCTCGGCAAAGGGCATCTCGAGCTCGATCGACACGAACCGCTCGTCCGACAGGAAGCTGGTGTTGACCGTGTCGTTGAAGTCCTTGCGCCGCTGCCACCAGCGCAGCGGGGCCGGGCCGCCGATGACCTCGGCCAGTTGCGACGCATCGCCGTCGCGCAGGGCCACTTGCGCCTCGGCGACCTCGAGGCCCCATTTCAGGCTGGGCACGCTCCAGCCCAGAAAGAGCAGCAGGCCGAGGATGATCAGGATGTATCTCATTGCGGGCTCACCTCCATCGGGGCCGGGTGCAGGATCGACAGGTCGCCGCCGGTCGCGGCCAGCAAGAGCCCGTCATGCAGCGCCAGAAGCTGGTCGTTGCCAAAGGCCACGTGATCGGTCGCCATCAGGTGCAGCAGGCGGCTCTCCACCGGCTCGAGCGGGATCGGCGCCGCGGGCTCGGGGCCGGACAGCGCATGGGCGGTAGAGATCGCGCTGGTCAGGTTGACGTCGGCGGGCTGGCCGAGGGTGGCGCTGTACCAGGCGTCGAAGGCGCGGTGGCCCTGGCTCATCAGCCGCAGCATGTCGCGGTAGTGGCTGCCGTCCCTGGGGTCGGTCACCTTGGCCAGCAGCGGCCAGTCGCCTTGGGGCTTGCGAAACGGTGCCACCATGCAGGGGCGGATGGTTTCATTGTCGTTGACGGTGTCATCGTCGATGAAATCCCCGATCCGCAGCGCCTCGTGGGTGTAGCTGCCCGGCGGCGCGGCAAAGCCCGACTTGTTGCCGATCATCGCCACGTGGCGCAGGGTCACGCCGGGGGCGAGGTGGAGGTTCCAGATCACGTCGCGGTTGAAGCTTTGCAGCACGAGGTAGACCGGCGCCGAGGTATCGGTGACGAAGACATCCACCAGCCCCATGCGCCCGTCGGCAATCGCGCCGTTCTTGTAGTGGTTGGGATCGCGGGTGAGGCCCTCGATGCGGTCGACCACCGCCTCGGCCAGTTCCGCGTTCCAGAAGGCATGGGTATGGGTATAGCGCGCAGGCTCGTAGAGCCGGACGTTGCGCAGCACCTCGCCCTTCTGCGGGCGGCGCAGGGTGCAGCCGGCATTGCGCGCAAAGCTGCGGACCTGTTGCGGCGCCTCCTGCGGCGGGGGCAGGGTGACGGCGATCTGCTCCAGCGTCAGATCGCTGCGCCGGGGCGTGATGACATGCGGCGAGGGCAGCACCCAGCCGGTATCATGCTGCTTGCGCGCGCGCGGCGCCGAGGCGATCAGCCCGTCGAAGCTGTCGGGGGTGGGGGTGCGCGCCACGGTGCTGGCCAGCAACCTGTCGGTGATGCGGCTGAGCGGCACCTCGGTCGAGCCGAAGGTGCCAAGCGCATAGACCCCGCCCCCCAGCCCGGCGACCAGCAGGCCCAGCAGCACCATGGCGCGGACCGGTGTCCTGCGCCGGGGCGGGCGCGGCGGCCCGCCCGGATCGCGCGGTCCGCCGGACGACGGCGGCCGCCTTCCGGGCGGTGCCGCGGCCGGTGCGCGCCTGGCCTCGATCCGCGCCAGCCGGTCGCGAAAATCGTCCTGCCCCTTGTCGTTCATTCTGTCTGCCCCGGTATCTGTCTGACTGCCCTTGCAGGAAAACACGAGGAATACGGCCAAAACCGCACGCCAAGTTGGAAATGCTGCGGCAGCTCGGGCGCATCCTGGTGCGGAGGGCCTGCCGCCGGGTCCTGGGCGCCGGTGGTAGCATGAAACCACTAGAAACATTGGCAAAACGCCGCGCGCCGCCGGGTCGGCAAAGATGTGCGTCAGCCGCACGAATCGACCTGCGCGGGCGGGACGTCCTTCGGTTGTGACCAATCCCCAGGCATTCCCCCGATTGGTTCCGAAAACGGAACAGCCCGGTGCCGGAAATCGTCAAGATTCGGGTCGCTCGCGGTACACCTATAGGTTGTGTTCGTGCAAGGGGTCGCGGCGCATGCCGCGTCAGGAGGCTTTCTTGTAACTATTATAAATCAAAAGGATAGAAGGTGAATTTGCCGCGCATCCAGCACAACCTGAGAGGACCGATCCGGCGCGGCGCACCCCGTCTTTGCCTGTTTCTGATCAGGATATGGACTTTTTCCCAACAATTTCTCCTTTGTTTAAGGCAACGCTGGACATATTCTTCAATTGCCCACTGGGGGGTGAAATCTGCTGGCCACGGGGGCGGCCGCTGAACCGTTGTACGTCTGAGGACGGATGGAATGCGATGGGCGAGGCTTGACCGCTTCACCGGCCGCAGCCGGGCAAGGATTGCCCGATCCAGATCCCGTCCGCAATGCAGACATGTGCGACATCGGAAGAAAGCGGTGCGCGACCCGGAGCCCATCGATCTGGTCCGGGAACCGTCCGCAGGTGGAATGCGAAGGGATCGTGGATGCCTGACTTGACTAGATACCGAGGTGGTCTGGAACTGCCTGGCGCTTTGACGACGTCCGGCGACTGCGCGACAGGTTCGACAGACATTTTTGATTGTAACAACTCATACGAGCGGAGGGGTTGGTAACGTGCCCATTATTCCTACAAGCAGCAACAGCGATTCCGGCGACGACACGCCTCTCGAGGGACTGAACGGCATCGTCGAGGGCACGCCCGGCGACGATACCATCGACGCGTCCTATACCGGCGATCCCGAAGGGGACATGATCGACAACAGCGACAATATCTTCTCGGACGATCCTGCCGACGCCGAAGACGACATTGTCGAAGCCTATGAAGGCCACGATTCGGTCATTTCCGGCGATGGCGACGACTATGTCTATGGCCACGAAGGCAATGACACCGTGCGCACCGGCGACGGCAACGACACGGTCGAGGGCGGTGACGACAACGACGAGATCATCACCGATGCCGAGGAAGAGGCGCTCGACGCCGTGACCTTCCCGGGCGTTCCGGTCGACGAAGATCCCGAGAACGACCGCGATCTGGTCTTCGGCGACGACGGCAACGACACGATCTCGACCGGCGACGACCGCGACACGATCCACGGCGGCGAAGGCGATGACGTCATCACCCCCGGCATCGACGACGACCTGGTCTATGGCGGCGGCGGCAACGACAGCATCACCGACCTGCAGGGCGCCGATACCATCGAGGGCGGCGACGGCGACGACACGATCCTCGCCGGCATCGACACCTTCTCGGATTACGTCGGCGACGATCCCAACCTGCCGATCGGCGACATCCTGGCCGATCCCAATACCGATGACGGCCGCGACTGGGTCTCGGGCGGCGCGGGCAACGATTCGATCATGACCGGCGACGATTCCGACACCGTCTATGGCGGCGAGGGCAATGACACGCTCGACTCCGGCATCGACGACGACTGGGTCGAAGGTGGCGAAGGCGATGACAGCATCCTCGGCGGCCATGGCTCGGACACGATCTATGGCGACGGCGGCGACGATTACATCGACGCCGGGGCCGAAAGCAGCGGGCTGCTCTATTCCAACGAGCCCGATGCCACCGATCCGGTGCCGGAAAACGACACCGACTATGTCGAGGGCGGCGACGGCAATGACACGATCCTCGGCGGCGACGACGACGACACGCTTCTGGGCGGTGCCGGCGATGACGTGATTGACGGCGGTATCGACGAAGACCTGCTGGAAGGTGGCGAAGGCGCCGATACCGTCCTGGGCGGTGATGGTCGCGACACGATCATCGGCTCGAACGTCGGCGACAGTGTCGATGGCGGCGATGGCCCGGGGGGCGATGCCGAAGACGGTATGCCCAACGACTATGACACGCTGGATCTGACCAATTCGGCGCCTCCGGGCGGGTCGATCTCGGTGACCTATACCTCGCCCGACAACGAGGACGGCTTTGTCGAGTATTTCGACGACACCGGCGCGCTGCTGGGCACCTCGACCTTCGAGGATATCGAGAATGTCATCGTGCCCTGCTTTACCCCCGGCACCACGATCGCCACGCCGATGGGCGAACGGCTGATCGAGGATCTGCGCGAGGGCGACCGGGTGATCACCCGCGACAACGGCTTGCAGGAAGTGCGCTGGATCGGCCAGTCGGACCTGACCGGGCATCAACTGGCGCGGGCGCCGCATCTGCGGCCGATCCTGATCCAGGCCGGCAGCCTGGGCGACAACCTGCCCGAGCAGGACATCCTTGTCAGCCCGCAGCACCGCATCCTGCTGACCAGCGAGAAGGCGCAGCTCTACTTCGAGGAGCGCGAGGTCCTGGTCGCGGCCAAGCACCTGACCCATCTCGACGGGGTCGACGAAGTGGGCACCCTGGGGGTGACCTATATCCACTTCATGTTCGACCAGCACGAGGTGGTCCTGTCGAACGGCGCCTGGACCGAAAGCTTCCAGCCCGGCGACGTGACGATGCAGGGCATGGGCGACAGGCAGAAATCGGAGATCTACGAGCTCTTCCCCGAACTCGAGACCGCCGAAGGGTTGCAGGACTATTCCGCCGCCCGCCGGTCGCTGAAAAAACATGAGGCCAAGCTACTGGTGCGCTGAGCGCCCGATACCTAGGTATATGCAGCTCTCCCGCGCCTGACAGTCGGCGCGGGGTGCAAAGCAACCAGGGGCGGGGTTCCGCCCCTGGTTATGATCCGGGCCCGAGGTCCGATGCGCTGAGACCCGATCCGCGAGGGCGCCGCGGGTTTTCGCCGAAAAATTGACGCAAATTGCACGCTTGACGTGTAGGAGGGGCCCGTCTTCGGCGCCCTGTTTTGCCGTGTCCGCTTCGGAAAAATGCGATATTTCAGACAGTTACCTCGGGCCTCGCCAGAGAAGATGCGATCCGCATACCACTTTGACGAATTAACCTTTGGCACGGCGAAAAAGCGGCCTTTCGCGGACCCGACCGCAATTGGACAAAATTAATGACAAATTGATCCGGCATAAGACCCCCCGGCGGCACCACCGCTGCGAGCAGAATGAAGAGTTGGGGCGATAGATGCCGACGGGTTACCTGGTTACCTTGGGGGATGGTTCCCTCGACAGCAACGATGCGATCTCGGGTGCGCCGAGCACCTTTACCACCGACAGTGTCATCGGCAACGGCGCCTGGACCTGGTCGGGGGTCTGGACCGGCAATGGCCGCTATTATTCCGACATCACCGATACCGGCGTCTACTACCTGGCCACCGACGCCAATGTCTATTTCGTGCCCGATACCTGGACCATCAGCAGCGGCACGGCGGCGGTGGATTCGGCGCCGGCCTATAGTGCCGGGCCCGGCGTGGTCGATGGCACCGCGGGCGATGACATCATCGACGCGGGCTATTCCGATGGCGAAGGCGATGCGGTCGATGACGGTGTCGGCGCCGGGGCGGGCGGCAATGGCGACACCATCGACGCGGGCGCCGGCGACGACAGCATTTCCTCGGGGCTCGAGGCGGACCTGGTCGATGCCGGCGACGGCGCCGATACGGTCGATGGCGGCGCGGGCGACGATACCATCGACGGCGGCGCGGGGGCCGATCTTCTGACCGGCGGCACCGGCAAGGACGAAATCCTCGGCGGCGCCGGGAACGACACCATCGACGGCGGCGGCGAGGCCGATGTCCTGCACGGCGGCAGCGGCGACGATTCCATCGCCGGCAGCGACGGCGACGACCTGATCCATGGCGACAGCTCCGGCGGCGGCATCGCGACCGGCACCGACGACATCGGCTCGATCACCGTCACCGCGGGCGACATCCGCGCGGGATCGAACACCGGCGACCTGACCGATGCCCAGGTCGGCGACAGCGTGATCTACGACAATGTCGGCACGCTGGAGAACGGCGATCCGGTCTCGGTGCGCCTGACCGTGACCGAGATCACCGACCCGGGGCTGACCGTTTCGCTGAACTACAATACCGCCAATGGCCCGATCCTGATCGACGCCGGGGGCAATGCCGCGCTGGCGGGCGAGACGGTGTCCTTCACCGTGGAGTTCCTCAACGGCACTACGCTCGAGCCGATCGTCGTCAGCGGCACCGCCAATATCATCGACATCGACGACAATACCGGCGCCGGGGCCGAGTTCGCCATCCTCGATCCCAACGACTTTGACGGCTATGCGGTGGATGCGGGCACCTCGCTGACCATGTCCGCCGACAGCACTGGCATCACCGGCACCGGCACCCAGAACAATGGCGCCACCGACGAGGATGCCTGGCTGACCGGTGTCTTCACCGACCAGTCGCAACTCAACTTCACGCTGGGCGCGGTGGAGAACGGCGCGGCCTATGGCTTCAACGGCGCCGAGCTGAGCACGCCGGTCTTTACCCCGGTCAATGGCGGCGGCAATGACACGCTGGACGGCGGCGCCGGGGCTGACACGGTGATCGGCGGCTCGGGCGACGACAGCCTGAGCGGTGGCGCGGACGACGACGACCTGGTCGGCGGCATCGGCGCCGATACGCTGGAGGGCGGCAGTGGCGACGACCTGGTCTCGGGCGGCGACGGCGACGACGTGATCGCGCTGAACGACGGTTTCGGCAATGACACGATCACCGGCGGCGAGGGCGGCGAGACCGCGGGCGATACGCTCGACCTCTCGGGGATGACGGCCGACACCACCGTCGATCTTTCCGGCGCCGATCCGGAAGCGGGCAGCGTCACCTCGGGCGGCGGCACGGCGAGCTTCAGCGAGATCGAGGCCATCACCCTGGGCGGCGGGCGCGACACCATCGTGCTGGCCGATGGATCGGGCGCCGATGTGGTCTCGGGCTTCGACCTGACGGATGCAGGCGATGGCACGACGCTGGACCAGCTGGATGTCTCGGCGCTGACCTCGGATGGCGGCACGACGCCGGTGCTGGCCGAGGACGTGGTGGTTTCCGATGACGGCTCGGGCAATGCGGTGCTGACCTTTCCGGGCGGCGAGAGCATCACCCTGCTGGGCGTGGCCCCGACCCAGGTGGACGACCTGGCCGAACTGGTGGCCATCGGCATTCCCGGCGGGCCGGATTACATCGTCGAAGGCACCGAGGGCGCGGACACCATCGACGCCGGCTACTCCGGCGATCCCGAAGGCGACAGGGTGGATGCGGGCGACAACCTTGCCGGCACCGACGACGACAGTATCGAGGCTTATGGCGGCGCGGATTCCATCGTCGCCGGGGCCGGCTCCGACACGGTCGACGCGGGCAGCGGCAATGACACGGTCGACGGCGGCAGCGGCGCGGATTCGCTCTTTGGCGGCGACGGCGACGACTGGATCCTCGGCGGTGGCGGCAATGACACGCTGCTGGGCGGCGAGGGCTCGGACACGCTGGACGGCGGCGATGACGACGACCTGCAATATGGCGGCGCGGGCGACGACACCGTCTACGGCAATACCGGCAATGACACGCTTTTCGGCGAGGCGGGCGACGATTTCCTGCGGGGCTCCTTTGGCGAGGACGAATTGCACGGCGGCATCGGCGACGATTCGCTCTGGGGCGGCTACAGCGACGATCTTTTCATCATCGAAGACAATTTCGGCAATGACACCATCGACGGCGACGCCAGCGACGAGACTTTCGGCGACACGCTCGATCTTTCGGGGACGACCACCGGGCTGACCATCGACCTGACCGATGTGAACCCCGAGAACGGCGCCTTCAGCGACGGCACTTCGACCGCGAGTTTCACCGATATCGAGAACATCCTGCTGGGCGGCGGCGACGACACGCTGACGCTGGCGGATTTCGGCGGTCATGACGTGGTGCAGGGCTTCGACGCGCCCACGGTGAACGGCGACGGCTCGCTGACCGGCAATGACATGCTGGATGTCTCGGCGCTGACCTCGGACGGCACCACCCCGGTGACGGTGCGCGACGTGGTGGTGAGCGATGACGGGTCCGGCAATGCCGTGCTGGGCTTTCCGGGCGGCGAGAGCCTGACCCTTGTCGGCATCGATCCCGCCCTGGCGGCCGATCACGCCTTCCTGGTGGCAATCGGCATTCCGTCCAACCTGGTGGTCGACGGCACCGATGCGGGCGATGCCATGGGCACCGATTACATCGACAGCGAGGGCGACCAGACCGATGGCAGCGACGGGCTGGACGACACGATCTACGGCTATGCCGGCGACGACACCATCCTTGGCGGGCAGGGCGCCGATACCATCGACGGCGGCGCCGACAACGACCGGATCGACGGCGGTGCGGGCTCGGATGTGATCCTTGGCGGCGACGGCGCCGATACCATCCTCGGCGGGCAGGGCGACAGGGTCGACGGCGGCTCGGGCGGGGATGACAACGACACGCTGGTGATCCAGGGCCCGGCGGTCATCACGCTGGACGTGCCCGGCGGCGAAAGCGGCACCGTCACATGGCTGAACGGCGAGACGCTGACCTTTTCCGACATCGAGAACATCGACTACATCCCCTGTTTCACCCCCGGCACGCTGATCAAGACCGCGCGCGGCGAGGTGCCGGTCGAGCGGCTGCGCATCGGCGACCGGGTGCTGACCCGCGACAATGGCTACCAGATGATCCGCTGGATCGGCGCGCGCCGGCTGACCGCCGCCGAGGTTGCGGCAAACCCGGCGCTGCGCCCGGTCTGCATCGCCCGGGGCGCGCTGGGGCCGAACATGCCCGAGCGCGACATGCAGGTCTCGCCCCAGCACCGGGTGCTGATCGGCAATGCCGCGACGCAGATGTGGTTCGGCGAGGAAGAGGTGCTGGTGGCCGCCACCCATCTGACCTGTCTCGACGGGGTCGCGGAGGCCAAGGCGGACGACGGCGTGACCTATGTGCATATCCTGTTCGATCAGCACGAGGTGGTGCTGGGCGATGGCCTGTGGTCCGAGAGTTTCCAGCCCGGCGACCTGACGCTGGCGGCGCTGGACCGGGCGCAGCGGGACGAGCTTCTGACGCTCTTTCCCGAACTGGGCGGCCAGGGCCTGCCGCATGAGATCTACCCGGCGGCGCGCAGCACGCTCAAGGCCCACCAGGCCCGGGTTCTGCTGATGAGTTGACCGGTTTGCCGGGCCCGGGCACCTGTCCGGGGCCGGTTACGGGGCGGCCTGTCCTGCTCGCCAGGCCGCCCAATCCTCCGGCGTGTCCAGATCGAGCCTGGCGCGGGTGCCCTCAAGCGCGACCAGCAGGCGCGCCTGACTGTGGGCGGCGATGATCGCCTGCGCGCCGCGATCGCCGGTCAGATCGGCGAATTCGGCGAACAGCGCGCGGCGAAACAGCACCGGATGGCCGGGCGTGCCGTCCTCGGTCGTGGCCTGCACGATCAGCGCCTGCGGGTTGGCCTCGGCCACGGCACAGAGCGCGGTCATGTCGGCGGCGCGGATCCCGGGCATGTCGGGCGGCACGATGAGCACGGCGTCGGTGGTCTCGGGCAGGGCGGCGACGGCGCGGCGCAGCGAGGCGGACATGCCTTCCTCGGCCTCGGGCACCGGCAGGCGCAGCGCCGGCACCTCGGCCAGCGCGGCGGCGCGCGGATGATCGGCATGGGGCAGGGTGACGATGACGGCAAAGCCCGCCTTGAGCCCACGCAGCGCCATGGCGCGCAGGCAGGGCTGGCCCGCCACCTGCTCGAGCAGCTTGTCGGTGCCGCGCATCCGGGCGGATTTTCCGGCGGCAGGCAGGATCACGGTACAGCGCATCATTCCCCCGAACAAAAGGCTTGCGCCGCCAGTCTAGCAGGTTGCTGAAATAGTTGCCGAGCCGGAATGGATTTCTTCCGTCGGTGGCGGATCGCCTGATCGTCATGCCTGTTGGCGCGCACGCTGC